>JBMNRL010000027.1:0-43707 GCA_050944615.1 Blautia sp.
CTATAATTTATAGTAATATATTTTATATCTCGTGTCAAGAGAAAGGAGAACTCAAAAAATGAACAAACAAAACAATAAGATGGAGTTATTAGGAAATGCTCCTATTCCCAAAGCACTTATGGCAATGGGCATTCCTACTATGTTGGGAATGATGGTAAATGCTATCTATAATTTGGTAGATGCATATTTTGTTGGTGGTTTGGGTACAAGTCAAATGGGAGCAATTTCCGTTGTATTTCCACTTGGACAAGTGGTGGTAGGTCTGGGCTTATTATTTGGAAATGGGTCAGCTTCTTATCTTTCCAGATTACTTGGGAAAGGTGATAGAGCGCAAGCGGATAAAGTAGCAAGCACAGCTCTATATAGCAGCGTTGCTGTAGGAGCAGCCATGATTATTTTATCCATTCTCTTTCTTCGTCCTATTCTGATTTTATTAGGGGCAACCGAAAGTATTATGCCTTATGCAATAACATATGCCCGCATTTATGTGATTTCATGTATTTTCAATGTATTCAATGTAACCATGAATAATATTGTAACCAGTGAGGGGGCTGCAAAAACTACCATGTGTGCTTTAATGGTGGGTGCAGTATTAAATATAGCATTAGATCCTATCTTCATTTATACATTCGATATGGGTGTCGCTGGAGCTGCTATTGCAACTGCAATTTCACAAATGGTATCAACCTTAATATATCTGGCATTTGTATTGAGAAAAAAGAGTATTTTCAATTTTAAACTCAAAAATTGTACATTTACAAAAGCAATTATTTCAGAAATATTTAAAATTGGTATTCCGACGCTTATCTTTCAATTATTAACCAGCCTTGCAATTTCACTAATCAATACACAGGCTCGTCCATATGGTGATTCTGTGATTGCTGGAATGGGAGCTGTAACAAGAATTGTTTCTATGGGTAGCCTTATGGTATTTGGATTTATTAAAGGTTTTCAACCTATCGCTGGATACAGTTATGGAGCAAAAAAATTTGACCGCCTACATGAAGCAATCAAAACATCTATCATTTGGTCTACAATTTTTTGTTTGATTTTTGGATTAGTGTTAGCTGTTTTCTCACCACAAATCATTTCACAATTCACAAAAAATGATATGAAAATGATTGAGGTGGGTACACAATCTTTGAGAATGAATGGTTTTTCATTTATATTGTTTGGATACTATACCGTATATTCATCATTGTATTTGGCACTTGGAAAAGGGAAAGAGGGATTTATTTTAGGAGCTTGCAGACAGGGTATTTGCTTTGTTCCAGTTATTCTTATTCTTCCTATGGTTTTGGGAATAAACGGTATACTTTATGTTCAACCAATCGCAGATGTACTTTCAGTGATTATAACAATGATTATGTCATTACATTTACATAAAGAATTGGCATTGGCAAAAGAAAATTTTAAATAAATCAATAATCTAGGAGTGAGGGTGTATGATAAATCAAGAATGGCTATTATGTCCTATCTGTAAAAATAAAACTCGTATCAAAATACGTTTAGATACGGAATTAAAGAATTTTCCATTGTTTTGTCCTAAATGCAAACAGGAATTTCTAATTAATGTAAACAAAGAAAAAGTAACCATTATCAAAGAGCCAGACGCTAAGACGCAGAGCCGATAATTTACAGGTCTTGTATCTTGTAGATTGTCGGCTTATTTTATTTATCTATTCTTTGCTCTATGATTTTTTGAAGCTAAAAAAATGGAGGATTACTTTTCCTCCATCTTTTTAGCCTTTGTGATACCGTCAGCAACACTCTCGACAATAACGAGATCGGCGTCTGACAAGGTGTCCAGCTTCTTATCCAGTTGTCTGCGGCTGATTGATTTTGATTTACTGCTGTCAGTCAAAAAAATTTCATTTAAATTCAGCGGACTATAACACCCTTGTATATGGTTTTTCACATCATATAACAGGAACAATTTGGAAAGCACAAAGTCAATACACCTGTATTGTCCTTGTGCTTTTTTGCTGCAAAAAACTTTTTAAAAAAGTTTTTGAAGTTGGGTATCAAAGCCTACCCCCACTGGTGAGTGTTAGTGCGAAAAGAGGTAGAAGCCTTTTCGCTTTGGCAACTTTAGCTGGAAAGGGGGTGAGATTATGAAACCATCTTCTTTCGAGAATGCAATCAGACTTCAATTTGACTGTCTGGCTCGTAAGGTTATAGGCCGAACTGTAAAGAACTACGACAGAGAGCTTGGCAGGCGTGCAAGACGTGAAACTCCATTCTGTGAACTGTCCGAAATGGAACTAAACCATATGGGTATCATGGACGAGTATTCCCTTGAGTTTACATCATTTGATGTATTCGGCTCAGAAGTCCGTATCTATGATGAACGCTTATTTGAAGCTATTAAAGAATTATCAGAAAGACGACGTAACATTCTGCTTATGTCCTACTTTCTTGAAATGACCGACGCTGAAATTGCAGAGGTCGTGGGAATGGAACGATTTTCCGTTTGTAGAAACAGGCTGCACACATGAAAGCTCATAAGAGATATGTACGAGGAGGATTGAAAACATGATGAAGTCTACAAAGAAATTATGGAACTGAAAAGCAGAATAAGAGCTGCATTGATTAAGGCAATTTTAGATTTTGAAGTCAAAGTGAAATAAATGGTATTCGGGAGTGTCCTACCACCTCATTTCAACTCCCCGATAAATGTTCTTTGAAAACTGAATAAAGTAATCAGATACGTTTGATATACGGTGAGCCGACGGACTGGAACGCCATGACCCATGAAAGGAGGGACAAAAGAGCGAGCGACCACGCCAGTGATCCGTAAGCGACTGTTGGAAAGGTTGTTGCCATGATCCGTATATCAAAATAATGATACACCTGTATGACACACACGGTTCACCCATCAGAGTGGGAATGGTGAGAGTCCAGTGGAGCTTTCCAAAGCCATCTGATTACTTCTTATTTAGCAGACAAAATCTTTCATATTGTACAAGCATTTTTGCATATTTTGTAAATATAGTGTAGTGAGGTGGTTTCATGGCAAATGACGCAAAAGTAGTTTGCAGGAATGTTTTTAAGAATACTGATGCAGTGGCTCTGAAAAAAGTGTTTACTCTGAAATGGATAGAACTGATAAACCAATTTGAAAAAAGTAAGGGGCAGCCTACTCCTGCAAGATGATAGACAAACTATCCTGCAAAATGTTATAACAACATAAGCAGTGATAGTTTGTTTTGTCTTCTCTGAAAAGGAGAACAAAACATGATGAATAAGTCAAGGGTTGCTATATATTGCCGCTTATCAGAAGAAGATAGAAACAAACAATCAGAAACAGACGACAGTAACAGTATTCAAAATCAAAAGTCTATGCTGCTTCAATATTCTTTAGAACAGGGGTGGGAGGTCTACAACATTTACAGTGATGATGATTACACTGGTTCTGACCGACGACGACCAGAGTTTAACAAGTTATTGAATGACGCAAAAGACCGTAAATTTGATATTGTCTTATGTAAAACTCAATCCAGATTTACCAGAGAGCTTGAATTAGTGGAAAAGTATATTCACGGTCTATTTCCCATCTGGGGTATCCGTTTCATCAGTATTGTAGATAATGCGGATACTGCAAACAAAGGGAATAAGAAATCAAGACAGATTAACGGTCTGGTGAACGAATGGTACTTAGAGGATATGTCGGAGAATATCAAGAGCGTGCTGACAGACCGAAGAAAAAACGGACACCACATTGGAGCATTTGCTCTCTATGGTTACAAAAAAGACCCAGATATAAAGGGGCACTTGATTATTGATGAAGAAGCTGCACAGGTTGTCAGAGAAGTTTTTACACTGTTTTCACAAGGCTATGGCAAAACTGCCATTGCCCGTATGCTGAATGACCGAGGTATTCCCAATCCAACGGAATACAAGCGGCTTCATGGTTTACGCTGGCGAACACCCAAAGGCAAGAACAGTACCCTATGGAAATATTATGCTATTTCCGATATGTTGGTAAATGAAATTTATATTGGCAATATGGTACAGGGAAAATATGGGAGCGTGTCTTACAAGACGAAACAAAATAAACCACGTCCTAAAAGTGAGTGGTACATTGTTGAGGGTACGCACGAACCGATCATTGACCGTGAATTATGGGATAAGGTGCAGGCGTTGATAGCTCAAAAGGCAAAACCATTTACAGTAGGTACAATCGGATTATTCGCAAAAAAAGCCCGCTGTATGAACTGCGGTTATGTAATGCGTTCTAATAAACAGTCTGATGGCAGACGATATTTAGGATGTTCCAGCCGTCACGTTTCTAAAGACGCTTGTATTGGTTCTTTTATCTCTGTACCTAAGTTGGAACAGGCGGTGATTACAGAAATCAATAAGCTGTCTGCCGCATATCTGGATAAGGATGAATTGGAACAAAGCGTAACCTTTAACAGTGACGTAAGAGGAAAACAGAAGGCTCTGAAAGAGGAAATTGCTGCATATCAAAGTAAGATTGCAGAATATACCAAAGGTATTCGTGAGTTGTATTTAGATAAAGTTAAGGGTATCTTGTCAGAGCAGGACTATTTGGATTTATCCAAAGACTTCTCAACCCAAAAGGAAAGGCTAGAAAAACTGGTGATTGATACGCAAAAACAGCTTGACGTTATTGAAAGAAAAATACAAGCTGGTGATAACAAACGCCAGTTAATCGAGCAATACACCAATCTTGAACACTTAAACAGGGAAATCGTTGAAAAGCTGATTGACTATATATTAGTTGGAAAAAAAGACCCTGTTACAAAAGGAGTACCTATTGAAATACATTGGAATTTCTAGGTTCTCATAATCTGGCAGCTAGTATGCCAGATTATCGGGAACATCTCTTATACAGTCAATGTTGTTCTTACAAAGTTGCACCATCTGCTGCCAAGTCTTCATGGAGATCAGTGATTGGATCGCCCTTTGACTGGAATTCACAGGCATTGAAAGGAATTCCTCCTGCAGCCTGTGGCCAGATAGCAACCGCATGATCAATATAGTAGTTGCCAAATCCGCTCTTTTCAATTTCTTCCATGGATAGGTCACGAGTCAGCTGATGGACGATGGTAGATACCATTTCTAAGTGGGCGAGTTCCTCTGTCCCGACGTCGTTTAATACGCCCATTGCAATGCGGTTCGGCATTGTAAAACGCTGGGAAAGGTAGCGCATGGAAGCACTGATTTCGCCATCGGGTCCACCATATTGACTCATAATAAACTGGGCAAGTTTGGCGTTAGGGGTTTGGATATTAATGGGATATTGTAATCTCTTTTCATAATTCCACATAGGTTAACGGCACGCTCCTTTCTCTTCCCAAGGGAAGGGCTGTTCCACCCATGCCCATGAGGAACTTTGGGTATCGTCGGCAGTGTCAATGGTTAAGGGACCGTACAGCCTCGCATATTCGGCGATGGCTTCTCTGCGGGCGGCGATATTCGTCTGGAAAAAGGCCATGGCGTTTTCATCGTTTGGATGGGTATCCAGATAGAGATGGACGTCATAGACAGCAAAGCTTACTTCGTCGATGTATTGTAAGAGAGTTTCTCTGGATGGTGCTGTTGGGCAGTTACAGGTTGATGTCAGCATCGGTTGGTCACCCTCCTTCCGCAGAATGGTTTGCATAAGTCTGGGAATATGGTTCCTACACTTAATGCGTAGCGCAACTCAAAGGGCTGCTGCCAGGATTGATAAGGAACATAAGCCATTGCAGGCACCATATGGTCCACGTGATCAAACATAGAGCGGTCAGGTCTACAGGGCATAGGAGCCGGAGCCTTACAGGGCATTGGAGCCGGGGCGGGCATGCTGACCTGACGGTTTTGGCGGCATCCGGGCCGGTTCATTTGATATTTTTCCATGAACAAATCCTTTCTGAACAATGAGATTAATGATTTCCATTTATCTTATGATAAGGTGAAAAAAAGTGTGAGAAATTAAGGAAATATAAAGATGCTGCAATAGGGGTTGAAAAAATAAGTCAATCCGGTAGAATGAAAATAAGATTTGACTAACCCGATCAGTCAAAAGGAGAGACCTATGGAAAAGTTTGAGCAATTGCCGGAGGAGAAGAAACAGAGAATTATCAATGCAGCCTTGGAGGTGTTTGCAAAAAACGAATATAAAAATGCATCCACGGATCTGATTGCTGCTAAAAGCAGCATCTCCAAGGGACTGTTGTTTTACTATTTTAAAAATAAGAAGAGCCTTTACAATTATCTGGTGGCATATCTGATCAAGAGCACAGAGCAGCATCTGATGAATGAAGATTTTAAAAAGATTACGGATTTTTATGAGCTATTGCTGTATGCGGGAGAGCAAAAGGTAGGAATGACAAAGAGAAATCCGTTTTTGATGGATTTTTCTGTCCGGGCGTTTTATGCGGAACACCAGGATGTGGCGGAAGATATAAACCAGACGATGAAGGATCAAAGCAGAAAAATGATCAGCTATTATTTTAAGGATGTCCGTATGGATAAATTTAGAGACGAGGTTGATCCGCAGGAGGTAATTAATATGCTTACCTGGCTGGCAGATGGATATATGCATCAGAAGCGTATGCGAAATGAGATGATTGATATGGAAGTAATGATGAATGAATACCGGAAATGGATCGATATGCTGCGGCGTGTTACATATAAAGAGAAATATTTGCCATGTTCACTTGATCGGAATGCTGCCTGTGATAAGGATACACCGTCTTAAAAACAGCATCCGGGCCGTCGGCTTTTGGAGGCCGGGGAGTCCGTGAGAAAGTGGAATTTGTTACAAGAGGAGAGTCATCGGTACAGGAATATAAGGAGGAGAAAACAGGATGAGTGTGATTGAAATCAATCATATAACAAAGGATTATGGCCAAGGCCGGGGCGTCTTTGATGTCAGCTTTTCGGTGGAAAAGGGAGAAGTGCTGGGCTTTTTGGGACCAAATGGAGCAGGGAAGACTACGACGATCCGGCAATTGATGGGGTTTATCCGGCCGGACAGCGGGAGTCTGACCATCGGGGGAATGGACTGCTTTTTGGAAGCGGATCAGATCCAAAGGACATTGGGATACCTGCCGGGGGAGATCGCATTTATCGATTCTATGAACGGAATGGAATTCCTTCGGTTTGTGGCCAGGATGAGGAAAATGAAGGACATGGCAAGAGCACAGGAATTGATGGAGATGTTTGAGCTAAATCCTTCCGGAAAGCTGAAAAAAATGTCAAAGGGGATGAAGCAGAAAATAGGAATTGTCTGTGCCTTTATGGATGAAAAGGCGGATATCCTGTTGCTCGATGAACCCACCAGCGGTTTGGATCCTCTGATGCAGAACCGGTTTGTGGAGCTTGTCCTTTCTGAGAAGAAAAAGGGGAAAACAATTCTGATGTCTTCCCATATGTTCGAGGAAATTGAGAGAACCTGTGACCGGGCGGCGATTATCCGCGAGGGGCGGTTGGTAGCTGTGGAAGAGATGGATAGGTTAAAAGAAGGCCGGAAGAAGATCATCGAAGTGACGTTTGAGAAAGCAGCTATGGCGGAAGCCTTTGCCGCAGGTTTTCCTAAGGCAGTTTGCCAGCCGGGTCAAAAAACAGTGACGGCAGAGGTGGGCAAGGACTTGGATGTGTTTGTGAAAAGGGCCGGAGACTATACTGTGAAGGACCTGGATGTGCGCACCCAGAGCCTGGAAGAATTTTTCCTGCAGTTTTATGGAGAGGAGGCAGACCGATGAATGCTGCACTATTTAAAAAGGAAATCAAATCCAACTGGATATTGCTGGTGATCTTTTTAGGGGTACTTAGTATGTATTCCGTGATGATCACAATGATGTTCGACCCGAAGCTGGGGGACAGCCTGCGGATGATGGCGGACAGTATGCCGCAGCTTTTTTCCGCCTTTGGCATGGCGAATGTGGGAACCACTCTTTTGGAATTTGTGACAGGGTATTTGTATGGGATGCTTCTGGTGGCTTTTCCCGGCGTATACATCATCATTTTATCCAACCGTCTGGTGGCCAAATATGTGGACAATGGTTCCATGGCATATCTGTTAGCGGTTCCGGAAAAAAGACGTAAAATCGTTTTGACCCAGTGTGTGTTTTTACTTCTTTCCTTATTGCTTTTAGTGGTATATTGTACAGTTTTGATTCTTATTGTGGGAGAAATCCTGTTTCCGGGGGAGATGGATCAGGCTGGTTTTCTGCGGGTGAATGTGGGACTTTTGGGGCTTCTTGTGTTCTTTGGAGGCGCCTGCTTCTGTGCATCCTGTTTCTGCAACGAATCCAAAAGATCCTCTGCGGTCGGTACGGGAATTGTGGTATATTCTGTTTTGGTACAGATGATTTCCCAGGTGGGAGAAAAGTTCGAAAAGGTGAAATATGCTACGCCGGCGACTCTTTTCCAAGTGGACGGCCTCAGCGCCGGTGACGGAAAAGCCTGGGTAGCCTGTGCAGTATTATATGCGGCTGGGCTTTTGCTGATGGGAGTTGGAATCCTATGGTTTGACAGAAGGGATCTGCCCCTGTAACAGTGCAATGAATTACGCCCCCTGGTCCCGGGACCAAATAGGGAAGGGATCAGGCAGGCGTTAAATAGCTGTGGAGAATATCCCGGACCGTATGATAAAGATGTGGTTTGTAGGTTTCAAGATCCACCGGTTTTTGGTGAAGGATGCAGTTATAGCAAGTAGAACCTACCAATTCAACGATGGTAAAAAGCATTAGCTCCGGTTCCTGGCAGGTGAGGGAGTCTGTCTTTAACATGCCTAAAAAGGCTTGGTAAAAATCATAATCCTCTTGGGGGACCTTGCTGTCAAAGGCTTCCCGGAAGATGCCCCAGGAAAGGTTTTTGGCGATGAATTGGAGCAGGGCAGGGTTTTGGCTTAAAGCGTTGAGGATATGATCAATGATGAAAATGATCTGTTCTTCAAAGTTTGAAACCTTTGTCTGCTGCAGCGCCTTATGGGCATCCTGGAATAATAAGCTGGCCTTATGGGAGATCAGCTTATTTTTTATGTCATATTTATCTTTGAAATACAAATAGAAGGTGCCTTTGGCGACACCGGCTTTTTCCACGATATCGGAAATCGTAGTTTTCGCGATGCCTTTGGTGGTAAAAAGGTCAAAAGCGGTGTTAAATAAGGCGTCTTTTTTTTGTTTTTTCTTCAGTTCGATTTTCCCCATGGAAATTCCTCCTCACTTCTTTTATTATTTCCCCATTTGATGAGAAAGTCAATATTGGAATATTTGAAACATTCGGTTAAATTTTTATAAAGTCAAAAATAATTATTGACTATTGGTCATTTCTGTAGTATAACACATATTATAAAAAATGACTAGTAGTCATAAAATGTATAAGAAAAAAATTACAGGAGGAAAGTGTTGTGGTCAAAGCTGGAAAATGGATAGCAAAACACAGGTGGCTGATTCTGATCGTGGGAATCTTGCTGCTGTTCCCTTCCCTCATTGGCATTGCCAATACTAAGATCAATTATGATGTGCTCAGCTATCTGCCGGATTCCCTGGAGACGGTGGAAGGGCAGGACATCATGGTAGATGAATTTGGAATGGGCGCATTCTCCATGGTAGTGGTGGAGGATATGGAATTGAAGGATGTGGCGGCGCTAAAGGAAGAGATCTCCAAAGTCGAGCATGTAAAACAAGTACTTTGGTATGATTCTGTGGCAGATATCAGCATTCCGGTGTCCATGATTCCGGAGGACCTTCGGGAAGGCTTCTTTCGGGGAGATGCCACGATGATGATTGCGCTGTTTGACAATACCACATCATCCGATGAAGCTATGGATGCGGTGAGTCAGATGCGGAAGCTTGTGTCTGAAAAATGCTTTATCAGCGGCATGACCGGCGTGGTCACCGACATTAAAAACATTTCATTAAAAGAGATGCCGATCTATGTGGTGATCGCGGCAGCACTTTCCTTGGTGGTGTTGGGGATTGCTATGGATTCCCTGGTGGTGCCGGTTTTGTTTTTGGTCAGCATCGGCGTGGCAATTTTATACAATCTGGGAAGCAATGTGTTCTTGGGACAGATTTCTTATATTACGAAAGCATTGACAGCAGTGCTGCAGTTAGGCGTGACCATGGACTATTCCATTTTTCTGCTGAACAGTTATGAGGACAATAAAAAACGGTTCCCGGGGGAAAAGGAGCGGGCCATGGCCCATGCGATTTCCAACACGTTCAAATCGGTGGTGGGGAGCTCTGTGACAACAGTGGCCGGCTTTATCGCACTTTGCTTTATGACCTTTACGCTGGGCCGGGATATCGGAATCGTCATGTCAAAGGGAGTCATCATTGGTGTGATCTGTTGTGTTACTTTACTGCCATCCATGATTCTGTGCTTTGACGGTGCCATTGAAAAGACGAAGCATAAAGCGTTTGTGCCAAACCTGGATAAAATTTCCGGTTTTATTTTCCGGCATTATAAGCTGTGGCTTCTGATTTTCCTGGTATTGCTGTTCCCTGCCATTTACGGAAATAACCACACACAGGTTTATTACAATATTGATAAATCCCTTCCGGATACTCTTCCAAGCAATGTGGCTAATGCCAAGCTGGAAGATGATTTCGAAATGAATACCGTGCATATGGTGCTGCTGAAAAACGGGCTGGATAAAAAGGAAAAGGCAGGTCTTTTGGAAGAATTGAAACAGGTGAAGGGTGTGGAATGGACCCTGGGCATGGATTCCCTGGTAGGTCCGGCTTTTCCGGATACGATGGTGCCGAAAGATGTGCGGAAAATGCTCAAAAGCGACAATTACGAGCTACAGTTTATCTGCTCTAAATATCGGGCGGCGACGGATGAGGTGAACACACAGCTGGAGCAGATTCAGCAAATTGTAAAATCCTACAGTCCAGATTCCATGGTGATCGGAGAGGCTCCGCTGACAAAGGATCTGGCGGATGTGACAGATGTGGATTTTCGAAATGTAAATATTATTTCCATTATTGCCATTTTTGTCATCATCATGATTGTCTTCAAGTCCTTCAGCCTTCCAGTGATTTTGGTGGCTGTGATCGAATTTGCCATTTGCGTAAATATGGCATTTCCTTATTATCAAGGGACTACACTGCCCTTTGTGGCCAGCATCGTCATCGGTACGATACAGCTGGGAGCAACTGTGGATTATGCAATTTTGATGACCAGCCGTTACCAGAAGGAGCGGCAGCGTGGGAAGACGAAGAAAGAGGCCATCGCTATTGCACATAAAACTTCTATGAAATCCATCATCATCAGTGGCTGCAGTTTTTTTGCCGCCACCTTCGGGGTCAGCCTCTATTCCCAGGTGGATATGATTGGTTCTATTTGTACTTTATTATCCCGGGGCGCGGTCATCAGTACCTTGGTTGTGCTGCTGGTGCTTCCGGCAATGTTTATGATATTTGACCCTGTTATCTGCCGGACTTCCATCGGTTTTTTGCCTAAGAAGACAGGCGGGCAATGATTTTCTTATTTGGCAGGGAAATTCTTCAAGGTTTCCCGTCAATAAAAAAACACTTGGTGCAGGATTTTTCTTATATTTGGAAAAGGAGCGGATATTTATGAAACGGAAATGGCAAAAAAAAGCGGCGGCAGGGCTGGCAGCAGGTATGGCAGTTACAGTGACTGCAGTCAATGTGCTGGCGGCGGCGCCGGAGGAAAACAGTAATGAAATTTCAAAAGAAGAGACAGTTTACGTAAATGCAGATCCCACAGGGACGGCTAAGGAAATTACCGTATCCGAATGGCTGAAAAATGCGGGGATCAGCGCACCTATTCAGGACACGACAGAGCTAAAGGGCATTAAAAATGTAAAAGGTGATGAGACCTTTACCCAAAAGGGAAAGGAAATCTCTTGGGATGCTAAGAATGCAGATATTTATTATGAAGGAACTTCTTCCAAAGAGCTGCCGGTTTCTGTGAAATTCACCTACTATTTAAATGGGAAAGAGATGTCTCCCCAGGAGATAGCCGGTAAGAGCGGAAGAGTACAGATAAAAGTGACCTATAAAAATAATCAGAAGAAAAAAGTGAAGGAAAACGGAAAAGAAAAGGAAGTATATTCTCCGTTTGTGATGGCCACGGGAATTATTTTACCGGTGGATCAATTTACCAATATCGAAGTGGATCATGGAAAGATCATATCCGATGCCAGCCGGAATATCATAGTGGGTTTTGCTCTTCCGGGAATGAAAGAAAGCTTACAGATTTCAAATACTGAGGATGATGCGAAAAAGGATAGCAAGGATGAAGACTTATGGAAGGATGTAGAGATTCCGGAGGAGTTCACTATTTCTGCAGACGTGACGGATTTTTCCCTGGATAATACGTTTACCATGGCGTTGAACGATATGTTCCAGGATTTGGAGCTAGATCCGCAAAGTGCGGTGGACGGTCTGCAGGATTCCTTAAAGGAATTGGAGGATAATTCGAAAAAACTGGTGGATGGAGCTGCGAAGGTGTCAGACGGAGCCAAAACCTTAAACAGCAAATACGGTGAATTTGCAGCGGGCATCCAGACACTTTCCCAGGGAATCAGCAGTCTGGGCAGCGGAAGCAGTACTTTGAGCGACGGTATAGAGGAATATACTGGCGGGGCAGATACGCTTGCGGCCGGTGTTCACTCCTATGTGGAAGGAGCAGGGACTCTCACAGAAGGCATCAAGGCATATACGGAGGGCGGCAAGACATTGGCCCAGGGCGTTAAGGCTTATGTGGAAGGAACGGATACGTATGTAAATGGAACCAGCCAGTATGTGGCCGGTGTGGAGCAGCTTTCCGGCGGTATCCATACATTGGCGGATCAGACTGCAGCATTGCCGGATCAGACCGCTTCGTTAAGCAGCGGGCTTCAGACAGCGAAAGTAGCCATTGACCAGGCGGCTGCTGGCGGGGAGGCAGTGGCTGGGCAGATGGGTACGGTTTCCTCTCAGATGCAGGAGCTTTCCGGGCAGCTTACCGGGGCAGGGGATATGGTATCCGGAATGCAGTCAACACTCACAGGCGTGGGCTCCCAGGTGAGCGCGGCAGCAGGAGCGCTTTCCGGAATTGATATGGAAAGTCTGGATGAAAATACAAGAAATGCAATTTTGAGCGCGCTGGGAAATCTTCAGGGCGCAGGTGATGGCCTGGGACAGATCCAGGAAAGTGCAGGCGGACTGGTCCAGATGGGGAGTCTGGCAGGCGATCTGGCCCAAGGTGCTCAAGCCTTGTCTCAGGGAGCGGAGTCCCTGGCTTCTGGCATGAGTCAGCTGGGGGAGCTTCAGGAAGGCATGGATACGCTGGCTCAAGGCGGGGAAGCGCTGGCCCAGGGAGCGCAGGCATTGACTGCTGGTGTGGGCAGCTTAAAGGATGGTGTGGATCAGCTGACGAGTCAGAACCAGACATTGCTGGATGGCGGCAAACAGCTAACGGCTTCCGGAAGTCAGTTGACAGAAGGGGCGGATACTTTGGAAAAATCCAGCGGACAACTGACCGACGGAGTTAGTCAATTGGAGAGCGCAGGCAGTCAGCTGACTTCCGGAGCGGACACACTTTCTGCCAACAGCAGCACGCTTAGGCAAGGAGCAGCATCTTTGATAAGCGGAGCAGGACAGCTGACCGATGGTGCCGGAACTTTGAAAAACGGCAGCATCCAGCTGGCCTCCGGAATTTCAGACTTGGCCTCCGGAGCTTTGGAGTTAAAGAATGGAACGAGTAAATTTCATAAAGAAGGAATCCAAAAGATAGGCGATACCTTAGATGAGAAATTAGAAGATGCCTTAGGACAATGGAAGGCCATTGGGGCAGAGGATGCGAAATATGAATCCTATGGAGGCAGACCAGCTTCCATGCCAGGCAGTGTGAAATTTATTATTTCCACCGATCCGATCCAAACACCGGATGAAGAATAACATCCAGATGGAAACAAGGCTGTATGCAATGTATAAAAGTAAGAAAGAAACCTGCACGGAGTGCTTTTAAATTTCATAGGACGCGATTTCCTAAGAAATAAAAAACGAGCGGTACCTCAAGGGGTATCGCTCGTTTTGGCTGTTTTTTCGTCCTTTTGCCTTAAGAATTCAATGAAAGCGAACAGGATAGAAACAATCGTCAAAACGGCAACGATAAGTTCGGCCATATTGTTGGCATAGTCCGCTTGTCCAGGGGTTGTAATCCCCAGTATCAAAAAATAGACACACCAGATAAGGCCTAGGATCAGGCACATGAAGGTGAGATATTTTATGATGCCTGCCACACACTTGATAAGTTTTTGCGTAGATTCAATTTTTTTAAGCGGGTATGGTTTCCGCCGAAATAGAGTTTTGATGCCGCCGCCCAGAAAACCCAGGAGGATTCCGGTGGTCAGGCTCATACAGATGATAAATATAATATGCATTTGGATTTCCTTTGGCCGATCTGCCGGTCTTGGGTGTCCTGACCGGGAAAATTTTCCTTATTATAACATACCTGTGAAGGCGCGGCAAGCGGCCGGCGTTTTTAAATGGAGAGCATTGTAATACAACACAGGACTGTAATCATGCGTATGCTTGTATTTTACACAATCTGTGTTATAATACAGGAAGTATCGTAAAAAGGTACAGTATTTGGCAGGAGATTTTGGACATGAGAGATCTTTTTCGGCATTTTTCATACGTTTTGAGGAAAAACTGGCTGACCCTTTTGATTTTTGAAATTGCATACCGGGCGGCTACATATATGTTGACTTTACAGGTGGTGCGTCAGGCAGTGAAACTTTCTCTGCAGGTCAGTGGATACAGCAATCTGACTGCAGAGAATTTTATTTCTTTTTTAAAACAACCGTTCACATTGGTGTTATTGGCCTTGGTGGCGTTGTTTTTGTTGTTCATCATTACGGTGGAAATCGCTTCTCTTATGGTCTGTTTCCAATACAGCAGTGAGAACCGGAGAATCTATATCAATGATATGTTTTTTGTGGGCATCCGGCAGACCTTCCATTTGATGCGGAGGAAACCTGTGGCATGGATTCTCTGCATGGCGGCGGCACTGCCTTTTTTGGAGCTTCAGTTTCTGGCATGGGAAGTTTCTTATGTGAAGATTCTTCAATATGCGGCCAGAGTTATTTATCAATGGATTCCTCACGGAGTTGCGTTGGGGGCTGCCGGAATTCTTCTGCTCTATCTGTCTTATCATATCGCTTTTTCTCTGCCATACCTTTTGTTAGAAGAAAAAAATGCGCTGGTCAGCATCCGTTTGGGAGTCGCGCTGCAAAAAAGAGACCGTACCAGGAATTTTCTGGGAGGCATATTTGTACAGCTCGGGGTATTGGTGATTTCCTTGCTTTTTTATGTGCTGGCTATGTCGGCGGCGGTAGGCTTTGCCATGCGCTCAGAAACCAAAGGAGGCATCGTCTCTTCCCTATTAGTTTACAGTAACTGGGTGGATATGGGCATCGGTTTAGCCGCTGGGGCCTTGAATACGGTTCTGGGCGTGGCCTTTTTCTTCGCGGTGTACCGGCTGCGCAGAAAACGTATGCTGGCTGGAAAACTGGAGCTTGCCCAGCGGGAGATCCGCCTGCCCATGCTGCGGCGTTTGGGCCGGCGCAGGATCATCGCAGTGGTGATGCTTCTGGTTTTTTTGGCGGAGATGGGCTATGTGGTCTATTTGGCAGAAAACTCCCGTCAGATTTCAGATGATATTTTGGTGGGAATGCAAATCACCGCTCATAGAGGCGGAGCCAAATACGCTCCAGAAAACACGCTGAGCGCGCTGGCCTATGCGAAGGAGCAAATGGCAGATTATGCAGAGATTGATGTGCAGGAGACGAAGGATGGAGTTTTGGTTTTGCTGCATGATAACAATCTGAAACGTACCACCGGAAAAAAGAAAAATATATGGAGCGCCAATTATTCAGAAGTTATGAAACTGGATGCCGGTTCTTCCTTCAGCAAAAAATTTGCGGGGGAAAAGGTGCCTACCCTGCGGGAGGCCGTGCGCTTTTGCGGAGACAGCTTAAATTTGATCATTGAAATCAAATATAACGGCCATAATGCCGACATCGTAGAAAAAGTGGTAAAGGTGGTGGAGGATTACAATCTGGAGGGCAGAGTCATCATCTGTTCCATGCATTACGGGTTTTTGCAGGAGATTAAGGAAATGAATCCGGATATCACCACCAGCTATGTGATGTCTGTTGCCTACGGGGATATGGAGGACTTAGAGGATGCGGATTGCCTGAGCGTTAAATACAGTTATCTGAATTCCTTATTTGTGGAAAAAGCCCATAAAGAAGGCAAAATGGTTCATGCGTGGACCATCAATACCCAGTGGCTGATGGAGAGGATGCAGCGCTGTCAGGTGGACAATGTGATCACGGACACTCCGGCTGCGGCCCGTCAGGTCATCAGCGGCGAATGGGTGGAATCCATAGACTTTTGGGAATTATTAAAATATGTGCTTTGATTTTAAGAACATTATGATATAATGAGAGCACTTAATGAGTGCGAGCCGGAGGCGAAGTACGAATTTAGTGGGACATATGCCTGGACACTTAGCGAACCAGAGGTGAGGTTAGTGACCACGGTATAATGAGAGCACTTAATGAGTGCGAGCCGGAGGCGAAGTACGAATTTAGTGGGACATATGCCTGGACACTTAGTGAACCAGAGGTGAGGTTAGTGACCACGGTATAATGAGAGCACTTAAGGAGAAATATCGAAGGGAGAGTTTCATGGCTACGAACCGCAGTAAGAGACAAAAGAGAAAAACGGACTTTTACGATTACAGCCTGGTGGCGGTCATTATCCTTCTCACCTGTTTTGGGCTTATGATGCTGTATAGTACCAGCGCCTATACATCTGAGATCAAATTTGGGGATGATATGTATTATTTCCGAAAGCAGGCCATCATCAGCGCCGTCAGCGTATTGTGCGCCATTATCATTTCTAAATTGGATTACCATATATTAAAGCATTTTACCACTCTTTTGTACGTGGCGGCGGCAGGCAGCATGCTGATGGTTAAGACGCCATTGGGCGTGGAGGTAAACGGAGCCAAGCGATGGCTGAAAATCGGACCTTTGCAGTTCCAGCCTTCTGAAATTGCCAAGATTGCGGTGATTGTCTGTCTCTCCTATATGATTATCCAGATGGGGAAAAATATCCGTACCTGGAAGGGGCTGGCCGTTTTGGGAGCTGCCGGATTCTTTCAAGGTTTTTTGGCCTATTGGGCCACGGAGAACCTAAGTACGGGTTTGATTATCTGCGGTATCACGGCAGGGCTGATTTTCATCGCCCATCCAAAGACGGCGCCGTTTTTGGCGGCGGCAGGGGTATTGGCAGCGGTGGTGGCAGTAGGTATCGGCGCCTTGGCGGCCACCACACAGAACAGCTCCAGCTTCCGTATCCGCCGTATTTTGGTATGGCTGCATCCCGAGGATTTTTCGGATACCTCTGCTTACCAGATCATGCAGGCTTTATATGCCATCGGGTCGGGTGGGTTCTTCGGCAAGGGGCTTGGCAACAGTGCCCAGAAGCTGGGAGCTGTGCCAGAGGCCCAGAATGATATGATATTTTCCATCATCTGTGAGGAGCTGGGGATTTTTGGCGGAGCCATCATATTGATATTATTTGCCTACCTTTTATACCGCCTGTTTTTCATTGCCCAGAATGCGCCGGACCTCATCGGGTCCTTGATGGTCAGCGGTATTTTCATACATATTGCATTGCAGGTTATTCTAAATATCTGCGTGGTGATCAACCTGATCCCTACTACGGGTATTACCCTTCCTTTCGTCAGTTATGGAGGTACCTCGATCCTTTTTCTGATGTCGGAGATGGGCCTGGCCTTGAGTGTAGCCAGGCAGATACGGTTTCAGGAAGAATAGGTGCACATTTGGTAAATTATGCTTGACAAACAACAGTATAGTATATATACTTTGAATGTCAAAATAATCCGTGTGTGCGGGAATAGTACAGAACTTTGTGGAAAAGGAATATATAAAAAGGAATAAATAAAAAAGGAGAATGAACCATGTTAGAAAAAATGAGAGAAATCATTGCGGAGCAATTGAACTGTGATGGAGATACGATCACAGAGGAGACTTCCTTCAAGGATGATTTGGGAGCAGATTCCCTGGATCTGTTTGAACTGGTGATGGCTCTGGAAGATGAATATTCTGTAGAAATTCCGGCAGAGGAGCTGGCGGACCTGACAACCGTGGGATCCGTGATTGAATATTTGAAAACAAAAGGGGTTGAGGCGTAATTGCCGGCCTTTTCTCCATAAGACAGCGGAAGGATGGTTCTGTTGTCTTATGGAGATTTTTTTAAAAAAATACTTTGATTTACAAAGTATTTGATAATCTAATAAAATCCGACAATGGTCAACAGGTGAGATTACAGGAGAAAAAATATGAGCAGGATAGCTTTTACGTTTCCGGGCCAGGGTGCCCAATACATAGGAATGGGGAAAGAATTTTATGATGCGTTCCCTGTCTGTCGCCAGGTGATGGAATGTGCTTCTGATGCGGCAGGGCTGGATCTGCCTAAACTTTGTTTTGAGGAAAATGATCAGATCCATGTGACAGAATACACGCAGATTGCCATGCTCGCAGTATCGGTGGCAATGCTGAAGGTGTTGGAACAGCACGGTGTGAAGCCGCAGGTGTCTGCAGGGTTAAGCTTGGGTGAATATGGTGCTCTGGTAGCCTGCAAAGCCCTGTCTATGGAGGATGCTTTTGCTTTGGTGAGAAAACGCGGGATCTATATGCAGGAGGCCGTTCCTGCAGGCGGAGCGATGAATGCCATTCTGGGCCTTTCTGCAGATCTTATTGAAGAAATCTGTGAAAAGACAAAGGGACAGGTTTCCATCGCAAATTACAACTGTCCTGGACAGATCGTCATCACCGGGGAGGAGCGCGCAGTGGCGGCAGCATCTGACAAACTAAAGGAAGCCGGAGCCAAAAGAGTGCTGCCTTTAAAGGTGAGCGGGCCTTTCCATTCTCCTATGCTCTGTGGAGCGGGAGAGAAGCTGAGAGGAGCTCTGGAAACTGTGGAGATTCATTCCTTTGAGACGCCGTATGTGACTAATGTGACCGGGTGCTATGTGACGGCTCCGGATCAGGTCAAAGAGCTTTTGGTGAAGCAGGTATCTTCTTCTGTACGGTGGCAGCAGTGTGTGGAGGCGATGATTGCAGACGGGATCGATACCTTTGTGGAGATCGGACCCGGACATACGCTCACCGGATTTCTGCGAAAGATTGACAGGAGCAGAAAAGGATTTCATATTGAAAAACCGGAAGACATGGAAAAGCTGTTGGAAGCATTGGCATAAGGAGGATAAGGATGAAAACTTTGGAAGATAAAATCGCTCTGGTCACAGGCGCCAGCCGGGGAATCGGCCGGGAGATCGCCTGTACGCTGGCCAGAGAGGGTGCGGTTGTATTGATCAATTATAATGGTTCTAAGGAACGGGCAGAGGAAGTGAAGGCGCAGATCGAAGGTGAGGGCGGCCGGGCATATCTGTACCAGTGCGATGTGAGCGATTTTGCCGCCTGTGAAGAGATGGTCAAGGCCATCATCCAGGAATTCGGAAGGGTGGATATTTTGGTGAACAATGCAGGGATCACCAGAGATAATTTGATCATGAAAATGAAGGAAGAGGATTTTGATGCAGTCCTCAACATCAATTTGAAGGGCACCTTCAATACCATCCGTCATCTGTCCCGTCATATGCTTAAAAAACGCAGCGGCAGGATCATCAATATTTCTTCCGTCTCTGGCATTTTGGGAAATGCCGGGCAGGCTAACTACGCAGCTTCTAAGGCGGGGGTTATCGGTCTGACGAAAACTATGGCAAGAGAATTGGCCAGCCGCGGGATCACTGTGAATGCGGTGGCTCCGGGATTTGTGGAGACGGAGATGACCCAGGTACTTTCTGATGCGGTAAAAGAGGCTGCCTGCGGTCAGATTCCTATGGGGCGCTTCGGAAAACCGTCTGATATCGCGGAAATGGTGGCTTTTTTGGCATCTGACAAGGGCTGCTATATCACCGGCCAGGTGATCAGCGTGGACGGCGGCATGAATATATAAGAGCATTTTTCCAAGGAGGACGATCATGAGAAGAGTTGTTGTGACCGGCATGGGAGCTATCACTCCCATCGGTTTGAATGTGGATGAGTTCTGGGCTTCTGTGAAGGAAGGCAGGACGGGATTCGGGGAAGTGACTTATTTTGACACTTCTGAATATAGAGCGCATATGGCGGCCGAGGTTAAGGATTTCCATGCTAAGGATTACATGGATCCCAAATCCGCCAGACGGATGGATTTATTCTGCCAGTATGCGGTAGCGGCCACAAAGGAAGCCATGGAACAGGCAGGGCTTCAAATGGAACAGGAGGACCCTTTCTGTGTGGGCTGCTCTGTGGGTTCCGGTATCGGAAGCCTGCAGGTCATTGAAAAGGAATATTCCCGTCTGCTGGAGAAAGGGCCAAATCGTCTGGGACCTTTGATGGTGCCGATGATGATCTCCAATATGGCTGCGGGAAATGTATCTATCCAATTTGGACTGCGGGGAAAAAATATCAATGTGGTGACTGCCTGTGCCACAGGAACTAACAGTATTGGTGAGGCATACCGGTCCATCCAGTGCGGAGACGCGGATGTGATGGTGGCAGGAGGTACGGAGGCGGCCATTTCCCCCATCGGTTTCGGCGGTTTTGCAGCCTTGACCGCATTGTCCACTTCCACAGATCCCAAGCGCTGCTCCATTCCCTTTGATAAAGAAAGGGATGGCTTTGTCATGGGAGAAGGCGCTGGCATTGTCGTGTTGGAGGAGCTGGAGCATGCGAAGAAGCGGGGGGCGAAGATCCTGGCCGAGGTGGCAGGCTACGGCGCCACTGCGGATGCCTACCATATCACATCTCCCATCGAAGATGGTTCCGGAGCGGCAAAGGCGATGGAAGAAGCGCTGGAAGAGGCAGGAATCCGTCCCGAGGACTTGTTCTACATCAATGCCCATGGAACCAGCACCCATCATAATGACCTGTTTGAAACACGTGCCATTCACAAGGTGTTTGGAGAGCACGCCAGGGAAATGAAAATCAATTCCACCAAATCCATGATCGGCCATTTATTGGGAGCTGCAGGCGCTGTGGAATTCATCACCTGCGTCAAAACAATCCAGGAGAGCTTCATCCATGAAACCGTAGGATATCAGGTGCCCGATGAGGAATGTGATCTGGATTATGTGACTAATGGTCCGGTACAGATGGATGTGGAATATGCTTTGAGCAATTCTTTAGGATTCGGCGGCCACAATGCCACGATCTTAGTGAAGAAATATAAGTAAGCCGATAGGGTAGTCGCAGCAAGTGCTGTCCTATTAGATGCCCGAATGGGAGATACAGCAGTAAGAAGGAGGATACTATGGAATTTGATCAGATTCTTACCTTGATCCGGGAAGTCAGCGATTCCCATCTGACACAATTTTCTTTGAAACAGGGAGATTTGGATATCTCAATGAAGACGGATAAACATACGGGGAAAATGCCGGCGGTCGTTTTGACGGAAACCGCAGGGGAGCCTTTAAAGGAAGCCAAAGAAAGCGCGGCAGTCCAGGAAGAAATACTGGAGACAGAGCACTTAGAGGAAACAGCCGGCAATGTGGTAAAAGCTCCGCTGGTGGGTACTTTTTACAGCAGTGCATCCCCGGATATGCCTCCTTTTGTTAAAGAGGGAGACCGTGTGGAAAAGGGACAGGTCCTGGGAATCGTGGAAGCGATGAAGCTGATGAACGAGATTGAATCTGAGTTCACAGGAACTGTAGTGAAGATTTTAGTGGACAATGAGCAGGTGGTGGAATACGGCCAGCCATTGTTTGTCATTGCATAAAGGAGGCAGAAACGATGAAGCTATCAACCAAAGAGATCATGGAAATCATTCCGCACAGGCAGCCATTTTTGCTCATTGATACCATTGAGGAGCTGGAACCGGGGTTCCGGGCTGTGGGACGTAAATGTGTCTCCTACAATGAGCCGTTTTTCGCAGGGCATTTTCCGGGGGAGCCGGTGATGCCGGGTGTTTTGATCGTGGAGGCTCTGGCCCAGGTAGGCGCTGTGGCTATGCTGAGCCAGCCGGAAAATAAAGGAAAGATTGCCTATTTTGGGGCCATCAATTCCGCTAAGTTTAAAAATAAAGTGGTTCCCGGTGATGTGCTGACCCTGGAGGTGGAGATCATCCGCCAGAAAGGTCCTATGGGTGTGGGAAGCGCAAGGGCAGTCAACCAGGAGGGAAAGACGGCGGTGATTGCGGAACTGACTTTTGCCATCGGATAAATGAAAGGGATGTGACAGAATGTTTGATAAAATATTGATCGCCAACCGGGGGGAGATCGCAGTGCGCATCATCCGGGCCTGCCGGGAAATGGGCATCGAGACGGTGGCGGTATATTCTGAGGCGGATAAAGATGCGCTGCATACCCAGCTGGCGGACGAGGCCATCTGCATCGGCCCGGCGCCGTCCAAGGACAGCTATCTGAATATGGAGCGGATTTTAAGCGCTACTGTGGCTACCGGGGCACAGGCCATCCATCCTGGGTTTGGCTTTTTATCCGAGAACAGCCGGTTTGTGGAAATGTGCCAGAAGTGTCACGTGGCTTTCATCGGGCCTTCTGCGGAGATTATTCAGAAAATGGGAAATAAAGCGGAAGCCAGAAAAACGATGATGAAGGCAAAGGTGCCGGTGGTTCCGGGAACGAAGGAACCGGTGTTTACCGTGGATGAGGCAAAGCGGGCGGCGAAAAAGATTGGTTTTCCCATCATGATCAAGGCGTCCTCCGGCGGAGGCGGCAAGGGAATGCGCATCGCGGAGAGCATGGAGGATTTTGAGGAAAATTTCCGTATGGCTCAGAGAGAATCTATTCATTCTTTCGGGGACGACACCATGTATCTGGAGCGGTATGTACAGAGGCCCCGCCATGTGGAGATGCAGATCATCGCGGACAAATTCGGCCATGTGGTGCATTTGGGAGAAAGAGACTGCTCGATCCAGAGACGTCATCAGAAGCTGATTGAGGAATCTCCGTGCGGTGCTCTTTCTGAAAAGCTGCGCAGGAAAATGGGAGAGACGGCTGTGCGCGCCGCGAAAGCGGTAGGCTACGAAAATGCAGGTACGATTGAATTTCTGCTGGATGCATCGGGCGAATTTTATTTTATGGAGATGAATACCAGGATCCAGGTGGAGCATCCGGTGACGGAGTTTGTCTCCGGTGTGGATCTGATCAAGGAACAGATCAAAGTGGCGGCGGGAGAGCCTCTTAGCTTTACCCAGGATGAGATCTGTCTGCGGGGACATGCCATTGAATGCAGGATCAATGCGGAGGATCCAAAGAGAGGATTTCTGCCCTGCCCGGGCACCGTGCAGAATCTGCATCTGCCGGGAGGAAACGGTGTGCGGATGGATACCGCTATTTTTAATGGCTATGCCATTCCGCCCAATTATGATTCCATGATGGTGAAGGTCATTGTCCATGACCGTGACCGGATGAGTGCCATCCGCAAGATGATCAGCACATTGGGCGAGGTCGTCATCGAGGGCGTGAAGACAAACATTGATTTTCAGTATGACATTTTAAACCAGAAGGATTTCCAGGATGGAAACATCACCACCCATTTTATTCCAGAGCACTATGGGGAATAACAGACGGAGGAATCGACAATGCCGGAATTGAAGAAATTTTTTAAGAAACCCAATGTGAAAGAAAATGTCCAGCAGACGGTGAACGTGCCGGAAGGGCTGTGGGTAAAATGTCCCAAATGCGGAGCAATGCTCTATAAAGAGGACGTGATCAAAAATTTTTATGTTTGTCCGAAGTGCCAGGGGTATTTCCGCATCAAGGCGAAAACGCGTATTCGTATGATTGCCGATGAAGGCTCTTTCAAAGAATGGTATGAGGATCTGGAAAGCTCTAATCCTCTGGATTATCCGGGGTATCCCCAGAAGATCGCCATGCTCCGGGAGAAGACCCATCTTCATGAGGCGGTGAAGATCGGCGAGGCTGCCATTGATGGCACTTTGGTGGTGCTGGGCGTATGTGATGCCAGGTTTCTCATGGGCAGCATGGGCTATGTGGTGGGGGAAAAAATCACCCGGGCCATCGAGACGGCGACCAAACGGCGGATGCCGGTGATCTTATTTTGCTGCTCAGGAGGTGCCAGGATGCAGGAGGGGATGGTGTCCCTGATGCAGATGGCCAAGACCTCTGCTGCCATCGCCAAGCATTCCGAGGCAGGGCTTCTCTATCTTCCTGTGCTTACAGATCCCACCACAGGAGGGGTTACCGCCAGCTTTGCCATGTTAGGGGATCTCATACTGGCAGAGCCGGGCGCTTTGATTGGCTTCGCCGGGCCCAGGGTCATTGCTCAGACCATCGGACAGAAGCTGCCGGAAGGGTTTCAGAGAGCGGAGTTTTTGGTGGAGCATGGGATCATTGATGGCATCGTGCCCAGGGACCAGCAGAGAAAGCTGCTGGCCTGGCTGGTGAAGTTTCATAGTTTGGAGGCTGCCTGCAGGGAGTTTTCACAGGAAAATCTGGTCAGCAGGCAGGATTTCACCAAGAAGCAAAAAGGAAAGAAATCTGCGGACATGACGGCGTGGGAACGGGTGCAGACAGCCAGAAGCGCGTCCCGGCCCACCAGTTTGGAATATATCTATGAAATCTTTGATGATTTTATGGAGCTTCACGGAGACCGCGCATTCCGGGATGATGGTGCAGTGGTTGGCGGGATCGCCTATCTGGACGGTGCACCAGTGACCGTGATCGGGATCCAGAAGGGAAAAAACACCAAGGAAAATATCACGAGGAATTTTGGAATGCCATCCCCCGAAGGGTACCGGAAGGCGCTGCGTCTGATGAAGCAGGCGGAGAAATTCGGACGGCCCATCATCACCTTTATTGACACGCCGGGAGCTTTTTGCGGTTTGGAAGCGGAAGAGCGCGGCCAGGGGGAAGCCATTGCCAGGAACCTGATGGAAATGTCTAAGCTTAAGGTTCCTGTGCTGTCCATCGTCATCGGGGAAGGCGGCAGCGGCGGGGCATTGGCCCTGGCTGTGGGAAATGAAGTATGGATGATGGAAAATGCTACCTATTCCATCCTGTCACCGGAGGGCTTTGCTTCTATTTTGTGGAAGGAGAGCAAGAAAGCCCCGGAGGCTGCAAAGATCATGAAGGTGACGGCAGCTGACCTGAAGGAGATGGGGATTATTGACCGTGTGATCGAAGAAGAGCATTTAGCGAGTGAGGACAATCTGGTGGGCATTGCAGAGTGCATGAAAATCCAGATGAAGGCCTTTTTGCGCAGGCAGGCAGAAAAGACCGGGGAAGAAATAGCCACAGAAAGATACCTGCGTTTTCGGCGGATGTAGGCTTTACGAAAAGATACAAATGAGATATAATAAATATAATATCAGCGGAAGAGAAGATGCTAGGATGCGGGCGGGCGACTAGCATCTTTCTGCTTGAAAGGGAGGAATTTGTTATGATGAAGGTAACAGACAGGGAACAAGCGGACAAGATTGCCCATGTGAAGGATATCATACATAAGAGTAAATACCTCGTCTGCTTAAAAGGGCGGAGTTTGAGCAAGCTGAGCGGATGCAGGAATTTCTACCACTCCCAGGACGCATTTGATGTGGAGGAAAAATACGGACTTTCTCCGGAGGAGATTCTCTGTGCCAGCTTCTACAACACCAGGGTAGAAAAGTTCTATGAGTTCTATAAAAATGAAATGCTTTCGGATCTGGGAGAGATACCGGAAGGCCTCAAAACTTTAGCCCGATGGGAGAAGGAAGGCATTTTGAAATGTACCATTACCAGGGATATCTTCTCGCTGGCCAGGAGGGCCGGCTGCAAAAATGTGTTAGAGCTCCATGGCAGTGTATACAGGAACCAATGTCCGCATTGCAAGGAAAAATACTCCATTGATTTTATCAAAGAGTCCAAAGGGGTGCCCCATTGTACCAAATGTGGCACGACCATCCGTCCCCAGGTGCAGCTGGTGGGAGAGATGGTGGATAATGCGTTGGTGACAAAGGCTTCCGATGAGGTATCCAAGGCGGATATCCTGCTGATCGTGGGCTGTCATCTCAACGATTACCTTCCCCAGGTATTCCTACGCTATTTCGAAGGCACCAAGGTTATCCTTATCAATGAAGAAACGCATTTTCGGGACCATATGGCGGATATCACTCTTTATGGAAATGCTATGGACATTTTGGAGGAGCTTGGGGTATAATGAGAGCACTTAGCGAGCCCGAGCCGTAGGCGAAGAGCAAGCTTAGTGGGACATATGCCTGGACACTTAGCGAGCCGGAGGCGAGGTTAGTGACCATGGTATCATGAGAGCACTTAGCGAGCCCGAGGGACTCTGAAATCAGTAAAGAACCAGGAGAAGATGAAAATGACAAAAATAAGAACCAGATTTGCCCCCAGTCCGACAGGAAGGATGCATGTGGGCAACTTGCGCACCGCTTTATATGCTTACCTGATTGCCAAGCATGAGGGAGGAGATTTTATTCTGCGTATCGAGGATACGGACCAGGAGCGTTTTATGGAAGGCGCCTTGGAAATCATCTACCGTACGCTGGAGAAGACAGGCCTTATTCATGACGAGGGTCCGGATAAGGATGGAGGCGTTGGCCCCTATGTGCAGAGCGAGCGCAATGCTTCCGGTCTGTATTTAAAATATGCCAAGCAGCTGGTGGAGCAGGGAGATGCGTATTACTGCTTCTGTGACAAAGAGACGCTGGAATCCATGAAACGCACAGTGGCAGGCAAGGAGATTTCCATCTATGACAAACGCTGCCTGCACCTTTCCAAGGAAGAGGTAGAAGCCCGTCTGGCGGCGGGAGAACCTCACGTGATCCGTTTTAATATGCCGACGGAGGGTACGACTACCTTCGAGGACGAGATTTATGGAAATATTACCGTCAACAATGAGGAGATGGAGGATTTGATCCTGATCAAATCCGACGGATACCCCACGTACAACTTCGCCAACGTGGTGGATGACCATTTGATGGGCATCACCCATGTGGTGCGCGGCAATGAATATCTTTCTTCCGCCCCAAAATACAACCGTATTTACGAAGCCTTTGGATGGGACGTGCCGACTTATGTCCACTGTCCGTTGATCACCAATGAAGAACACCAGAAGCTGTCCAAGCGTTCCGGCCATTCTTCCTATGAGGATCTCATCGAGCAAGGGTTTTTGACCGAAGCTGTGGTGAATTTTGTGGCCCTTTTAGGCTGGAGCCCGCAGGAGAACCGGGAGATCTATTCTCTGGCCGAGTTGGTGGAGGCTTTTGACTACCATCATATCAGCAAATCACCGGCTGTATTTGATATGGTGAAGCTGAAATGGATGAACGGGGAATATATCAAAGCCATGGACCCGGAGGCTTTTTATGAAATGGCTCTTCCCTATATGAAGGAAGTGCTGAAAAAGGATTATGACTTTAAGAAAATTGCCGGTATGGTACAGACCCGTATTGAAGTATTCCCGGAGATTCCGGAGATGATTGGGTTCTTTGAAGAAGTGCCGGAATATGACAGCAGCATGTATGCCCATAAGAAAATGAAGACAACGCAGGAGAGCTCCCTGGCCGTCCTCCAGGAGGTGACGCCTGTGCTGGAAGCTTTGGAGGATTACAGCAATGATGCGCTGTTTGGGGCTTTGAACAGCTGGGCCAAGGAAAAAGGATATAAGACCGGCTATGTGATGTGGCCGATCCGCACTGCCTTATCCGGTAAACAGATGACGCCTGCCGGAGCTACCGAGATCCTGGAGATTCTGGGTAAAGAAGAGTCTTTGAAGCGTATCAGTGACGCTGTCTTAAAATTAAAAGGATGATGCAGAAAAATCCATCTCAAGAAAGAGCGGTCGCTCACCTGTCAGGGCCTATGCTGGCTCTGGCAGGTCCCGGTTCCGGGAAGACCTCAACCATTGCCAGACGAATTGCATATCTGATCCAGGTACATAAGGTCCCTGCTTCTTCTATTTTGGTAGTCACTTTTTCCAAAGCGGCTTCCAGGGAAATGAAGGAGCGTTTTTTGCGTGTCATGGGAAGCGCATCAACTCAGGTGACCTTTGGGACCTTTCATGGTGTATATTATGGGATTTTGCGCCATGCATACGGCCTTACGGCAGGCAATATCCTGGGAGAAGATGCGAAATACCGGATGCTTCGGGAGCTGACAGAACAGTATGCGCCGGAGCTTGTACAGGAAGGGGAGGCCTTGGAGGAGCTGGCCCGGGAAATTGGCCAGGTGAAGGCGATGCGCATGGAAATTGCCCATTATTATTCTTCCTCCTATCCGGTAGAAGCCTTCCGAAGCATTTATACGGCCTATGGAAAACGGTGCCGGCAGCTTCGGCTGGTGGATTTTGAAGATATGCTGGTGATGTGCTGGGAGCTTTTCCAGCAGCGGAAGGATATTTTGGAAGCATGGCAGAGAAAATTTCGATATCTTCTGGTAGACGAGGTTCAGGATATGAACCAGATCCAATATGATATCCTCCGTCTGCTGGCAGCGCCCGAGGATAATTTGTTTCTGGTGGGGGATGATGACCAGTCTATCTATCACTTCCGGGGCGCCCGGCCGGAAATCATGCTGCATTTTGATAAGGATTATCCCGGCGCGAAAAAGGTGCTGCTGGATGTGAACTATCGCTGTACCGAGGAAATTCTCCAGGCGGCCGGGAGACTGATCGCCCACAACCGGGAGCGCTTTCCGAAGAAATTGACTACGCCGGGAAAACATGGGGAAAAGGTTCGGATCTTATGCCTGCCCGATGTAAGGGAAGAAAACCTCTTTTTTTTAAAAGAGCTGCAGGAGTACAAGCAAAAGGGGGGAGACCTGTCACAGGTGGCTGTCCTGTTCCGCACTAACATGGAGGGGGAAAGTCTGGTGCGCCTGCTGATGGAATACAATATTCCTTTTATGATGAGGGACCGTCTGCCCAATATTTTTGACCACTGGATCGGGAGGAATGTCCGCGCCTATCTTAGGATGGCCCGGGGAAAAATCAGCCGGGCAGATTTTCTGTCCGTAATGAACCGGCCTCTGCGGTATATTTCCCGGGAGGCGGTGTTTGAAAAAGAGGTTTCCTTTGAGTCACTGAGGATGTATTATGAAGGTAAGGAATGGATGTGTGACCGGATCGATGAGCTGGAGCATCATCTCAAGGTGATGAGCCGTCTGCGCCCCTATGCGGCCTTGGTGTATCTGCGCAATGGAGTGGGGTATGAGGACTATCTGCGGGATTATGCGCTGGAGCATCGGTTAAAGCCGGAGGAATTATTGGAGGTTCTGGACCGTCTGCAGGAAAGCGCCAAGGAGGCATCTGATTATGAGGAATGGGAGGCGCAGATCCGAGCCTATGGAGAACAGTTGGAGCAGCAGGCGAAAAAGCAGCGGGAACATGCGGACGGTGTGGTAATTGCTACGTTGCATAGTGTGAAAGGGCTGGAATACAGCCAGGTCTATATTTTTAATGTGAATGAAGGCAGTATCCCTTACAAGAAGGCAGTTCTCCCGGAGCAGATCGAGGAGGAAAGACGGTTATTGTACGTGGGAATGACCCGGGCAAAAGAGAAGCTGACCTTGTGTTATGTGACCAGCCAATTTGATAAGGAGCGGGAGCGCTCCCGTTTTCTGGAAGAGGTGAAGGAATGAAAGCAATATTGTACCATACCGTGTTGGAAGAAAAGGATTATAAGAAGGCAGAGCATGTGATGGGAGAAAAGCTGCTGGCGTATGGATTGATGGAGGAATACGGGATTTCTCTGGATACGGCTCAGCGGGCAGTCTCCGAGTATGGAAAACCGTATTTTGTGGATCTCCCTGAGATTCATTATAACATCAGTCATTCGGGAGCCTATGTGATTTGCGGATTTGCACCGGTGGAGATCGGTCTGGATGTGCAGATTCATAAAAAAGTGAATCTGGAGGGAATATTGGAGAGGACAGTCCCTGCTGACCTGGCCCGGCAGATTTTGGATACAGAGAATACAGAGGAAGCTTTTTTTAGGCAATGGGTCCTTCGGGAGTCCTATATTAAATGGACGGGAGAGGGGCTGCACAAGGATCTGCGCACCATTGACATGGAGGAAGGCTGGCATACCCTGCTGTCTTTGTGCCAGGGCTATAGTGCGGCTATATGGAGCGAATGTCCGATGGAGATTGAGTGGAGACATGTGTCTGGGGAGAAATTAAAATAAAGGCATGGCAGGACCGGGGCAGCATAAATGCCGTCCATGCCCTTTTTGCCATCCGGATGCCGTCAATTTCGATCTTAGTTGCAACATCGGGGCATCTATATTATAATTCTTACCAAGACACCAATTGATGGATGATGTCCGTCCCGGAAGTGGAACGGATGCGATTAAATGAAGAAAAGGCAGGGTGAAGGACATGAGTTTAGCAGACGATATATTTATCCGTATGTGCCGCGATGTCATTGAGAACGGGACCAGCACTGAGGGAGAGAAGGTGCGTCCCAAATGGGAGGACGGTACACCAGCATATACGATAAAACGTTTTGGAGTGGTGAACCGCTATGATCTGCGTAAGGAATTTCCAGCGCTGACATTGCGCAAGACAGGCTTGAAAAGCTGTATGGATGAGATTTTGTGGATCTATCAGCGGAAATCCAATAATATCCATGATCTTAAGCCGCATGTGTGGGATGAATGGGCGGATGAACAAGGGTCCATCGGCACCTGCTACGGCTATGTGGTGGGGCAGAAATTCCTCTATAAAGGGGAAGAGACCGATCAGATGGATTATGTGCTGCGCCAGCTAAAAGAGAATCCCTATAGCCGGAGGATTATGACCAATCTCTACCAGTTCCAATATCTGCACAGCGGTGCACTGGATCCTTGCTGTTATAGCATGACTTACAATGTGACCAAGGAAAAGGGAAGTGAGAAGCTGGTGTTAAACGCCGTGCTCAACCAGCGTTCCCAGGATATCCTGGCGGCTAATAACTGGAATGTGTGCCAATATGCCATCCTGCTGATGATGGTAGCCCAGGTGAACGATATGGTGCCAGGAGAGCTGGTCCATGTGATTGCGGACTGTCATATTTATGACCGCCATGTGCCAGTCATAGAGGAGTTGATCACCAGGCCCGTTTATCCGGCACCGAAGGTTTCCCTGAATCCTGAAATTCTGGATTTTTATAAATTTACGACGGATGACCTGATTGTGGAGGATTACCAGGCAGGTCCCCAGGTGAAGAATATTCCCATTGCGGTTTAATAAGGAGAAATCAAGATGAACATAATTGTAGCAGTGGACAAAAATTGGGCCATTGGAAAAGAGAATAAATTGTTAGTGAGCATTCCTGCAGATATGAAGTATTTCCGCACCCATACCACGGGCAAGGTAGTGGTGATGGGTAGGAAAACCTTGGAGAGCTTTCCGGGAGGAATGCCTCTGAAGAAGCGCACGAATATCGTTTTGACCAGGAACGCTGACTATCAGGTGAAGGACGCAGTGGTGGTCCATACCGTGGATGAGCTTTTAGAGGAGCTGAAAAAATATCCTTCCGAAGATATTTATGTCATCGGCGGGGACAGTGTCTATAAGCAGATGCTGCCCTATTGTGATACGGCTCATGTGACGAAGATTGATTTTGCCTATGAGGCAGACACCTATTTTCCGAATCTGGATCAGATGCCGGAGTGGGAGATCACCGGCAGCAGCGAGGAACAGACCTATTTCGATCTGGAATACACGTTTCTGAAATACGAAAAGAAGGCTTAATAAAAAGGACTGTACGCGGTTAGGCGTGCAGTCCTTTTTATTGTTTCATTCATAAGAAATTGCGTCCTATGAAACAAAAAGCACTCCGTGCAGGATGCGCACAGATGCAAGAGGAAAATGCATCTGGCGCGCAAAGCTGTCAAGCCCTTCAAAGATTAAGGGGAGGGGGAGTTTGAGGTAGGCTTGCCCACTTTGTTCGAAAAACTTATTTGATGACCTTGATCCATCCTTTGGGAGCTTCGATACGGCCCATCTGGATACCGGTGAGGGTATCGTAGAGCTTCTGGGTGACAGGTCCCATAGCATCCATGCCGCTTGGCAGACAGATTTCTTTGCCGTGGTCTACGATCTTGCCCACTGGAGAGATGACAGCTGCTGTACCGCATAAGCCGCATTCAGCAAAATCTTTTACTTCGTCAAAGAGGACTTCTCTTTCTTCCACTTCCATACCTAAATATTCTTTGGCCACATAGATTAAAGAACGGCGTGTGATGGAAGGAAGGATACTGTCGGATTTCGGGGTGACTACCTTGTTGTCTTTGGTGACGAACAGGAAGTTGGCGCCGCCGGTTTCCTCCACTTTAGTTCTTGTCCCCGGGTCTAAGTACATGTTTTCATCAAATCCGTTGCGATGCGCATCCATGATGGCATGCAGGCTCATGGCGTAGTTCAGGCCTGCCTTGATGTGGCCGGTTCCGTGAGGGGCAGCCCGGTCAAAATCGCTGACGCGGATGGTGATTGGTTTTACACCGCCCTTGAAATAAGGTCCTACGGGTGTGGTAAATACCCGGAATTGGAATTCATCCGCGGGTTTTACGCCGATGACAGCGTTGCTTCCGAACATATAGGGACGGATGTATAAAGTAGCGCCAGAGCCGTATGGAGGAACATATGCAAGGTTGGCTTCTACGACTTTGACAATGGCTTCCACAAATTTATCCACCGGATATTCCGGCATTTCCAAACGACGGGCGGAGCTTACCATACGCTCTGCATTTAAGTCCGGCCGGAAGGTGACCACATGGCCGTCTTCTGTCGTATAGGCTTTCATACCTTCAAAAATGGTCTGGGCATATTGGAGCACACAAGCGCATTCGCTGATGGTAACGGTGTCATCGGTGATCAGGGCGCCTTCGTCCCAGGCTCCGTCCTTGTAATTGGATACATAACGGTAATCGGTTTTCATATAGCCAAATCCAAGATTTGACCAGTCAATGTTCTTTTTTTCCATAATATTTCCTCCATTCCATTTGGCTTGCGCCGAATCTAACTATCATTATAAAACTTTTACGTGCTAATGTGCAAGGGAATTAGAGTGTTAATTTGTACAAAATTTTCGAAAAATGTGGAATTATAATAAGAAAAACTGCATAAGAAAAAAAACTCCCGGATAGACTTCCTCATGGTATAATAGGTGCAGACATAAAATTTTCAGTCGAGAGGAGAAAATCATGGGACATTTGACTTCCAAGAATGCATATCAGACGCTGGAGGAGCGCATCAACTGGTTTACCCAAGGAGCGCCGGCCTCCAAAACCTTTTATGAGATCTTGAAGGTATTGTACACGGAAAAAGAGGCCCGGGTGGTGTCCATGCTGCCGGTACGGCCTTTTACGATAAAACGGGCAGCCAGAATCTGGAACACGTCAGAAGCCAAGGCGGAAAAGGTGCTGGACAGCCTGTGTGAGAAAGCGCTGCTGGTGGATTCCTGCCATAACGGCGTGAGGAAATTCGTAATGCCGCCGCCCATGGCGGGCTTTATTGAATTTGCCCTGATGCGGACCAGAGGAGACATCGACCAGAAATATCTAAGCGAGTTGTATTACCAGTACATGAATGTGGAGGAGGACTTTGTCAAAGACTTGTTCTATGCCACAGAGACGAAGCTTGGCAGAGTCTATGTGCAGGAGCCGGTGCTGGGAAATGCCAACATGAACCATGTGCTGGATTACGAGTGTGCCAGCCATATTGTGGAGGAGGCAGAATATATCGGGCTGGGACTTTGCTATTGCCGCCATAAGGCATATCATGCCGGCCATCCCTGTGAAATTGACGCGCCCTGGGATGTCTGCCTGACCTTTGGCAATGTGGCCCGGTCTTTGGCCCAGAACGGCAGCTATGCCCGGCTGATCTCCAAGGAAGAAGCCATGGATGTGCTGGAACGTTCTTATGATGCCAATTTGGTGCAGATCGGAGAAAATGTGCGGGAGGATCCCGCTTTTATCTGCAATTGCTGCGGATGCTGCTGTGAGGCCTTGGCTGCGGCCAGGCGGTTTGCCCCGGTGCAGCCGGTAGCCACCACCAATTTTATACCAAAGCTTCGGGCGGACGCCTGTGTGGGATGCGGCAAATGCGCCAAGACCTGTCCTATCGGTGCCATTTCCATGGAAGAAGATCCGGTGACGAAGAAAAAACGTCCGGTGCTCCAGGAAGAAATGTGTTTAGGCTGCGGGGTCTGCGTGCGTAACTGCAATTTTCATGCCCTGCAGTTGGAGAGACGGCAAAAGCGGGTCATTACGCCGGTGAACAGTACTCATCGCTTTGTTCTCCAGGCCATAGAAAAGGGGACACTGCAGAATCTTATCTTTGACAACCAGTATTTTGCCAGCCACCGGGCCATGGCTCAGGTTTTCGGCGCGATCTTAAAGCTTCCGCCGCTGAAACAGGCTTTGGCCAGCCAGCAGTTTAAGTCCGTTTATCTGGATAAGCTGCTTTCCAGTACTTTGAATAAAAAGAAGTAAAACGGTCCTTGGCTGACATTGCTTTTTTCCTGGTCAGGCGGTATAATATTTTTATTGTATATGGATTCGGAAATCAAAGGGGTGCCCGGACAGGTACCTGTTGGATATACAGATGGTAAGATACAAGATCCTGAGTATTCGGAGGGACAGATGGAAAATCAGAATTGGAACCAGATCGGGAATGAGATAAAAGATGCAGTGCAAAAGGCAATAGCAACCCAGGATTTCAGCCAGCTCAATGAGACCGTGAGCAGCACGGTCCGCTCTGCGATGGAGCAGGTGAGCCAGGGGCTTCAAAATGCCGCTTCTTCCATGAATGAACGGCCGGGGAATGGGGAATATGTGGACCCGGATCCGGCAGAACGGGCAAAAAGACGCTCCCGTGATAAGGGTGTCGCTTTGGATGCCAGGGAGACGGCTGATGGAGAGCGGATCCGTTTTACAGACCGGTGGGTGAACCAGCCCATGGCAAGCCGGGAGGTGCGGGGGCCCTTTGCCGGGACGGCGGCCCGCAGGTCAAAGGCTTATTTGCAGGCAATCGCAGGAGGCATCTTGACGGCAGGGTTTGGCGTAGGTCTTTTGGCCACGCTCATCACGGCGCTTGTGAGTCATTCTGCCAATGTTTCCGTCACCAGTATTGTAGTCACAGGATTGTTTTTTGCAGGAAGTGTTTGGCTTTTCTACCGCGGATTGAACAATGTGGGAAGGCTGGAGCGGTTCCGCAATTATGTGCGGCTGCTAAAAGGGCGATCTTATTATGAATTGGAGGAGCTTTCTAAACAGTGTGGCAAAAAGCTTGGTTTTGTCCGGAAGGATATCAAGCAGATGGTGGCGTCCGGTCTTTTTTTAGAAGGGCATTTGGATGAGAAGGAAACCTGCCTGATGGTGACCAATGAGGCTTATGACCAGTACCGCACTGCCCAGAAGGAATATGAAGAGAGAAAGCGCAGGGAAGCGTTGTTTCCCAAGAATGACAAAGGCCTGCCTCCCGAAGTGGAGAGCATTTTGAAGGAAGGTCATGATTATCTGGACCGGATTCATATTTGCAACGACCGGATTCCAGGTGAAGAGATTTCCCGTAAAATTTCCCGGATGGAATTCTTGGTACAGCGGATTTTTGAACGCGTGAAGGAGCAGCCGGAGGCAGCGGGTGATCTGAAGAAGATGATGAATTATTATCTGCCCACCACCGTGAAGCTGTTGGACGCTTATGCGGATATGGACAGCCAGCCGGTGCAGGGAGAGAATATCACCTCCGCGAAGAAGGAGATTGAGGATACTTTGGATACGCTGAACCTGGCATTTGAAAAGCTGCTGGATGAGATTTTTAAGGATATGGCATGGGACGTTTCCACGGATATTTCCGTGCTGCATACACTGCTGGCCCAGGAAGGCCTGACCGGTACAGCATTTGATAAATAACCGCATCATAAAACGAATCAATAGTTCCGGAAGCACGCGGATACGCTGCACGAAGGAAGATTTATAAAAAAGGAGAAAAAAGTACCATGGGAGATTTTAAGGAATTTGCAGAAGCGCCTGTAATGCCAGAACTGACATTGGATCCGGTGGTTGCCCAGGAAAAAGAAGAGATTGTGATCCCGGAGGCAAAAGAGGCCCAGGATCCGCTGATGGATGACAGCATGCTCTCTGAGGAAGAGCGGAAGATGGTTGAAGATTTTGCCAACCAGATTGATTTGACGAAGACGGATCAGATTCTTCAATATGGGGCGGGGACCCAGAAGAAGATGGCTGATTTTTCCGAAGTGGCGCTGGAAAACGTGCGCACCCAGGATTTGGGATCTGTGGGAGATCTGATCACCGATGTGGTCACTGAGCTTCGGGATTTTGATGCGGAAGAGGAAAAAGGGCTGTTTGGCTTTTTCAAAAAGCAGGCCAACAAGGTTTCTACCTTGAAGGCGCGTTATGATAAGGCAGAGGTCAATGTGACGAAGATCAGCGAAGCTTTGGAGAAGCATCAGATCCAGCTTCTGAAGGATTCCGCTACCATGGACAAAATGTATGGCTTGAATCTGAGCTATTTTAAGGAAATCACTATGTACATCATGGCTGGTAAGAAGAAGCTGGCTCAGGTGAGGAACACCCAGCTGTCCCAGTTGGAGGAAAAGGCTAGAACCAGCGGTTTGGCAGAGGATGCCCAGGCGGCTAAAGACTTGGACAGCATGTGCAACCGTTTTGAGAAGAAGCTTCATGACCTGGAGCTGACAAGGGCGATCTGTCTGCAGACAGCACCTCAGATCCGTCTGGTCCAGAATAACGATACGATGATGGTGGAGAAAATTCAGACGACCTTGGTCAATACCATACCCCTTTGGAAGAGCCAGATGGTGCTGGCGCTTGGCATTGCCCATTCCACAGAGGCGGCCAAAGCTCAGGCGGAGGTGACCAATCTGACCAATGAGCTGCTTAAGAAGAATGCAGAAGCTCTGCATACGGCCACCATTGAGACTGCCAAGGAAAATGAGAGAGGCATTGTGGATATCGAAACGCTGAAGACCACCAATGCAAAGTTGATCCAGACTTTGGACGATGTGATGAAGATTCAGCAGGAGGGCCGTCAGAAACGGCACGAAGCGGAGCTGGAGATGGGACGGATGGAGCAGGAGCTCAAAGAAAAGCTGCTGGAGATCCGGAAATAAATATAAGACACGTAACTGCCGCAACTCATGGAAAGCTAATTTTCATGAGTTGTGTTCACTTATATGCCAGACGATAGAAAGGAAGCATCCATGGAATACAGAAAACATACCAGGACAGTGAAGATTGGGGACCGGGTGATCGGCGGGGGTAATCCCATCCTGATCCAATCCATGACAAATACGAAGACAGAGGACGTACAGGCTACCGTGGCCCAAATCCTGGAGCTGGAGCGGGCGGGCTGTGAAATCATCCGCTGTGCGGTGCCCACCATGGAGGCGGCTTGGGCACTTCGGGAAATCAAGCAGCAGATCCATATTCCGTTGGTGGCGGATATTCATTTTGATTACCGGCTGGCCATTGCCGCGATGGAAAATGGCGCGGATAAGATCCGCATCAATCCAGGAAATATCGGAGGACGGGACCGGATCCTGGCTGTGGTGGAGACGGCTAAGGAACGGGGAATCCCCATCCGCGTAGGAGTCAACGGCGGTTCCCTGGAACGGGAGCTGGTGGAAAAATACCATGGGGTTACGGCCGAAGGCTTGGTGGAGAGTGCCCTGGATAAGGTGCATATCATTGAAGAATTGGGATATGACAATCTGGTGGTCAGCATCAAATCCTCTGACGTGGTCATGTGTGCCAGGGCGCACGAGCTCATTGCCAAAGAATGCGATTATCCGTTGCACGTGGGGATCACTGAGGCGGGGACCCTCTATTCCGGCAATCTTAAGTCTGCGGTGGGCCTGGGGATTATTTTGTATCAAGGAATCGGAGACACCATCCGTGTTTCTCTGACTGGTGCGCCTAAAGAAGAGGTCAAATCCGCAAAACGGATTCTGAAGACCTTGGGTCTTAGAAAGGGAGGTATTGAGGTGGTATCCTGTCCTACCTGCGGGAGGACGATGATCGATTTGATCGGCCTGGCCAATCAGGTGGAGACGATGGTTCAGGACATCCCCTTGGATCTTAAGGTGGCAGTGATGGGCTGCGTCGTTAACGGGCCGGGAGAGGCGAAGGAAGCGGATATCGGCATCGCGGGCGGAGACGGAGTCGGCCTTCTGATCAAGAAGGGCGAAGTGGTGAAAAAGGTGCCGGAGAAAGAGCTTTTGGAATGTCTGCGATGGGAGCTTCTCCATTGGGAATCATAGGAGTGAGGACTGGATGGTAAAAGAGTTTTTTGATGTGTTTCCAAATCTGAAGGTGAAAAAAGAGCTGGCCGAGTTCCTTAACATGACCAAGGTAAACCGGGTGGCATGCAACGGAGACAAGACCCGTCTGCGCATTTATCTCACTTGTGAAAAATGGATTCATAAAAAATATATCTATCAGCTGCAGGAGGAGATCCGGGCTCAGCTGTTTGCCGGAATCCCCATGGGGGTGACGGTCATAGAGAAATTCTGTCTCTCTGCCCAGCATACGCCGGAGAATTTTCTGGAGATCTACCGGTCCAGCATGGCTTTGGAGCTGCGCAATACCAATATGCTGGAATACAGCCTGTTCCAAAGTGCGAAGATCACCTTTACTGACAGCCATTCTATGGAGCTGACCTTGCCGGATACGGTGATCGGCCGGGAGAAAGGCGAATTGCTCATGGAATATTTGGAAAAAGTATTCTGTCAGCGCTGTGGCATGGATTTGAAAATCCAGCCAGTTTATGTGGAGGCGGCGGAGAGCAAATACCGGAAGAATTCTGCCCTGATGATTGACCAGGAGGTGGAGCAGATCCGCCGGATGGCGAGTGCGGCAGCCGGGGAGTCCCATCCAGGGGAGAATTCCAATCAGAAGGAAGAGAAGAAGAAAGAGAATTTTGTGGACCCCAAAGAGGCAGCCCGTCTGCGGCGGAGGGAGCAAAGTCCGGATCTTCTCTATGGAAGGGATTTCGACGAGGACGCCATTTCCCTGGAATCCATTACTGGAGAGATGGGCGAGGTGGTGATCCGCGGTCAGGTTTTGGATATGGAATTGAAAGAGATCCGGAACGAGAAGACCATTTTGATTTTTCCTGTGACAGATTTCACCGATACCATTGTGGTGAAAATGTTCCTTCGTAATGAATATGTGGCGGAAGTGACGGAATCCGTGAAAAAGGGTGCATTCCTGAAGATCAAGGGTGTGACCACCATTGACCGGTATGACAGCGAATTGACCATTGGCTCTGTGGTCGGGATTAAGAAGATTCCCGACTTTACCCAAAGCCGGATGGATACTGCGCCCCAGAAGCGGGTGGAGCTTCACTGCCATACGAAGATGAGTGATATGGACGGAGTCACCGATGCCAAGGTATTGGTAAAACGTGCCTACGAGTGGGGGCAGCCGGCCATCGCAATTACGGATCACGGTGTGGTGCAGGCTTTTCCGGAGGCCAACCATTGTTTTGATGCCTGGGGAGGGTGTGTCCCCAAGGAATCTGACTTTAAGGTGATCTACGGCGTGGAGGCTTATCTTGTGGATGATGACAAGGGCATCGTGTTTTACAGCAAGGGACAGAGCCTGGAAGAGACCTTTGTGGTCTTTGATTTGGAGACCACAGGCTTTAGCCCGGTGCAGGATAAGATCATTGAGATCGGAGCGGTGAAGGTGGTGGATGGAACCATCACTGAACGTTTTTCCACCTTTGTGAATCCTAAGATCCCCATTCCTTACCGTATTGAGCAGCTCACCGGGATCAATGACGGAATGGTTATGGAGGCGCCGGCCATCGAAGAGGTGCTGCCAAAATTCATGGAGTTTTGTGAAGGGGCGGTGCTGGTGGCCCACAATTCCGAATTTGATGTGGGGTTCATTTCCAAAAACTGTGAGAATTTGGGCCTTCCTTTTGATTTTACATCCATTGACACCGTGGGAATGGCCAGATTTCTGCTGCCGGCGCTGAACCGGTTTAAGCTGGATACGGTGGCCAAGGCTTTGGGGGTAGCCCTGCAGAACCATCACCGGGCGGTGGACGATGCTGCCTGTACGGCGGATATTTTCGTAAAGTTTGTGAAAATGCTGCGGGAGAGGGATATCTTTGATGTGGATGAATTGAACCGGCAGGGAGCGGTGTCCCCGGATACCGTGAAGAAGCTGCCTACCTACCATGCCATTATTTTGGTGAAAAATGAGACGGGCAGGGTGAATTTATATAAGCTGATTTCCTTGTCACATTTGAAATATTACCACCGAAGACCCAGAATTCCCAAAAGTGTCTTCCGAAAGCATCAGGACGGACTGCTCATCGGGAGTGCCTGTGAGGCCGGAGAACTGTACCAGGCATTGCTTAGGGACGCGCCGGAGACGGAGATCGCCAGACTGGTGGATTTTTATGACTATCTGGAGATTCAGCCGTTGGGCAACAATGCGTTCATGCTCCGGGATGAGAAGCTGGATAAGATCAAATCCGAGGAAGACCTGAAGGAATTGAACCGAAAGATTGTAAAGCTGGGTGAAAAATTCAACAAGCCGGTAGCCGCCACCTGTGACGTGCATTTTATCGATCCGGAGGATGAAATTTACCGGCGCATCATCATGGCCGGCAAAGGTTTTGATGATGCGGACAATCAGGCGCCGCTGTACCTGCGCACTACCGAGGAAATGCTGGAGGAATTCGCATATCTTGGCAGTGAGAAGGCGGAGGAAGTGGTCATCACCAATACCAATAAGATTGCGGATATGATCGAGAAGATTTCTCCCATTCATCCGGATAAATGCCCGCCGGTCATCGAAAACTCTGACCAGGATTTGAGGGATATCTGCTATAACAAGGCCCATGAGATCTATGGGGATCCGTTGCCTCAGATTGTGGAGGAGCGCTTGGAAAAAGAGCTGCACTCTATTATTTCCAACGGCTATGCGGTGATGTATATCATCGCCCAGAAGCTGGTGTGGAAGTCCAATGAGGATGGCTATCTGGTGGGCTCCAGGGGCAGTGTGGGGTCCTCTCTGGCTGCCACCATGTCGGGGATCACGGAGGTAAATCCGCTGCCGCCCCATTATGTGTGTCCTAACTGTAAATACAGTGATTTTGATTCTGAGGATGTGAAAAAATACGTGGGCAAGGTGGGGTGCGACATGCCCGATAAGGTATGTCCCAAATGTGGAACACCCCTGAATAAAAATGGCTTTGACATCCCCTTTGAAACCTTCTTGGGCTTTAAGGGAGATAAGGAGCCGGATATCGACCTGAACTTTTCCGGGGAATATCAGGCCAATGCCCATAAATATACAGAGGTGATCTTTGGAACCGGCCATACCTTCAAAGCAGGGACCATCGGTACCCTGGCGGAGAAGACGGCTTTCGGCTATGTGAAGAATTATTTTGAAGAGCGGGGCCAGAGGAAGCGGTATTGTGAAATCAACCGGATTGTCAAGGGCTGTACCGGCATCCGGAGAACCACAGGCCAGCATCCGGGCGGCATCATCGTGCTGCCTCACGGTCATGAGATTGAGCAGTTTACGCCGGTGCAGCATCCGGCCAATGATGTGAATTCAGACATCATCACCACGCATTTTGATTACCATTCCATCGACAGTAACCTGTTGAAGCTGGATATTCTGGGACACGACGATCCGACGATGATCCGTATGCTGGAGGATCTGACCGGTACAGATGCCAAAGACGTGCCGCTGGACAATAAGGAGGTCATGTCCTTGTTCTCCAGCACGAAGGCGCTGGGCATAGAGCCCAAGGACATCGGCGGATGTCCGCTAGGGTGTCTGGGCGTGCCGGAATTCGGAACGGATTTCGTCATCGGCATGCTCCAGGATACGAAGCCTCAGTGTTTTTCTGATCTGGTGCGTATTTCCGGCTTGTCCCACGGTACCAACGTGTGGCTGGGCAATGCCCAGGAGCTGATCCGCCAGGGGAAGGCAACGATTTCCACCGCCATCTGTACCCGTGATGATATCATGGGCTATTTGATCCAGATGGGTGTGGAGAGCAGCCAGGCGTTCACCATCATGGAGAGTGTCCGCAAAGGTAAAGGGCTGCGGCCGGAATGGGAAGAGATCATGAAGGAAAACCATGTGCCGGATTGGTATATCTGGTCCTGTAAGCAGATTTCCTATATGTTCCCGAAGGCTCACGCAGCGGCTTATGTTATGATGGCATACCGCATCGCTTATTATAAGATTTTTTATCCACTGGCTTATTATGCGGCATTTTTCAGCATCCGGGCCACCAACTTTTCCTATGAGCTGATGTGTCTGGGCAAAGAGCGGCTGGAATACCATATGGAGGAGATCCATAAAAAAGGAGACGCCGCTTCGAAGAAGGAGCAGGACATGATCCGGGATATGAAGATTGTCCAGGAAATGTATGCCAGAGGTTTTGAATTTGTTCCCATCGACCTGTACCGGGCATCCGCCCACCGTTTTCAGATCGTAGACGGCAAGCTGATGCCGTCCTTGGACAGCATTGAAGGTCTGGGGGACAAAGCGGCGGATGCGGTGGTGGAAGCTGCTGCGGAAGGGGAATTTTTGTCCAAGGATGATTTCCGCATGCGGACCAAGGTCAGCAAAACAGTAGTGGATCTGATGGATGATCTGGAGCTTTTAGGAGATATCCCCGAGTCTAATCAGATTTCATTGTTTGATTTCACAATGTAAAAATTAAGGGGAGGGCCGCCACGCAGCGGGCGGCGAAATGGAGTGCTATGAAAAAAGAAGAATTGAGATATTTACAAAGATTGGCAGAGCTTTACCCAACCATCGATAAGGCGTCCACGGAGATTATCAATCTCCAGTCTATTTTGAACCTGCCCAAAGGCACGGAGCATTTTCTCTCTGATCTGCACGGAGAATATGAGGCGTTTTCCCATGTGCTCCGCAATGGTTCCGGGGCGGTGCGCAAAAAAATTGACGATGTGTTCGGCCATACCTTGAGCACGGCGGACAAGAGGGCATTGGCCACGCTGATCTATTATCCAAAAGAGAAGACAGCCCTGGTGAAAAAGGGAGAGGAGGACATGGAGAATTGGTATAAGATCACCTTATACCGCCTGATCGAGGTATGTAAGACCGTTTCCTCCAAATATACCCGCTCTAAGGTGCGCAAGGCCCTGCCGGAAGAATATGCTTATGTCATTGAAGAATTGATCACGGAGAAGTCAGAGGTATTGGATAAAGAAGCCTATTATGATTCCATCGTGAACACGATCATTGATATCGGACGGGCGGAGGATTTTATCGTTGCGATGGGGGAACTGATCCAGCGTCTGGTAGTGGATCATCTGCATATTTTAGGGGATATCTACGACAGGGGTCCGGGCCCACATTTCATCATGGACCGGCTGATGGAATACCATTCCCTGGATATCCAGTGGGGCAACCATGATGTGGTCTGGATGGGGGCGGCCGCCGGACAGAGGACCTGCATTGCCAATATTGTCCGCGTCTGTGCCCGCTATGATAACCTGGATATTTTGGAGGACGGCTACGGCATCAATTTACTGCCCTTGGCAACCTTTGCCATGAACACTTATAAGGACGATCCTTGTACCTGCTTTAAAATACGGGGCGGCGAAAGCAGCAGCATTGTGGAGACAAAGCTTACCAT
>JBMNRL010000028.1:0-40278 GCA_050944615.1 Blautia sp.
CTTTGCCACGCTCCATTCTGAAAAGCTGGCGCTCTCCTATGCCAAAATCATCTATTTTCTGATGGTCGTGCTGACCCCTGTGGTATTCTTAGTCAGCAAGATGGCAACCGGAGTGATGTTTCTGCTTCGGATGGATCCCAATGAGAAAACAGCCACCATCACCGAGCACGAACTCCGGACCATCGTAAACACCAGCGAGCAGGAAGGCGTCATCGAAAACGAAGAAAAACAAATGATCTACAACGTATTCGATTTCGGCGATTCCGTGGCCAAGGATGTAATGATTCCCCGCATTGATATGTGTTTTGTGGATGTGAACTCCACCTATGAGGAGCTTCTAAGAATTTTCGAAGAAGAAATGCACACCCGTTTTCCGGTCTACGAAGAGACCACTGACAACGTGATCGGCATTATAAATATGAAGGATCTGCTCCTGTGGCCCAAGGAAAAAGAATTTTCCATCCGTCAGATCCTGCGCAAGCCATATTTTACGTATGAACACAAAAGCACGGCGGCCCTTATGGTGGAAATGCGCAAAGCATCCGTCAATCTGGCCATCGTCCTGGATGAATACGGAGCCACCGCCGGCCTGGTGACATTGGAGGATCTGTTAGAGGAAATCGTAGGAGAAATCCGGGATGAATACGATGCCGATGAAGAAGAGGATCTGATCGCCATCGAGCCTGACAAGGAATATCTGGCCTTCGGCAGCATGAAATTGGATGACTTAAATGAATCCTTAGGCTTTTCCCTGGAATCTGAAGACTATGATTCCATCGGCGGATACATCATCGAACAGCTGGATAAGCTGCCGATCCAAGGCCAGACTGTCACCTTGGACAATGGTGCCCGGCTGGTGGTGGACGAATTGGAAAAAAACAGGATAGCCAAAGTCCATATCTACTTGCCCGCCAACGACAAAAAAAGCGAAGAAGAATAGACGAAACCGGCGCTGCCCCTCTCATCTGAGACAGCGCCGGTTTTCTCAGTTTTTCCCTATTTCCAGCATCAGCGAGAATTGACAGAGAATCCGCTGGATCTCTCCTGTCACCATAGAAATCCCCTGTTCCGAATTCATCCAATTGTCCTTCGTGATCCCGTCCACTGCGGATGGGGCCACATAGAAGGCAGTATCAGGATATAGAAGCTGATAGTACATCAATGCCCGGGCGGCATGGTAATTCTTGCAGCACAAAATGGCACTTTTGATCTGCAAACCAGCCCGGTCCGTAACCTGTCTGGAAAAAATGGCATTTTCGTAGGTAAATGTAGCCTGATCCTCCCGCAGCACGGCCTCCTCTGGCACACCCTCGCATACTAATACATGCTTTAAGAATTCCCACTCCGTGTCAAACCCGCTGCCATAACGCTCCCTTCCCAAAGGTGTCCCTTCAAATGTTTCTTTATTTATACTGTGTTTCCCGCTGGGAAGCACAAAGGGAGCTCGTCCCTCCTGATAAAGAGCCGCTGCCCTCTGCGCCATCTGGGGATACCCATTGCCCGGCAGAAAAATGATATCCGCCTTCTCCGGCAGCATGTCCTCCACAAATATACTCTCCTGGAGCTTTTTCAAAAATTCATCATAGCTTCCCATCATCCGCTGTCCTTTCTTATTATAGGAAAGAATCCTGCCTGCAGGATCCTCCCTCTGCGGCGGACCGTATCGGCGTCATATCTCCATTCCGCCGCAGTGTGATCCCGCGCGAAGTGCTTTTTATTTCTTCTTATGGACTAAAAAGGGGCTGTATACTCCAGCCCCTTCTCTTCCCCCGCGTCTTACCTGGTAGTCAGAAACGTAGAATATCCTGCATCCCGCAGCCGTTGTTCCATCCGCACCGCATTGTCAAGCTGCAGGTAAGCTCCCACCTGCACCCGGTACAAGCCATCATCAGCCAGCAGAAAGGCCGGATAGCCCTCATCCTGCAGTTGGTACAGCAGGCGGTCCGCATTGGGCCGCTGTGCAAAAGCCCCTACCTGCACCCGGTAGTAGGTAGGCCCTTCCACGGTCTCCTCATTTAAGGTGCCCAGAATAGCATCTGCGATCGCCCGGGCGATTTCATCAAATTTCGTATCAAACAGCTCATTGTCAATATCCGAATTGATAAAGCCGGCTTCCACCAGCACCGCTGGCATCCGGGTTCTTCTTAGCACCACCAGTCCCGGCCGCTCCTTTACTCCCAGCTCCTTAAAGCCCACTTCTCCCAATGCCCCAACAATGTTCTGGGCCATTTGGTATTTTATCCCTGATTTGTCATAGACCAGAACTTCAACGCCATTGTATTGGTTCGGCACAGGACTGGAGTTACGGTGGATGGATACAAAGAAATCCGCTCCAGACCGGTTAGCAATGGTCGCTTTCTCAAAAGGTGTCTGGTAAACATCTGTGGTTCTGGTGTATACCACATCCACGCCCTGCTGCTCCAGCAGATTCCCCACCGCTAAAGTCAATCTGAGCGTGTCATCTTTTTCATTTCTTCCCTGGTGCACAGCGCCTGGATCAGAACCACCGTGCCCGGCATCCAAAATAATCTTATATTCCGGCAAAATAGCGTTCTCCTCAAAAGAGTTCTTTCGTAGTTATTGTATGCCGGAACCTCAAAAGCGACTCATTTGCACTGCGTTTTTTGAAATGGCGCCATTTTATTTTCTGTCATTGTTCCAGCTTCAGCCCTGCCAGTGCCTGGGCCAGCGCATTGTTCACCGGTTCCTGGGCTTCCTTCTTCTGCCGTTTCAGATAATTCTGTACGTCCCGCTTGTTGACGCCAGCCCCTTCCTTTTCCCTTCTGGCCTGGAAGGAGGACAATTTTTCTTTATATCCGCAGGCGCAGACAAAGGTTTCTTCTTTCCCTTTGACATACATTTCCATGCGTTTGTGGCATTTGGGGCAGCGGGCATTGGTGGTCCTGGAGATGGTCTCCCGGTACCCGCACTCCCGGTCCTGGCACACCAGCAGCTTGCTGTTTTTGCCATTTACCGCTAAGAGCCGTTTCCCGCAGTTGGGACAAACCTTGTTCGTCAGGTTGTCATGGCGGAACTGTCCTTCACCCGTGCGGATCTCCTGTACGATTTCCTTCGTATAAGTTTCAATCTCTTTGATAAACTGATTCCTGGACAGCTTTCCTTTGGCGATGCCAGAGAGCTTGCGCTCCCAATCCGCCGTCAGCTCCGGCTTCCGTAAATCCTCCGGCACCAGCTCCAGCAGCTGCCTTGCCTTAGAGGTGAGATAGATCTCATTGCCCCGCTTCTCCATGAGAAACGAATGGAACAGCTTCTCTATGATGTCGGCTCTGGTAGCCACCGTGCCAAGTCCTCCAGTCTCTCCCAGCGTTTTCGCTGCGACAGCATCTTTGGTCTGCAGATACCGCACCGGATTTTCCATAGCGGCAAGAAGTGTCGCCTCTGTGAATCTGGCGGGCGGCTTGGTCTTACCGGTGGTGAGCTTCGCGCTGGCCATCCCCAGGCTCTGCCCCTCCAAAAGCTCCGGCAAAAGCTGCTCTCTTAACTCCTCTTCGTTTTCCTCTTCCAAAAGAGTATCCTTTTCATAGACTGCTTTCCAGCCCATTTCCCGGACCACCTTACCTCTGGCAAGAAAACGTTCACCCTCTGCTTTGGCCTCCACGGTCACCTGTTCATATACAAAAGGCGGGTATAAGACGCTTAAAAATCTCCGTACCACCATATCATAAATTTTCCGTTCTTCATTGGTCATGTGATCCAACTGCACAAACTGCTCTGTGGGAATGATCGCATGATGATCGGATACCTTGCTGTCATCCACGAAGCTTTTATTCGCCTGCACCGGCCGCCTAAGAAGCAAACCGGCCGCCTCCCGGTAGGGCCCCACCGCACAGGCATTTAACCGCTCATGGATCGTGGGAACCACGTCCTTACCGATATATTTGGAATCTGTCCGGGGATAAGTCAAAACCTTGTGATTCTCATACAGACGTTGCATGATGTTCAACGTCTCTTTCGCCGAGAACCCAAACCTTTGGTTGGCCTCCCGCTGTAAGGTCGTCAAATCATAAAGGCCGGGAGCAGGCGTCTTTTTCTGCCTGCGCTCCACAGATACCACCTGCAGAGCTTTTCCCTGTACATTACCCAGGACTTTTTCTGCTTTCTCTTTCTGGAAGGTACGGGTACTCTGGGTTTTTGCATCCCTCCAAGTCCATTGAAGCCCTCCGGCACTGGCTGTCACACCATAATACTCTTTAGGGACAAAACTTCGGATCTCTTCTTCCCTGGCTGCGATCATCGCTAAAGTAGGCGTCTGTACACGGCCGCAGGAAAGCTGCGCATTATACTTACAGGTAAGCGCCCTGGTACCGTTGATGCCCACCAGCCAATCCGCCTGCGCTCTGGACACTGCAGCGTAGTACAAGTTATTGTACTCTTTTCCATCCCTCAGATGGGAAAAGCCCTCTTTAATGGCCTTATCTGTTACGGATGAAATCCAGAGACGTCGCAGAGGCTTCTTACAACCGGATTTATCCAGGATCCATCTGGCCACCAATTCTCCTTCTCTTCCGGCATCCGTTGCAATGATGATATCTGAAATATCCTTTCGGAACAGCTGTGTCTTCACCGCCTGATACTGCTTCGAGGTCTGACGGATCACCACCAGCTTCATCTCCTTAGGGATCATCGGCAGAGTCTCCATATCCCACTTCATATATTTCTTATCGTATTCCTCCGGATCCGCCAAAGTCACCAGATGTCCCAGGGCCCAAGTCACCACATATCTGCTGCCCTCTAAGCAGCCGTTGCCTTTCTGGCTGCAGTGGAGCACCCGGGCAATATCCCTGGCTACCGATGGTTTTTCCGCTATAATCAATGATTTCATAATTCCCTCCGGTCTGTTTTTCTATGTCTGTTTCCCGTCATCAAGTTCTTCTCCAATTGAACCAGAACGCGCACGCATCTGTCAATATCTTTTATAGGAACATATTCATCCGGTTTATGGGCCGCTTCTAAGTCTCCCGGCCCATAAGACATACAATTGCTGTTTCCTAGCCTGCCTGCGATCACTGCTGTGTCTGTATAGCCGGGAAATACATCTGTGTATGGTTCTTCCCCCATATCCTGTACCGCTTTTTTCAATGCTGCCAATAAAGCAGAGCTCTCATCCTTCTCCACGTAAGGCCATTCCCCTGTAATTTCAAAGCTTCCTCTGCATCCCTGCACCTGCGCTTCTCCGTAGGCAATTGCTTCCTGTAACACAGCAGCTGCCGCTTTCCCATCCATAGGCGGTGCCAGCCGCATATCTATAGTAACCTTGCATCTGTCAGGCACCACATAGGGTTGATAACCGCCTTCGATCATTCCGAAGGTTACGGTAGAGCCTCCCATCTCTTTATGGACCGGAGTATCGGACACTCTTTTCCGGATATAAGAAATCATTTCCGCGGCGGCCGCAATCGCATCGGCTCCCTTCCATGGAGTGCTGGCATGTGCCGTCACCCCTTGTACCTCCAGCAAAAACCAAATCCGCCCTTTATGGGACACCCGTATTTTTCCATCTGTGGGTTCCATATCCAGCACATAGTCATTTTCCTTGATCCAACCGGCCTCCAGGGCCTTCTCCACCCCTGCCATTGCGCCTTCTTCATCCACCGTTAGAATTAAGGTTAAAGTCCGCAAAAACGGTCTTTCCCAACCGGCTGCCTCTTCAAAAGCCGCCAATGCACAAGCCAGACCGGATTTCATATCACATGCGCCTCTTCCGTAAATTCTGCCATCTTCCTCCCGGGCCTTTAGGGGAGGCTTTATCCAGCCCTCTCCTATAGTCACTGTATCCATATGGCAGATAAAAATCAGCTCTGGGCCTTCCTTGCCTCCTTGAAGCTTCGCCCTCAGATTATATCTTCCCGGCTGTACCTCCATACGCTCTGCCAGGTCCGCCGTTTTCTGCAGTCTTTGATACAAAAAATCTCCCACTGCCGTCTCCAGTTTCCCCGGATTGGAGCTTTCTATCGCGATCAGTTTTTTCGTCAATTCCACCGCTTTTTCTACATATTTCATTTTGTTTTCACTCCTCATATGATATTATAGCATAAGGATAACTGTTTCGTACAGAACTGGACATTGACTGCGCAATCCGTAAAACACCACGAAGCAAACACCGCCGTCCACGACAGTATTATGGGTCTGCGCCGTATTTGTGCCCGCTGCAGAACAGTTGCACACCAGGTAACACGGAGGACAAAAGATGTATTATTTCATTATTAATCCCCATTCCCGGACCGGACAGGGGAAGCTCGTCTGGCTCCAGCTGGAGCAGATTTTAAAAAACAAAAGGATCAGTTATGAACCACATTTTACAGAATATGTGGGACATGCCAAAAAGCTGGCCCGTCAATTATCTGATACCCCATCCCCCCGCACGATCATCGCCTTAGGCGGAGACGGGACCGTGAACGAAGTCCTAGACGGTCTAATCCTGTCGGATGCCATCACCTTTGGCTTCATACCCACCGGCTCAGGCAATGATTTCGCCAGAGGTATGGGACTCCCCACAGATCCTAAAAAAGCGTTGGAATGCATTTTAAAAAAAGAACGGCTGGTTTCCATGGATGTGGGAGAAGTGACCGCTGATTTTAAAACCCATCGTTTCGGCGTCAGCACAGGGATCGGCTATGATGCATCCATCTGCCACGAAGCCTTGGCGTCTCCACTGAAAACACTGTTCAACAAGCTGAAGCTTGGCAAGTTAACTTATGTCATCATCGGCCTGAAGCAGCTGCTTCTCTGTCATCCTACTCCTCTCACCATCTATCTGGACGGAGGACGCCGATACCGGTATGACAAAGCTTATTTTGCCGCTGTGATGAACCTGCCTTATGAAGGGGGAGGCATGAAATTCTGCCCGGACGCCCGCACCGGAGACCGTGTGATGGACATCTGTATCGCAGCCGGACTCCCCAAATGGAAAGTCGTCTGTCTGATCCCGTTCGCAGTCTTCGGCCTGCACACCCATTTCCGGGGAATCCACATCCTCCGGTGCCGCCAGGCCCTGATCCAGAGCGCGGTACCGCTGCCGGTGCACAGAGACGGAGAATCCAATGGATTCCGTACAGAATTAAAGATAAATTTCGCAAAAAATGCTTTAAAAGTCATAACTCCTATGATATAATGCATCTAATTTCAGGGGGACATAGAGCTATTTCACAAGGAAGGTGACATATTGCAAACCATAAAAAAATACCGGCATGGCTTTTGGCTGGCAGGATTTGGCCTGATCTACATGCTACTCTTCTACTATCTGGAGCACCGGCCAATCGATGAATACCACATCATTCACACGTTTTTGGATGACCGGATCCCCTTCTGCGAATACTTTATCGTACCATATCTTTTATGGTTTCCTTACATGTTTTTCGCAATCCTGTACTTTATCTTCAGAAATAACGATAAACAGGAGTATTACCGTCTTACGAAGAATCTGTGCATGGGCATGAGTCTTTTTCTGGTAATCTCCTTCCTATACCCCAACGGCCACCATCTGCGCCCTATCTACTTTGAAAGGGATAATATTTTCGTGGATCTAGTGAAGCACTTATACCAAGCCGATACTGCCACGAATATACTCCCCAGCATCCATGTATTCAATTCGCTGGCCATTCACATGGCAGTATACAATTGCAAATCTTTGGAAAAATACCGCTGGGTACGGATTGGTTCTTTGTTTCTGACTATCAGCATCGTGCTCTCCACTATGTTTTTAAAGCAGCACTCTGTCATTGATGTCTGCATGGGCACCGGCTTGGCTCTGATTGGCTATGTCCTGTTCTACCGGGAACCGGCCGCCTCCAGACAGTCCGCCGCATACGTCCACCGGCTCCGCTGATGACAAGACAAATAACAACCGGATAAGCACACATAATGAAAGCCTGGCAGACTGCCAGGCTCTTTCTCTTCTCAACATCCTTCTGTTCTGCGCGATACAAATCCCGCCTAATTAAATCCATAAAATTTCTGGCAAACCCGGTAAGCAGTCACCGATATCTTACGGCCGCCATTGCCGGGCAGATTCACCAGTCGGCCCAGAAGACCGAAGCGCAGCTTGTAGTACAATCCACGGTCCATCTCTTTCATGTACTCCCACAACTCTTTCTTCTTCTCCAGATTTTCCTCCGTGCCGGACCGGATCAGCATGATGGAAGACACCGTGGTGATAATATCCAGATAGTCGATCATATATTTCTTCAATTCCCTGGGCCGCAGATCATATTTGGTAAAGGTATCGATCATAATCCGGTTCACCCTCAGCTGCTGGTCAATGCGGCTGATCATCACCCGTTCATTGACAGACTGATCATCCCTTCCGATAAAATACCGGTAAAAATTCACATCCAGATAATACATCCTGGTAACAAAAGGAAGCGGTTCAAACGCAAACAGATTGTCCACATAAAAGGTATGCTTGGGCAGCTCCAAATGGCAGTCATGAAGCAGCTTCGTCCGGTAGATCAGAGAATGCATCAGCAGGTATTTCCCTTTGGGCATATGCTTGATCTGCTCCCAGCCAAACACCTCGTTCTGGGGAAAGCAACGCCTGTAATGCATCACCTTTTTCCTCTTGGCCCCCACTTTTTCATAGACAAAATTGCTGATGAGCATATCCACTGTCTCAGAACCACAGAGCTGTTCCCCTAAGGTCCTGATGATAGCCATATATGCTTCCTTCTGAACCCAGTCATCGCTGTCCACTACCTTAAAATAAGCGCCTGTGGCATTGCGCAGCCCCGCATTGACTGCCTCTCCATGTCCGCCGTTCTCCTGATGGATCGCTTTGACGATGGTAGGATATTTTGCCGCATAAGCGTCCGCAATCTCCGCAGTTCTGTCTTTGGAGCCATCATCTACGATGAGGATCTCCACATTTTCACCGCCCTCCAGCAGGGAGTCGACGCATTTTTCCATATAGGCCTCTGAATTATAGCAAGGCACTGCAATACTTAATATTTTCATGAATCCTGTTTCTCCTTCCAATATTTCGCATAAGCATCATAGGCCGAGGGTATCGCATATTGACTGCTGGATACCAGCGGATCCGCGAAGATCAGCTTTCCTTTTTTCTTCTGTTCCAGCGCTTCCACGCGTACTTGATATCCCTTCATCCGCCACTCAATATGTGAAAAAATGTGCTTCGCATCTCCCAGGGGACGGATCCGCAAGGGAACAAGGCCCATTTCCTTCACCTTCTCCAATACCTCCTCTTCCGTGAGGTAGCCGGATAAATTCGGCGGCTCATACAGGCCAGCCAAAAGTCCTCCGGCGGGGCGTCTGCGGATAGCCAGTCGTTCTCCGTCCTGAATGATCAAGACCGTCCTCTCTTGAATCTTCCGGGGCTTTTTGGGGGCCTTCTTCGGCAGTTCCTCCACACGCCCATGCGCCCTGGCCAGACACAGGGCTCCTGCCGGACAAGCCTCACATTTTGCCATGCCGTTGGGAATACAGATCACCGCTCCCAGCTCCATCAGCGCCTGGTTATAATCCCCTGGCCTGTCCTTGGGCATCACACTTTTTAGAAGCTGCTCCATCCGGCTTTTCACCGATTGCTTCAAAATATCCGCATCGCTTTCTAAAATCCTGGAAATGACCCGCAAAACGTTGCCGTCCACTGCCGGGACCGGTACGCCGTAAGCGATGGATGCGATGGCACCCGCCGTGTAGCTCCCGATACCTTTTAAGGTCAGAAGCTTATCATAATCCGCAGGCAGCTTCCCGCCATATTCTTCCACTACCTGCAACGCAGCCTGCTGCATATTGCGCACCCGGTTATAATACCCCAGGCCCTCCCAAAGCTTCATAAGCTTCTTCTCCGGGCAGTGTGCCAGGGACTCTATAGTGGGCAGTTCTTTCATAAATCTAAGAAAATAAGGTTTGACCGCCTCTACCCTGGTCTGCTGGAGCATGATCTCCGACACCCAGGTATAATAAGCATTTCCCTGGTCCCTCCATGGCAAAGTCCGCTTTTCCTTATCATACCACGATAACAGCGGTTTTATCATTGAAATTAAAATCTCTTCCTCTGTCATGTTCCTCCTTCTATCAGCTACAAATCCAATTGTCAAAATTCACCCCGCACAGAGATCTTCTTCTCCAGCGGGCGTCTCTTTTTTTCATAAATGAACCGTTACAAAAAAATCCCCACCGGCGCATCCACCTGAACGGTTCCCATATCCACGAAGCAGTCATAGGCCAAAAGCTTCACACCGCTTGCCTTGGCATGGCACAGGGCTTCCCCAAACTCCCTGTGGGTATCCCAATTGGGCCAAAACCGCGTGGCTCCCTTTCTCTGGATCACAAATAACAGATAAGCTTCGTAGCCCTCCCTGATACATGCCTCCAGCTCCCGAATATGCTTCACGCCCCGGATTGTGGGTGCATCCGGAAATTTCGCTGTATCCTCCTCTATTAAGGTAACGCCTTTCACCTCTAAAAAGATTTTACGTTCTCCATCTTCCACATAAAAATCAAACCTGGAACCGCCAAAGCTCACTTCCCTGCGGATTACCGCTGCCTTGGAAAAAAGCAGGCCCCGGGTCAGCCACTCCTCTGCCGCCTGGTTCGCCATCATAGAATCGATATTGACCCAGCTGCCGTCCTTTTTTACGCTGACCAGATCATATGCTGTCTTTCTGGCCGGGTTGTCCGAATGGACAAGTCCCACCTCGGCTCCGGCAAGGAGCAGCTCCCGCAGACGCCCTGTATTCTTCACATGGCATACAATTGGTTCCCCATCCACCTCCACATGAGCCAGAAAACGGTTCGGCCGGCTGAGAAAGATTCCCTTTGTTATATTGTCATATTTCATCGTATTCTCTCCCGTTTTTCTATCATATCACATTCTGTTCAAAAAGACAGTTGCTTTTTGCCATATCCTCCGATAAAATAAAAGAATATTACGATTGTGGAGGACACTATGGACAGTATAATTTTTGACGTTGACGGAACCCTTTGGGATTCCACGGAAAGCATCGCCAAATCCTGGGATGCCGCCTTGCGTGAGCATACAGACATCCGGCTTGAGGTAACCAAGGAGACCATGATCCCTCTTTTGGGAAAAACCCTGATCGATATCGCCAGAGAGGTTTTTCCAGACGAGACGGACGAACGCCGCCGCGAATTACTGGATATCTGCTGTTCCAGAGAACATGAGGACCTTTTAAAACAATGCGCCCCTCTGTACGAAGGGCTGGAGGAGACCTTAGAACAGCTATCCGAGAAATATCAGCTCTTCCTGGTGAGCAACTGTGAAGCCGGCTATATTGAAGTCTTTCTGGAAACCAGCGGACTGGGAGACTATTTTTCCGGCCACCTCTGCCCGGGAGATACCGGCAACGCAAAGGCCGCCAATATCAAGCAGCTGATTGAGACCTATCACCTGCAGTCCCCGGTTTATGTGGGCGATACCCAAGGCGACTGCGATGCCACCAGGGAAGCCGGCATCCCCTTTGTCTTCGCTTCCTATGGCCTGGGACATGCTGAAAATCCCGACTATACGATTTCCAGCTTTCCACAGCTTCTGGAGCTGTTTTAAGAAGAAGACTGTATTTAAACTGGCACTTGTCTTGACACCTAAGACCATAACAACAAAATCCCTGCGCTGTCATCACTTTTTGGATGAAGCGCAGGGATTTTATTACTTTTTGCAATACTTTTTCACATAAATGATTTCTGCCACGATGACTACGATGATAAATACCATATAAGCCACAGATATCACAAAGGAATGAATGAAAATGGTGATCACGTTGGCTATCGCCATCAAAATGAATCCAATTCCAAATGCCTTCTGCATCCGCTTCTCATCGTACATGCTTTTGCGCTCTGCAGCCCCCTGGCCGCCGCCCATGATGCCATCCCCATATCCTGTCACCAGCATAACGCCGACAACCAGCAAAACAATGGCCAATATCCAGTCAAATATTCCTAAATCCATAGATGATCTCTCCTCTTTTGTCATAGGTATGCCCCGAGGCATCCCGTATCATAAACCTACACAGCTGCATCCTATTAATAGAATACCACAATCGGCACTGTCTCATCAATCAAATCATACAGAACCGCCGCATTGGAAGGCGGCATATTGATACAGCCATGGGAACCATTGGTCAGATAAATGTCACCGCCAAACTCCCATCTCCAATCGGCATCGTGGAATCCCACCCCGCCATTGAACGGCATCCAGTAGCTGACCGGCTGCTCATACTCATAGGTACCATCCGGTTTCTTCTTTCCGCGCAGCTTCTGGTCCCTTTGCTTGTAATAGATATGGCATACACCTGTGGGCGTCGCCCTGTCACTGTAGCTCATATTTCCGGAAACAAAGGAGGATTCAAAGATCACGGAACCATTTTGATAATACCACATATACTGGCTGCTCAGATCCACTTCAATATACGTATCCCCGATATCACTCTCTCCGTACGTATAACCGGTTACCGCGTAGACCGGTTCTCTGGTGACTACCTGCCCGGTACGAATTTCCTCCAGAAGCTTGGCTGCCTCCTCAGACTGGTTAATCTGCCATCCATAGTTGCCGCCGCTGACAATGATATCCCGCCCGCTGGTTGTATGGAAATTCCGCTCCTTGCCTACCGTGTCATGCTCCGCTGCCAGCTGGGCCACATATTCCTCCACATGCTGCTGGAAAGTCACATCATCCTTCACAAACTGCCCCTTCTCATCAAAGGTCAGCCAATCTTTGATCGTATTTCCGTCCAATACTACCGTCTGATCCCCGAATGTATAGGTGATGCTGGCCTTGGCATAGGCGTTGCAGCTCTCCAGCGTAGCAGCCAGCCCCGGATCATCCTTGCGCACTGCCGCCGGTATATAAGTATTCTCCTCATCGAAATTCACAGCCTCTGCGCTCTCGCCCACGGCTTTTTTGAGCACCTGAAAGGCTGCTCTGGAATCCAGCATACGTCCCCCGGTCTCCGGCACAATTTCAAACTGTGTATCCTTAAATGCCACATAAGCATTCTCCGGCGCCTGCTGATTCTCGGGCTTCGCGCACTCCAAGCTGTTCAGCTGCGCCTCCAGCTTATCCTTGCTGTATGAAATATGGGTGGAAGCCTTCACCTCCCTGCCGCCGAAAAAGCCCTGAACCCAAGCCATGGGATTCTGCTCATCCATAGCCTTTCCCACGCTGCCATCCGGCACATATTCATATCCGATATCCGCGCCTTGGATCTTCTGAGGCTCCAGATCCCGGGAAATTACCTCGATCGAATAATTCTCCACCTTATCCGCCAGCTTATCTTCCACCTGGGCGATGGTAAGGCCGGAACAATCGATTCCGTTGATCACCGTACCGGCGAAAAACTTATCGCTGTAATAATAAGACATCGCTCCATAAGCACATCCGGCAGTGACTACCACCATGGCGGCAATGATGGCGGCCGCCTTGATGCCCTTTTTCCCTTTGCTTTTTGGGGGAACCGGCTGATGGACTACTGCTTTGCCCGGTCCCTTAGAATTCCCCGGACTGCCTTTGGGCATCGGCTTTATGTTAGGTCCGCCCTTCGGCATCGGCTTTATACCAGGTCCGACCTTCGGCATCGGCCTGGCCTGGCTCTTATTGGATTGGTTCTTAGCGCCGGACTTTGCCTGTTCTTTACTGGATGATGACTTTGCTGACTGTACCTGGTTCTTCTGTGGTGCCGCTTTTTTTGCGGCTGCACGCTTCACCGGCCGGCCTTTTTCCACCTTCTTTGGTTTCTTGCCCGATGGCCGTCCATGGGGAATCGGCTGAACCCCCTGAATGGGCACCGCATTCCGGGAAACGCCCGCTTCCTGCTCCTGTGGCCCTACCGTATCCGAAACGATCTTCGCCATTGCCTGCTCGATCTTATCCTCAAAGCTGTCGTCTATGTTTTCGGTATTTTCATGTCCCGCCGGATTTTCCGGAACATTCTGCATCTGTGTCCCTACTGTTCTTTTCTCTTCATTGCTCATTTATATAAATCTCCTGGTTCATCTGAAAAAGCTCCCATAAAACCGTTATATTATAACATACATCCAAGGCTTTGTACCCATTGAATTACGTAAAAAATACAAAATTTACGTTTTTAATACACTTGTAATATTTTTCTAAAGCTAGCATAACCAAAAAAGTCAAATTTATCCTTTTTTGTCCGTAGAAGAGCAATTATGAAATAAAAATACAGAGCAGAAATAAATTCTGCCCTGTTTCCTTATTCTCTTATTTTAACCATATAGCGGTCCAAAATGCCGGCATGCCTGAAAATCTGCCGCCTCCAGATTTTCCGTTCCAAAAGAACTCCACACATGGGGACGGAAAATATCCTCCCTCGCCACATTGTTCATCGAAACCGGAATCCGAAGCATGGATGCCAGCACGAGCAGCTCTTTTCCGATATGTCCATGGGCAAAAGCGCCGTGATTAGACCCCCAATTAACCATCATCGTATAGACATCGGTAAACGCGCCATCTCCGGTGATTCTGGGCGCAAACCAGGTGGTCGGCCATGTGGGATCGGTCCGGCTGTCGATCGCCTTGTGCACCTCCTCTGGCAGCACCAGACTGTATCCCTCTGCCACCTGCAGACACGGACCGATCCCATCCACCAGATTGACCCTAAGCATGGTCATCGGCATCTGCGCTGCCGTCCGGAAATGGGAGGAAAAACCGCCTCCCCGGAATTCAGCCAGCGAAGCCGGGCACCAATCCGTAGCTGCTAAACAGGCATTGATATCCTCCTGTGTCATCTCCCACCAAGGTTTCATCACCGGCTTCCCGTCCTCGTCACGCGCGGCAGCAGAAGCATCCAGACATGCTGCCCCTGAGTTAGTCAAATGGATAAAACCCTGTTCCGCCAGCCCCTCTGGCTTCCAGCCGCTGACTCTCTCCACCGCATCCGGACTCCAATAAGCCCTCACATCGGCAAATCCGCTGGCCTTTTGGGTGAGTAGATTGGCAAACAGCATGGCCAATCCGTTGAGATTGTCGCTTTCTGTGGCCATGACGATGGGCGGACGCTTTCCGTTCCAGTCAAAACTGGAATTTAAGATTGCCTCCGTAAAATCCCCATTTGGCAGCCAGTCTGTCCAGGCTCTCTGTCCCTGAAAACCCGCAAAAAGCGCATTCTTGCCGAGAGCTTCCTCCGGCCATCCCAATTCCTTAAGCTTTTCATTGCCGAACATAATGTCCCGCATGATGATCGTCATTTTAACAATAAAATCCCACTCTTTTTCTTTCTCTTCCTGGGTATGCTGCTTCTCCTTAGGATTTTTGTCATACCCCTCCGGGCAGTTTTCCCGGATCCAATCCAGTGCTTTCTCCTGCTCTTTCGGATCATAAATCTTTAACTTCATACGCCGGAGAATTTCCGTCATATCCACCCATTCCGGGCGCATCCCCAAGTATTTTAGATAAAGCTTAGGATCCAGATAAGACCCAATGATGCCCATGGAAACACCGCCAAAGGATACATAGGATTTATCCTGCATTTCCCCCACCGCCAACGCTCCTTTGGCAAAGAGCAGGATCTTTTCTTTCACATCCTCCGGCACGGAATCATCCTCCATATCCTGCACATCACGGCCATAGATGGAAAAAATGGGCACCCCCATCTGATTATGCGCGGACATAGCCGCTGCCAGATAGACCGCGCCCGGACGCTCAGTTCCATTGAATCCCCAAAGAGCCTTCGGCCGGATGGGATTCCGGTCAAAGGTCTCCGTCGGGTAACACCAGCTGGGTGTTACGCTCAAAGAAGCGCAGACGTGCCCATGCTCAAATTCCTCCTCACACCGGGCGGCCTCCTCTCCTCCGCTGATGCTGCCAGAAAATATCACGCACCGGGCCGGCGTGCCATCTGTATAAAACACATTTTCTTCGATCAGCCTCTTCGCAGCCTCTGCCATTTTCCTGGTCTTTTCCTCCAGCACCTCACGGATGCCCTCCACTCTGGCATCCACGATGGGCCGGATGCCGATTGCCGGATATCGTTTCATCTTAAAATCCCCCTTTTTCTGCTTCACTGATTATAATAAATTTGCCTGTTTCTGCTATAATCCTCATCATCCCTGTCTTCCTTTGTGCGTTCCTCTTCTTTGCCGTCTTCCACCTTCGTCACCACACTGATATACTCACTGGGACTGATGCCTTTTTTCTGTTTAAATGATTTGCTGAACGCATGAATGCTGGTAAAACCAGAGGCCAGCGCCGCCTCGGTGATATTATAATTTTCTTTCATAATCAGCCGTTGGGCCATCTCAATCCGGTAGCTGACCAGGTATTTGTGCAGCGACATCCCCAGGTATTTCTGAAACAGCTTAGACAGATAATTGGGTGAGATCTGGACTGCCTCAGCGATCTGTGTATTGTTGATATCCTCTTCCTGATAATGCAGGTAAATATATTCCAATGCCTGCTCCATCAGCTTCCAGGATTTGCAGCCTGCCTGCCCCTCTCCCTCATGATAGCTGTGCTTCTGCTTCAGGCGGAAGCATTCCACCAGAAACTGTATGGCCATTCCCCGCAGCATCACATCAGAGGCAAAGCCCCTTTTCGCAAACTCTCCATACATGGACAAAAACTGGTTTTCAAAACGGAAACGCTCCTTCTCCGGCACCGTAGCCACGAAGCATTTTCCCTCCAAAAGCTCTTCCTTGGCAGGCACCTCAATCCGTTCCCCCACGGCAAACGCACTTTGATGGGGAATTTGCATTCTCTGTACATCGCTGAAAAAATCAAAATGAAGAATATATTGGATCGTAGGCTTCTCATTTTCAATCATGATGATATGCTTCGCATAAGGAGGCATGATGATCACATCTCCAGCCTTCAGGCTGTAGTGCACGCCGTCCACAATATATTTGCCATAGCCATGCGCCAGATAGATCAGCACGTGATCAATATCCTCCCATGTTCCCGTAAGGGAAACCGTCTTCTTAATCTTTACCATGCGCACAAACGGTGAAATCTCATCCAGTTTATGAAAGTCCATACCGCCCCTCCTGCCGTTGTCCGTAAAAACCTCAAATTTCCTTTCAGCCCTTATTTTCGCATACATAACCAAAGCACCTCCCTATTTCCGGAAAAATCGCAGCATACGCATCCTCCGCTGCCGCGGAAAAAGGAGCAAATAAGTCTTGGGCTCCAAATCTTTGCGGTATCTTCACAGAAACCGCATAAAGATCCCTGGCCAGCTTCTTCTTGATCTTGGCATCCTCCAATCTGACTACATGGAGGACACCTGAACGATAGACGCTGTCCTCCAAACCAAGCGTTATAAAATACCTGGCTGCATTTGCATATTCCCGTTCAAATGCAGCCGCCTGCTCTCCCCTGTAACTCCCATATTCATATAGACCCAGGGCCTTGGCGATCCTGGATATTTCTTTCTTCAGCCTGCCAAATCCAAACCCCTGGCTCAAGGAATTTTCCACAAACAGAAGGTCAAAAAATGCCTCTAAAAAACAGTCTTTGCTCTTTGACAGCAAATGTTTTTTCCCATCATAACGTAATTCCCATAAAGCCTCAAGGACCTTCTTTTGTCCCTCATCCAGCTCTTTCAGCCTAAGATAATAAGGCTTTCTTGCTTCTTTTTCCACCGTTTCATAAAACCTTTGTTTCAGCTCTTCCTTATTTTCTTCCATAGATCCGCTCCTGCTGCGCCTGATGGCCTGCTGCTCATTAACACTCACTAGATGGCACTCTTTTTCATACCGATGGACCGTTTCAGAGAATCTGTCACCATTGCCAGGAAGATCACTATACCGCGGACAATGGGATAGACGTAGACATTGGCGCCCATCAGCCCCAGACCGTTTTCAATGCTGTAATAGAAAATCACGCCGATTAAGGTTCCCGGAATAATGCTCCCTACGCCGCCTAGAAGTGACGTACCACCGAGCACACAGGCGGTGATAGCCAAAAACTCACTTCCGTCTCCCAAGCTGTTGGGATTGACCATACCGATATTTACCACCTGAAAAGCCCCTGCCAATCCGGCCAGTGCCCCGCAGAGCACAAAGGACAAAAAGCGTACCCGGCCTACGTTCACGCCTACCATTTTGGCTGCATTCTTATTGCATCCGCAGGCCTGGACCTTTCTGCCATAGGACGTATATTTATAGACCACCATCATAATGGCCGCCGTAAGGATGCCGATATAAAACACGGGCGAAATAGTGAGCACCCGCATCTTCGCAAAATCATGCACCGGGGCGGGGGTCAGGATCTGCTCGCCGCTCACAACAAAATAACAGATACCCCTGAGCAAAAACTGCATGCCTAAGGTGACCATAAAAGCATTGATCTTAAGCTTCACGATCAAAAACGCATTGGCCGTTCCACAGATAGCTCCCACCAGCACTGAAATTAAAAAAGCGACGGGAAGAGGCAAGTTCATCTGTGTCATGGACAAGATCCATACCGCTCCGGACACTGCTCCGATGGAGCCGATGGAGAGATCGATCTCCCCTAAAATCAAAATGTATGTCATGCCGGCAGCATAGATCAGAAGGGGCGTGGCGTTGACCAGCAGGGATTTAAAATTCTTTACCGTAAAAAAGTAAGGGCTTTTCACGCCATATACCACCCACAGCACAAGGATCAGCACAAACAACGCATATTTGATTAAAAAATTCTTGATATTCAACTGTTTTCTTGTTTCCATCTTCGTTATCATCCTCTCTTACTTGCTTCTGCCGATGATCAGACACAAAGAGACATCAATGTATGTTTCTCGATCTCATCCTTGCGCAGCTCACCTGTGATCCTTCCCCGGTTAAGAATAATAACGCGGTCACTGACTGCCGAAATTTCCTCTATCTCAGAGGAAACCACAAGGCATGCCGTGCCTTCCTCTGCCAACTGACGGATCATTTTCTGAATTTCAGCCTTCGCTCCGACGTCAACGCCTCTGGTAGGTTCATCGATGAAAAATACCTTCGGTTTTTTCATCAGCCATTTGGCCATGATCACCTTCTGCTGGTTACCACCGCTTAAAGATTCCATCTTCGTATGTATGGACGGCGTCTTAACATTTAACTTTTTCACAAACACTTCCGCGTCTTCTTTTTGTTTCCCATAATCCAAAAACAGCTTTTTCTTATAAGCCTTCAGATTAGGCGCTGCCATATTTTCCCACAGACTCCACGGCAGCATACAGCCGTCGTCATGCCTGGCCTCTGTCACATAACCGCAGTTTTCCCGGATCTGACTATGGGTGACCTTCCTTAGGCCATCTCCCAAGTCCATGGAAATCGTTCCCTCATCGATCTTATCCAGTCCGAAAACCGCCCGGATCGTCTCCGTTCTGCCAGCGCCCATCAGACCCCAAATGCCTAAGACCTCACCCTCATGAAGTTCAAAGCTTACATGATCCGGTATCTTTCCCACAGTCAGATTTTCCACCTTCAGCACCACCTTATCAAAGGTCCGGTTTGCATCCGCGCAGATCTGTGCCACTTCGCCGCCAATCATATTTTTCAGAATATCTGCCCTGGAAATCTCCTTGGTATTGCCAGAAATCACCACTTTCCCATCCCGCAAGACCACCAGGCGGTCTGTCAGCTCTTCCACCTCATCCAAGAAATGAGAGATGAAAAAAATGCAGGAGCCCTGGGCCTTCAGCTCACGGATGACCTCAAATAGCTTTTCCTTCTCCTTTTCCGTAAAAGAAGCTGTCGGTTCGTCAAAAAGAAGGATCTTGCCCCCTGAAGAAAGCGCCCTGGCGATCTCTACCATCTGCCTGGACCCGATGGGCAGCTCTCCCACCTTTGCGGAAGGCTTGATATCACAGTTCATTTTTGCCAGATACTTCGCCGCCACCTGGTTGATCTCCTTATAATCCACCTTACCCTGAAGCCTGGAAATGGAAATATTTTCCGCCACCGTCATATAATTGAACATTACCGGCTCCTGATGGATGAACCCGATGCCGTGCCTTTCCGCATCCTGCGGCGTATGTATCTGTACTTCCTCTCCGTCGATGAGGATCTTTCCCTCCGACTGCTCATGGATTCCGCCTAAAATATTCATCAGGGTGGATTTTCCCGCTCCATTCACTCCGATCAAACCGATGATCTCACCGCCGTGCGCCTCGATGTTGATATTGTCCAGCGCCTTGACACCCGGGAAAATCTTAGAAATATTTTTAATCTGTAAAGATGTCTCACCAGCCATAACTACTTCCTCTCCTTTACCGTATTTCGAAGAACATCCAGGTAACATACGATGATGATCACGATTCCTCTCACCACATAGGTGGCGAAGAAATCCACATTCATCAGATTCATCACATTGGTGATGATGGCCATCACGACGCTTCCCACAACCGTCCCAAATATCGTACCTTTTCCGCCCCACACGCTGGCGCCGCCAAGGACGCAGGAGCACACGATATTGTTAAACGCACTCTGGGGTCCCATAGAAGGACCAGCGGAATTCAGTCTCGCGGCGGTAAGCACTCCGTTGATGCCAGCCATACAGCCCCCGATAAAATAGATCAAAAATAAAATTCTGGTGGTGTTGACTCCATTGACCTGTGCCGCTTTCTCATTGACGCCAGTCTGGAACAGCTGCCTTCCGAATATGGTCTTTGCCAACAGCTGATGCATCAAAAAAGCCACCAGCAAAAATACCACTACGGAAATCGGCAGGACATTTCCAATGCTCCCTGCAAATATTTTAGAAAAGGCGGGCGGCAGGCCGGAAACACTTTTGCCCTGGGTATAAAAGTCCGCAACTCCGGTATTGACGGTGGAAACCGCAAGAGTCACGATCATGGGAATCATTTTCAGCCTGGACACTGACAGGCCGTTGATCGCGCCGACCAGCATGGCAATCCCCATAATACAGGCTACGCCTAAAAATACGTTCTGCGTTTTTGCCATTACCGCACAGCCCAAAATAGCGCTCACCGCCATGGTGGTAGGCAGAGACAAATCAATGCCCGCGGTGATAATGATAAACGTCAATCCAATGGCAGGCAGGCCGATGGAGCTGGCTTGCACCAATAGATTAAAGATGTTCTGAACCGTCATAAACTGCGGGATGAGGACGCTTAAAATCACCAATACCACTGCTACCAGAAGGATCATGAGGACATTTCCGTTTTTGATCACCTCTGCCAGCGGCTGTTTCGTCTTCGTCACCGCCATTGTCTGATTTTTATTTGCACTCATTTTTGTCTCAGACTCCTCCATATCTTTGGGGATAGCCCATAAATAGGCCATCCCCCATCACATTCATTTACCTGATCGATTATCATCCGGCAGGTCCGTTAATTTCCCGCTGCCTCTTCCATGTAATTCTTACCCCAAAGTTCTAAGGAATCCACTTCATCCGCTTTTACTACCATAGGATCGGAATACACTTCCGCCGGTCCATCATAGCTACCCTCGATGATGTCATAGATCGCAGCTGCAAAATTCTTTCCCATCGCATCCACATCATACATACCGGAACAGTCCATATAGCCCTCCTGCATGAATTTGATACCGGTAGGGAAGCCGTCCTGGGAACAAATCCATACATGTCCATCTTCTCCGTTTGGATGCCAAGCATCGTTGGACTCTAATACGGACTGTACCGCTGTCACGATGAAATCAGACGCGATGAGCACACAGTTGGTCTCCGGATTTGCCTGGAAAGCCGCAGAAAAACCAGTCAATGCTTTCTCTGCATCCCAATCAGAGGGAACCTCCTGCTTGATCTCATAGCCGAATTCTTTGGCTGCCTGGGTGAAGCCTTTCTCACGGTTCAGCGCATTGGTATCATTGGTCGCACCCATGATGGAAATGATATCCTTCGGTTCCACGCCTGCATCCTTCATCTGCTGGAAGAATTCTTTACCTGCCAGGTATGCCTGATTCGTGGTATCCAAGCCTACAAACAAATCTGCCTTGGGCTCAGCCTCCGGCGCCATGTTTCTGTCATAGAGAACGAACGGCACGCCCGCATCCTTACATTCTTTTGCAGAAGAGGCAATCGCCACATTGTCAAAAGCATAGGCCACGATGACATCGCACTTCTGGGTGAGCAGGTCAGAAATATCGGAAGCCTGTTTATCCGCATCATCCTCTGCCACTACGTGAATCCATTCCACCTTGTCATAGCCATGGTCCTTACAGGTCGCATCCATCGCCTTGGTGAGCGCTTCATCAAAACTGTAGAACAGAGAATCATTTTTATGTGACCATGAAAAACCGATCTTCAATACCTTGCCATCTTCCGTCCCCGTATCCGCCGGTGCTTCTGTTGCCGCTGCATCTGTCTTATCCTCCGCTGGAGCCTCCGTTGCCGCTGCATCACTGCCAGCCGCCTGTTCACCGCTTCCGGAAGCTCCACATCCCGCGAGCATCTGTACTGCCATGACTGCTGTTAACGCAATCGCAAACCATTTTCTTTTTCTCATTTTTCATTCCTCCCAATCCATTATTATTTATCTTGTTTTAACTGCTGCCCCATGCAGCATGCAAAACCAAATGTTAACAGATGCGCAGACCTCTCCCAGAGAAACGCCGCCCATTTTTTATCTTTTTCAACGATTCCCGTTTTGGACAAATTTTCCCGTTTCTGCACAATATGCAATTCTTTTCAACAACAATTTTAACTTTATACTGAAATTATATTGCATATTAACCATCATTTCTTTCTCTAATCAGAATATAATTTGTCCAAAACAACTATTTGGGAATACGCCCTCTTTCTGTCAACTTTTATCGTTTATTTTTACTTTCTATCTTCCCCCACGTCTCATTCTTTTCAAACATGACATAGAGATGTCCGCATTACTCCTGTATAATAGCTTTATATCAATCAGGAGGAACTCATATGGAAAACCAATTTATCAACGTCACCTTAGACAATCTGGGGCAGGAACATCTCTGCTGCGCCATCTCCGATAAAAAGCACCAGGACGGCGTGGGTGTGAAAAAGCAATGGCTGCGGGACCGGCTCCGTGAGGGCCATGTATTCCGAAAGCTGGATGCCAAAGGTAAAGTCTTCATTGAATATGCGCCCTTGGAAACTGCATGGGTACCTATATCCGGAGATAATTACCTGTATATCTACTGCCTCTGGGTTGCCGGTTCCTTCAAGGGAAATGGGTATGGCAAAGCACTTCTGGAATACTGTATAGAGGATGCCAAGGCGCAGGGTAAATCCGGTATCTGCGCACTCAGCTCCAAGAAGAAAAAGCCCTATCTCTCAGAGAAGAAGTTTTTACAGAAATACGGTTTCCAGACGGTGGACGAGGCCGGAGACGGCTACGAGCTGCTGGCTTTATCCTTTGACCAAACGGTCCCTCACTTCTCAGAGAGTGCCAAGCAGATGAAAATTCCCGAAAAAGAGCTGACCATTTATTACGGACTGCAATGCCCTTTTATTCCCAACTGTATCTCCCAAGTCAAAGATTACTGCGAAAGCCAGGGCATTCCTTGTCGTCTCCTCCCTGTGGACAGCTTAGAAAAGGCCAAGGCACTTCCCTGCATCTTCAACAACTGGGCTGTCTTCTATCACGGAGCCTTCCAAAACTTAATATTACTTAACGAAAATCAATTAAAAAAACTGCTCCAGTCCGTATAGATAAAAAGAAAGTCAAAAACGCCCGGCAGCTGATATGCTCCCTGTTTGCTTAAGAGAAATCATATCCATCTGCCGGACGTTTTGGCATTTTTTCTTTTAACAAAATTTCGTGCTTCTACAAGAAAGAATCTACACGGAGTGCTTTTTATTTCATAGGACGCAATTCCCTATGAAATAAACTGGGATTTCAGATAAGCCAGGGATTCCCGGATATCCTCGTCCAGCTTCGCATTGTCCGCTTTTCCGGACAAGTCACGCCACACCTTGATATCGGCTCCTACGCCTCCTCCTGTCCGCACAAAAGGTTCCATGACTACTGTGCCGTCATATCCGATCTCCCGGAGCGCTCTTCCAATCTCCCCCCATGGGATATGTCCCTTACCCGGGACCTTCCGGTTCGCTTCTCCAATGTGGTAATGCCCCAGATATGCTCCGGTGTTCACAATTGGATCGTAAAAATTGTCCTCTTCTATGTTCATATGGAAGGAATCCAACATTACCTTCACGTTATCACGGTCTACCTCCTTGACAAATTCAGTGGCCTCTGCGGCATCATTAAACAAAAACTGCTCAAAACGATTGACCGTTTCCAAAGTGAGCATGATGTTCTTCTCTTTTCCATAATCGGCCAGCTCCCGCACGCTTTGGATGCTGATTTTACGCACGGCATCCTTTCTTACCGGCAGGGAATAGTCCACCGGCCAATATGCGTAAATGATGCCGCCGATCTGGTAGATGCCCGCGATGGCCATCTTATCCATGATCTTTTTCATGTAAGCCAGACCCTTCTGCCGGGTTTCCTCCTCTTCGGAGGAGACATCATATTCCTTGGGAAGACCGATACAGGCAGTCATCATAATGCCGCACCGTTTGGCCTCCTCCCGCAATGCGGCCAGCTCGTCATCAGAAAGCTCTGCCAGGCCCCCGCCGGAAACCTCCAAAATGTCAAATCCTAGCTCTGCCACCTTAGAGATATAAGGAAAAAAATCCACGTCCCATTCCTGTTCCCAATATGCAAAATAGGTTCCAAATTTCATCGGAAGCACCTCCTCTTCTTATTCCCCCAGCACCTGCACCTCTATGCCGAGAATCTTAGCCACCATCTTCAGCTCTTTCACATAATCCCCGTAGACTCCATGAATATGATTGCACGGATATTTTTCCAAGAATTCCTCCGCAGATGCCTGGATCCTGGTAAATGCCACTGGCCAAGACGGCGTGGCCATATTCCCCAGCTCTGCCATTTTCTCCTCATCAAACTGAACAATCTCTCCTGGGACAATCGTCAGATAGTAACGGTCACCCTTTCTGGCCAAGCGGGCCAGCGTCACCTTTCCCGGTGCTGCAAAATGCTGAACACTGCCGCCGCCGGCAGGATAGTCCTTGGACTCAGGAAGGAAGGAAACATGCTTTAAATTTTCCTCTGGGACCATGCTCCTGCCTGCATAATATGTGGCATGTGTACCGGAGTTTCCGAAGAACCAGCAATCCACGGATTTCTCATAATGCCTTACATCCGCGAACAGCACCGGCAGCCCGGTGATGGTCTTGAAAATTTCCATGGTGAGCGCGCCGTCCATATCGGATTCTGTTGCCGCCACAATAGGATCATGGGGGCCGTCCCAGTCATAAGGATCATTTAAAAAGGCTTCTGCCAAATCCATGGTCACATACCAGTCTGTCAAATCCCCATGGGCTTTAATCCCGATAAAATCCAGCCCTCTCTCGTCGATGATTTGCCGCAGGGCATAATAGGAACGGATCTGAAGCTCTAATTTTTCCGGGGTAAAATTCGTATCGTTATAGGCAATTCTGCCCACCCTTTCTTCCAGCCACTTTCTGGCATTGGTGACCTTTTCCTGGGGTACCTCACTTCCGGCCTTCAGAATCTCATACTGTTCCACATTTTCAATATCAATACCGAACATCCGCTGCCACTGGGCCAGACTGGCCACCGTGGTATACATGCCCATCGGACGCCCGCCAAAATTGCCGTAGGTCATCCCCCGCAACCGTTTCACCGCACAGGCGGCCCGGATAAAGGACAAGACCTTATCCCGTACATCGTCCTCCAAAATGGAGCCCCAGACCCTCTCATGCACCAGCTCCAATTGGTCTAAGGTGCCGGAAGCCGCCATCATTCCCACCATTCCGCACTCAGACGGATGAATATTGCAAAACAAAAGATACGGGCCCGGCGCAAAATTGGCAGCAACTGCTGTATACTGGGGATAGCACCAGATGGCATAGTTAAATATGGTCATCTCCACACCCGCTTCTTTCAATCGCATGGCCTCTTCTTTTGCCGCGGTATTGGAATTTACCGGTGCCGTTCCTCCCACCACTTCTATCAGGCCGGTCTCCTCCAGCCTTCGTTTGATATCTTCCTGATATCCCATATTCATATCCTTTTGAAGCTCATGCAGATAAGGACGTCCATCAGACATCGTCAATAAGCCTACCTTAAATTTTTTCATTCGCAATTCCCCCAATACACTTTACTCATCATTCTTTATGGTTTAAGTGTATTTTATCTGCTTCCAAAGGTCTATGTCCGTATTCGCCTTTTTTTTTCTTTTTTAATCATCTTTGCACTTTAAAGAGCCCTGCCATCAGAATGCGTTCCTGCACGGAGTGCTTTTTTATTTCCTAGGACGCAATTTCCTAGGAAATAAAAAAGCAGCTGACCCATACCTAATATGACCCTTGTCTACTTGACAAGGGTCATATCAACTTTAGATCAGCTGTTTCAAATTAATTTTTATATTTTGCAATTTCTTCCTGCTGTATCCCATCAAATTCCGTCATCAGCGTCTCCACGCTTTCCCCTTTGCAGAGCCTGACACCCAGCTCTCTAACATTATCCCACATATTAAAGTGGATCCTGAAATCCTGATTGGGGATCTGCTCCCCTTGACGCACACAATCAATCAATTCCGTTGATTCTGGGATATCCGGTGCATTGGCATTTTTAGAAGAAGAAATTTTGCCCAATCCCGCGGCAAAAGAATCCAAGGCATCTTCCCGCCCCAATGTCTCTACGATGGATAGAGCAGCCTCTAAATTTTTCGATTCCGGATTCACTGCCAGCCGCTGATCCGCCCCCACAACACAGATCCAGTCGTCATTCAGGGCCGGAAACGGCGTCATTTCTATTTCAAAGGGATAATCTTCAAAAGTCTTGGCCCGGTAAAGCGCACAGTAAAATGCACATTTCCCTTCAGTAAAAAACGCTTTCTCCTCTTCCTGCATAGGCAGGGTATTCAATAACGTCTCCGCATCCATATAGCCCTTGTCCAGCATCGTCTCCAGAAAGGCAAAACCTTTTTCCATATACCGGCTCACCGGTACCTTACCATCGGAAAGTTCCTGCAGAAGTTTCTCGGGCTCCAAAGAACGGTAGATTTCATTCAACCCCATGCACATGGCCGGCACCGTCAGGGCGAAATCCATATTGGCCCCATAAGGAAGAATCCCATTCTGTTTTAAAGTTTCACAGACATTCCAAAACTCATTCAGATTGTGAGGTACCGTAAGATCATACTCTTCTAGCATATCCACATTCCATACAAGGCCAAAGCAGGTATAAGAAAGGGGGATGGAAAATATCTTTCCATTAAAGGTGCTCTGCATACGCGCATCCTCGGAAAGGTTATTCACACAATCCAGGCCAGACAGATCGTAAATATATCCCTTGCTGTCAAAATCCAATACATCCTCCGCCGGGATCAGATACAGATCATCCGCTTTCCCGCTGGTAAAACGCTTCAGTAGAAGCTCCCGGTAGGATAAGCCCTCATCTGCATAAAAGGCGGCAGAATCCGCATACAATACCAAATTTTGATCTTCCTTCTCTGCGAGCTTTTGCTTGCAACAGTCCTCGATGGCTTCCGAAACCGATTCATTTTGAGTAAACAAGGTAATCGACGTCTCCGGCTTGGTATCATCGATATATACCTCCGCCTCTTCTTTATTTCCACCACAGCCAGTGCAAGCTAATAGCCCCGCTGCAAAAACCCCACAAAGCCCCATACGCAAATGCCACTTCTTCATCCCACTTCTCCCTTTTTCTCATTTTTCCCATATTGTTCCAATATTTCCAGCAACTTATCGATTGCTATGGGTTTTCCAATATGTGCATCCATCCCGGCATCCAGACATCGTTTCACATCCTCATGAAAGACATCGGCAGTCATGGCGATGACAGGCACTGCAACAGCATCTGCATGGCCCGAATTTCGGATACTCTTCGTTGCCTCCAGTCCATCCATCTCTGGCATATGTACATCCATAAAAATCATCTGAAAAGTACCTGGCTCGCTTTCCCGATAACAATCCAGAGCTTCCCTTCCGTTTACCGCACAAGTCACGTTTGCCCCGCACTCTGATAGGATCTCCGTGATGATCTCGCGGTTCAGATCATTGTCCTCCGCTACCAAGATATTCACCGTGGACAGATTCGGCAATTTATCAGAACCAGCCTCACAAACTTCCGATTCCACAGATCGATACTGGGAATATTTCAGCCGGTTCAGCAGCTGGTTTTTAAATATAGGTTTCGTCAGGAAACTGTTGATACCGATCTCTAGAGCTTCTTTCTCCACATTTTCCCAATTATATGCAGATAGCAACAAGATAGGAAGCTCTCTGCCCACTTCCTCCCGGATTCTGCGGGCCGTCTCCAGTCCGTCCATCCCCGGCATCTTCCAATCCAATATCACTGCATAAAAATCCTGATTTTCTTCGTGCCTTTCTTTTACCAGTTTTACTGCTTCTTCTCCAGTCAGCACCCACTGGGAATGGATCCCGGTCTCCCCCAGGATAAAGGTGACGCTCTCACAAGTATCCCGATCGTCATCCACCACCAGAACCGAACGTCCCGCTAAAGAAAAGGCCGATGTATTTTCATGTTTTTGATAAGCCAGGGGAAGCATGACTGTGAAACGGGAACCTTGATTAAGCTCACTTTCCACTTGGATATCCCCACCCATCAGATCCACAATCCCCTTCACAATGGACATTCCCAAACCCGTGCCGACCACACGGCTGCTGCGTCCGTCATCTGCCCGCTCAAAGGGCTGAAAAATCCGCTTCACAAAATCCGGGCTCATACCAATCCCATTGTCTTCAACTGTAAAATATAGCTGCATTTTCCCGCCCGGCAGCACCTTTTCTTCTAACTTCAGACAGATCGTTCCGCCCTCCTGCGTATATTTCACCGCATTGGACAGCAGGTTCAAGAAAACCTTCTGCAAATGAAGAGAATCACCGATGACTGTATCATATTCCAAAACCGAAGACTTTAACTGAAGCTCCTGGGATTTTTCTTTAATCACTGGATCCACAAATTCTAAAATGCTGGCGATCAGACTAGGAAGATGGACTTCCTCCTCCTTGAGGCTGAACTTTCCGCTCTCTATCCTGGACATATCCAAAATCTCATTGATCAAGGAAAGAAGATGCTCCGATGCTGCCATGATCTTGTTCAGACAGCTTTTGACCTTGAGCGGATCATCCACATTGGCAGCCGCAATATTTGTCATTCCGATAATCCCATTCATTGGCGTCCTAAGGTCATGAGAAAGTGTGGAGAAGAACACCGTTTTGGCCTGATTGCTACTCTTGGCCTGTTCCAACGCATCACCTAGGCTTTCCACCATATGATGTTCTTGCGTGGTATCATTCATCACCATCAAAGACTGTCCATAATCCGCCGGTATCAAATGAAGAGCGATCCAGTGGGTCAGTTCATTGGCACCTTTTCCAATCATACATTCCCGGACCACTTGTTTTTTCAGGTTTCCGGATAGAAACGCTTTCCGGTCCTGATCCTCCATATCCAGTCCGCAACAGTCAAAAATAGCTTCCGGCGAATCCGGACGCTGAAGATCCGACCCCACAATACCGCGGATATTGTCCGATACCAATTCCGTCTTATGGGCGGATGGCGTATATAACAGAAAACCAAAATCAATATTAGAAGAAAGATTTTGGAACAGCCGTTCTCGATAGGCCCTCTGGGCTTCATTCACTTTTAGAGACTGTCGGCCCAGCAGCAAAAGCAAGATACAGATGCCGGCCGCCACCAACATCGTCAGCATAAACCGTATCATCCGCATGACATCGGTGGATTCCCGCTGCAGTACCGCAATGGGAAGTACAGATACCAAATAACTCCCCGCCGGCTTCTCCATCGGCAGAAAACCGATCAAACAATCTTCTCCTTCGCACGAAACCTTAAGCGTTCCACTTTTCTCTTGTCCGATCATGGAACGCAGCGTATCCAGGATCGTTTCCCCGTTCCCCTGTTGTTTCAGATAGCCATAGATATTTTTCGCTCCGTCAGGATTTCGGCCTTCAATCAGCCATTTCCCTTCTTGGACATCAACGATATAGGCCCGGCCATTTCCATTGCTGAAAGAAAACAAAGAGGCGTCCCTATAGTCATTGAGAAGCCTCACGGCATAAAAAGCCCCTGCCTGCTTCCCATCCCGCATCACCGGCTGCTCAAATGCAATCTGCACATGACCGCTTTCTCCGTCGTATGCTGGGGAAATCCCACTTTCATTCCTGGACAATGCAATCTCTTCAAATAAAAGCTCCGATACCTTAACTTCTTCCCCAAAACTATTAAAGCCTCTTCCATCCATGCCCATATAGATCAAATCTAAAAATCCAGAAGCATCTCTATAGGTTTGAAGATGTTTGGCTATACTGTTCTCCTCTTCCAAGGCCAGCAAGGACACATAGGTATCCAAAAGTGATGCATCACTTTCCATTTTACTCTCGATTCCGTCCACTATCATACGGCTGGAAGTGATCAGTGACTCATTCGCACTGTTATTCATCTTATCCGTGATCTGCCCCAGCAAAATTCCTGTCAGGACCACAGATATTACAGCAAACAGCGCGATGACACAAAAAAAGAACACCTTTTGCTTTGATTTAACTATTCGATTTTTCACAATATTTACCGCCGTTTCTAAATGCCGGAATTCCCCAGCACTCTATAAGCTGTCACAGATATTATTATTGTGATTATATCAGTTTATGGAAAAATAAGCAAGAAAATAGGCCATTATAGTCATATATTTATTTAAAATCCACAAAGTTTATTTCCAACGAACCAGACTCAATACCAGCGCACCATAGGCAGACCGTTATTAATCCCTTTCGAAGCAAGGATTTGATGAAGATCTATGATTCCATTATGAAAAGTAGCGGCACAGGATGACAAGTACAGTTCCCACATTCGTACAAATTTCTCATCAAACATATTTTTAATCTCATCCAGATGATCCCTGTAATTTTTCTCCCAGCACAGAAGCGTACGGTTGTAATGATTCCTCAAATTTTCCACATCCAGAATGTGAAAACCATCTTCAGACATATCTGCTATGATTTCCCGGAGACTTGGAACCATTCCACCGGGAAAAATGTATTTCTTCATCCAAGGATCGCCCGGATACTCCTTAAGAGCGCTGATAAAATGCAGCAAAAATAGTCCTCCCGGCTTGAGCACTTCATTCACGCATTCCAGAAACAGTGAATAATTCTCCCTTCCCACATGCTCCACCATGCCGACGCTCACCACCCGGTCAAACAACAGACCGCTTTTATGCAGATCCCGGTAATCCATCAGCCTGACTTCTAAAAAATCTTCCAAGCCTTCCCTTTGGATCCGGTCTTCAAACTCCTTTTTCTGTTCCACGCTCAACGTAATCCCTGTGCCATGCACCTTATATTTTTTTGCCGCTTCCATCAGAAGGAACCCCCAGCCGCAGCCAATATCCAACAGCCGCATTCCCTCCTTCAGATTCAGTTTTTTCAAAATACGATCCACTTTATTGACCTGAGCCTGATAGAGTGTGTCCTCTTCCCTGGAAAAATAACCGCAGGAATAGCTCATGGTTTCATCGAGCCACAATTTGTAAAAATCGTTGCCGATATCATAATGGCTGCTCACTTCCTTTTTTTGGTTTTTCTTGGAAGAAGAGGTATAGATCAGTTTTTTCAACGCCTTATGATCCGCGGAAAATTTGCCCATCTGCCCCAGAAAAGCATCCAATGCATGATACAGATCCCCCTCCACCTCCAAGTCCTCATTCATGTAAGCTTCACCCAACGCCAATGACGTGCTTGCAGCAAGTTCTGACATAGGGATTACCTTTTTAAAATTTACCGTAAAGGATGGTTCTCCCTCCCCGATCTGATATTCCTGCTCTTTAATTCTTACTTTGAAAGGATTCTCATCAAATCGGTTGAGAAATTTCAACATTACCGTTTCTTCCAGCATATTATCTGCCTCCTTGTCAATTCTTCGTTTTTGTTATTCATGCCCATCCTGTGATCTTCTATACCTCGAAGCGGGAACCCCTGTCTTTTCAATCTCCTTTTTCACATTGCATTTGCAGTAAAACCGCTTTATACTAGAAATGTAATGTAAACATGCACTTATGGAAAAGGAGAAAATACAATGTTGAATAAAAAAGTAGCAGATCTGCTCAATACACAAATTAACAAGGAATTTTACTCCGCATACTTATATCTGGATTTTGCAAACTTTTATGTGGAAAAAGGGTTGAATGGCTTTGCCAATTGGTATCAGGTACAAGCGCAGGAGGAAAGGGACCATGCCATGCTGATGATAAAATATCTGCAGATGAATGATGTGACCGTCACCTTTGAAGCCATTGAAAAACCATCCTGCACACTGAACGATAATATCGATCCTCTGACCGAGGGATTAAGACATGAGCAATATGTGACTGGTTTGATCCATCACATTTATGAAGCAGCTTATTCCCAGAAAGACTTCCGAACCATGCAATTTTTGGATTGGTTCGTAAAGGAACAAGGAGAAGAAGAAAATAACGCTTCAGATCTTATCAAGAAAATGGAGATGTTTGGCTCTGACCCAAGAAGCCTGTATATGCTGGATACGGAACTGGCTGCCAGAGTCTATGCGGCACCTTCTTTGGTTCTATAGGAATTAGAAATGTAGCTGGCTTTTTGCTCCACTCATAAACAAACACCAGTCAAACGGGCAGGAACAGCAGACGGTTTTCTCTGCTGGCGCTGCCCGTTGGCATTCTATTCTCCGATTCTCTTCTATCTTACAGACAGCGATCATTCAGAAGGCATGATCCGCGCCGCCTTACTTTTCACTGCGGCTTCCGCTACCGCCTGGGCCACCGCATCCTTCACCCGCGGATCAAAAGCCGCCGGCAGGATATAATCCGCATTCAGATCCTCATCGCTTACCAACCCAGCCAATGCATAGGCAGCCGCCACCTTCATTTCATCATTGATATCGGATGCCCGCACATCCAAGGCCCCCCGGAAGATTCCCGGGAAAGCCAGCACATTGTTGATTTGATTGGGAAAATCGCTGCGTCCGGTGGCCACGACCGCTGCCCCGCCGGCTTTGGCATCATCCGGGAAAATCTCAGGGGTCGGATTGGCACAGGCAAATACAATGGCATCTTTAGCCATGGTCTGTACCATTTTCCGGGTGAGCGTACCAGGTGCAGAAACACCGATAAATACATCGGCGCCCTGAATCACCTCTTCCAAGGTCCCCTTTTCACCATTTTGGTTTGTAATCTTTGCCATCTCTTTTTTGATCGCATTCAGCCCGTCCCTGCCTTCATAGATCGCACCGGTCCGGTCCGTCATGATGACATTTTTGACACCCATGCTGATGAGCAGCCGAATGATGGCAATGCCTGCCGCGCCCGCGCCGCTGGTCACGATTTTAATATCCTCAATCTTTTTCCCCACAAGCTTCAAGGCATTGATAAGCCCCGCCAGCGTGATCACCGCCGTGCCGTGCTGGTCATCATGGAAAATAGGAATATCGCAGCATTCCTTTAATTTCTTCTCAATTTCAAAACATCTGGGCGCACTGATGTCCTCTAAATTGATGCCGCCAAAACTTCCAGCCAGCAATTCCACCGTATGGACAATTTCATCCACGTCCTTACTCCGGATGCAAAGCGGAATGGCATCCACACCGCCAAAGGCTTTAAAAAGCACACATTTTCCTTCCATCACTGGCATCCCTGCCTCTGGACCAATATCTCCCAACCCCAGCACGGCGGTCCCATCGGTTACCACCGCCACGGTATTCCACCGGCGGGTGAGCTCATAGCTCTTATCCACGTCCTCTTTGATCTCCAGACATGGCTGGGCAACTCCCGGTGTATAGGCCAATGACAGCGCTTCCTTATTATCCACCGCCGCCCTGGGCGTCACTTCAATCTTCCCTTTCCATTCATAATGAAGCTTCAATGATTCCTTTGCATAATCCATGACTTACTCCTCCACATTTCGTAACTTTTGCAGCCAAAGCCTCTATGCCAGAAGCATCATAAGGCCTATGAGTAGGATCACTGCCCCCAATACGATGCGCAGCCGTTTACTGATCTTATCATACTTGGGATTGCGGATCCACCCGTCTACCACACCGTAACTGGTTCCTGCGATCACCAACAGGATACTGTGGCCGACCGCATATAAAAACATCAGAAAAATCCCCCAAAGCAGCCCATGCTCCGCCTGCGCCACAATGGCCAGCAGTGCGACCATCACAGGTGCTGCGCAATGAGACGCGAACACACCACTTAGAGCACCTGTCAAAAAAGCCCCTGCATAGCCTCTGCCTGGAGCTTTCTTTGGGGCACACTCCTCACAGCCGCAGTCCTCATGATGGTGAGCATGCGTATGGCAATACCTGCACCGACCCCTACGAAAGTCTTGGAAACAGAATAGGTTTCAAACCGCGGCTTAGCCGGAAACCTCGTCCATTCATCCACAACTTCCCCGTCCTTACGGACCTGCGCTTCCAGAATATGAAGCCCGCCCTTTTGTGCATCCTCCATAAACTTCTTAATTAAAGTCGCCATAATTTCCTCCTTACCTTTCTATTTTGTTTGTTCTTTTTTCCTGTTCACAAAATAGATCCCAATGTTCATCGCTACGACCACCAAGTTGATCCCATAAAAAATAAGCACATAATTGATGTTGCCACCCAGGATCTTTGCTGCCACTCCGCAAATATATCCGATTTCTACCAAACACAGAAACGTAAGGCTGGTTCCCTTCGTGGTCCCTGCGATCAGCGCTTTTCTGAAATTGATCGGCCAAGAGGCGCCAAAACAAAGCAGCATAATAATTTCCAGAATGTTAGCCATGAGTTTCTCCTAATTCTTCACCCGTTCGTTGCTTTTGACATACCATATGTTTGTATGAATATCACTGTATGTCATTGTCACTTTATCACTTGTTCACTAGGTGAATAATAACATCAATGGCAATCATTGTCAATCTACTTTCTGAAACTTTGACAAATCAATTGAATTTTTAGTCAATTTTTTGTGCAACTTTTTTTATAATTATTTAACAATTCTTGAAATAAGGCGTTTTAACGAATACCTTATTGAAATACTCTGAGAATAAGCTTGACGGGGGAAACCTTTAAGGTTTATGATTTTATTAATAATAAAATCCGGAGGTTATACAACATGACCGTTAAAGTAATTGACTTAAAAATCAGAAAAATGTCCGCACCCGATCTGGTGTGTGAAGAAATCAAATCTCTGATCTCTCAGGGAATCTGGGAGGAAAATAAGAAAATACCTTCGGAAGGCGATCTGGCAGAAACATTCGGCGTAAACCGTTTTACTGTCCGAATGGCCCTGCAAAAATTGAATACCTTGGGAATCCTGGACACCCGTATGGGCGATGGCACCTATGTATGCTCTTTTGACTTTGAAAAACATATCCAGAATATATCTGAGTTTTACATGACTCCTGACCTACTCAACGACGTGGCCGAATTTCGCACTTTGATCGAAGTGGAATGTGCAAGGCTCGCCATTCTGCGCGCCACGGAGGAAGATATGAAACTGTTCAAACAATGCTGCGAAGTATTTGAAAAAGACATCACCGATTATGTCAATGCCAAAAGGGGCAGTCAGACCAGGGAGGATCTCTATCAGAAGTTTAACGACAGTGATATCGATCTTCATACCCAGCTTTGCAAAATGTCCCATAATGATCTTTTAATCTACGCATTTACCACCGCCAAAGAAGCAATCCGGGAGCATATGTCCACCATCGGTCACCGCCGCGTGATCAATCTGGAGCCCGGAGAGACCATCGACAGTGTTAAAAACCACTGGACCATTTACCACGCCATAGAGCAAAAGGATTTCGAGCTGTGCCGCAAGGTACTCACTGAAATGATCGACTATGACAACCCGATACCTTCCAAGGAAGATTCTTAATCGATACAAAAGTCCGTCAGAGCACAGAGTGTTTATGATTTTCTAGGAATGTTCGGAGAATTTTTTCTAGAAACCAAGAAAAGCCAGCCCGGAAAACCGGACTGGCTTTTTAACAGCTATTTTCTTCCGTATTTTTCCGGAAGATCCATGTGGTAGAAAGATCCATGGCAGCGCGGCATGCTTCGGTTTGATCCAGCGCATGCAGCATGACAAAATCATGAATAGCCGCCTGGAACCGTGCCGCTGCTGTAGGCACGCCTGCGGCCCGCAGCTTTCTTGCGTAGGCTTCTCCCTCATCCCGCAGCACATCCGCTTCCCCATTGATGATCAAAGCCTGGGGGAGCCCCCGCAGCTGATTTTCTTTGGCGCAAAGCGGTGACGCCGTGATCTGCTTCCTCTCTTTTGGGGAAGGCGCATACTGCTCCCAAAACCATTTCATTCCCTCCCGATGCAAATAATACCCCTCTGCAAAGGTATCATAAGATTCTGTGTCAAAGCAGGCATTTGTCACCGGATAGTACAACAGCTGTTTGTGGATATTGGGACCTTTTCTATACTTTGCCATTAAGGTCATAGCGATAGCCATATTTCCTCCGGCACTGTCCCCTGCCACAGTCAGCGTGCGGGAATTCATCTGATGCCCCCATTGCGCCAGCAGCTGCGGCAGCATGCACAAAAGATCATAGCACTGTTCAATGGCCACCGGATATCTCGCCTCCGGCGCCCTGACATATTCTGGAAATACCACCATGCATCCTGTTCTGGCCGCCAACTCCCTGACCAGCTTTTCATGCGTATGAAAGCTGCCAAACACCCATCCCCCACCATGAAGATAAAAAATAACGTCCACCGGGTCCCGGAGACACTCCGGTATCACCCGGTACACCATAAGCCTGCCCCATCTCTGGGTCATCACCTTACCAGACTCAATTTTTGCCGGATACATAGGGACCGGCTCATCCTGCATCTTCTCCAGCACCAGCCGCCCCTGTCTAGGCGGAAGCTGGTAAATGCGGGGACACGCCATAGCAGCATCGCTGACAGCAGCGGCTGCCCGTTCTAGCTGTACCGTTCGTTCCATGAAAAACTCCCTTGCATTTCACTCTTCTTTACATGATATTCCTCCCCTCCGAAATCGGTGCTTTTCGCCCGCTCTCCTTTTCGCCCAAAAAAGCACTTATTTTTTCTCCCTTCTCCCAACATTGCACAAAAATGAGAGCTCCTTATGTTACAACATAATGATATTATTATAAAATTATGTCTATATATTGACTTAGAGGCTCGAAAGTGTTATTTTAGATACATGGAAATTAGTAATTTATTTTAAAAATATTAGGAGGGCTTTACTTATGTCTATGATTAATCATTCAGTAAGAGCATTTGGGTCACCAAGCAGATACATCCAGGGTAGATATGTTCTGGATGAATTAAAGGAGTACACAGCTCCTTACGGCAAAAAAGTTTTCATTTTAGTAGATACTTTCTTCTACGGTACATACAAAGACAAATTTGAAAAAATGTATGACGACGGTGAAAACCAGGTAATCGTACAGGAATTCAAAGGCGAGATCACTGTTGAGAAGATCGATGCCGTTTATGAAAGCGTTAAGGATTTCCAGCCAGACGTTGTTGCCGGCATGGGCGGCGGCAAGACTATGGATACTGCAAAAGCTGTATCTGACAAATGCAAAGCAGCTACTGTGATTATCCCAACCACCGCATCCACCGACGCTCCTACAATCGGTCTTTCTGTTATCTATACCGCAGAAGGCGAGCACGTAGGCGCAAGACATTACATCAAAAATCCGGATATGGTTCTTCTGGATACTGATGTGATCGCAAAAGCTCCGATCCGTTTCTTAGTTGCTGGTATGGGTGATGCCCTGGCTACCTACATTGAAACACGCGCTAACTTAGAGTCTAACTCTCCGAATTATGTAGGCAAAGGCTTCTGCGCAACCGTTGCTGTGGAAGCTATCGCAAAAGCTTGCCATGAGACCATCCTGAAAAAAGGTGTCAGCGCGAAATTAGCTGCTGAAAAAGGTCTGTGCACCATCGACGTAGAAGACGTAATCGAAGCTAACACTCTGCTGAGCGGTCTGGGCGTACAGAACTCCAGCTGTGCAGGCGCACACTCCATCGCAGAAGGCATCACAGTACTGCCTCCATGCACCAAGCTGCTTCACGGCGAGGTTGTTGCTTTCGGTATCTTGGTACAGTTGATCATCGAGGGAAGATGCAAAGAAGAGATCAAAGAAATTTACGATTTCTTCAAAGCAGTAGGACTTCCTGCTACCTTCGAAGATCTGGGAATCAAAGACGTTACTTCCGAAGAAATCATGAAAGTAGCTGAAGAATCTCTGAAATCTTACTGGGATGTTGAGCCGTTCCCAGTAACCGCACAGAAGATTTATGACGCGATCGTTATGGCAGACATTTTAGGACGTAAATACAACAAATAAATAGAACTCACCCAAAAAAGGCCGTCTCCCTTATTGTGAAGGGGACGGCCTTTTTTATGAGACGCAAAGCTTGCTATTTTTCATCCATACTCTTATAATAACCACATAACCGCAACGCTGACCTGGAAAGGAGTCTGTCTTATGGAAAAAAATCTGCCTGCATGCCCGGTGGAAACCACTTTAATGCTGATCGGAGATAAATGGAAGGTGCTGATCCTGCGGGATCTTCTCTCCGGAACGAAGCGCTTTGGAGAATTGAAAAAATCCATTGGCGGCGTATCCCAAAAGGTCCTCACTGCCCAGCTGCGTGATATGGAAGGAAACGGCCTGTTAAACCGGAAAGTGTATGCCGAAGTTCCTCCACGGGTCGAATATACCCTAACTGCGCTTGGCTACAGCCTCAAACCCATCCTGGATGCCATGTGGACCTGGGGCGAGGGCTTCCAAGCCCAAAACGCAGAAGAGTCAGGACCAACGGCTTAGTCAGTGGTCCTGACTTTTTCACGTAGAAAAGGAGCTATGCACGAATGACTTAATGCGAAAGCCCCCTTTTTCCTTCTATCCAACTAAAGAAGCATCACCAACGTACCCGCCACCACCAAAATCAGACCTGCCGCCGCTTTTTTCGTAAGACGCTCTTTGAACACCACGTAAGAAAAAGCGATGGTCACCAAGATGCTCAGCTTATCAATGGGCACTACAATGCTGGCAAATCCATCTTGGAGCGCCTTATAATAGCAAAGCCAGGAAGCTCCGGTAGCAAGTCCCGATAACAGGATAAACCCTAGTTCATTCCTTGGAACCTTCTTCACTTCTTTTTGCCTGCCCGTAACAAAGACCACGATCCATGCCATCACAAGAACCACGCCGGTACGGATGGCAGTCCCCAAATTCGATTCAATCCCCGTAATCCCCACTTTTCCCAATATAGCAGTCAGGCTGGCAAACACCGCAGACAGAAACGCATAAATGATCCAAGCCTTGCTCTTCTCTTTGGTGGCCTCACTTTCCTTTTTCTGAATCATCAGATAAGTGCCTGCCGCGATCCCTATGATACCCAGGGCCTTCCACGGTCCGATGGGCTCCCCCAGGAAAAAGAAGGCCAATAAGATAGTCATAACGGTACTGGATTTATCTACAGGCACCACCTTATTGATGTCCCCCAGCTGCAGCGCCCGAAAGTAGCAAAGCCAGGAGGCTCCGGTAGCCAAACCTGACAGCACGAGAAACAACAACGTCTTTGAAGGAATATCCCGGATGCTGTCCTGGGATCCCACCAGGAAAACCATGATCCAGGAAAATACTAAAACTACAATTGTACGAATCGCCGTAGCCACATTGGAATCCGTCTTCTTAATCCCGCATTTAGCTAAAATTGATGTGATACCTGCAAAAAAAGCGGAACCCATAGCAAATCCTACCCACATAATATAAAAATCCCCCTTTATCTTGGCGGTCCCAAAGGCCGCTGTATAGGATCATTATACTTGGAATTTACCCGCAATGTAAAGGCTAACCATTCTTCCCTTCCGCTGCAGCGCGATCCCGCACGGAGTGCTTTTGATTTCATAAAACGTAAATTCCTAGGAAATAAAAAAGCCACCAAAAGCTTTGATATTTCAAAACTTCTGGCAGCCATAAAACAGGGGATGAGAGAATCGAACTCCCACTAAGAGTTTTGGAGACTCCTGTCATGCCATTTGACCAATCCCCTATATATAACAATACGCCTCTCGAAATGAGAGACATATTTTTGGAATGTGTACTTTCAAAACTACATACATGATAATCGCTTTTGTAAAGATTCTTTCGCCGGCGCAGAGTCCGCAGTCCCATGACCGCTTCCTCCGCTTTTGGTCAAGCCCTCGACCGATTAGTAACAGTCAGCTCCATACATTGCTGCACTTCCACCTCTGTCCTATCTACCTCGTCGTCTTCAAGGGGTCTTACT
>JBMNRL010000029.1:0-35714 GCA_050944615.1 Blautia sp.
ATTTCAGACATGAACATCCAGCTCCTTCCATATTGTATTGAAGTAGGCCCGGAAGTCTTGATGTTCCCGACAGGAAAGAGGAGTACGCTCCTGCAAATCGCAAAAATTGATGGTATGAATATTCTTGACCACTGCCGGCCGGCTGGAAAGCACAATTACCCGATCCGACATCGAAATCGCCTCAGGGATGTCGTGGGTTACCATAATAGTCGTCTTGTGCTCCTGCCGGATGATATGGTATACATCCTCGGTTACGGCCAGGCGCGTTTGGTAATCCAACGCCGAAAAGGCCTCATCCAGCAGCAGAATATCCGGCTTGACTGCAAGGGTGCGAATCAATGCCGCACGCTGACGCATACCGCCCGATAGCTGGGACGGATATTTATCTTTAAACTCATAGAGGCCGTAAGTATGTAGCAAATCCTTTGCATATTCAATATTTTCCGGCGTCAGATTTTTGCGAATTTCCAATCCCAACAGAACATTTTTATAGATCGTACGCCATTCCAGCAGATGATCCTTTTGCAGCATATAACCGATATTGGTGGTGCTGTGGGCCTGATCCATGCCATCGATGAGAATGCTGCCATGCTCCGGCGTGATGAGACCGCTGATCATATTGAGAAGAGTGGATTTTCCGCATCCGCTGGGACCGACGATGGCAAGGAATTCTCCTTGCCGTACTTGAAAGGATATATGGGAAAGGGCGGCGGTTTCTCCATAGGTGCTGTGGTAGGATAGACACACGTCCCGTAGTTCCAAAAGTGGATTCATAGTGATTACCTCCATATTTGTATATTAAATTATATGACTTTTAGCCCATGTTGTGATATATTAAAGATGTATGCTGAGATTCCATCCAGTTTCGGGTCTTGGCGGTCAAAAGAAAAGGAAAATTTATGCAGAACAAAAAGAAAGCAATTTTCAATTTTATTTTTTTGGTTTTTGTGTTTGCGCTGACCATGTATCTTATCTTTGGAGGCGAAGATATCGGAGAGATCTGGTCACAAGTACGGCAGGCAGGAAAGGGATTTTTGAGTGTGGGGATCGTCTGCGTGGTGATTTTCATCATTGGCGAATCCGTCATCATTTTCTATATGATGCGGACGCTGGGAGAACCTGTGAAAATGGGGCATTGCGCACTGTATTCCTTTGTGGGCTTTTTCTTCAGCTGCATCACGCCTTCCGCATCCGGGGGACAGCCGATGCAGATCTATTACATGAAAAAGGACCGCATCGATATTCCGGTGGCCACCCTGGTCTTAATGATTGTGACGATCACCTATAAAGCAGTGCTTGTTTTTATGGGATTGCTGCTTTTGGTATTTGGGCACCCATTTTTAGTATTTTATTTAAAGGAATATATGTGGGTGTTTTATTTGGGACTGGGGCTTAATGTGTTCTGCGTGACATTTATGCTGATCCTGGTGTTTGAGCCGACATTGGCCAAAAAGCTCATGGTGGGCGGATTGAAGATATTGGAGCGCCTTCATATTTTGAAGGAGAAAGAGAGCCGGATGCGCAGGCTGGAGCGTTCCATGGACCAATATCATGCCACGGCTGCTTTCTGGGCAGAGCATAAGCGGATCATTGTCAATGTTTTCCTGATCACGCTGGTGCAGAGGTGTATTCTCTTTTCTGTGACCTGGTGGGTCTATAAGGCTATGGGATTTCATGGGGCGGGCTTTTTCACCGTGATGCTTCTGCAGTCTGTGATCTCCATTGCGGTGGATATGCTGCCGTTGCCAGGCGGAATGGGAATCAGCGAGAAGCTTTTTTTGGAGATGTTCGTGCCGATTTTTGGAGAAATGATGCTTCCGGCTTTGCTATTGAGCAGGGGAATCTCTTATTATGGACAGCTGCTCATCAGTGCGGTGATGACCTGTGTCGCGCATTTTGTCATCACGGATGACAAGGATGGCCCGTCTTTAAAGAGCCGGGCGGAGGAAAAAGATACATTTGAAAAAAGAAAATTGGGGAGAAAAATATGTTAGGGTTTTATGATTATACGGTGGTATTGACTTATATCAGCCTGGGGATTTCTGTGTTCGGACTTACCCATGCCATGGACGGGGATCTGCGGGTCGCGGTGTTCTGTCTGGCTGTTTCCGGCCTGTGTGATATGTTTGACGGCAAGATTGCCAGGACGAAGAAGAATCGGACGGAGGATGAGAAAAAATTTGGCATCCAAATTGATTCGCTATGCGATGTGGTCTGTTTCGGCGCCTTGCCCATTGCCATTTCCTACCGTTGTGGGATGGAAGGGCCTGTGGGAATCTTGATTTTGATTTTGTATGGCGTGGCCTCTGTGATCCGTCTGGCTTATTTTAACGTGATGGAAGAGAAGCGGCAGGAAGGAAGCGATGAGGTCAGGGACTATTACCAGGGCCTGCCGATCACTTCTATGGCCATTGTGCTGCCGTTTTTATATCTGGTGCGGAAATATTGTGGGGAATATTTTATGGTGACGCTGCATGCGGCGGTAGCCATTGTGGGTATACTGTTTGTGACGAACATCAAAGTGAAGAAGCCACAAAATCCGGTGATCGTTGTACTGATTGCGGCGATTGCGTTGATATTCGCCAGGATGTTCCATCTGATCTGACAGGAGGATGCGTATGAAATATATCGACCGGAAGGGAAATGTGACAGCAGAAGAGAATGGACAGGATAAGTTCCTGCGTCATTTGTACCAGGATTGGGGCGGGAAGCTGCTCCTTGGCGTGCTGACGCGTCCGTTTGTGAGCGTTTTTGGCGGCTTGCTTTTAAACCTGCCGGTCTCTGCCATGGCGGTGCCTGGTTTTGTTCGCAGAAATCATATCTCCATGGAAGATTACGAGGAGCAGAAATATCATTCTTACAATGAGTTTTTTACCAGGAGAATCAAAAAGGGCAGGCGTCCGATAGCGTCCGGACCAGGTGTGCTCATCAGCCCCTGTGACGGCAAGGTGACGGTGAGTGTGATTGAAAAGGACAGTACCTTTTGGATCAAGGGCCGGAGATATACGCTGGGAGATTTGCTGAGGGACCAATCTTTAGCCCGTAGGTTTTGTGGCGGATATGCGTATGTGATCCGTCTGACCGTGGATGACTATCACAGATATTGTTATCCGGCGGACGGTGTGCAGTCAAGCATAAGGCGGATCAAGGGCAGATATCACACGGTGAATCCGGCGGCAAATGAGGCTTGTCCTATTTATAGTGAAAACACCAGGGAATATGCGCTGCTTCAGACGATGGGAATGGGTACGTTTCTGATGATGGAGGTGGGCGCGATGCTGGTGGGAAAGATCACCAATCTCTATCCGATGCCAAGGCTGGTACACAAGGGGCAGGAAAAGGGATATTTTGAATTCGGCGGTTCCACAGTCGTCCTCCTGACAGGGCCGGATGGCCCCCGTCCTGACAGTGATCTTTTGGAATATTCCCGGGAAGGCTATGAGATTTATTTGAAAATGGGGGAACAAATTGGCAAACAAGATCAATTATCAAAAAAAGCTGGACGTTCTGATCGATGATTTAAAAAGGGGGGAGAAGGTGCCCAGACTTTTTCTGCACAGCTGTTGTGCGCCGTGTAGTAGTTATGTGCTGGAATATCTGTCTGAGTATTTTTCCATTCTTTTATTTTACTATAATCCGAATATTGCGCCCGAAGAAGAGTATCATATGAGGGTCAGGGAACAAAAAAGGCTGGTGGAAAGCCTGCCTGTGAAGCATAAGGTGACCTTTTTGGAGGGAGAATACCGTCCGGAGACCTTTTACCAGGCAGTGAGAGGGCTGGAAGGGGAGCCGGAAGGCGGAAAGCGGTGTTTTGTCTGCTACCAGCTGCGTATGGAAGAAGCGGCCAGGCTGGCAGCGGCCCATGGCTGTGACTATTTTGCCACGACGTTGAGCATCAGCCCTTTAAAAAATGCGGAGAAGATCAATGAGATTGGGGAAGCGCTGGATGCCAGGTATGGCGTACGCCATCTGCCCTCGGATTTTAAAAAGAAAAACGGTTACCAGAGATCTATCCAGCTTTCCAGGGAGTACGAGTTATACCGGCAGAACTACTGCGGATGTGTTTTTTCCAGAAGAAATGATGAGATATAGGCGGTGATGAGATGAATACATTTTTAGGAATATTAATTCCATTTGCAGGCACCACCTTAGGGGCGGCCTGTGTGTTTTTTGTCAGACGTGAATTAAAGGCATCGGTCCAGAAGGCTCTTTTAGGGTTTGCTTCCGGCGTTATGGTGGCGGCCTCCGTTTGGTCCCTTTTGATTCCGTCCATGGATATGTCTGCCGGCATGGGGAAATTTGCCTTTATTCCTGCGGCGGCAGGGCTGCTTTTGGGGTTTGCTTTTTTGCTGTTGATGGATAAGACCGTCCCCCATCTGCATATCGGCTGTGACGAGGCGGAGGGTATCCAGTGCAAGTTGAACAAGACATCTATGCTGGTGCTGGCGGTGACCTTGCACAACATTCCGGAAGGGATGGCAGTGGGCGTGGTATTTGCCGGAATGCTCTCTTCCAGCACGGAGATCACCATGGCAGGCGCGTTTGCGCTGTCCTTAGGGATTGCTATCCAGAATTTCCCGGAGGGTGCCATCATTTCCCTTCCGCTAAAGAGCGAGGGACAGTCCCGGACGAAAGCTTTTATCTACGGAACACTATCCGGGATCGTGGAACCGGTGGCGGCAGGCATCACGATACTTTTGGCGGCTTATATCGAACCGGTACTTCCATATCTTTTGGCTTTTGCGGCGGGAGCCATGCTCTATGTGGTGGTCGAAGAGCTGATACCAGAGGCTTCTGAGGGAGAGCATTCCAATATTGCCACCATTGGATTTGCTTTAGGGTTTGCCGTTATGATGATTTTAGATGTGGCTTTGGGATAAGAAAAGAGAGGCAAAGCTTTCTGTGTCAGTGATTGGCGCAGGAAGCTTTTTTCGTTTCATAGGAAATAGCGTCCTATGAAACAAAAAGCACTCCGTGCAGGATGCGCACAGATGCAAGAGGAAAATGCATCTGGCGCGCAAAGCTGCCCCTCCCCTCAAAGATTGAGAGGAGGGGGAGTTTGAGGTGGGCTTGCCCACTTTGTTCTAGCAGGATTATTTTGGGGATTGAAAAAAGTCAATAAAAAAACGGGGATTTCTTTGCATTTTCCAGAAATTATGATACACTATCACACAGATTACAAATGTAGAAATTTGCATGTTTCCGGCAGTTCCCGCCGGAGGCGGCGCGCAGAACGGAGGTTATTTATGGCTCAGCTTTGGGGCGGCCGTTTCACAAAGGAGACGGACCAGTTAGTTTATAATTTTAATGCATCAATTTCTTTTGACCAGAAATTTTACGAACAGGATATCCGGGGCAGCATCGCCCATGTGACTATGCTGGCAAAGCAAGGGATTCTCACGGAGGAAGAAAAAAAACAGATCATTGCCGGCTTAGAAGGAATTTTGGCGGATGTCCAGGCAGGAGTGCTGAAGATCACAGAGGAATACGAGGATATCCACAGCTTTGTGGAGGCAAATCTGATCCAGCGGATCGGCGATCCGGGGAAGAAGCTGCACACCGGCAGAAGCCGTAATGACCAGGTGGCCCTGGATATGAAATTATATATCCGCGATGAGATCGGAGAGATTGACGGGCTTTTGAAGGAACTCCTGAAGGAGCTTTTACATATCATGAAGGAACATACAGAGACTTATATGCCCGGGTTTACTCATCTGCAGAAGGCACAGCCGATCACGCTGGCCCATCATATGGGGGCATATTTTGAGATGTTTTACCGGGACCGGAGCCGGATGGCAGATATCTGCAGACGTATGAATACGTGTCCTCTGGGGGCAGGCGCGCTGGCAGGCACCACCTATCCGCTGGACCGGGAATATACGGCGAAGCTTCTGGGTTTTGATGAGGCCACCAGAAACAGTATGGATTCCGTATCCGACAGGGATTACGTCATTGAGCTGCTTGGCGCCCTTTCCACTGTCATGATGCATCTGAGCCGGTTCTGTGAGGAAATCATCCTATGGAATTCCAATGAATACCGTTTTGTGGAGCTGGATGATGCTTACAGCACAGGAAGCTCCATCATGCCGCAGAAGAAAAATCCGGATATCGCGGAATTGGTGCGCGGCAAGACCGGTCGTGTCTACGGTGCGTTGATGACAATACTCACCACCATGAAAGGAATCCCTCTGGCGTATAATAAAGACATGCAGGAGGATAAGGAGCTGACCTTTGATGCCATCGATACGGCAAAAGGGTGTCTGGCTCTGTTCACCGGCATGATTGCCACTATGGAATTCAAGAAAGATGCGATGGAAGCCAGCGCCAAAAATGGCTTTACCAATGCCACTGATGCGGCAGATTATTTGGTAAACCACGGTGTGCCGTTTCGGGATGCCCACGGGATCGTGGGCCAATTGGTGCTTTATTGTATCCAGGAGGGGATTTCATTGGATGAGATGCCGTTGGAAGAATACCGAAGGATCAGCCCGGTATTCCAGCAGGACATCTATGAGGCCATCAGCATGAAGACCTGCGTGGAAAAAAGATTGACCAAAGGGGCGCCGGGTCCCGAAGCCATGAAAGAGGCCATTGCGTTCTATGAGGAATATTTGAAAATGTAAAAAAAGTTCTTGCATTTTTTTACAAATTGTTATAGTATGTACCAAGAAAACAAATGTGCGCACGAAAAAGACATTAGAGAGTGAGGATAAAATTATTATGAGCGAAAAGTTGAAAGTTGGAATTTTAGGTGCAACCGGTATGGTGGGCCAGAGATTCATTTCTCTTCTGGAGAACCATCCTTGGTTTGAGGTAGTGACCTTGGCAGCCAGTGCCAGAAGCGCAGGCAAAACCTATGAAGAAGCAGTGGGCGGACGTTGGAAAATGGATACGCCGATGCCGGAAGCTGTGAAAAACATTGTAGTGATGAATGTCAACGAGGTGGAGGCTGTAGCCGCTACCGTTGATTTCGTGTTCTCCGCTGTGGATATGTCCAAAGAAGAGATCAAAGCCATTGAGGAAGCTTATGCGAAGACAGAGACACCTGTAGTTTCCAACAACAGCGCTCATAGATGGACGCCGGATGTGCCGATGGTCGTGCCGGAAATCAATCCAGAGCATTTTGAAGTCATCGCCCATCAGAAAAAACGTCTGGGCACCACCAGAGGATTTGTTGCTGTGAAGCCGAATTGTTCCATCCAAAGCTATGCGCCGGTGCTGACCGCTTGGAAGGAATTTGAACCTTATGAAGTGGTAGCTACTACCTATCAGGCGATTTCCGGGGCCGGTAAGACCTTCAAAGAGTGGCCGGAGATGGAGCACAATATCATTCCTTATATCGGCGGCGAGGAAGAGAAGAGCGAGAAGGAGCCTCTCAGATTGTGGGGAAGCATAGAAGACGGCGTTATCGTCCCGGCAACAGAGCCGGTGATCACCTGCCAGTGTGTGCGTGTACCGGTACTCAACGGACACACCGCAGCCGTATTCGTGAAATTCCGCAAGAAACCGACGAAAGAACAGCTGATCCAGGCATTGAATGATTTCAGAGGCATTCCTCAGGAGCTGGAGCTTCCAAGTGCGCCGAAGCAGTTCATCCGCTATATGGAAGAGGACAATCGTCCGCAGGTTTCCGAGGATGTGAACTACGAAAACGGTATGGGCGTGTCAGTGGGACGTTTAAGAGAAGATACTGTCTATGATTTCAAATTCATCGGCTTATCTCATAATACAGTCCGCGGCGCAGCCGGCGGAGCTGTCCTTTGCGCAGAGACATTAAAAGCAAAGGGATATATCAATAAAAAATAAGCATCGGCTTATATATGCCGTTGGTAAAAAAGGGAAATGCGCAGGCATTTCTCTTTTTTTTTCATAGGAAATAGCGACCTATGAAAGAAAAAGCACTCCGTGCGGGATGGCACTGCGGCGGAAGGGAAGGATGCCGCGAATGGGTCCGCCGCAGGCGGAGAATCCTGCAAGCAGGATTCTATCTGGTTTCATAGAAAATAGCGATCTATGAAAGAAAAAGCACTCCGTGCAGGATCGCACTGCGGCGGAAAGGAAGGATGCCGCGAATGCGGCCCGCCGCAGGCAGAACATTCTGTTTGCGGAATTGTTTGCATCCAAAGAGAGTTTCATTGACAGGAAGGGAAGTCCGGGCATATAATAATTATGACTGACCAGCCGGTCAAATAAGAAACGGGAGAAGGGCCTATGTTATCAAAGTATAGTGTGAAGAAGCCATATACGGTAGTTGTGGCAGTGGTTTTGATATTGATTTTGGGGTTCGTGTCTTTTACCAAGATGAATACGGATTTGCTGCCCAGCATGAATTTGCCTTATGCAGTCGTGATGACTACATACTCCGGAGCCAGTCCGGAGACTGTGGAGACGGTGGTGACCAAACCCATCGAACAGTCTATGGCTACCGTGAGCGACATTGAAAATGTCAGCTCCAGTTCCAGGGAAAATATTTCATTAGTGATCCTGGAATTTGCAGAAACTGCAAATATGGACTCCGTAACCATTGAAATGCGGGAAAAATTGGATCAGATCGGTGCTTATTGGGATGATTCCGTAGCGAAACCGATTATCATGAAGCTGAATCCGGATATGATGCCCGTGATGATCTCTGCAGTGGAGGTGGACGGTCTGTCCGCTACGGAGGTGACCGATTATGTATCTAAGCATGTGGAACCGGAAGTGGAGAGTATTGCCGGCGTAGCCAGCGTATCCACCACAGGGACGATCACGGAGAGCGTGGAGGTGCTCATCCGTCAGGAGAAGGTGGAAGCCGCCAATCAAAAGGTTATGGAGGCTCTGGATAAAAGCTTCGAGGAAAAAGAGGCGGACCTAAAGGATGCGCAGGAAGAGATTGACTCCGGGAAAGCGGAGCTTCAGGATGGAAAAGTGGAATTGGAATCCGGCAAGGATGAAATGGTCAGCCAGATCGGCCAGGGAGAGAGCAAGCTGAACGAATCCCAGGCAGAGATCATCAAAGGCGAAGCAGAGCTGGATATGCAGCTGGCCCAGCTGGAGAGCAAAGAGACAGAATTGGCCCAGTCTAAGGAACAGCTGGCCAAGGGCAAGCAACAGGCCCAGGATGGCATTACCAAGCTTAAAGAGACTCAGGAAGGGTTGCATACGCTGCAGCAGGCCATGGAGATGCTGGATGGTAAGGCGGACGAATTGGCAGAGGGATTGAATGCTGCCCAGCAAGGACTGCAGGCGGTGGAAGACCAGTTGGCCGCTTTGGAGCTGAATCCCGAGGATCCTGCTTATGAGCCGGCCAAGGCGGCGCTGGAACAGCAGAAAGCGGAGCTGATGGTTCAGATAGAGACCATGGAAAAGGCCCAGGCAGAGCTGACAGCCCAAAAGGAAGCGCTGGAGAGCCAGCTCAGTCAAGTGCTCCAGGCTTTGGGGAAAGAAGATGCGGCGGAAGCGGATGCTTATCTTACGGAACAGATCAGCACGCTGGAAGGCACTTTGCAGGAATTGGAGGAAAATGAGCAGAAGCTTTTGGCAGGGGAACAGCAGCTGGCTGACGGTAAGGCTCAGATTGAGTCTGCCAGGGCACAGATTCAGTCCGGCAAGGTTCAGGTGAGCGAGGCCCTGTCATCCTTGAGCACCCAGAAAATATTGGCTTCCATTGAGATGAGCACGGCCCAGGCCAAACTGGATGCGGGGGAAACCTCGTTGGAATCCGCCCAGAAACAGTTGGATGAAGGCAAGGACCAGCTGGAAGAAGCGAAAGAAAAAGCGAAGGACCAGACCAATTTGTCCAGTCTCATCTCTGCGGATCTGGTCAAAGGAATTTTGGCCGGAGAGAATTTCTCCATGCCTGCGGGCTATGTGACGGAGGATGGGGTGGATTATCTGGTCCGTGTGGGAGATAAGCTGGAGGATACCGGTGATTTAGAGGATTTGGTGATTCTGGATCTGGATATGGATGGTCTTGAGCCCATTCGCCTGTCTGATGTAGCAGATGTTACTCGGGTGGATAATTCGGATGAGGTTTATGCAAAGCTCAATGGCAAGCCGGGTGTCATGCTCACCATCGAGAAGCAGACGGGTTACTCTACCGGGGAGGTGACCGACCGGATTCTGGACCGTTTTGCTGAAATTGAAAAGGAAAATGACGGGCTTCATGTATCTGTGCTGATGAACCAGGGAATTTATATCGATTTGGTAGTGAATTCTGTCCTGTCCAACATGGTCATGGGAGCGATCCTGGCAATCCTGATCCTTCTATTTTTCCTGAAGGATATCCGGCCTACCTTTGTGATTGCCTGTTCCATTCCTATCAGTGTGGTGGCCACCTTTGTATTGATGTATTTTTCCGGCATCACGTTGAATATTATTTCTCTTTCCGGATTGGCGCTTGGCATTGGTATGCTGGTGGATAACTCCATCGTGGTGATCGAGAACATCTACCGCATGCGCAAAGAGGGCGTGCCTGCCAGAAAAGCGGCGGTAGACGGGGCCAGACAGGTGGCGGGAGCCATTGCGTCTTCTACGCTGACCACAGTATGTGTATTTGCCCCTATTGTATTTACGGAAGGTATCACCAGGCAGCTTTTTGTGGATATGGGGCTGACGATTGCCTACTCCCTGCTTTCTAGTTTAGTAGTAGCGTTGACCTTGGTGCCAATGATGTCTGCCGGTATGCTGAAAAAGGCGCAGGCGAAGAAGACGCCGCTTCTGGACCGGATACAAAATGCTTATGGCCGGGGGATCGCTTTGGCGCTGCGGTTTAAACCGGTGGTTCTGCTGTTGGCCATTATTCTGCTCATAGGAAGCGCTTATCTGGCTGTTTCCAAAGGAAGCGCTTTTATGCCGGAGATGGAGAGCACACAGGCTACCATCACCTTGACTATGGACAAAGGGACGCCGCTTACAAAGACCGCAAAATGTGCGGATGAAGTGGTGGAACGGATTCAGAATTTGGAGGATATTGAAAGCATTGGAGCTATGGCAGGCGGCAGCAGCATGGGAGCTATGCTGGGCGGCGGTACGAAAGATACGACCTCTGTGAGCATGTATCTGCTCCTAAAGGAGGATAAGAAGCTCTCTGGAGAAGAGCTGCAGGCGGAAATCCTAAGAAGGACCAAGGACCTTCCCGGTGAGCTGGAGGTCAACACCCAATCCATGGATATGAGCGCTTTGGGCGGCACTGGGATCCAAATGCAGATCAAAGGGAAAGAACTGGATACTTTGCAGCAGATTGCAAAGGAAGTGGCGGAGAAGATTGCTAAGGTGGAAGGAACCGTAAATGTGGAGGACGGCTTGGAGGACACCGATCAGGAATTTAGGATTGCAGTCAATAAAGCGAAGGCCATGGAGCATGGATTGACGGTTGCCCAGGTGTTCCAGGAAATCAATAAGCGTCTGACAGAAGCTTCTTCCGCTACGACGTTGTCCACTCCGGATAAGGACTACAGCATTTACGTTCGCACAGAAAAGGACGAGAAACTTTCCAGAAAGGATATAAAAAATCTTACTTTGGAAGTGACAGACAAAGAGGGCGAGAAAAAGAACATCAAAGTATCTGAAATTGCTGATTTTAAAGATGCGGTGAGTCCGCAGGCCATCAACCGGGATGCCCAGTCCAGATATATGAATGTGACAGCACAGATCGAGGATGGCTATAATATCGGCTTAGTGAGTCAGGCTGTGGAAAAGGTGCTGAAGGATTATCAACTTCCCTCCGGTTATACTTTGGAGATGAAGGGGGAGGATGAAACGATTGGGGAAGCGATGGAGCAGCTTTATTTGATGCTGGTGCTGGCATTGGTATTCATGTATTTGATCATGGTAGCCCAGTTCCAGTCCCTGCTGTCTCCGTTTATCATTATGTTCACCATCCCTCTGGCTTTTACTGGCGGTTTTATCGGCCTTCTTGTGGGAAATATGGAGGTCAGTGTCATCGCCATGATCGGATTTATCATGCTTTCTGGAATTATTGTTAATAACGGTATCGTTTTGGTGGATTATACGAATCAGCTGCGAAAAGAGGGATATGGCAAGAAGGAAGCGCTGATCCAGGCAGGCAAGGACCGTCTGCGCCCGATCGTGATGACGGCTTTGACTACGATTTTAGGCCTTTCCACTATGGCCGCAGGCATGGGCATGGGTTCTGATATGGTGCAGCCCATGGCAGTGGTAACAATTGGCGGATTGCTGTACGGAACTTTACTGACATTATTTGTGGTGCCGTGTATTTATGACCTGCTCAACCGCAAAGAATATAAGCGAGATGAGCTGCGCCTGGAGGATGTGGAAAATGAAGAAGGAAATGAACCCTAAGGTAAACCAGCTGTTCACGGCGGTGATCGATCTGATCGAGGAAGGGATGGATATCCATACCATGAAGGTCATCGATATCACTAACCGGGCCGGCATCGGCAAAGGGACGGCTTATGAATATTTTGAATGTAAGGAAGAATTGGTAGTGGCTGCGCTGGCCTGGGATATGAAGGAACAGTTTGAAAATCTGAAAAAAGAATTGCAGGCATGTATGGATTTCAGAGAACAGATTTTTACGGTATTTCATTGGATGGACTGCAATAAATACCGGAAAAGGAGCGGCACACAGTTTTTCAAGATGGCAGGGCAGTCCTATGAGATTGCGGTAGGGGTTAAACAGGAATTCCAAAATATGGCGAAAGAAAAATTTTGTATTTTCGGCGATGTGATGGAGCTTTTGTATCGTCAGGGGATGAAAGACGGAATCATCGGAAACGGGCAGGAGATCTCTTTGATTCATATGACTATGATTTCTAGTTTTATCACGTATTTTCTATACTGCACGCAGGAACATTATCCGGCGCAGACTCCGCCAGAGACGATAAAAGAAGCACTATACCGGAATCTTTGTATATGTTTGAAAGGAGATTTGCCAAAGGAATGAAATATGTGACCATCGGCACGGCCGGCCATGTGGATCATGGCAAAACGTGTCTGATCCGGGCCCTTACCGGTGTGGATACGGACCGGCTGGCGGAGGAAAAACGCCGGGGCATCACCATTGAAAGCGGGTATACAAAACTGGACCTGCCAAGCGGGCGGCGGGCAGGTATCGTGGATGTCCCCGGCCATGAACGGTTTATCCGGAATATGCTCTGCGGAGCCTGGGGCGTGGACGCTGCTCTTTTGGTGGTGAGCGCGGAGGAAGGCGTGAAACCGCAGACGGTGGAACACTTGGATATTCTCTCTTTTTTGGGAGTGAAGGGCGGCATCACCGTCATGACGAAATGTGACCTGGCAGATACCGCACAGCAAAGGTGTGTGGAAGATCAAATCTGCCGCCTGACAAGAGGCACATTTCTGGAACAGGCACCCATCCTGCGGGTGAGCAGCAAGACAGGAGAGGGCCTGGAACGGCTGAAAAATGCCATAGACACGTTGTGTGAAGCGCTGCCGGAGCCTACGGCAAAACGGTGGGAGGCAGAGGAATACCGTCTGGCTTTGGACCGCGTGTTTACGCTGCCAGGGCAAGGAATCATAGGAACCGGGACTTTGGCGGATGGACCTCTGGCTGTGGGAAGCCGGTGTGTGCAATATCCCCGCGGCAAAAAGGTGCGAATCCGTGGAATCCAGGTTTATGGAGAAATGGTCCCTATGGCTTATCCCGGGCAGCGGACGGCAGTACAGATTGCAGGAGCAGAGGGGAAGGAAATCCATCGGGGGGATGTGCTGGCGCCGATGGGAGTTTTGGAACCGGTGAAATTCGTGGATGTGAAGGTGACTTTGGCCGCTCATGGGGTTCATCCTCTTAAAAACGGAAGCCGGATCCATATCTACCACGGACCCAGAGAGCTTTTGGGAAAAATCGTTCTGATTGGAACAGAGGCCCTGGATGGCGGTCAGATGGGCTATGCTCAATTGTGCCTGCAGGAACCGGAGGCTTTTCAAAGAGGGGATCGTCTGGTGTTGCGGCAGGACTCTTTGGTGGAGACGGCCGGGGGCGCTTATGTCCTGGATCCTGCGCCGAAAAAGCATAGAAGGGCCAGGACCGGGTTGTGGGAAAGCTTTCAGGTGAAGGAGAACGGAACAGCCAAAGAACGTCTGGAGCTGGCCCTTATGGAAAATACTGGCCGGTTTCTGCCGGTCAAAGTCTTAGGCCGCCGTTATTTGGACGGCGCATGGGAGCTTTCTAAGGCACGAAGGCTTCTGGAACAGGAGAACAAAACGGTCCGGCTGGGAGAGAAAATCCTTATCCACAGGTCAGAATTTGAGCTGTACCGGAAACGGACGAAGGCTTTATTGGATGAATATATGCAGTCTTACCCTCTGGAGCAGGGAATGCCGGGCTCCCAGCTGCTTAGCGTTCTTAGCGGCGGCAATCCCCATGTGCCGGGAAAAGAGCTATTGCAGGCTATGGAGCGGGAGAAACTGCTGAAGGTCAAGGGGCCAAGGGTCCATCCGGCCCATCTGAAAAATTCCGGGAAGCCAAAGGAGTACCGGCAGATAGAAGAAGAATTCCGCAGGATGGGACTTGCGCCTCTGGCGGTGTCTGTTTACCAGGAGCGGCTGGATTCCAAAGAAAAGAAGTCGGCCTTTTATGCCCTGGTGCGGGAAGGACAGCTGATTTTCTTAAATGATGGCTGCTGCATCCACAGGACATCCGTGGAATGTGCCAAGAAACAGTTTGCAGCTTTGGCGGCGCAAATGGATACCGTATCCCTTCCGGCTTTTAAAGAGGCTTTGGGGTGCTCCAGGAAGATAGCCATTGCTATTTTAGAATATTTTGATAAAATAAAGTATACAAGGAAACAGGAGGCAGGGCGCGTCTTGTTTTGACCATATGACGGCTTGGAATATTCCAAGTGTCAGTGCATGGGGAAGGGAGGGAGAAGCCATGAAGACCAGAGAAGAGATCCGTTTGACCAGTCTGTCCAGAAGCGGCGGGTGAGCGGCTAAAATCGGTCCTGAGACCCTTGCCCAGGTTCTGGGCAAGCTTACAAAATTTGAAGATCCGAGGCTTTTGGTGGGTACGGATACCTCTGATGATGCGGCCGTTTATCAATTGGATGAGCAGACTGCCATCATTCAAACTTTGGATTTTTTCCCTCCGGTGGTGGATGATCCTTATACCTTCGGTCAGATTGCTGCGGCCAATTCCTTAAGTGATATCTATGCCATGGGGGGTGAGCCGAAGCTGGCGCTGAATATCGTATGCTTTCCGGGGTGTCTGGATCCGGAAATTCTGGGCGAAATTCTATCCGGTGGTGAGGCTAAGATCCGGGAAGCCGGCGCATTGCTGGCTGGGGGCCATTCCGTGCAGGATGAAGAGCCCAAATACGGTCTTTCCGTCACTGGCTTTGTGAACCCAGGAAAGCTGTGGACAAACTGCGGCGCGAAGGCGGGAGATGCGGTGATTTTGACCAAGCCGCTGGGCAGCGGCATCCTAAATACTGCAGTGAAGGGGGGGATTGCTACGGAAGCGGAAACCCTTCAGGTGAATGCAGTTATGGCACAGCTAAATAAATATGCCAAAGAAGCGGCGGAGGAGGTTACGGTGCATGGCTGTACCGATATCACAGGCTTCGGCTTGGCTGGTCATGCCTTGGAGCTTTCGCAAGGCAGCGGCGTGACTTTGCATCTGTACAGCCGGAAGCTTCCATTATTGGAAGGTGCTGTGGAGTATGCGAAGATGGGGCTTGTGCCGGAAGGGGCATACCGCAACCGGCAGTATATGGAAGGCAAGGTGTCCATGGAAGGGGTGCCGGAGTATCTCCAGGACATTTTTATGGATCCCCAGACCTCTGGGGGGTTGCTTTTATGTGTGCCAAGGAAGGATGAGAGCGCCCTTTTAGCGGGGCTTAAGAGGCGAAAGCTGCAATGTGCATGCATCGGTTATGCAGAAAAACGGCAGGAATATCCTGTCATACTAGAATAGAGGGAGAGCAGTTGGATTTCAAAAAACAGGAGTATTATCGGAAAATACCGGGAATTGACCGTCTGCTGGAACAGGAGGCGTTAAAGCCCTGTATCGTACGCTATGGCAAAAAAGTGACGGCGGACGGGGCCAGGGCGGTGACTGGCCGGCTCCGGTATTTGTTAGAGCAAGGAGAGGTGCCCGAGGAAGCGTTTGCGATGGAGACACTGACCGGGGAAATTCTTTGTGAGGTGCACAAGAATGCTGCCCTGCATTTGAAAAAGGTGATCAACGGCAGCGGTGTTCTGCTCCATACCAATCTGGGACGGGCGCCGATCTGCCGCGTTCATTTAGAGAATGTCTGCAAGGAAATGGACGGATATACTTCCTTGGAAATGGATCTCTCCGATGGCAGCCGCGGCTGGCGGGAGGGAGCTTTGGAAGATCTCATCTGTCGGGTGACAGGGGCGGAAGCTGCCTTGGTGGTCAATAACAATGCGGCGGCGGTGTTGCTTTCGCTGGCTGCCCTTAGCCGGGGCAAGGAAGTCCTGGTATCCAGAGGAGAGCTCATTGAGATCGGCGGAAAATTCCGGATTCCGGATGTGGTGGAGCAAAGCGGCTGTATATTGAAGGAAGTGGGTTGCACCAATCGGACCCGGTTGTCTGATTATGAGAGGGCTGTAAGCTGTAAAACCGGCGCACTCCTCAAGGTTCATACCAGCAATTACCGGATGACAGGTTTTACGGAAAGCACGCCGGTCACAGAATTATCTGAAATCAGCCGCCGTTTGGACATTCCGCTGATTGAGGATCTGGGCAGCGGCGTGCTGGTGGATATCAGCCCTTATGGACTGGACGAGGAGCCGACGGTGCAGGATGCCCTGCGCCAAGGCGCTGACGTGATCGCATTCAGTGGAGACAAGCTTTTGGGCGGCCCGCAGGCTGGGATTCTGCTGGGGAGAAAAAAATATATCCAAAAGATGGCAGAGCATCCTCTGATGCGAGCTCTTCGGCCGGACAAATTTCTGTTGGCATTGCTGGAGCAGACGTTTTTGGAATACCAGGATCCGGTGCGGGCATTTTCCAGGATTCCCATTCTGAAAATGATACAGCTTCCATCGGATATTTTGAAAAAACGAGCGGAATCCCTGCGGACTGCTCTGCTGGAAGAAAACCTGCAGGCAGAAATCTTCGTCATGTCCAGCAATTGTGCCGTGGGCGGCGGTGCCCTGCCGGGAAAGACATTGGAAAGCTATGCTTTGGCGGTGCGGTCAGGCATTTTTTCTGCGTCTGCGTTAAAAGAACGCCTGCTGGCAGGAGATACGCCGGTACTGTCCCGGATACAGGAGGAAACGCTTCTGGTGGATCTGCGGGCCGTACAGGAGGAAGAGCTGCCGGTCTTGAAAAAAGAGCTGTCCAGGGCATTGCAAGAAGATGATGTCCAATGATTTCATCCGGTGCAACAGAGCTGGATTTTTAGAGGTTTGATTGGAATTTATGGCGAAAAGCCGGATATTTGGAGGGCTGTCTTTAGGGGCAGCCTTTTTTTGGCGGAAGCATGCGGGAATCGAACCCACCCGGGACGCGCGAACATCCTGCACCGGTTTTGAAGACCGGGGGGCACACCAGATGCCCATCTGCTTCCAAAGACAGAATATGGCGGCTGGAACTTCTTCTGTTTTCCCAAGTCAGCCATATGATTACGGATTATAGCAGGAAATGTGAACCATTTCAATGTCTTTTCCAAGGGAACAGACACTGTATTGTTATTTTGGCCATATGATGGTATGATAGGAAAGCCAGCAGGCATCTCTTTGGAGGGGTGCGGATCTGGGGGCAGCCTATGTTCCAACTGGCAAAAAGAACGAAGATAAGTGAGAAAAGAATGCCAAAATCATTATACATAGCGGAAAAACCGAGTGTCGCCCAGGAGTTTGCCAAAGCGCTCAAAATCAGCGCCAGCAGACGGGACGGCTATCTGGAATCCGAGGATGCGGTGGTCACCTGGTGCGTAGGGCATCTGGTCACCATGAGCTATCCGGAAAAATACGATATCAAATTGAAAAGGTGGAGTCTGGATACCCTGCCTTTTTTGCCGAGGGATTTTAAGTACGAAGTGATCCCGTCGGTGCAGAAACAGTTTCAGATCGTCTGCGGTCTATTAAACCGGGAGGATGTGGATACAATCTATGTGTGTACGGACTCCGGACGGGAGGGAGAGTACATTTACCGGCTGGTGGAACAGATGTCTCATGTGAAGGGCAAAAAACGCCGACGGGTATGGATTGACTCTCAGACAGAAGAAGAAATCTTACGCGGGATCCGGGAGGCTAAGGATTTGTCAGAGTATGACAATCTGGCAGCTTCGGCCTATTTAAGAGCCAAGGAAGATTATCTGATGGGCATCAATTTTTCTAGGCTTTTGTCCCTGAAATACGGCAACAGCGTATCCAATTACTTGGGATCCAAATACCAGGCCATATCGGTGGGGCGGGTGATGACCTGTGTGTTGGGCATGGTGGTGCGCCGGGAACGGGAAATCCGGAATTTTGTGAAAACACCTTTTTACCGGGTGCTGAACCAGGTCAATCTTCACGGAAGGGATTTTGAGGGAGAATGGCGCGCCGTCTTAGGAAGCCGCTATTACCAGTCGCCCTATCTTTACAAAGAAAATGGATTTAAGGACAAGGAGAGGGCTGAGGGCCTGATCAAGGATCTGAAGGAGGCTGTCTCCCCTCTTTCCTGCCGGGTGGATAAGGTAGAGAAAAAGACGGAGAAAAAGAATCCGCCGCTTTTATTCAACCTGGCAGAGCTTCAAAATGTCTGCTCGAAGCTGTTTAAGATCAGCCCGGACGAGACGCTGCGTATCGTGCAGGAGCTCTATGAGAAAAAGTTGGTCACTTACCCCAGGACAGATGCCAGAGTCCTTTCCACGGCAGTGGCCAAGGTGATTACGAAAAATTTAAACGGCCTCCGGGCTTACCCCCAGACCGCAGCGGCGGTACAGGAGATTTTGGGGCAGGGAACCTACAAAGACATTGGCAAATCCCGTTATGTGAATGACAAGCAGATCACGGACCATTATGCTATCATTCCCACCGGGCAGGGGTTAGGGACGCTAAAAGGCTTGTCCCAGACCTCACAGCGGGTATATGAGGTGATTGTCCGGCGGTTCCTGTGTATTTTTTATCCGCCGGCCGTGTATCAGAAGATGAATATCGTTACCTCTATGGACAACGAATCCTTTTTTGCATCTTTTAAAGTGCTGAAAGAGGAGGGGTATTTAAAGATCGCTTCCAGCTCCTTTGCCTCTGGCAGAAAAAAGGAAGAGGATGGGACACAGGAGGAAGAGACGGCTTGTGACGCAGAATTTTTGGAAGCCTTGGGAAGCCTGAAAAAAGGGACGATACTTCCGGTGAAGGAGCTGCTTTTGAAAGAGGGAGAGACTTCGCCGCCGAAACGCTACAATTCCGGATCTATGATCCTGGCCATGGAAAATGCGGGACAGCTCATTGAGGACGAGGAGCTGCGTGCCCAGATCAAAGGTAGCGGCATCGGGACCAGTGCTACCAGAGCTGAGATTCTGAAAAAACTGGTGAATATCAAATACCTGGCCTTGAATAAGAAGACGCAGGTGATCACGCCCACCCAGGTGGGGGAGATGATCTTCGATGTGGTGAATTGTTCCATTCGTTCCCTGCTCAATCCGGAGCTGACGGCAAGCTGGGAAAAAGGATTGACCTATGTGGCGGAGGGGAGCATTACGCCCCAGGAATATATGGATAAGCTGGAGCATTTTATCCGCGTGAGGACCCAAGGGGTGATGAGCACCAATAACCAGAGGGTGCTGCGGCAGATGTACGATGCCGTAGCTGCAAACTATCCGGTAAGGAAAACAACTAAAACATCATAAAGAATCAGGAGGACATCATGAAGAATTATACTATTGAGAATTTGTTGGACTTGAACGAGACTATGGCAGCCGAACTTTTTGAAGGTAAGACATATCCTTGGGAGGTGCTGCCACAGATCAAGGATTTTATCCTGAAATTGGGCCAAACCCTGGATCCGGAAGAATATGACTGCAGAGACGGGAATGTCTGGATTGCCAAATCTGCCCAGGTGGCGCCCACCGCATGTATTTGCGGGCCGGCAATCATCGGCAAGGATACAGAGGTGCGTCATTGTGCGTTCATCCGTGGCAACGCCATCGTGGGAGAAGGCTGTGTGGTGGGAAATTCCACGGAGCTGAAAAATGTCGTTTTGTTTAACAAGGTGCAGGTGCCTCATTACAATTATGTAGGAGATTCTGTTTTGGGCTATAAATCCCATATGGGTGCGGGCTCCATTTGTTCGAATGTGAAATCCGACAAAAAACTGGTGGTGGTAAAAGGCGACAGTGAGTCTGTGGAGACAGGCCTGAAAAAATTTGGTGCCATGTTGGGCGATCATGTGGAGGTAGGCTGTGGATCCGTACTGAATCCGGGAACGGTCATCGGGCGGAACAGTAATATTTATCCACTTTCTCCTGTGCGGGGCTGTGTACCCGAAAATTCCATTTATAAGGACAAAGATCATATCGTCCGCAAGATAGAAGCGTAATATAAGGCGGCCGCCTTCTGCAATCGGTGCAGGAGACAGCCGCAGCTTTTTATTTCATAGGAAGCGCCCTATGAAATAAAAAGCACTCCGTGCGGGATGCGCACTTTGTTCCTATCCATAGACAAGCCGCCGCAGGATGACCAGCAGCAGGATGTGTGCGGGATAAAATGTGTAGAAGAGGTACTTGAAGCGCTTGCCCTGGATAAAGCCCCGCTTTCCGTTGTAGAGCCGGATGGGGATGAAAGCAAAGCAAGCCTTCCATTCAAAGTAGAGGCTGAGGCAGCCGAAAATGGTCTGGTTTACTTCCTGATAACGGAAGACATATAAGATCAGCAGGAACAGAATGCCGTGATAGCTGTAATCTGTTTTGCCGATCCAGGCGGCGGCGATGGCCGCGGCTGCGCATAGAAGCTGCAGCGGTACTTTTCCAGTGAAAGCTTCCAACCCCCACATACAAAGAAAGGCGAGTAGCAGGGTGAAGTATATATTTTGCCCGTCCGGGTAATACCAGGTATTCGCCAGCATATAATCAAAAGGGAGCTCAGAGATTAAGGCAAATAAAAGCAGACTGAGAGTGTATCTTTTTTTGCTGGAGGTATGGAGAAAGCCTTCCAACAGCAGAAATCCGAAGATTGGAAAGGCCAGGCGCCCGATATCCCGGAACAGCCGGTAGAGACAGTAATACTGTTCTGTACCGAAGATTTTATAAGTAAACCAAGGGGTCCAGCCGCCGGACCAGGGAGCGATGAGGGCAATTCCCGCATGGTCAATGAACATGGTGACCATAGCGAAGATTTTCAGGGCACTTCCGCTTAGATGACGGTGGGTATTTGGAATTGTCAGATTTGATGCAGAATTCATGTGTGCGACCTCTTTTTCTGCTGCGGATCTTATAAGCAGCAACTTTTTTTCACGAATAAGATAGCATGGCGGGACCTGTGGTGCAACTGTTTTGCATAAATAAATTCTGCTTTTTTTCGTACAAATTTTAAAAGATGCATCAAATAAACAGGATCCGGGGGAATTTGTAAAGAATAGGATAATTTTTCCGAAAAAGTGTAAGAAACAATTGACATTTCCTGTAGTATGTGATAAATTTAACGTATCCAATAAAGCGAATTGAATGACTGACGGAAACGATGTGGAATACCACAGGGGAATTCAATTCGGAATGATAAGCCGACCGTCTGGGCAACATTTGTACATATGCAGATGTTGCCCTTTTTTCTAAAGCGGAACTTTCTGATGAGCAAAGTTTCGTTGACGGGAGGAGAATAGTCTAATTTAAGGAGGAGGGTCATATGTTTAAAGACGAGTTTCAGGCAGTATGTAACGGCGGCGAAGCAAAAGTGAATCTGATGAAGAAAAATCCTTTGGGATATTTTGTATCCGCAATGGTGGCAGGAATGTTTATTTCCTTCGGTAGCTTTGTGGCATTCACCATCGGCGGGATCATCAGTGGATGTGAAGCTGCACCATGGACCAAGGTAGTTCAGGCGGTGGCCTTTGCTTCCGCACTCAGTCTTGTCGTAATGGCAGGCGCAGAGCTTTTTACTGGAAATAACTTTGTAATGGGAGCTGCTTCCCTGCGCAAGAAGATATCCTGGGGTGACACCTGTAAATTGTGGGGATTCTGCTGGATTGGCAATTTGGTCGGTTCTCTGTTGTCTGTGCTGGCATTCAAACTGACTGCAATCCCAAGCGGTGACACCGCTGCATATTTTGCAAAGATTTCAGAAGGCAAGATCGGATTGGGGCCGGTGGAGCTGTTGTCCAGAGCAGTTTTGTGTAACATTCTGGTATGTCTTGCCGTTTGGTGCGGGACGAAGCTGAAATCAGAATCCGGAAAGCTGATCATGGTATTCTGGTGTATTATCGTCTTTATGATCTGTGGATTTGAGCATAGTGTAGCGAATATGAGTATCGAGGGTGTGGCTCTGTTCAATGGCGATGTGACCATCGGCGGATATTTATACAGCGTGATCATGGCTACCATCGGTAATATGATCGGAGGCGTTGTCTTCGTTGCACTGCCGTATCACTTGATTTCCAAAGAGAAATAATCAGACATATAAAAACTTACATATTGAAAAAGCGAGCAACCAAATTTTCCATAAAAAGCGAGCTGCATGTCACGTTTGATGGCATGCAGCTCGCTTTATGATTTGGGAGGAAAGATTTCTAAACGATTCCATAAAAAAATTTAAAATACAGTTGACAAATTGAGTATATGTGTATATATTGAATATATACAATAATAAAGGCATTAAAAATGAGGGACGTCCTATGGAGATTGTAATCAGTAATTCAGCCGGAAAGCCTATATATGAGCAGATCACGGCTCAGATCAAGCAGAAGATTCTCACCGGAGAGCTAAAAGCCGGAGATGCCCTGCCTTCCATGCGTTTTTTGGCGAAGGAGCTGCGTATCAGCGTTATCACCACCAAGAGAGCCTATGAGGATCTGGAACGGGATGGCTTTTTGTATACCGTGGTAGGGAAAGGCAGCTTTGTAGCCAGTACGAATCGGGAGCTTTTAAAAGAAGAGCAGCTCAAAGGAATCGAGGAATATCTGCTGCAGGCAGTGGAGAGGGCAAAGCAGTGTGAAATGAGTCTGGATGAGCTGCTAAGAATGCTCTCTGTGATTTACGAGGAAGAGTAAGGTGTGCGGTATGCACAAAAAAGTGGAGGATAACTATGATAAGTGCGATCAGTCTTAGAAATGTGACAAAAAGCTATGGGGATTTTAAGCTGGATCATATCAATTTGGAAGTGCCTGCCGGCAGTATCGTAGGACTGGTGGGGGAAAACGGCGCGGGCAAGACGACGATGATCCGATCCATTTTACAGATGGTCCATCTGGATGAGGGAGAGATTTTTTATAATGGGGAACGTAAGACCTGGGAAGATTACGGCTGGAAGGATGAGATTTCGGTGGTGCTGACCGGATTGGCCGCTTATGCCCAGATGAATGCTATACAGCTCGGAAAATGTATGGCGAATATCTACAGCCAGTGGGATATGGGGCAGTACCATTCCTATTTGAAACGTTTTCGGATTGATGAGAAGAAAAAAATTCTCAAGTATTCTCAGGGAACCAGTATGAAGCTGAATCTGGCGGTAGCTCTTTCCCATCATGCGAAGTTTTTGATTCTGGATGAGGCCACCAGCGGATTGGATCCGGTGGTGAGGGATGAAATCTTAGAGATTCTGTTGGATTTTATCCAGGAGGAGGACCACACAGTTTTCATGTCTACCCATATTGTCAGTGATCTGGAGCGGGTGGCAGACTATATCGCGTTTCTTCATGAAGGACGTCTGGAATTTTTCGAAAGCAAGGACGACCTGCTTTGCCGCTATGGGATTTTGCGCTGCACCAGGGCCCAATATGAGGCAGTGGACCCAAAATATGTGGCCAGCGTCCGGAAGAACCAATTCGAATATGAAGTATTGGTACAGGACCGTTACCACATGGCGGCTCAATACCCGGATTTTATGGTAGACGGCGCTTCTATTGAGGAGATTATGGTATTTTTGATAAAGGGGGAAAAAGTATGAAGGGACTTTTCTTAAAGGATTATTATGGAGGCCAGCAGCTTTGGAAGCAGTATGTGGGGCTTACGGTATTGGTTTCCTTGTTTGCGCTTCTAATGAAGAGCGCCAGTTATCCGCTGATGATGGGAATGATTATGAGCATTAATATGGTTTTGAGTCTTTTGACCATAGATGAAAAAGGCGGGTGGGCGTATCTTCTGGGGACTCCGGTGGGACGCAGAACGATGATTAAAGAAAAGTATGTGTTTTGCCTGCTTTTGGAAACGGTTATGTTGGTAGGCTGTTCCTTAGTAAGTGTTGTGGCGACCATTATGTACCGGCTGGACTGGAGAGAATTCTTTCTTTATGTGATCACTGCCTTTGCCTATTTCTTTTTCACCAACGCAATCATCTTTCCAGTGAATATCAAGATAGGTGTGGAGGTTGGAAGGTTCGTATCCACCGGAATTTTCATTTTGCCGGCAGCCGTACTTTTTGTGGCTGTCATGCTGTTGAAGAAAAATGGACAGTCAGCGGAGATGGATCTGTCCTTTGCCTGCATACTGGCTTTGGTGGCGCTGGTTTTTACTTTTATCATGTGGGCGGTATCCTATTTAATTTCGGTAAAAATTTTTCTTAAAAAAGAAATACAGTGATCAATGCCGGGAGGATAACCTTATTAGAAGGTGTTTTCCCGGCTTTATGCTTTTATGGCCGGGGGATTTTATACTTTTCTAACAGCAGAAATTCGTGTATGATAGAGAGGATAGGAGGTTGGATTTATGAAGAAGAGAAAAGACAGGCGTTGGTCCTTACGGCTTATCCTGCTCATATTGTGTCTGTTGTTCGTTTCCGTTCCGGTTTCGGCGGCTGCCAAGCAGGAGTGGAAAAAGGTGAACAACAAATGGTATTACTATGAAGATGGCAAGAAGAAGACTGGCCGGATCAACTATAAGGGGAAAATCTATTACTGTGATAAGAGAAAGAATGGCGCTATGCTCACCGGCTGGCAGAAGGTAGGAAAATACTACTATTATTTTGACAGCAGCGGCGCGATGCAGTTTGGATGGCAGCGGGTCAATGGAAGGATGCGGTATTTTTATAAAAAATCCGGTGCTATGGCCGTGGATCGCAAGGTGTCCGGACGGCCGGTGAACTCTCACGGTGCATGGACGGCGGTGATTGTGCTGGATCCGGGGCATTCTTCTGTGGTGGCAGGAGGGTCGGAGCCTCTGGGGCCAGGCTCCTCTACCTATAAAGCGAAGGACACCTCAGGAACACAGGGGGTATTCACTGGTGTGGAGGAATATAAGCTGACCATGGACATCTCCAGGCAGCTGCAGACGGAATTGAAACGGAGAGGCTATTACCGCACTTTCCTCACCCATACAGGCGGCAAGGCTATCAGCTGCATCGAGAGAACCCAGGTAGCCAACAGCAAGAATGCGGATGCCTATGTGCGCATCCACGCCAATGGCAGTGAAAATCAAAATGTTAACGGAGCGCTGACCATTTCCACAACGAAGGACAGTCCCTGGGTGGGCGAGGCTTTGTTTGCGAAGAATTCTAAGCTTGCAACGTGTGTTTTGGAATCTTATGTGCAGGCGACCGGGGCCAGGAAAGAATATGTTTGGTATACCGACGAGATGACGGGGAATAACTGGAGCAAGGTGCCCTGTACCCTGATTGAGATGGGATACATGTCCAATCCTGCTGAGGACAGGAAAATGCAGGATGCCGCCTATCAAAAGCAGATGGTGAACGGTATAGCCAACGGTATTGACCGCTATTTTGGGATCGCTTCCTAGAGATACAGCGCTTGCTACGCTAGTCAATGTATAAGAAACCAGTCACATTTTGAAAAAAAGGCTGGATTATTTTCTTATTTTATGAGAAAATGCAAGTAGATATGTCATGGGATCATACCCATGGCAGATTTCCGCGGCCCTTTTTGAGGCGTACGGAAAACAAAGTAAATTCATACTTGAAAGGAGTTTAACAATGATTTATTCACATGAAGTAGAAACGATGTGCCCAGTTCATCAGGGTGTAAACCACGGCGCAGCTCCCATTCCGGAAGAAGCAAAATGGGTACAGGCAAAAGAGATCAAAGATATTTCTGGTTTTACACACGGTGTCGGCTGGTGTGCACCACAGCAGGGCGCATGTAAATTGTCTTTGAATGTCAAAGACGGCGTGATCCAGGAGGCGTTGGTAGAGACTTTAGGATGTTCAGGTATGACTCACTCAGCAGCTATGGCATCTGAGATCCTGCCAGGCAGAACGATTTTAGAGGCTCTGAATACCGACTTAGTATGTGATGCTATCAATACTGCCATGAGAGAATTATTCTTACAGATCGTATACGGAAGAAGCCAGAGTGCATTTTCTGAAGACGGACTGCCCATCGGTGCAGGACTGGAAGACTTGGGCAAGGGCCTGCGTTCTCAGATCGGTACGATGTACGGAACTCTTGCAAAGGGACCTCGCTATCTGGAAATGACAGACGGCTATGTAACAGGTATCGCTTTGAATGAAGACGATGAGATTATCGGATACAAATTCGTCAACTTCGGTAAGATGATGGATTTCATCAAAGCTGGTGATGACGCCAACACCGCATTTGAAAAAGCACAGGGACAGTATGGCCGTGTAGACGATGCAGTGAAGATCATCGATCCTAGAAAAGAATAATTACATAACGCTGTTTCATCTGTCACAGAAAGAATAGGAGGATAAATTAATGGCTTTATTTGAATCATATGAAAGAAGAGAGAAACAAATTCTTGCTGTTTTAAAAGAATACGGCATGAATTCCATCGAAGAGACTGCAGAAGTGACCAAAGCAGCCGGCTTAGATGTATACAAAATGGTAGAAGGCATCCAGCCGATCTGCTTCGAGAATGCAAAATGGGCTTACACGGTAGGTGCTGCCATTGCCATCAAGAAAGGCTGCAAGAAAGCATCTGACGCAGCAGCAGCCATCGGCGAAGGCTTACAGGCTTTCTGTATCCCAGGTTCCGTAGCAGACCAGCGTAAAGTAGGTCTTGGCCACGGTAACTTAGGTAAGATGCTTCTGGAAGAGGATACCGAGTGTTTCGCATTCCTGGCAGGCCATGAGTCTTTTGCAGCAGCAGAAGGCGCTATCGGTATCGCTGAGAAAGCCAACAAAGTACGTCAGAAACCACTGCGCGTGATCCTGAATGGTCTTGGCAAGGATGCAGCACAGATCATCGCACGTATCAATGGATTTACTTATGTAGAGACAGAATACGACTATCACACCGGAGAATTGAAAGAGGTGTTCCGCAAAGCATACTCTGATGGACCTCGTGCGAAAGTAAACTGCTATGGTGCCAACGATGTACGTGAAGGCGTAGCCATCATGTGGAGAGAGAACGTGGACGTATCCATCACTGGTAACTCCACCAACCCGACCCGTTTCCAGCATCCGGTAGCAGGTACCTATAAGAAGGAGCGCATCGAAGCCGGCAAGAAATACTTCTCAGTAGCTTCCGGTGGCGGTACTGGACGTACGCTGCATCCAGATAACATGGCAGCAGGCCCTGCTTCTTACGGTATGACAGATACCTTAGGACGTATGCACTCTGATGCACAGTTTGCAGGTTCTTCTTCCGTTCCGGCTCACGTGGAAATGATGGGTCTGATCGGCGCAGGCAACAACCCTATGGTCGGCATGACGGTAGCGGTAGCAGTAGCTGTTGAGGAAGCTGCGAAGGCTGGGAAATTCTAAGAATCAAGGGTTTCTTGCATAATCCAAAGTAGCTAAATGTGAATTATTTGTACATTTCTTGTAATTTATATTTACAAACTGAAATAAGAGAACCGGGGAAGCGATATCCCCGGTTTTTCTATTTCATAGAAAATTGCGTCCGATGAAACCAAAAGCCCTCCGGGCGGAATGCGCACAGATACAAGAGGAAAATGCATCTGGCGCGCAAAGCTTTCAAGCCTTTCAAAGATTGAGGGGTGGGGGAGTTTGAGGTGGGCTTGCCCACTTTGTTTTAAAAAATTGCGTCCGATGAAATAAAAAACACTCCGTGCGGGGTCGCATTGCGACGGAATGGAAAGGTGCCGTGTATACGGCCCATCGCAGGCGGTGAATTCTGCCCGCAGGATTCCTTCTCGTTTTGAATCTTTTTTCTGAACCATTCCAGATTTCTTTCGTGTAAATTCTCTTTGTTCTTTCATTCGCAGTATGTCAAGCGGGGCGCTTAATGATAGAGAATAATTATCCCATAAGTCTTTTGCTAGGGCATTGGCAGTGCGGATCAGAAAATTACTGGGATCAGAAGCATGGATTCATTGACAATCGGTTTCCTGTATGATAGTATGCAAGTAAATACTTGCAAGATGAGGGGATGACGTAATGTTTGACGAGACCCAAAATAAAATCATTCAAGCGGCGATGACGCTGCTCATGGAACGGGGATATTCCGCCACCACCACTAAGGATATTGCGGCCCGGGCCGGAGTCAATGAATGTACGATTTTTCGGAAATTTAAGGGGAAAAAAGAAATCATATTGTCAGCGATGGAGCTTCCCCAGTGGAATCCCAAGCTTTCAGAGACGGATTTCCACTATTGCGGGAATCTGGAAGACGACCTAATCTTTTTTGCAGAGAAATATATGGAAAAGGTGACTCCCAAAATGGTGAAGGTATCCATGGGGCTTCGTACGCCGGAGCTATATGGGGATACTGCGGATGGGATATTGAAAATTCCGCAGGTATTTTTGAAGGTCTTGACTGGATATTTTAAGGAAATGGGAAGTAAGGGAAAGCTTGGCTTGGGAGATCCCAAAGGGCTTGCCATGCAGTTTTTGTGTTTGAATTTTGGATTTGTATTTTTGAAAGCTTCTTTTGGGGATAAGCTGACGCCATTAAGTGAAGAAGCCTATATCCGTCAAAGTGTGCACACATTTCTGGAAGGCATCGCCAAAGAAAGCGAATAAGAAGACAAACAGTGTGTTTGCAATACTGAAAAAAACTGGGCAGAAAAGGTGCCAGATGCAAAGAACCGTGCATCTGGTTCCTAAAATGCCCACTTTTTGGCCTATGGATGCAAGCAATTACTTGCATAGAAAGGAGGAAGCGATGGTTTATTTTGCGGCAGGAATTTTTGAAGATAGTAGAAAGGCAGGCAGAGAATACGAATCCTACATCCAGGAGGTAAAGCCCATTGTGGAACGGTATGGAGGAAAGTATCTGGCCCGTTCAGAGAAGCTGACGCCTTTGTCTGAGAAGTGGCGTCCCAAACGGTTTATCCTCATTCAATGGGAAACCCTGGAACAATTGCAGTCTTGCTTTGGATCAGAGGAATATCAAAGAATTGCGGGAAAACGGAAAAATTCTGTGGACAGCCAAGGGCTGATTGTGGAGGTATAAGAGATGAAAATAGGAAAAGGCATAGAACAGATCCGGGTGGATTTTCAAGTGACAGAAAGCGTGAGAAGATATGTGTTCGTGTATCTGCTCGTGGGAAAAGGCTGTTATTTAGTGGATGCAGGCGTGGCGGGATGTGAAACGCAGATTGCACGGTGCATGGAGAACATGGGAAGAAAGCTGGAAGAGATCCGGGGGATTTTTCTTACCCATGCCCACCCGGACCATATCGGTGGCGCTGCAGCCATAAAAAGGCTTACAGGCTGTAAAATTTATGCACCTTACAGGGAAAAAGAGTGGATTGAGAATGTGGAAAAGCAATACCAGGACAGGCCGATTCCTAATTTTTATCGTTTGGTCCCGGAAGCGGTCAAGGTGGATGAGGCGGTGACAGAAGGGAAGGGGGTTCGGTTGGAGGATGGCATCCATATGCGCGTTTTGGAGACGCCGGGACATTCCCATGGTTCGGTAACCTATGTGTGGGAAGAGGAAGGCACGGCTTTTACCGGAGATGCGATTCCGGATCCTTCAGAGCTGCCAATTCTGACGGATTGGAGACAAAGCAGAGCTTCTGTGGAGAAGCTTTTGCAACTGGGCGGTATACGGCACGGCTGTCCTGCGTGGGACCGGGTTTATGAAGCAGAGGAGTGGGTGGGATGTTTGAAGGAGCGTCTTAGCGTCTTGGATCATTTGAAGGAGTGTGTAGAGGAAGCAGAGGAAACATGTCAGGGGAGTTTGGAAGAAAAACTGGCATTTACAGCGGAACGGATGGGCTGGAGAGGAATGGTATCCAATCCTTTGTTTTGCAGCACCTATTTGGCATGCAGGGAAAAAGACAGAGAGTGGCGTCAAAAGCCATCTCTTTTATGAGAATCTATAGGGGACGGTAAGGGCCATCGTCCGAAAAACTCTATGCTATATAAGACTCGGCACATTTTTTTCAATTGTTATTGACACTGAGAGGACAACGTGATATGATACATCCAATCCAATAAGAGGGAGTAGCCGAACACCAGAAATGGTGGGTTTGAAATCGTCATCCGATGCCTTCGGGCATCCGTATCAAATGAGATGTGCAAGACTTTTATTGTGGCAGATATGTCATGATAGAAGTCTTTTTTTATTGTATAGGAAAGTTCTTCGAATTTCCTATACAATAAAAAAGTACTCCGTGCAGGATCGCACTGCGGCGGAATGGAAGAATGTCGCTTATGCGACCCGCCGCAGGCGGAGAATCCTGCGAGCAGGATTCTTTCTTGTTTCAGAGGAAATTACGGCCTATGAAATAAAAAGCACTCTGTGCAGGATTCTTTCTTGATCCAAAAAACTTCTTCTAACATTTTATCAAAAAATTGATTTTTTGGAAAAATTTCTTCCTCTTATTCGTTATATAATAAAAGAAGGTATTTATTTTGAAGATCTGCCGCAGAAAAAGACAACAATGGAAAAGGAGCAAAAGGTATGAACGTAAAAGAAAAGACAATGAATCAAGAAGTGATGGAGGCAGTCTGGGCAGGTGAAGAAACGCTGCGCTGTTTGAGAAGGGCTCAGGAGCAGCTGGAAGGTGCAAAAAATTGGGGGATTTTTGATATGCTGGGAGGAAATTTTTTCTCTGGCTGGATGAAACACTCCAAAATGGAAAAAGCAGCCTTAGATATGGAACAGGCGAAAAATAAACTGACCGCATTCCAAAGGGAATTGAAGGATGTTTCCCTGCCGCTGGAACTGCGCATGGACATTCACGGTTTTTTAGTATTTGCGGATTTTTTCTTTGATGGATTAGTGACAGACTGGCTGGTACAAAGTAAGATCAATGAGGCCAGAGAGCAGGTGGATACAGCAATTTATCAGGTAGAGAAGATTCTGGCAGATCTGCGTTACATGTTAGAAGAGGTGAAGGAGGCATAGCAATGGGGTGCTTGGGTAATCTGCTATGGTTTATATTCGGCGGCTGTATCAGCGGATTGAGCTGGTGCCTGGCCGGATGTCTTTGGTGTATTACTATTGTGGGTATTCCGATTGGAATGCAGTGCTTTAAATTTGCATCTTTAAGCTTCTTTCCTTTTGGAAAGGAAATCCGTTATGGAGGCGGTGCGGCTTCCTTGCTGCTGAATATTCTATGGCTGTTGATTTCCGGGATCCCGCTGGCCATTGAGCATGCGGTGCTGGGACTTTTGCTCTGCGTGACGGTGATTGGAATTCCCTTTGGGATGCAGCAGTTTAAACTGGCCCAATTGGCGCTGATGCCATTTGGATCCCAGGTAATATAAGTGTTTTTTGAATGGGAAAAACAGGTTGTAAAGGGGCACCCCAAAAGGGTGCTCCTTTTGACTTTTTGAATCTTAGGAAAAGGGATATACAATCTTTCGTTTACCATGTATAATCAATATACAATCGGTTTTTGAAGTAAAAAAACATAAGACCAGCGTTTTAGGGGGATGTTATGGATTATCAAAGTGCGATCACATTTATCATGGAAATTTTCGGGACGATTGCTTTTGCGGCATCCGGAGCCATGGTGGGTATTGAGCGGCATATGGATATTTTTGGGATCAGCGTCCTTGGCGTGGTGACAGCTGTAGGCGGCGGCGTGATCCGGGACGTGGTATTGGGCGTGATACCGCCCAGCGTTTTTCAAAACGGTGTCTATGCAGGCGTGGCAGTGGTGACGGCCTGTTTGATCTTTGCTGTGTTCTATTTTAATAAAGAGCTGCTGCAGGGACGGTTCCGGGTGACCTATGATAAGGTCATGCTGGCTATGGATTCCATAGGGCTTGGGATTTTTACCGTGGTGGGAGTGAATACCGGGATTCTGAACGGCTATGGGGAAAATACATTTTTATTGGCTTTTTTGGGCACCATCACCGGCGTGGGCGGCGGCCTTCTGCGGGATATGATGGCAGGGGTACCTCCTTACATATTTGTGCGTCATGTCTATGCCAGCGCTTCCATTGCAGGCGCGATCGCCTGTGTGTATTTGTATCATTGGTTCGGTGCGGTGGAGGCGATGCTGGGCGCTTCCGCAATTGTAATTCTGATTCGTTTTCTGGCGGCGCATTACCGCTGGAATCTGCCCAGGCTTCATTTGGAAGAAAAGACAGAGGAGTCAGGCGGCTGACCTGGGGACAGTAGAAGGAGGAAGACAATGAGCAAAGTGTATATGGCCCGCCACGGATTGACGGCCTGGAATTTACAAAATAAGATCTGCGGAACCACAGATCTGGAGCTAACAGAGGAAGGCATCCGCCAGGCGAGGATTTTGGGAGAGAAGGTGGCTGGACTAAAGGTGGACCTTATTGTGACTTCAGCCATGAAAAGGGCCCGGCAGACCGGCGGGATCATTGGTGAAATGAACGGGATTCCTGTGATTTCGGATGCCCGGCTGGCAGAAGTTAATTTTGGAAAGTATGAGGGTGTGGACAGACAGGATGCAGGCTACCAAAGAGATAAGCTGGACTTTGCCTGCCGATACCCAAATGGCGGGGAATCCACTTTTTTAGCGGCACACCGACTGTTTTCCTGTCTGGATGATCTGAAAGAGAAATATCCCGGGAAAAATCTGCTGATCGTAGGACATGGGAGTGCCTGCCGTATCATGAGGACGTATTTTGAGGATGTGAAGAATGAGGAGTTTTACAATTTCCGTTTGGATAATTGCGAAATAGCAGAATATAAGTGGTAGTTTAGGCTGCCAAAACAGAAGAAGAAAACTGGTAGGAGGAATCAAAGAATGAAACGTATGGTACAGATTGAGCCGGCAGATACTGTGGTGGTCTGTCTGGAAGAAATACTGCCCCAGGATGAGATTGTGCTGGACGGCCGGGTGATCCGGGCTGTGGAGCATATCCCAATGTATCATAAAATGGCAGTCCGCCATATTGCTGAGGGGGAAGCAGTCTTAAAATATGGAGAGACGATTGGAAGGGCGACGCAGGAAATACCGGAAGGCAGCTGGGTCCATATCCATAATATGGAAAGCATGCGTGGCAGGGGTGACAAGAAGGGGGGAGCAGCAGTATGAAATTGAGAGGATATGAAAGGCCGGATGGAACCTACGGCATCCGCAATCATTTATTGATCCTTCCCACATCTGTGTGTTCCAGCGAGGTAGCCAAAAGAATTGCGGACGCGGTGCCGGAGGCAGTGGCTATCCCCCATCAGCATGGCTGCTGTCAGATTGGAGAGGATTATAAGCAGACGCTTCGTACATTGATCGGATTTGGCTGTAATCCCAATGTAGGTGCAGTTCTTGTGGTCGCTTTGGGCTGTGAAGGCATCCGGCCGGATGCGGTGACAGAAGAGCTTGTTAAGACAGGAAAGCCGGTTCGGGAGATTGTCATCCAAAAATGTGGTGGAACGACTAAGGCGGTAGCCAAAGGAGTTGAAGCGGCCCAGGAGTTGGCTGGGCTTCTAAGAAAAATGAAGCGTACGGAGTTTGACCCCAGTCATTTGATTTTGGGCCTGGAGTGCGGCGGTTCCGATCCCACCAGCGGTATTGCGGCTAACCCGGCAGTGGGAGTGGCCAGCAATCATCTGATTGACGCCGGAGGCACCAGCATTTTGAGCGAGACCACGGAGATCATTGGTGCGGAACATATTCTGGCTAAGCGCTGCACTACTGAAAAGTGCAGGGAAGATCTGCTTTTTATGGTAAAACGGATCGAAGAAAAATCCATTGCCAGCGGTGTGGATTTGCGGGAAACGCAGCCTACTCCGGGCAATATCGAAGGCGGTCTTTCCAGCATTGAGGAGAAATCCTTGGGCTGTATCCACAAAGCGGGAGATAAGCCATTGATTGGGGTGTTAGAATATGCCCAGATGGCGGGCGAAGCGGGACACGGCTTGTATTTTATGGATACACCGGGAGAGGATATCGATTCCATTACCGGTATGGTGGCAGGAGGCGCGCAGGTGGTGATATTTACGACAGGGCTGGGTACGCCTACCGGTTGTGCCATTGCTCCAGTGATCAAAGTGACGGGCAATCCTGGCACTTACAAAAATATGGAGGAAAATATTGATATCAATGCCGGGAAGATTATCACCCATGAAAGCACCATGGAAGAGGCAGGGCAGGAAATTTACGATTTTCTGCTACAGGTAGCGGATGGCACATTGACAAAGGCCGAGAAGCTGGGCCACAAAGAGTTTGCGATCTACCGGATCGGTGATACCTATTAAATATTGAATTGTCGGAAAAACGTATCTTCTGGGGTTTGGTTATAAAAATTTTATTAGTAATTTCTGTAAATTGAGTTATAATAAAAAAGAATCCTGCAGATAGGGTTTTCCGCTGTGGCGGGTCGAATAAGCAGCAGGATTTTAGCGTTTCGTGAAATAGGAGAAACTGTTAGGCTGATACTGGATGACCGAAAGTATCAGCCTAAGTTGTATAGCGAAAGGAGATGAAGAATATGTTGTTTATAGAATATCCCAAATGTAGTACTTGCCAGAAGGCCAAAAAGTGGCTGGAAGCTCATGAGGTGGAATTTACAGACCGGCATATCGTGGAAGAGAATCCCACAGCGGAGGAATTGAAGGAGTGGCATCAAAAGAGTAGACTGCCTCTAAAACGTTTTTTTAATACCAGCGGAATGAAGTATAAGGAATTGAACCTCAAGGACCGTCTGCCTATGATGACGGAAGAGGAGCAATTTGCGCTGCTGGCAACTGATGGAATGCTTGTAAAGAGACCGTTGGTGGTGGGAGAGGATTTTGTGTTGGTAGGATTTAAGGAAAAGGAATGGACGGAGAAATTATAGGAGGCAGAGCCGGATGAAGACATGTAAATTAAGAGAGAATTTTTACTGGACTGGGATCGTGGATCAGGACCTTAGGGTTTTTGATATCATCATGTATACGGAATTTGGCACGACGTATAATTCCTATGTGTGGAAGACGAAGGATAAGGTGGTCCTTTTTGAAACAGCCAAAGAAAAATTCTTTGACGAGTATTTAGAAAAGCTGCGGGAAGTCATCGATGTGACAAAGATTGACTATCTTGTGGTAAATCATACGGAGCCGGACCATGCCGGCAGCGTGAAGAAGCTTTTGGAATACAGCCCGCAGATGAAGATCATTGCCACGGGATGTGCCATCCGTTTTTTAAAGGACATTGTCAATGAGGACTTTTGCGCCATTACGGTGAAAGACAATCAGCGGATGACCATTGGAGACGCCACCCTTCGTTTCCTGGTGGTGCCGAACCTGCATTGGCCGGACACCATGTATACTTATATAGAAGAGGAGCAGATTCTGGTCACCTGCGATTCTTTTGGCTCTCATTATGCTTTTGAT
>JBMNRL010000030.1:0-33138 GCA_050944615.1 Blautia sp.
TGAGATATCCCATTCTTAGGAAGTAAGACCCCTTGAAGACGACGAGGTAGATAGGACAGAGGTGGAAGTGCAGCAATGTATGGAGCTGACTGTTACTAATCGGTCGAGGGCTTGACCAAAAGCGGAGGAAGCGGTCATGGGACTGTGGACTCTGCGCCGGCGAAAGAATCTTTACAAGCGATATCATGTATGTAGTTTTGAAGGTACAACTTCATTAAGGCCCAGTGGCTCAGTTGGTTAGAGCGCCGCCCTGTCACGGCGGAGGTCGAGAGTTCGAGTCTCTTCTGGGTCGTTTCATTAAGTAAAAACTTAATGTTTATAATGGGATCTTAGCTCAGCTGGGAGAGCATCTGCCTTACAAGCAGAGGGTCATAGGTTCGAGCCCTATAGGTCCCATTTTGCGATTAAGATAGTAGTAATCGTAAATTTCATAAGGACGGATTCCCGAGTGGCCAAAGGGGACAGACTGTAAATCTGCTGCAAATTGCTTCGGTGGTTCGAATCCACCTCCGTCCATTAAATGCCGATGTGGCTCAATTGGCAGAGCAGCTGATTTGTAATCAGCAGGTTATCGGTTCGAGTCCGATCATCGGCTTAATAGAAAACGAATGTTTTCTATTAATATAAAATTGACGCGGGGTGGAGCAGTCTGGAAGCTCGTCGGGCTCATAACCCGAAGGTCATAGGTTCAAATCCTGTCCCCGCTACTTTGTGCCTGGTTAGCTCAGTTGGTAGAGCAGAGGACTGAAAATCCTCGTGTCTCTGGTTCGATTCCGGAACCAGGCACTTTTGGGGCATTAGCTCAGTTGGTAGAGCACTTGACTTTTAATCAAGTTGTCCGGGGTTCGAATCCCCGATGCCTCACTTAGTAAAAGGTGACTTAAACTCTAGGATCGGTAGGGTTTAGGTCTTTTTTTGTTAACCTAAAGGAAGAGATTTTTAGAAGAAGCTATGAAAGCATAAAAAGGAGGAAAACATGGAATTTTTGGCGTGTGATTATGAAGTATTGCTGATCGATGGGGACTATGCCCATTTAAAAAAGTTGGATGCGATTCAGGATCCAAAGCTGGTGGCCAGGGCCCTGCTTCCGGCAGAGATTCGCGAAGGAAGTATCTTGCATTATGAAATGATGCAGTATGAATTGGTAAAATATTAGGAAATGACAGTTGGCACGCTTTTTAAGCTTTGCGTGTGATAGGGAGGCCGCCTGCGCGGTTGTGATCTCAGAATTTTGTGTAGAAAATCAAAAACGTATGGCAGAAGGAAAGCGCCCCCAGAGTTAGAAAAACTTCTAACGATGGAAAGGCGCTTACAAATTCTGTCGTACGTTTTTTGTTATATATAAGATAGAAGATTTACTGAAAATTCACATCAATGATACAGACCTCACTTTTGGTGCCTACCCGCATGTTAGGCCCCCAGACGCCCAGACCAGAGGTGACAATATTGTGCATTTGATCCTTTTTCAAATAACCGCAGGCATTTTCCCACATGAGACGGACTGTTAGATTGCCAGGGAACATCTGGCCATCATGAGTGTGACCGCACAGATCCAGATCGGCACCTGCGTCAGCGACCGCCTGCAGCTCCTTGGGCTGGTGGTCAATGAATAGGATAGGTTTTTCTTTATCTAAGCCAGAAGTGAGCTCTGCCGGCGTCATTCTTCCGTTTTCTACTTTCTTGGAACGGGAGAAATCTTTCCGGCCGACTATGTAGAATTTATCATCCACCAGGATGCTTTCATCATTTAGCAGCGTGATCCCGGCCTTTTTTAAGAAATTTTCCATGCGGGGATCTTCGTAATCCGCAGGTTCTTTCTTACCTCCGAAGGTGAAACCGGCCAGGATGGGTTCGTTTAAGTCATGATTGCCCCAGCATGCATAGGTGCCGTAAGTGCTTTGGATGCTTTGCAGGCTTTTTTGTATGCTGTCAGGAAACTGCATAGCGTCATATTCATTGTCAAAGATATCCCCAGCAAAACAGACCAGGTCCGCATTGGCTTTGTTGATCAGCCGTGCCAGGTTTTTGGCATGCCATCTGCCGATGCTGTAGCCAAAATGTGTGTCGGCGACCAGAACCACGCGGAGATGATCCATATTTTCCACCGTTTTCTCCACAGTGACTTCGTAATGGGTGGTCCGTACGTTTTTGGCGTTGAGAATGCCATGTATGCTCAGTGATAGGATAAGCAGGGTACAGATTCCGCCGGTAATAACAAAGGTTTTTTTGGAGGTCACCCAGGACGCCTTCACCACATATTTAAAAAACAGACGGCCCAAATCCACGATTATAATCACAAGAAGAATATATAAAAAAGTGCCCAGGAAGTAGTTGCCGATATTTTTCAGAATACGGTGCAAAAGAAGCGGTTTCTTGATCAAAAATCCACTGAGCAGGGTGGTGGCAAGAAAGATATAGATGCCTATAAAAGCGATCCGGAATCCCTTTTTCTGGAACAGATGATGGCAGGCAGCCATCCACCGCAGCATCCAACGGACCACATAGATGTTGACGAGTATATAAAGCGGTGCCAATAATAGTGCTGTCATGATTACCTCTTTTCTTCATAAATCATATCATACCTTCAAATTATAACAATGATTGCCGGTCAGGGCAAGGAGAATGCCGATTTCTTGCCGTACAAGCTTTAATTTTGTCAAAGCTGTCATATACTAGATGGAAAAGCCGAAAGGGCGTGTCTATATGAGAGAACGACTTTCGTTGTTTTTTTCTTCCTTATGTGTCGTTTTGTTGCTCCCTTGCGTGCTGACTTTTTTTATCACCGGCGTGAGTGCCTGTGCCATTGACCGGGAGCTGGACTTGGAAAAATGCCTGCCGGCGGCTTTGTCTTCGCAGCTTCCCAAGGATTGCGGGACAGAGTGTAAAAAGGCGCTGGCAGTGCTGGTACGGACGAATATGCACAGACAGATGGCCGATGGAAAAAGTCTGCCTAAGATTCTGTGGGAATATATCAAAACGCAGGGAAAACCATCGTTGTTCTTTGGGGAGAAGAACTATGCGTCTTGCCAGGGAGCAGCCCGTAAGACAAAAGGAATGCTGCTTGTTTACCAAGGAGAGCCTGTCTATACGCCCTATCACGCGATGAGTGCCGGGAAGACAAGGGAAGGGGCAGAGGCGTTTGGGGATGACCGTTTTTCATATCTTTTGCCGGTGGATTCATCGGAGGACCGCAAAGCTGAGACTTACGGTACGCCGGTATATATTCCGTTGGAGCAGCTTCCCGACCAATTAGAGATCAAACGTCGGGATGCCAGTGGTTATGTGACGGAGCTGCTGGCGGACGGCCAGGCAATTTCCGGTGAGCTGTTCCGGCAGCAGATGGGATTGCCATCCGCCTGCTTTTCTATGGAAAAAAGAGGAAGCACCATGCGTTTTTACTGCAAAGGCCAGGGGCATGGGGTGGGACTCAGCCAGTATGGGGCTGCCTGTCTGGAGGATGCGGGGATGGGGTACCAGGAGATTCTGAATTATTATTTTCCGGCATTGGCCATTGAAAATTCATCGGATGGCATTGCTTGAACATAGATTTTTGAAATATTTTGGCCCGGGGTGAATAGACTCACATATTCTGGTAACTCTATAAGTATCAGACGATTACAAGTAGAGGTGAAAGAATATGAAGAAAGCAAGAACAATACGTATCGTATTGAACAGTGTACTGCTGCTGGCAATTGTAGCATTGGGAATGACCGTTTACCAGGCGGGAACCAAAGATAAAAGAGAACAGGCACAGCTGGAGGAACAGATCCAGGAAGAGAATCTGCAGGCGGACCAGGAGGAGGAAAATCCTATGGTAGACGCGGGCACCAACGATGTCCAGGCAGAAATGGGGCAGGACGAAACTGCGCAGGCTGATGACAATGCGCAGGAGGGGAATACATCCGGTACAGAAGAAATGACAGAGGAAACAGCTCAAAATGAAGCAGCTTCTGATATGGTGGAAATGGAAGCAGAGGATTCTGCTGATGCGGCTGCCCAGGGGGCAGGGATTGCTGTGGACTTTACCGAGGATACGCTGATGGCATGGCCTTTGAACGGAGAGCTGGTATTAGACTACAACATGGAAAATACGATTTATTTTCCAACCTTGAACCAATATAAGCTGAACCCGGCCATTGCCGTGAAATCTGAAGTTGGCGCACCTGTGGTAGCAGCAGCGAATGGAACCATAACTGCTGTGACAGAGGATGCACAAACCGGCCTGACCGTGCATATGGATATGGGGAATGGTTATGAAGCGGTCTATGGACAGCTGAAGGACTTGGCAGTGGCTGAGGGCCAGACGATAGCCCAGGGAGCTGTGCTCGGTTATGTGAATGAGCCTACAAAATACTACAGTGTAGAAGGCAGCAATCTTTATTTTGCGATGAAGAAAGATGGGGAGCCAATCGATCCGATTTCTTATCTGCCATAAGCATTCACAGATCCGCAGATTTCGAGTATAATAAAGCAGGTAGAAAGCCCTTATTGAAAATTCGCAATCGACCTCTCACACTTTCTTCAATATGGGTAAAGTACCGCTTTATCGATTGCTTCAGATAGAATATGATTTTGCAGGCTTATCAGGGGAGGCGCATGCCGCTTTTGTCCGGAGTTTGCAAAATCATTACATAGATAGGTTTCACGGAGGAAAAATGAATTACACTTACATATTGCGGTGTGGGGACGGCAGTCTCTATACTGGATGGACAAATAATTTGGAAAAAAGAGTGGAGAGCCATAACGGGGGAACAGGCGCTAAATACACCAGGACACACCGGCCGGTGGAACTGGTGTATTATGAAGCCTTTGCCACAAAGGAAGAAGCCATGCGGCGGGAATATGAAATTAAACAGTTTACCAGGTCGGACAAGCTAAAGCTATTGGACTGGACCAGATGAGCGTGGAATGGGGCCTTAAAGCGGCGCATCCGGAGTGGATTCCTCTTCGGGAATGTAATGGACGAAAATTCGTTTGAACAGCAGGCTGTTGAGATAGGCCGGCAGGGAAAATCCGCACAACAAAAGCAGCGGCAGCAGGCGCAGGAGGATCATCATATTCGTCAGGAAGACCAAAAAGGGCAGAGCGGATATGAAAAAGATCGCCAGGGTATAAGGAAGATGCCGAAGAGACATCAAAAAGGCATTTTTGAAGGTGGCCTTAATGCTGTTGTAGAATTTAGAAAGCACCGGAAATACATACAGCAGCACAAAAAGTAAAAGGACGGTAGTCATGGACAGCAGATAGAGAAAGATCTTAAAAAAACTGCCGTCCTGAGCCAGTATAATCCGGAAATCTATGCTGATAAAAAGGCCAATGACCAGCAGGATCAGCCAAATGATGGTGGATTGGCGGAAATTTTCTTTGAAGGATTTGAAAAAGCTGCGGAAAATATAGGAGTCTTTGTTCTCTGCCATTTTCAATGCTACATAGTATAAAGCGGTAGTGGCAGCCCCGATCGTAACGACGGGGAGGCAGAAGACCAGATAGATGAGGTTTAGCAGTACGATATCTGTGATCCGGGTGCCTACGGTATAAAATTTGCCTGAAAAATCTATTTTCATAAGATCCTCCCTGTCGTGTGCTGAAACAAAGCAGAGCGTGTCCGATGCTGCTGCAATCGGGGATTTTAATGGATTCAGCCTAAATAAAATAAATATATGAAAAGAGCGTTACCGGAATTGGTAACGCTCTTATTATACCCGATATTTTCTTAAAGGGGAAGAGTGGAGATAAAGGAATACATCAAGATAAAATGGCACATGCTGCCCAGCATGATGAACACATGGAAGATTTCATGGGATCCGAAATTCTTATGCTTAGAGTCAAAGACCGGGAGCTTCAGCCCATAAATAATGCCGCCTATAGTATAGATGATCCCTCCGGCGAGAAGCCAGCCAAACCCTGCCTTGGGAAGGGAGTGGAAGATGGGGATAAAAGCCAGTACACACAGCCATCCCATGCCGATATATAACACGGAGGATACCCATTTGGGACAGGTAATCCAAAATGCCTTCAAAACAATACCTAAGATAGCCACAGACCAGACGCCAATGCACAGCGCATAGCCAAGCCGGTTATGAAGGGCGATCAGACAGATTGGCGTGTAGCTGCCGGCGATCATAATAAAAATCATCATATGGTCCATTTTCCGCAGGCGGCGGTTTACCTTCTCTGTGGAATCTACGGAATGGTAGATGGTGCTGGCGGCATAGAGCATCATCATCGTCAGTATGAAGACAGTCAATGTGGTGATGTGGAGATAGTCAGAGTGTCTGGCTGTCCGGATCAAGAGAGGAATTGCTCCCGCTGCTGCCAGTACAAACGCAATTCCATGGGTGATGGCGCTGCCTGGATCTTTTAATTTTAATGTCATAGTTATCCCTCCTAAAACTTTTGAAAAACTACTTGATGTAGTTTCGAAAACTATATATGATTACTATAACATGAATTGTTTAAATTGCAAGGGGGAAATTGAAAATTTAAGAAAATATTTTTGGAACTTTGTGGCGTGTTTTTTTGCCATACCTGATATCGTGTATATTTTCCTTGGTTTTACAGATAATAACAGCACCGGAAAAATGATGATAGACAGGAAATACGAAAACGGAGGAAATGATACATGAAAGCTACGGGGATTGTCAGAAGAATTGACGATTTAGGCAGGGTTGTCATTCCCAAGGAGATCCGCAGGACGCTGCGGATTAAGGAAGGGACACCTTTGGAAATTTTTACGGACAGGGAAGGCGAAGTGATCTTAAAGAAATATTCACCCATCGGGGAGCTGAGTATTTTTGCAAAAGAATATGCCGAAGCATTGGCACAGACGACAGGTTATCTGGCTTGTATCACCGATCATGACCAGATCGTGGCTGCGTCCGGAACAGGCAGCAGAGAGCTGACAGGCAAGGAGATCAGCCAGGAGCTGGAGGATTTGATCACTTTGCGGGAAAGCCGCTATGTGAGCATAAAGGATAAGGGGCGGATCCCTTTGACCAATGACCAGAAGGAAGAGAGCTTTTCGCAGACGATCCAGCCGATCATATGTGCGGGAGATGCCATTGGCGCAGTTATCCTTATGGGGAAGACGAACAGGGACGTGCTGGGGGAATCTGAGCAGAAGCTGGTCCAGACGGCGGCCGGTTTTTTGGGACGCCAAATGGAGCAGTGACTAAAGCATATGATATTCTTCCAGGGTCATCCCAGTAAGGGACAGATACAGAGAAAGGCTTTTGGTGACGTACCGGATATGCCATGGTTCCCATGGGTATCCGGTAATTTTTTCTTTTCCCTTGGGATAGCGGAGGATGAAGCCATAGAGGGGAGCGCTTCTTTTGAGCCATTTTCCTTCCGGAGTATCTGCGAAGGCTTCTGTAAGCTGCAAGCCCACCGAGGGGCAGGAGACGTCCAGGGCCAATCCGGTTTGGTGTTCGCTGGTGCCCGGCGGGGCTACGGTGCCATCCGTGGATGCCTCATAGAGCTCTTTTTGGCGGTTGTAGGGGCGGTAACCGGAAATACCATAGAGACACAAGCCTTGGGCCGCGCAGTCCTCAAAAAGCTCTTTGGCGGCCTGTGCAGCCTTGGCCTGTAATTTGCGTTTAAGGTCACGGGCAGGAGCGTCAAAGGGAAAATCGGCGGGGACTAAATTCTTGGGGACATCATTCTTTCCCATAGGATGGGCGCGGTTGACTAAAAGGATATAGGGATACATAAAAAACCTCCTCTCAATCTTATAACCTATGATTGGGAGGAGGAAAATATACCGGTATAAAAGCTATGGGGACGGATTAGGATTCCAGGAGTGCCTCCGTGGAAACCTCGTCCAGGATTTTGGCCTTCAAATCGTAGAGCTTCTGGGAAAGATCCACATATACCTGATGCGGATTGACCAGACGACGGGATTCATCCCACAGAGTATCCTGCTGTTTTGCACAGAAGTTTCTCAATTCCATGACGGAAGGGGAAGTATAGACGCATTTTCCTTTTTGGAAGACGGGGACCAAAAGCTCTTGGATCACATAGGTGCCGCCCAAAATGCGCGTTTTTTTCCAGGTGTCGATGGGGTCGAAGATAATCATGTTCTCATTTTCATCGAAGGTTTCATCAGCCAAGGCAATCAGGTCAGCCTTGATCTTACCGGTAGTCTTATTGTAGATACGGAATACGGTCTTATTGCCAGGATTGGTGATTTTCTCGCTGTTTTCGGAAAGCTTAATCTTAGGTGTGAAGTCATCTTCATCCCGATCCTTAATGGCCGCCAGCTTGTAGACGCCGCCGAACGCAGGATTGTCCTTGGAGGTGATGAGGTTGGTGCCTACACCCCAGGAATTGATCTTGGCATTTTGGACCTTTAAGTCGGAGATCAGGTATTCATCTAAATCGCTGGAGGCGGAGATGATGGCATCGTCAAAGCCGGCAGCCGCCAGCATTTTGTAAGCCTCCTTGGACAGATAAGCCAGGTCGCCGCTGTCTAAGCGGATACCGTAGCGTGTAAGCTTTACGCCTTGTTCGCGCATCTCCTCGAAGACACGGATGGCATTAGGAACGCCGGATTTTAAGGTATCATAGGTGTCTACCAATAAAATGCAGGCATCCGGATAAAGCTTGGCATAGGTTTTGAAAGCGGTATATTCATCCGGGAAGCTCATAATCCAGCTGTGGGCATGGGTTCCCAACACCGGCACATCAAACATTTTTCCGGCCAGTACGTTGGAGGTGCCTACGCAGCCGCCGATCATGGCAGCTCTGGCGCCGAAAATACCGGCATCCGGGCCTTGTGCCCGTCGCAGTCCGAATTCCATCACACCATCACCCTTAGCTGCATATACTACTCTGGAAGCCTTGGTGGCGATGAGGCTTTGATGGTTGATGATATTGAGTATGGCGGTCTCCACCAGCTGAGCTTCCATGATCGGTGCGATGACCTTCAAAAGAGGCTCTCTGGGAAATACCACCGTTCCTTCGGGAATGGCATAAATATCGCCTGAAAAGTGGAATCCGCGTAAATACTCAAGGAAATCTTTGTCAAATAGTTGCAGGTTTTCCAAATAAATGATATCTTCATCTGTAAAACAAAGATTTTCCACATAGGAAATGACCTGGTCTAAACCGGCGGTTATAGCATAGCCTCCGTCACAGGGATTGTCTCGGTAAAAAACATCAAAAATTACCGTTTGATTGGTGGGGTTCTTGAAATATCCCTGCATCATAGTCAATTCATAAAAATCAGTGAGCAGGGTCAGGTTGTCGGCTCTCATATGTGTTCTCCTTATCTTTTTCGATATGGTCTGCACAGGGGATCTGTTTCAGTCAAAAGTAAGAGAAAATAACCCCGTACGATTGTGCCCTTCGGGCAATGGCGCTTGGCGCCTGCTAATGTATATTATACCACAATATGAAGTAATGTAAAATATTCAAAACTATGTTACAATAAAAAAAGCGCAAGCATGGGAAAGGGTAGAAGTAGGACAGCGATGACAGAATTTTTGGTTCGTAGATTTGTGAAAAATTATAATAATATAGAAGAGGTTGCAGTGCGCACCCAATATGGGGTGCTTTCCAGCTGTGTGGGGATTTTCTGCAATGTCCTGCTGTTTGCGGTCAAACTGCTCATCGGCATTTTGATGCACAGTATTTCCGTAATGGCAGATGCATTCAATAATTTGTCAGATGCGGCATCCTCCATCATCGGCTATATCGGCGTGAAGATGGCCAGCAAGCCGGCGGATAAGGATCATCCCTTCGGTCATGGCCGAATCGAGTATATAGCTGCCTTCATTGTGGCCTTTTTGGTCATTCAGGTGGGATTTTCCTTCTTCAAAAGCAGTGTGGGCAAGATCGCGGATCCGGAGGATATTTCTTTTCAGGTGGTGCCTTTTTGTATTCTGGTGCTGTCTGTGGGCGTGAAGCTGTGGATGTCCTTTTTTAACCGGAAGCTGGGCAGGAGGATTGATTCGAAGGTAATGCTGGCTACAGCAGCGGATTCCTTGGGAGATGTGATCACCACTTCCGCCACCATTCTTTCTATATTGATTTGTCAGTTTGCCGGAATCAATGTGGATGCATATGCGGGTATCATTGTTTCCCTGATCGTCATGTGGGCTGGCATCAGCATCGCCAAGGATACGCTGGAGCCGCTGATTGGTGAGGCGATTGATCCGGCGCTGTATGAGCGGATCACCGAGCTGGTGGAGTCCTATGATGGAATCGAAGGCACGCATGATTTGATTGTACATAATTACGGCCCGAACCGGAGCATGGCTTCCATCCATGCGGAGGTGCCAAGAGATGTGGATATCGAGGTTTCCCACGAGATCATTGATAAAATTGAACGGGAGGTATCCAAAGAGCTGGGGATCCTGCTGGTGATCCATATGGACCCGGTGGAGGTCAACGACAGTAAAATCATCAAGGCGAAGGCGGAGGTGGCGCAGGTGATCGGGGAGATCGACCAACGGCTGAGTTTTCATGATTTCCGCATGGTGAGCGGGGAAAAACAGACGAATTTGATTTTTGATCTGGTGGTACCTTATGAATATGGATTGGAACACCAGGATGAGCTTTGTCATAAAGTGATGCAGAAAATACAGGAAATGAACCCTGCATACCAGTGTGTGATCGCCGTAGACCGCAATTTCGTGGGGATGGAATAATTTATTTCAAAAAAATTGAAAAAAGGGCTTGCAATTTTATTTGTTATAGTTTATAATTCATTTCGTCGCGAAAAATAGGGCTATCGCCAAACGGTAAGGCAACGGACTCTGACTCCGTCATTTCAAGGTTCGAATCCTTGTAGCCCTGCTGAAAAAGGGTTCTGCAGATATTCTGCAGGACCTTTTTGATTTCATAGGAAAATGCGTCCTATGAAACCAAAAGCACTCCGTGCGGGAGCGCACTGCGGCGGAAGGGAAGAATGTCGCGTATGCGACCCGCCGCAGGCGGAGAATCCTGCGAGCAGGATTCTTTCTTGTTTTATAGGAAATTACGTTCTATGGAATAAAAACCCTTCGTGCAGGATGCGCACAGATGCAAGAGGAAAATGCATCTGGCGCGCAAAGCTGTGGGGCCCCTCAAAGATTAAGGGGAGGGAAATTTGAGGCGGGCTTGTCCACTTTGTTCGCATTTAGGATTTTGCGCCGGGAATGTCTGCAGCAGTTTTGTTATGCGGTTTTTTTGATACCGGCATCTGTACAGGAAATTATTTGGAAGCATCTAAGGAGGCAGTCAATGAGTTATTCATTTGGAAGCAGAGTAAGATACAGCGAGGTCGGGGCGGACGGTTATCTGACCTTGCACGGAGTGGTCAATTATTTTCAGGATTGCTGCATTTTCCATTCCGAATCCGTGGGAAGAGGTGTGAAGGCCTGTGACGAGGCAAAAAAAGGCTGGGTGCTTTCTTCCTGGCAGATCGTCATTGACCGGCTTCCGAAGCTGGGAGAGGAAATTGTGGCGCGGACGTGGCCCTATGAATTCCGTGGGTTTTTGGGATACCGGAATTTTACCCTGGATACGGTGGAAGGGCAGCGGCTGGCATATGCCAATTCTCTTTGGAGCTTTCTGGATGCGGGGACAGGCATGCCCATTAAGGTGACGGATCAAGATATCACCGGTTACGAGCTGGAAGAAAAACTGGATATGGCTTATGCACCCCGTAAGATCAAGCTGCCCCAGAAGATGGAGGACCGGGAGGAGATTCTGGTGCGCCGTCATCATGTGGATACCAATCAGCATGTGAACAACGGGCAGTACATCGTTATGGCCCAGGAATTTCTGCCGGAGGATTTTGTCATCGGACAGCTTAGGGCGGAATATAAGAAATCCGCGCATCTGGAGGATACGATTTATCCGAAGGTTTCAACAGACCTGGAGAGCTGTGTGGTATCGCTGGAGGATGAGGGCGGCAGCTCATACTGCGTGGTACAGTTTATTAGTAAAAAAAGTCGATAGCAGAGGATGTGCACACAGTTTGTGCACAGGAAAGAGGAAGCATGATATTATTAGGAAAGAAGCAGACACTCATTGTGGTCAATCAAGTGGATTTTGGTGTCTATCTGGGAGAAACAAAGGATGCCCCCACTGGGGAGCGGGTACTTCTTCCCATCAAACAGGTGCCCAAGGATACGAAACCTGGCGATGCCTTGGAGGTATTTATTTATAAGGATTCCCAGGACCGCCTCATTGCCACTACCAAAGAGCCAGTCCTCCAATTGGGCGAAACGGCCGTCCTGACTGTGGCACAGACAGGCAAGGTGGGCGCATTCCTTAACTGGGGCTTGGAAAAGGATCTTCTGCTGCCTTTTCGGGAGCAGACGGCGAAGGTGCGGGAAGGTGACGAATGCCTGGTAGCTCTTTATGCTGACAAGAGCAGCCGTCTCTGTGCGACGATGAAGGTGTATCATTACCTTTCCACAGATTCTCCCTATCAGGAGGGGGATATGGTAAAAGGCCGCATTTACGAAATCAGTGAGCAGTTTGGCGTATTTGTGGCGGTGGATGACAAGTATTCCGGCCTGATTCCCCGGCAGGAGGCCCAGGGAAAATACCGGGTAGGAGATGTGCTCACCCTTCGGGTGGCCAAGGTGAAGGAAGATGGTAAACTGACATTGAGCGCCAAACAAAAGGCATATCTGCAGATAAATGAGGACGCAGAGCATGTGCTGGCAGTCATTGAGGAGTTTGCAGGAGTGCTGCCGTTCGATGACAAGGCTTCCCCCCAGGTGATTGAACGGGAATTCGGCCTGAGCAAAAATGCCTTTAAGCGGGCGGTGGGACATTTGCTAAAAGAGGGCAAAGTCCGGATTCAGGATGGGAAAATCCGCCGGATCTGAAGCGGAACGTACCCAGAATGCGCAGAGGATGATGCCGGATTTGGGACAAAGGAGAAAACAGCGTGAATTTTACACATTTGCATGTGCATACGGAATACAGCTTGTTGGATGGCTCCAACAAGATTCAGGAATATGTGGCCCGGGTGAAAGAGCTGGGCATGAACAGTGCAGCCATCACGGATCATGGGGTGATGTACGGAGTCATTGATTTTTACCGGGCGGCCAAGGCGGCGGGAATCAATCCTGTGATCGGCTGTGAGGTATATGTGGCGCCCCAGTCCCGGTTCGACAAGGAAGCGGGACACAGTGATGACCGCTATTATCATCTGGTGCTTTTGGCGGAAAATAACCAAGGCTATGCCAATCTGATGAAAATTGTCTCCAAGGGATTCGTAGAAGGCTTTTATTATAAGCCCCGTGTGGATTTGGAGGTGCTGACCCAGTACCACGAGGGACTGATTGCGCTGAGCGCCTGTCTGGCAGGCGAGGTTCCCAGATATTTGGAGAAGGGGCTGTATGATACGGCCAAGGAAGTGGCTCTGAAATATCAGGAGATTTTTGGGGCGGGCAATTACTTTTTGGAGCTGCAGGATCATGGAATTTCCCAGCAGCAGACCGTAAACCAGCAGCTTCTGCGCATCCATGAGGAGACGGGGATACCTCTGGTAGCCACCAATGATGTGCATTATACGTATGATACGGACGTGGCGTCCCATGATATTCTGCTGTGCATCCAGACCGGGAAAAAGCTTCAGGATGAGGACCGGATGCGTTACGAAGGCGGCCAGTATTATGTGAAATCTCCCGAGGAGATGGCCGCTTTATTTCCGTATGCGCCGGAGGCGTTGGAAAATACCCAGAAGATTGCGGACCGGTGCCATGTAGAGATTGAGTTTGGCGTGACGAAGCTCCCCAAATTTGATGTGCCACAAGGCTATGACGCATGGAGCTATCTCAATGAGCTCTGTTACAAGGGATTGGAGGAGCGGTATCAGCCGGTGACGGAGGAACTAAAGGAACGTCTGGACTATGAGCTGGGTACCATCCAGAAGATGGGGTATGTGGACTATTTCCTCATTGTATGGGACTTTATCAAATATGCCAGGGACAACGATATCATCGTGGGACCGGGGCGTGGATCCGCCGCCGGAAGCCTGGTGGCATATACCTTGGGGATTACTAAGCTGGATCCCATGAAATATGACCTTCTCTTTGAACGTTTCCTAAACCCGGAACGAGTGTCCATGCCGGATATCGACGTGGATTTCTGCTTCGAACGGCGGCAGGAGGTTATTGATTATGTGGTGCGTAAATACGGCACGGACCGGGTGGTACAGATCGTGACCTTCGGTACCTTGGCTGCCCGGGGTGTGATCCGGGACGTGGGCCGCGTCATGGATATGCCCTATGCCCAGGTGGACACGATCGCTAAGATGATTCCCATGGAGCTGAACATCACCATCGATCTGGCCATGAAGAAGAATCCGGAGCTTCGCAAGGTATATGAAGAAAATCCGGAAATCCGAAATCTTATTGACATGTCCAAACGTTTGGAGGGGCTGCCAAGACATACCTCCATGCATGCGGCGGGGGTAGTGATCAGCCAGAAGGCGGTGGATGAGTATGTGCCTCTTTCCAGGGCCTCTGACGGTTCTATTACCACACAGTTCACCATGACCACATTGGAGGAGCTGGGCCTTTTGAAAATGGATTTTCTGGGGCTGCGGACACTGACCGTGATACAGAACGCGGTGAAGCTGGTGGAGAAAAATACGGGGATCCTGCTGGATATGGATGCCATTGATTATGATGATAAGAAAGTTTTAAGCTCTCTGGGGACCGGCCATACAGAAGGTGTGTTCCAGTTGGAGAGCGCGGGGATGAAGAACTTTATGAAGGAGCTAAAGCCCCAGAGTCTGGAGGATGTCATTGCCGGTATCTCCTTGTACCGTCCGGGCCCTATGGATTTTATCCCCCAATATATCCGGGGCAAGCACCATCCGGAGGCGATCACCTATGACTGTCCGCAGCTGGAACCGATCCTGGAGCCGACCTACGGCTGTATCGTATACCAGGAGCAGGTTATGCAGATTGTGCGGACACTGGGCGGCTATACCTTGGGCCGGAGCGATTTGCTGCGCCGTGCCATGTCCAAGAAAAAGGCGTCCGTGATGGAAAAGGAACGGAAGAATTTTGTCTACGGCAATGAAGCTGAAGGCGTGCCCGGCTGCGTGAACCGGGGCATCGATGAAAAGACGGCCAACAAGATCTACGACGATATGATCGACTTTGCCAAATATGCCTTTAACAAATCCCATGCGGCGGCCTATGCAGTGGTGGCCTACCAGACCGCATTTTTGAAATATTACCATCCCAGGGAATTTATGGCGGCTTTGATGACCTCCGTCATTGATTTTCCCGCCAAAGTCTCAGAATATATCTATACCTGCCGGCAGATGGGAATTCCGATTTTACCGCCGGATATCAACCGGGGAGAGTGGAATTTCTCCGTGGATGGGGACGGCATCCACTATGCCTTGTCCGCCATCAAGAGTGTTGGGCGCCCGGTGATCGCAGGCGTAGAAAAAGAAAGAGAGCTTCGCGGACCCTTTACCACGCTGAAGGATTTCATCGTGCGTATGTCCGGCGGCGATGTGAACAAAAGGGTCTTGGAAAACTTTATCAAATCCGGGGCCATGGACTGTCTGCCGGGCAACCGCCGGCAGAAAATGTTAGTCTATGCCCAGATCATGGACAGCGTAAACCAGGAGAAGAAGAATTCCCTGGCAGGGCAGATGACCTTATTTGACCTGGCCGGAGAGGAAGAGAAAAGTGCCTACGAGGTTCAGATGCCCAATGTGGAAGACTATGAGGAAGAGATGCGTCTTGCCTTTGAAAAAGAAGTGCTGGGCTTTTATATCAGCGGTCATCCGCTGGAGAATTACCGGAATGCCCTGGAAAAAAATATAACGGCCTGGACCGCGGATTTCCAGCCGGATGAGGAAACTGGGCAGCCGGTGGTAAAAGATGGCCAAAAAGCTGTCGTGGGCGGAATGATCACGGATAAAACCATCAAATATACAAAGAATAATAAGGTCATGGCTTTTTTGACGCTGGAGGATTTGATGGGAACGGTGGAAGTGGTGGTATTTCCCCGGGACTATGAACGAAATATCCAGCTGATGAATGAAGACGACAAGGTTTTTATCCAGGGCCGAGTTGCCGCTGAGGATGACAAACCCAGCAAGCTGATCTGTGAACAAATTGTATCCTTCGATGCGATTCCCAGGGAGCTGTGGCTGCAGTTTGACGATATGGACCAATATAAGGAAAAAGGAGATCAGGCGTTAGGACTTCTGCGCGCATCCGACGGCAGGGACGCCGTGGTGGTCTATCTGAAAAAGGAACGGGCAGTTAAGAAACTGCCTCCCAATAAAAACGTGGGGATCGACGATGCTCTTTTGGATAAAATGTACGGTTTTCTGGGCGCTGAGAACGTGAAAGTTGTAGAAAAGAGTATTGAAAAACTGACTAAAATGCATTAAAATTAATTGACATATGGGATGAAACATGTAGGATGTTATTTTAACAGATCAAATGGAGGAGATTGTTATGGCAGAGAAAAAGGCAATAAAGACAATCGGCGTATTGACCAGCGGCGGTGACGCTCCCGGCATGAATGCGGCCATTCGTGCGGTGGTCCGGCGGGGCTTGAGCAGCGGATTGAATGTCAAAGGCATTTATAAAGGATATAATGGTCTTCTGAATGAGGAAATCGTAGATATGACGGCCCGTGACGTGTCCGATACCATCGAGCGCGGCGGTACGATTTTATATACGGCCAGATGTGCGGAATTCCGTACGGAGGAAGGTCAGAAAAGAGGCGCTGAGGTTTGCAGAAAGCACGGAATTGATGGTCTGGTGGTCATCGGCGGCGACGGTTCCTTTGCGGGCGCACAGAAGCTGGCAAATCTGGGGATCAATACCATCGGAGTGCCTGGAACCATCGATTTGGACATCGACTGCACGGAATATACGATCGGATTTGACACCGCTGTGAATACCGCGATGGAAGCCATCGACAAGGTGCGTGATACCTCTACTTCCCACGAGCGCTGCAGCGTCATCGAGGTCATGGGAAGAAATGCCGGTTATCTGGCTCTGTGGTGTGGAATCGCCAATGGTGCGGAGGACGTTCTGCTTCCGGAGAAATACGATTACGATGAGCAGAAGATCATCAACAACATCATTGAGAACCGGAAGCTGGGCAAGAAGCATCATATCATCATCAATGCGGAGGGTATCGGCCATTCAGAGGCTATGGCTAAGAGAATCGAGGCGGCAACCGGCATTGAGACGAGAGCTACCATCTTAGGTCACATGCAGCGAGGCGGAAGCCCCACCTGCAAGGACAGGGTGTACGCATCCATGATGGGCGCAATGGCTGTGGATCTTTTGGTACAGGGCAAGACCTGCCGTGTAGTAGGCTACCGCCACGGGGAATATGTGGACTTTGATATCAATGAAGCGCTGGCTATGAAGAAACAGATTCCGGAATATACTTATGAAGTATGCCGTTCCCTTTCTCATAACTATGATAAGCATGATAAGAAAAAGAAATAGAGATTATGAATGATAATTTATCTGCTCGAAAGAGCAAACGGAAATTAAATAATTCACAAATAATTGCCCTCGGTTTTGCGGGGGTGATTTTTGTAGGAGCACTTTTATTATGTCTGCCCATAGCCACTGTGCCGGGGCAAGAGACGTCTTTTATTGACGCTCTTTTTACGGCGACTACCAGTGTCTGTGTGACTGGTCTGGTGACCACGGTGACGGCGTCTCATTGGACGTTATTTGGGCAGATCATCATCCTGCTGCTGATTCAGCTGGGCGGAATCGGTGTGATCGCGATGACCACAATGATTTTCGTCAGTCTGGGGAAGCGGGTCAGCATGCGGAACCGAAAGCTGATCCAGGAGTCCTATAATCTGGATTCCATGGCAGGACTGGTGAGGATCGTAAAAAAAGTGCTCTTTTGTATTATCATGGCGGAGCTGATCGGCATGGTCTTCTATGCCATCCGGCTGGTGCCCAGATACGGTCTGGTTCAGGGCCTTTGGCAGTCCTTGTTTACCTCCGTATCCGCTTTTTGTAATGCGGGTATCGATATTATGGGAGAGAACAGCCTGGCGCCCTATGCCGGCGATTGGCTGGTCAATTTTACGACGATGGGGTTAATTGTAGCCGGAGGCCTGGGCTTTATGGTCTGGTGGGACTTAGCCAAAAACGGAAAAGCCGTGGCCAGAAAACAGCTGCCCTTAAGCCGCTTTTGGGGAAATCTGAAGCTGCACAGCAAAGTAGTGCTGTCCGCGACGGCGGTGCTTATCTTGTTTGGAGCATTTTTGATCTTTGTGTTTGAATACCACAATCCGGAGACTTTGGGTGCCCAGCCTATGGGGACACGGATTCTGGAATCCTTGTTTCAATCGGTGACTACCAGGACGGCCGGCTTTTTTACCGTGGATCAGGCGAAGCTGACGGATGCTTCCGTGAGCATGTCTCTGGTGTGGATGTTTGTGGGAGGCTCCCCTATGGGGACGGCCGGCGGCATTAAGACCACCACGATGGTGATCTTAATATTCACGGTCATCGCTTATCTGAAGGGCAAAAAGGATACGGAGCTTTTCCACCGCCGTGTGAAGGTCAGCATTGTCCGTTCCGCTTTGGTTGTGGTCTGTGTGGAATTTGCCACTTTGTTTGTGGCCTGTATCCTGCTGTCCGTGTTGGAACCTAAGGCGGACTTTGTGGATATTGTCTATGAGCTGACTTCGGCAGTGGCTACGGTGGGATTATCCCGGGGCATTACGCCGACGCTGTCTGCGGCGGGCAAGCTTGTTGTGATATTGACGATGTATTTAGGCAGAATCGGACCGGTGACCATGGCAACGGCCATCGTGCTCAAGGCAGAGAGCCGGACGGAAGGGATCCGTCTGCCGGAAGACAACGTGATGATCGGGTAAACCTGTGTAGGGCAGGGAATGGGAGGATAATATGAGAAAATCATTTGCAGTGATCGGACTTGGGAAATTTGGTTTTGGTGTCGCGAAGACGCTGGCGGATGCCCATCAGGATGTGATGGCGGTGGATATCAGCGAAGAGCGCATCAAAGAAATTGCAGACGATGTGACCTATGCGCTCCAGGCGGATGTGACAGAAAAAGGAGTGCTGGAGTCTATGGGCTTAAGCAATATGGATGTGGTCGTGGTATCGATTTCTGATAATATGGAAGCCAGCATTTTGTCCACTATTTTTGCGAAGGATGCGGGAGTGCCCCATGTGGTGGTGAAGGCGATGAATGAGCTCCATGGAAATATCCTCACCCGCATCGGTGCGGACGAGGTGGTGTACCCGGAGCGTTCCATGGGCGTCAGAGTGGCGAAGAATCTGCTGTCCGGAGGCTTCAGTGATCTTTTTGAGCTTTCTCCTACTTTTAGTATGGTGGAATTTCCTGTGCCCGCAAAATGGGTGGGAAAGAATCTGGTAGAGCTGCGTTTAAGGGAAGTGCTCAATGTGAACGTGGTAGGGCTGCGCATCGGAGATGATGTCCGTGTGAAGGTGGATCCCCAGGAGCCATTGGAAGAAGGCTGGGCGCTGATCGTAGTGGGAAATAACGAGGATTTGAAAGAAATGCTGCCCGCAGAGAATAAATAGGACAGGAGAGGTCTGGATGATAACGAGTGCGGCGAATGCACAGGTGAAAAATGTCATACAATTGAATCAACGGGCGAAGGCCAGGCGGGAACAAGGGCTCTTTGTGGCAGAGGGCCGCAAGATGTTCTTGGAGGCTCCCAGAGACTGGATTCACAAGGTATACCTGTCTTCCACAGTGGTGGACCCCGACTGGGAGGCGGCGCTTGCGGACATTCCTTATGAGATTGTAGAGGAAAAGGTGTTCCGGCAGATGAGTGATACGAAGACACCGCAGGGAGTGCTGACGCTGCTGAAGACTCCTTCTTATTCTTTTGCGGATCTGATGCGGAGGGAACATCCTCTGCTGGTGCTGCTGGAGGATCTCCAGGACCCCGGAAATGTGGGGACGATCCTGCGGACTGCCGAAGGGGCAGGAGCGGATGGCGTGCTGCTCACGAAGCGGACAGCGGATCTTCTCCAGCCCAAGGTCATCCGTTCTACGATGGGATCCATTTACCGGATGCCGTTTTACCAGCTGGGAGAAAATCCTGCAAAAGAGTTGGAACAGTTGAAAAAAATGGGAATTTGCTCCTATGCTGCACATCTGCGGGGAGAGCATACCTATGACCGGGAGGATTATACCAAAGGGACTCTTTTTTTTATAGGAAATGAGGGCAATGGATTAAGCGAGGCCCTGACTGGTATGGCGGACCGACTGATCCGCATTCCCATGGCGGGCCAGGTGGAATCCCTCAATGCGGCGATGGCGGCTGGAATATTGATGTATGAGGCGGCCAGGCAGCGGAGATAAGTGATTGAAATTCCCCCTTGTGTGAAAAACCTGCTGACTGTATACTTAACTTAGCATCAGTGCTGTGTGCAGACATTCTGCAGACAGCCATCTGCTTGTGCTGCTTGGATGCGCACGGATAGGAGGAGCTATGAATGCGATAATCTGGTTGGGGCTTTTAGCTGTTTTGCTGGTAATAGAAGCGCTCACCGTGGGACTTACCACGATCTGGTTTGCCGGAGGGGCGCTGATAGCGCTCATCAGTGTTTTCTTCGGAGCCCCTATTTGGCTGCAGATCGGGCTGTTTCTGGTAATTTCTTTGGTGCTTCTGATTTTCACCAGACCGGCAGCGGTGCGGTTTATGAATCGGCAAATGGAACCGACAAATGTGGCCGCGCTCATCGGTAAGACTGCAGTAGTCAAAGAAAAGATTGACAATGTGCAGGAGACCGGAGTAGTTCATGTACAGGGGCTGGATTGGATGGCCCGCACAAAAGAGGATGGCATCATCATAGAAGAGGATGCTGTGGTCCGGGTCTTAGAGGTCCAGGGCGTGAAACTGATCGTAGAACGGAACCAATAAGGAGGGTTTGCCATGAAATTAATAATAGCTTTGATCGTTTTGATTATTTTAGTGCTGCTGGTGCTCGCATCCTGCGTACGGATCGTGCCGCAGGCACATGCCCTGATTTTGGAAAGACTGGGCGCTTACCGTGCAACTTGGAATGTGGGCATACATTTTAAAGTGCCGTTTATTGAGAGGGTGGCCCGCAAGGTCAATTTGAAAGAGCAGGTTGTAGATTTTCCTCCACAGCCGGTGATCACGAAGGACAATGTTACCATGCAGATTGACACGGTGGTATTTTTCCAGATCACAGATCCGAAATTATATGCATATGGTGTGGAAAATCCCATCATGGCCATTGAGAATTTATCCGCGACTACGCTTCGTAATGTCATCGGTGATATGGAGCTGGATGAGACACTGACTTCCCGTGAAGTGATCAATACGAAGATGCGTTCCGCGCTGGATGTGGCCACTGACCCATGGGGCATCAAGGTGAACCGTGTGGAATTGAAAAATATCATTCCTCCGGCAGCGATCCAGGAAGCCATGGAGAAACAGATGAAAGCGGAGCGTGAACGAAGAGAGTCCATCCTGCGTGCGGAAGGTGAGAAACGTTCTACGATTCTGGTGGCAGAAGGTCAAAAGGAATCTGTGATTTTGGATGCAGAGGCTGAGAAACAGGCGGCGATCCTGCGTGCGGAAGCCCAGAAGGAGAAAATGATCCGGGAAGCAGAAGGTCAGGCAGAGGCCGTGCTGAAGGTACAGCAGGCAACAGCAGACGGTATTCGTTTTATCAAAGAGGCGGGTGCGGATACTTCTGTATTGACAATAAAGAGCTTGGAAGCTCTTGCTAAAGTGGCGGATGGAAAATCCACGAAGATCATTATCCCGTCCGATATCCAAGGGATTGCCGGTCTGGCTACCTCATTGAAGGAGATTATGGCGAATACGGATATTGAGCAGGCCTAGGAGGAGAGCGCATGCAGCCAGTCATTGACTTAACAAAAGAATACGGGATCGTGTTGGAAGGCGGAGGCGCCAAAGGCGCCTACCAGGTCGGCGCATGGAAGGCGCTTAGAGAGGCCGGCGTGAAGATCAAAGGGATCGCCGGCACCAGCGTGGGTGCCCTCAATGGAGCTATGATGTGCATGGGTGATGTGAAGCGTGCGGAGCATGTCTGGGAAAGCATTTCCTATTCCAAGGTCATGGATGTGGATGATGATACGATGAAGCGTCTGATCAAGGGAAAGCTTTCATTGCCGGAGGCCGTTAAAGAGCTGATGAATTTTATTACAGAGGGCGGCATGGATGTGACGCCCTTGAAGAAGCTTATTGACGAGTGCGTGGATGTGGAGGTACTGCAGAATTCGCCCATCGAGTTTTATGTGCGGACGTTTAACGTGGATGAATTTAAGGAGCTGGATGTGGATGTGAAGGAGCTGGATCCGGATATGGTGAAGGACATCCTGCTGGCCAGCGCTTATATTTTCCCGCTTTTTAAAAATGAGAAGCTGCACGGCAAGACATATATCGACGGCGGCATCATTGATAATGTGCCGTTAGAATCCCTGATCAAACGGGAGTATAAAGATATTCTCGTGATCCGCATTTTCGGCGTCGGCCGGGATAAACCGGTGAAGATTCCGGAAGATACGACAGTGCTTTCTGTGGAGCCCCGGGTGGATCTGGGAAATATCATTGACTTTGATCCGGAGAAGAGCAAACGCAATATGGTGGCTGGATATTACGATACCATGCGGCTGCTGTATGGCTTGAATGGTTTTATTTACTATATTGAAGATTCTCATGATGAGGTCTATTATCTGGAGCAGCTGGCCCGTATGTACAAAGGGGACGGGTCACTGCGCCGTTTTCTGGAGACAGAGCCCCTTAAGCTGGCTTTGGAGCTGAAGCTTACCGATTGGGATTACCGGAAATTATATTTGGGGATGTTAGAGGCAACGGCGAAGCTGTGCCGCGTGCCCAAGTACCGGATTTATACGGTGGAGGAGCTTTTGGAGGCTGTTTGGGCCCAAAAGGGGAATCTGCTGGAGGAGAAAAGTACGATACCGGCATTTGCCGAATTGATTTTAAGCAGCGAAGGAGGAAATGTGCAGCTATGAACTTAAAGGGACGCCATTTTTTAACATTGAAGGATTTTTCGCCGGCAGAGATTACATATTTATTGGATCTGGCCGCAGATTTGAAAGAGAAAAAGAAAAAAGGGATTCCTGTGGACAACTATAAGGGCAAAAATATTGCGCTGATTTTTGAAAAGACCAGCACCAGGACCCGGTGCGCCTTTGAAGTGGCTGCTCACGATATGGGCATGGGCAGCACTTATTTGGATCCCAGCGGTTCTCAGATTGGCAAGAAGGAAAGCATAGCGGATACGGCCAGAGTGCTGGGCCGGATGTATGACGGAATTGAATACCGCGGGTTTGGCCAGGAAATTGTGGAAGAGCTGGCGAAGCACGCTGGAGTTCCCGTGTGGAACGGGCTGACGAATGAGTATCATCCCACGCAGATGCTGGCGGATATGCTGACCATCCGGGAACAGTTTGGCCGGCTGGAGGGAATCAAGCTGGTCTATATGGGTGATGCCAGATATAATATGGGCAATTCCTTGATGATCGCCTGCGCGAAGCTGGGTATGCATTTTGTTGCTTGTACCACCAAGAAGTATTTTCCCAATGAGGAATTGGTGAAATTGTGCCGGACTTATGCTGAGCAGTCCGGCGGTACCATCACGCTGACCGAGGATGCCATGGAAGGGACGAAGAACGCCGATGTGATATATACCGATGTGTGGGTGTCCATGGGCGAACCGGATGAGGTTTGGGAGGAACGGATTCGGGAGCTGACCCCTTATAAGGTGACCAGACAAATTATGGAAAATGCCGGGGAGAAGGCAATTTTCCTGCACTGCCTGCCAGCGTTCCATGACTTGAAGACGACCATCGGCAAAGAGATGGGCGAACGTTTTGGACTGACTGACATGGAAGTGACAGATGAGGTCTTCGAATCTGCACAGTCTAAGGTATTTGACGAAGCAGAAAATCGAATGCACACCATCAAAGCAGTGATGGTGGCCACTTTGGGAGAATAGAGACTGTTATGGGACAGGGATTAGATATCAAACGGGTGCAAAGCCTTCTTACCACCCGGTGGATGGGAAGGGAAATATATTATGAGGAGATCGTGGATTCCACCAATCTCCGTGTCAAAGAACTGGCAAAGCAGCGGGCGCCTCAAGGGAGCCTTTGCACGGCAGAGGTACAAAATGCCGGCAGGGGCAGGAGAGGCCGCAGCTGGCATACGGAAAAAGGGGAAGCTCTGGCTATGAGCTTCCTTTTGTATCCTCCCTGCCATCCAGCTAAGGCTTCCATGCTTTCTTTGATGGCAGGCCTAAGTGTTGCCCAAGGCTGTGCGGATCTGGGAATCGAAGCACAGGTCAAATGGCCGAACGATGTAGTAGCAAGCGGCAAAAAAATATGCGGGATCCTGACGGAAATGCAGGCGGATGGGACAGGGATTGCCTATGTGGTGACAGGGATAGGCATCAATGTGAACCAGGCGTCCATGCCAAAGGACATCCAAGCGACAGCGACCTCTCTGCGGCTTGAGAGCGGAAAGGTGTGGGAGCGTGAGCTGGTCATGGCAAAGGTGCTGGACCGCATGGAGCAAAACTACGAAAAATTTCTGGCCGCTGACAGCCTTGCAGGATTAAAGGCAGAGTATGAAAGCTTTTTGGTGAACCGTGGCCGTCAAGTGCGCATTGAGGCCGGACCGGAGTCCTTTTTGGGAACGGCTCTTGGCATTACCGATACGGGGGAGCTTTTGGTGCAGGATGAGCAAGGCAAGCTCCGGGAGGTCTGTGCCGGGGAAGTGTCTGTGCGCGGGCTATATGGATATGTGTAAGAGGATGGTGTGTGATGTATCAGGAAAATATAGTGCTCTGCGGAGCCAATTCATATGAACAGAAGTATTATTTCAATCCGGATTTTGGAGCTCTTCCGGAGGCGGTAAAACAAGAGCTGCAGATCATGTGCGTCATGTTTACGGAAGAAGTGGGCGGGATCCTCACCCTGGAATTCAACGAGGAGAATGAATTGGAATTCAAGGTGGAGGCGCTGGAGGCGGACGGGATGTTCGATGATATCGGAAGCGCCCTGAAAATCCGGAAGCTGCGCCGGGAGAAAGAGGAGCTTTTGCGTTCCCTGGAACTATATTATAAAGTATTTTTCCTGGGGGAAGAGCTGCAGGATGAGGAGTAGTGGGCAAAAAGAAGCGGCGCGTCAGATGAATGAGGACAACAACTGGTGCGCGGATTCTTTGGCTATCAAAAGTAGAATAATACACAGGAGTAAATGATGCTGAAAATTGGCAATGTAACGTTAGACAACCCTTTTATCCTGGCACCTATGGCCGGTGTGACGGACCTTCCGTTCCGGCTGCTGTGCAAAGAACAGGGAGCGGGACTGATCTGTATGGAAATGGTCAGCGCCAAAGCCATATCCTACCATAATAAGAATACACAGGCTCTGCTGGAAATCCACCCTAAGGAGCATCCCATTTCCCTTCAGCTATTTGGTTCAGACCCCGATCTCATGGCCGAGGTGGCCCGCTCCATTGAGGAGAGACCTTTCGATATCCTGGATCTCAATATGGGGTGTCCGGTTCCTAAGGTGGTAAATAATGGAGAGGGCTCTGCTCTTCTTAGGGATCCCAAGCGGATCGGAGAAATTGTCAGAGCGGTATCCCGGGCCATTGCAAAGCCAGTGACTGCTAAGGTACGCATCGGTATCCAAGGCGCGGATACCGATGTGGTGGAAACTGCCAAGCGCATTGAGGATGCCGGGGTGGCCGCCATCGCTGTCCATGGCCGGACTAGGGAGCAGTACTATTCTGGTCAGGCAGATTGGGAGGCTATTGCCAGGGTAAAAGAAGCCTTGTCCATTCCGGTCATCGGCAACGGGGATGTGGATTCCCCGGCCAAGGCGGAGGCGCTGCTGTCTCAGACCGGCTGTGATGGCGTGATGATCGGCCGGGCTGTCCGTGGAAATCCATGGATCTTCCGGAAGATGAATGACTGGCTGGAGGGAAGGCCCATCTGGGAAGGGCCATCCAAAAGCGAGATCCGCCAGATGATCCTGCGGCATGCGAGGCTGCAGATTGAATATAAAGGAATCTATACAGGCATCCGTGAAATGCGCAAGCATGTGGCTTGGTATACTGCCGGGCTGCCCCACTCTTCCGCGATGCGTCGGGATGCCAATCAGTTGGAGAGCTATGAGCAGCTAGAACAGCTGCTGGAGTGGCTGGAGGATTGATCCATGCGTCCTCGGAAGCCTTAAAAACAGAAGGAAAATTCCCTTAGGGACAGCGACGGAAACAACCACGTAAAATGCAGGTACTTTCGCTTGACAAGGGTTGTTATTTTAGATATAATACTGAAATTGTGAAAGAGCATCCAGGGGAGACCTCATTTTGCGCAAAAGTACCAAAGTGTGATTTGTTTTCTCGGATTCTTGGATTCGTAAAGGAGTTAAGTATTATGGAAGAAAAGAAAAATTTACTGACTTATGCCGGACTGAAAAAACTGGAAGATGAACTGCACGATCTTAAAGTGGTAAAAAGAAAAGAAGTTGCCCAGAAGATCAAGGAAGCCAGGGAACAAGGCGACTTGTCCGAGAATGCAGAATACGATGCGGCCAAAGATGAACAGAGAGATATTGAGGCCCGTATTGAAGAGATTGAGAAAATACTGAAAAACGCAGAAGTTGTGGTAGAAGATGAGGTTGATCTGGACAAGATCAGCGTGGGCTGTAAAGTGAAGGTCCATGACTATGAGTTTGACGAGGATATCGAATTCAAGATTGTAGGCTCTACAGAAGCGAACAGCCTGGAAGGAAAGATTTCCAACGAATCTCCAGTGGGCAAGGCGTTGATTGGCGCGGCCACCGGCGATGTGGTGAAAGTGGAAATGCCTTCTGGAATTATGGAATACAAAGTATTAGAGATTCAGAGAAACGTATAATAGAAGGCTGGCATCGGCAGGCGCGGGATGCGGTTTGCATGATGACCGGTAAATCAAGAGATTAAGGAGTGAATACGGTGGCACAGCAGCAGGTACAGGAACAGGATATCAATAAGCTGAGAAAAGTCCGTCGTGAAAAACTGGCGGATTTACAGGAAAATGGCAAAGATCCATTTCAGATTACAAAATACGAGGTTACGCATCATAGCCAGGAGATCAAGGATCATTTCGAGGAATTAGAGGGCAAGACGGTGAGCATTGCTGGCCGTATGATGTCCAAACGTGTGATGGGGAAAGCCTCTTTCTGCAATGTATCCGACCTGCAGGGAGGGATCCAGTCCTATGTGGCCAGAGACAGCATCGGTGAGGAATCCTATAAGGATTTTAAGAAAATGGATATCGGTGATGTGGTAGGAATCCAGGGTGAAGTGTTCAAGACGAAGACAGGGGAAATCTCTCTCCATGCTTCTTCTGTGACGCTGCTTTCCAAGAGCCTTCAGATACTTCCGGAGAAATTTCATGGTCTGACCAACACAGATCTGCGTTATCGTCAGAGATATGTGGATTTGATCATGAATCCCGAGGTGAAGGATACCTTTATCAAGCGTTCTAAGATCATCAGCACGATTCGGAAGTACTTGGACGGCCAGGGCTTCATGGAGGTGGAGACACCGATGCTGGTGGCAAATGCCGGCGGTGCGGCCGCAAGACCTTTTGAGACGCACTTTAATGCGCTGGATGAAGATTTTAAGCTCCGTATTTCATTGGAATTGTATTTAAAGAGACTGATCGTCGGTGGTATGGAACGAGTCTATGAGATCGGCCGTGTATTTAGAAATGAAGGTCTGGATACCAGGCACAACCCGGAGTTCACCTTGATGGAGTTATATCAGGCGTATACGGATTATAATGGAATGATGGATCTCACCGAGAACCTGTACCGCTATGTGGCACAGGAGGTTTTGGGTACCACTAAGATTTCTTACAATGGCATTGAAATGGATCTGGGCAAGCCGTTTGAGCGTATCACTATGGTGGATGCGGTGAAGAAATATGCCGGCGTGGACTTTAATGAGATCCACACTCTGGAAGAAGCCAGGGCAGCGGCTAAGGAGCATCATGTGGAATATGAGGAGCGTCATAAGAAGGGCGATATCTTGAGCTTGTTCTTCGAGGAATTTGTGGAAGAACACCTGGTGCAGCCCACCTTTGTGATGGATCATCCCATCGAGATCTCTCCGCTGACGAAAAAGAAACCGGAGAATCCGGAGTATACCGAGCGTTTTGAATTCTTCATGAATGGATGGGAGATGGCCAATGCTTATTCTGAGCTGAACGATCCTATCGATCAGAGAGAGCGTTTCAAGGCACAGGAGGAGCAGCTCGCCCAGGGGGATGAGGAAGCCAATACCACAGATGAAGACTTCCTGAATGCGCTGGAAATCGGTATGCCTCCCACAGGTGGAATTGGATTTGGAATTGACCGTATGTGCATGCTGCTGACAAATAGCGCTGCGATCCGGGATGTTCTTTTATTCCCGACAATGAAGAGCTTGGAGAAATAAACCCAGTATTTATGCGGGGGTGAGGCATTTGAGTACGTCAAAGGACACATTAAAAGACGCATTTTGACATAGTCATTTACATCAGTATGAAAGAGTACACAATCTGAAAAGAAAAAGATTCAATCAAATATGAACTACTAAGAGGACATTTTCTAAAGAAATTTAGAAGATGTCCTCTTTTTTGCGTTATGGAGAAAATACGTCATTTGTTATGAATTCAAAGTGAAAGGAGCACAGCAATGAATGAGTCAAAGAAGAAAGATAGATATGAGGATGCAAAAAAGTTTGTAAGATATTCAGATGGTGCAAAAATGTACAGTATGGGAATGACAAAATTTCAAGAAGTGGCTAAGGATGCCAAGGCTTGTTATAAAATTGGTCAGCTTGTACTTGTTAATACAGAAATATTGGATAAGTATCTTGAAACTTTTCATATTACAGATTCTGAGTTTTATAAGTAGGTGATGTTATGGTAAATACATTGAGTGGTTCAGTTAGTGCCTATAGAAAAGAAACTGTAAAACCAAGATTTATTCGTATTGATGAAGTAATGGCTTTATTAGATGTAACACGAGATGAGGCAATGGATATAGCATTAGCTGCTGGAGCAAGATATCAGCTTGCAAAGATTATATTAGTACATAAGGAAAGGTTGATGAAATTTATGAAACATTTTGCAAGAGTGCCTAGTTCAAACAAAATCGTAGAAAAGAAGTTTGTAAGAATTGGGGAAGCTTCAATGACATATAGCATAGGGCATCATAGATTTATTGAAATGGCTAGAGCAGCGGGTGCTGTATATAAGATTGGAACAGCTAAGGGAAATACTATATTAATAAATTTGGAAATTTTTGATGATTATATGGAGCAATTCAGAGAACCGCCAACAGAAATGAAACATCCATTACCAAATGTGAAAGGAGACTGATGAATGAGTTACTCATATAAGTGCTATTCAGATACAAAGGATTTTATGAAAAAATTTGTCAATGCAGAGGAAGGAGCGATTATTTATGGGATAAGTAAATCTAGAATCATAGTAATTGCGAGAGAGGCAGGAGCAGTCTATAAAGTCGGTAATTCAGCATTAATCAATACGGAATTATTTGAAAAATATCTTGAACGATTCAGAGAGTCGGCAAGAGAACTGCCTAAGCATACATGGAACAAAGTAAAGGAAATGACAAATACACCAAATACTGGTGAAAATTCGTAAAAATACACCAGTGGTGTCACTTCCGTAAAATTAAAGTGCATTGTAGAATATCAATTGTCCAAGAGAGATTGGACATAACAATTGAATAATCAGTTACAGATTTGCAAAGTAGTTTGCACTGCAGAGTATCTGTAGGTAGTAAATTTACGGGGCATGTACCTGGAAGATGAAAGTTACAGCTATCATATTAGTAGCCTGATGGATCGAAAGATGAAGGGTGAGAAGTTGGATGGAAATCTGGAAAAAGGATTCGGCATGTTGCGTAAGGATAATCAACCACAGAGGGCGAGAAGTTTGTCCTTATCCTCAAAAGGCTAAAAGAGGAGATAGTGCTTCTGATAATTCAGAAGGGCGTCGTGAAACACATTTTGTGGCTCGTCTGTAACTCCCGGAGGTGAGAACACCTCTTTGTACACGGGGCGATATAGGAGTCTAGAAGACTGGCGTGTACCTACATGCTTAGCATTAAGCATAGCCATGTAGACTATATCACTTCCAAATTCAAATTTTGTCTATATGGCAACTAATTTGAAGGAGGATAAAGTGATGATGGGATTTAGCATAGCATTTATAATTATTGTTCTTATCGTATTGTATTCATTAGCAAGGACAGCAGGTGAGTCGGACAGGATATTGGAAAAAATAAGAGAGCAATCACTCCTTGGAAGGGAGGAGAGCTCTGGTGGGAACAGTTGAAAAAAGAGATAAGCATAAGAAACGCAGGTTTGTATCTCCAGAAGAAAAGCTTGAAAGAGAATTAAAAGATTGTATGCATTGTAGATTCTTCTGGGGACATAACAACAGATGTGCCAATGGAACATGTTGTAAACCATCTAAGAAAAAAGAACAGAAATTTCCGACGGAATGTGTCGGATGTCCATATTATCATGGGAATGGTTATTGTTTTCCTTGTATGCGAAAGCTGATAGGAAAGTAGGTGGTTAAGATGTTCAAGTGGCTGTTTAAGAAGAAAGGATGTGCAAAACATAAGTGTTGCCACAGAGAATAAGAAAGAAGCAGAAAGTAAGGCAGAGCCGCAGGAAAGCCAGTCCGTACCACAGGCAGATAAAAAGATGGTTGATACAGTTGCAGTTCCGCAGAATATGCAGGCTGTGGCAAACGGGATTCCGGTCTATTATCAGATTCCGGTAGTTGATGGCTCTGGAAATGTGGTACAGAGACTTCCGATTGAGCGAAGTGTGAGAAAGAGCAGCAACAGCGGAGTGGCGAGCCTTTTTGCAAGACTGTCATTTAAGAAAAAGTCAAGAGCAGACATTGTAAAGCTGGTTGCATCGGGAGACCTTGTTCCGGCGCAGCTTGTGCAGATTAAGAGTGCAATAGAAAAGGGACTTACTGAGTCACAGCTTGTAGAGCTTATAAACAACAACATTTCAGCGGAAAAGATGAAGGAAATCATTGAGATTGCTGTGCTTGAAAACAGCATGGCAGATTAGGAGGAACTTATGAATTTAGCAGTAGTAAATGAAGCAGTAACAGAGATGAATGGTGTGGAGCATCCATGAGAAAGCTGCTCTTAAAGGGCGGTGATTTACAGGTGTTACAGTTTAATACCGAAGATATGAAAAAGGTGGAAAAGATGGCAAAGAAGTATGGAATACTCTATTCAGTACTTCCGGACTGCAACAGGAAAGACGGACTGAGTGAGGTAATCTTTCATACAGAGGCAGTTCCACGTGTGAATATGATGATACAGAAGCTCAAGTTTGGTAAGATTGCCACATTTGACGATTATCTGAAGAATGGAGATGAAAAATCACTTGGCAAGCTGATGGATTTTTTGAAGAAACAGCAGGGAAACGAGAAAAGCCACACGATAGAAGGGGATAGGGTTAATACCGCTATTGACGGACTGATCGAAAAGGTCGGAATGTTTGCAATGGAAAAGAAGGCTATCAGTGTGGATCAGGTCAAGGAGAATTTCAGTATCAATGGTGAGCAGGCTGAAAGTGTTATCAGACAGCTAGAGACAATCGGTGTGCTTGGAAAGAAAAATGAGGATGGCACCCATACAGTCATGATGGACAAGGATGCATTTATCAATCGTGTTAGAGGCTATCAGGACCTTGCTGAGAGAATGAGGGCAGTTGCAGCATCAAAGAATGCGAACTTATCAGATGTGACTATCAGCAAGAAGCTGATTATCGAAGAGAATGACCATGCTGTTAAGACCAGAGTTCCCGGCACATGGGGAGAAGGGGCAAGATATGTATGGCTCCGTAAGGAAAACATCATGGAGATTCATGGTGGAAAGACAATGCTTACTTTCCTTGATTCCACCAAGGATTATAAGCTTTACGATGAGCAGAATCGTGTGGTGACAACCCAGAAAGGAACCGAGCTTTATACTCACTACGACAAGGTGGAGTCATCTGTCAGGGAGCGTTACGAGAAAGTACAGAAGCAGCAGAAAAAGACCACACAGAAGAAAACTGTTACCACGAAGAAAGCGAGGTAGCAGCCTATGCAGACAACAAAGAAAAAGCCGTCACTGATATTCATCCTTGTGGGTGCAGTGTTAGCCGGGTATCTTGGTTATCTGATAAATGGTGCGTGGGCAGAAGGGATTGCCTTTAATGAATTTATGGACAGATTCAATGAAGTATGTGCTGTTCCCTTTGCCAACTATTACAATTCCAATACAGTAAAAGCAGTAGCCATTGCATTAGGTATCTATGCGATGGCTATTGTCATGTATTACACCAGTCAGAGAAACTATATGCCGGGTAAGGAATTTGGTACGGCAAGATTTGAAAATCCGAAGCAGGTCAACAAGATCCTTGCAGATAAGGATGAGAATTTCAACCGGATACTCAGCCAGAATGTGAAGATGTCGCTGGATTTTAGGAGACTCAAGCTCAATGGAAATATACTTATCTGTGGTGGTTCCGGAGCAGGAAAAACATTTTATGAAGTAAAGCCGAATCTTATGCAGATGCCGCATAACTGTTCCTTTATCTGTACCGATCCAAAGGGAGAAATCCTTAGAAGCTGCGGTCAGATGCTAAAGAATAACGGATATAATGTGAAAGTCATAAATCTGTTAGAGATGGATAAATCAGACTGTTACAATCCATTTTCCTATATCAGAGAGGAAACAGATGTGGTCAAGCTGATTACAAACCTTATCAGCAATACGACACCAAAGGGAGCGACACCAAGTGATCCGTTCTGGGAAAAGGCGGAAGGATTGTTCTTACAGGCTATCTTTTATTATGTGTGGCTGGAGGTACAGCCGGCAAAGAGAAACTTTGAGACAGTACTTAAACTTCTTGGAGAAGCAGAGGTTACAGAACAGGGAAAAGCATCAAAGCTGGATGTGCGTATGAAGTTTTTAGAGGAAAGTTCTCCGCTTGGAGCTAATCATCCGGCAGTAAAGCAGTACAACAAATGTATGAGAGGTGCAGGAGATACCGTCCGT
>JBMNRL010000031.1:0-33107 GCA_050944615.1 Blautia sp.
CAGCAGGTGCATCGCCCGCAGCTTTGCTTTTTTATAAATATCAAATTCGCTCATACGTAATGGTCTGTCTTACTTTTCCTCTGCTGCACTATCCGGCTGCTCTTCTCCAGCGGCTTCAGGAACGGCATTGGGATCTTCCAGCAGGTTGTAATGGATCCTGACCTTCTTCTCCACTTCATCGCGGATCTCCGGATGTGTCTTCAAATATGTCTTCGCGTTCTCACGGCCCTGTCCGATCTTCTCGCCATTGTAAGCGAACCAGGCACCACTCTTATTGATCACGTTAATCTCCACTGCCAGATCCAGGATATCGCCCTCCCGGGAGATTCCCTCTCCGAACATGATATCAAACTCTGCCTGCTTAAACGGAGGTGCTATTTTGTTCTTCACCACTTTGATCCTGGTGCGGTTCCCCACCATCTCGCCGCCCTGCTTAAGAGTCTCGATCCGGCGCACGTCCAGTCGGATGGAGGCATAAAACTTCAGCGCCCGGCCGCCAGTAGTCGTCTCGGGATTGCCGAACATCACACCCACTTTCTCACGAAGCTGGTTAATGAAAATAACAATACAATTGGATTTGCTGATGGCGGCAGTAAGCTTTCTCAAGGCCTGGGACATCAAACGAGCCTGCAGACCCACATGGGAATCTCCCATATCGCCGTCGATCTCCGCCTTGGGCACCAATGCAGCTACAGAGTCCACAATCACAATATCCACCGCACCGGAGCGCACCATAGTCTCAGTGATCTCCAGTCCCTGCTCTCCGCAGTCAGGCTGGGAAATATACAAATTATCGATATCCACCCCGATGTTCTTCGCATAGACAGGATCCAACGCATGCTCCGCATCGATAAATCCGGCGATACCACCAAGTCTCTGTACTTCTGCCACCATATGTAACGCCACGGTGGTCTTACCGCTGGACTCCGGACCATAAATCTCCACGATCCTGCCCTTGGGAACACCGCCTAAGCCTAAGGCGATATCCAGGCTCAAAGATCCTGTGGGAACGGTCTCTACCTGCATATGGGCACCGGATTCCCCAAGCTTCATCACGGAACCCTTGCCATACTGCTTCTCTATCTGTCCAAGAGCCGCTTCCAAGGCCTTCTGTTTATCTTCATTCATAATGATTAAGTCTCCTTTGTTCGTTATATATCGAACCTATGTTCGTGTTTTCTATTACCATACTATTATAATTTGGCCTGGTTGTCAACACCATTTCCATAAAAAAAGAATAAACTCTCTCCCGTCCCCAGACTGCCGGACGAACTTTTGTTTCATGGGGGCATTCAGAGAAATTTCCCGCCAAAAGCAACAAAAAGGCGGACCGCCGGCTTCCCGGCAGTCCGTCCTCATTTTTTGTTCTGCTAGATTACATTACCTGCTCTGTGAACAGGGATTTTACATGGGAGACTTCTTCCTGTGTGGCCTGCTGGGCCGGTACATAATAATGTCTCTGGCGGGCGATCCCGTAAATCTCCTCCTGGGATGTCTCGCACTGGTTACGGAACTGTTTCAGCATCTGTTTCAGCTGCGGATTCTCGGTCTGGGAGATCATCTCTCCGTAACGGACCAGCTCACCGTTGATCCCTGTCAATGTGTCTACTACCATAGTTTTCTCGTTCATATTCCACACCTCCTATTGTAAGAACTGCATCAGCTGCTGTTTCATAGTCATCGCTGACTGCGCTGATTTCTGGAAAAACTGTTTTACCTGCGGGTCCTGTGCTTTCTGGGCATAGTCCTGCATCTTACAATGGTTGATGTCGCATTCGCCGATCATATGGCGCAGATTCTGTAAATCTAAGATTGAAATTTCTGTCATGTGGCTCTGCCTCCTATCCATTTTTTCGTTCCGCCCCACAGACGCTGTGACCAGCACGCGCCGGCCGGGAGAAACTTTTTGCAATGTTTAGTATGCCACATCCGAAATTTCTTATTCTCCGATCAGCCAATTGTACATTTCCTCATATTGGCTGGCAGAATGGTTCCATGAGAAATCCGCTGCCATAGCACGGTCCACAATCTTATTCCATTCTCTCTTCTTATCATAGTAGACACGCTCCGCATTGCGTATCGTGGCAAGCAGCTCATGGGCATTATAGTTACGGAAACTGAATCCTGTCCCTGTGCTCTCATATTCATTATATGGCTCCACGGTGTCCTTCAAACCGCCGGTCTCACGCACGATCGGCACCGTTCCATAACGAAGACTCATCAACTGGCTAAGGCCGCATGGTTCAAACAAGGACGGCATCAAGAATGCATCGCAGGATGCATAGACCCTGTGGGACATCTCCTCTGAATAATAAATATTCGCGGACACCTTGCCATGGTATTTCCAGTCAAAATGACGGAACATATTCTCATAGCGCTCCTCACCGGTCCCCAATGCCACAATCTGTACCGCATCCTGGCAGAGCTCGTCCATGATGTAGTCCACCAAGTCAAATCCCTTCTGGTCCGTGAGCCGGGATACCATTCCAATCATCATCACCTTCGCATCCGGTTCCAGCCCCAGGTCTTTTTGCAGCGCCAGCTTATTTTTTACTTTCTCTTTGCGGAATGTGGTCGCATTGTAATTCTTCGTGATATATGGATCCGTTTCCGGATTATATTCATGATAATCGATTCCATTGACAATGCCTCGAAGGCTTCCCGCCCGGGCACACATCAGTCCATCCAAACGCTCTCCGTAAAACGGAGTCTTGATCTCTTCCGCATACGTATTGCTCACCGTCGTGATCGCATCGGCAAATACGATGCCGCCTTTGAGATAGTTGGCATCCTTGTATGCTTCCAGTTTATCCGGTGCAAAATAATAATCGGACAAACCGGTGATCGCCTGCACTGTTTTCACATCCCATACTCCCTGAAATTTCAGATTATGTATGGTCATCACAGTTTTAATTCCTCTGAAAAATTCTCCTCCCTGGAAGGAGTCATGTAAATACACCGGAACCAGTCCTGTCTGCCAGTCATGGCAGTGAATGATATCCGGGCGGAAATCTACCACCGGAAGGATAGACAGTACGGCTTTGGAGAAAAAGGCAAACTTCTCCAGATCCCAGGGACCGCCTTCATAGGGTACTGGACCGGAAAAATAATATTCATTATCTATAAAGTAGAATTGAATGCCGTCATATTCCATCTGCAGGATACCCACATAACAGTTATTCGCTCCCAAGTCCATATAAAAATGGGATACATACTGCATTTTGTCCTTCCACTCCTGCTTCATGCATCCATACTTCGGCAACACCACGCGAACATCAAAATATTTTTTATTAAAGCACTTCGGCAAAGCTCCTGCTACATCGGCCAATCCTCCGGTCTTGATGAACGGAACCGCTTCTGACGTTGCAAATAAAATTCTCTTCATCCGTAATACCCTCCTTGGTAAATACCACTAATCTTTCCGAAGCTGCCTCAGGCAATTTTATGTAATTTCCCCCTAACAGCAAATAAATTCTATATTTTCTATTATATCTTACTTCTCGTCTATTGGAAAGAGTGATTTTTATATTCAAGTCGGATTTTATCTGCAATTAAAGCAATAAATTCGGAATTTGTAGGCTTTCCCTTTCCGGTACTCACCGTATATCCGAACAATTCATCGATCGTATCCATTTTTCCTCGGCTCCAGGCAACTTCTATTGCATGCCGGATGGCCCGTTCCACTCGGCTAGGCGTTGTTTGATGCCGCTTCGCTATCGTAGGATATAGAATCTTCGTAATGGAATTTAGCATCTCCACATCATTGACTGCCAAAATAATGGCATCTCTCAGATACTGATATCCCTTAATATGAGCCGGCACACCGATTTCATGAATGATATTGGTGACATCCGACTCCAGATTTTGTGCCATGTATTTTTCTTTCTCTTCCTGCAAATTTTGTTTGCGGACTTCTTTCGCTCTTTTTTCTCCAGTTCTGTGTATATGTTTAATCCGATTCAACAGAAAATGATTGTCAAAAGGCTTCAATACATAGTATTCTGCACCCAGCTGGAATGCATTTTCCGTAATCCGCTCCTGACCGACCGCTGAGACGATAATGAAAGATGGCTGTTTCTTCAATTCATGATCATGTCCTACTTTTTCCATCACGGAAAGCCCGTCGACTTTCGGCATGATGATATCAAGCAGAACTACATCCGGTTCTTTTTCCTTGATAATATTACAGATTTCTTCGCCATTGTGTGCTTTTCCTACCAATTCCAGGTCTTTATCTTCATCTATCATTTTTCCTAGCATTTCTACCATCTTTTCATTATCGTCTGCAATGGCCACATTTAATTTCTCCATAAGTCTCCTCCTTATTACAATCTCTCATGCTATATGTGCAGAAACCATTGGGCCCTAAGATATCGCTTCCGTACATCACAACCATTATAGACTACTCAATCCCTTAGAATCAAGCCGAAAATGTGTAAAACAAAGCTTTTTCTATCGATATTTTTCGACAATTCGTAACTATTTTCTACTATTTTTTTATATGTTCGACAAATTTCGAACCTTCTATTGCTCCAACATTGTCTCCGCAAAAATGCCGTAGCCTTTTGTTGGATCATTGACAAACACGTGAGTGACAGCACCCACCAGCCGTCCGTCCTGGAGCACCGGACTGCCTGACATTCCTTGCACAATCCCACCCGTCTTCGACAATAACTCTTTATCTGTCACCTGAATGACAAAACTTTTGTTGGTATCCTGATGGTTCATATCGATATTGGTGATCTGTGCCTCATATTCTTTGACCTCATCATCCACACAGCAGAGAATGGATGCCTTGCCCACCTTCATTTCCTGCTTATAGCCAATATCCATTTTCTTTCCTAAAAGGGAACGGTTGCCTTCAAAAAGTCCGTAAATACCATTTTCACAATTCTTGGATATTTTGCCTAGCTTCAGGGAATCCTCATAACGGATCATCCCGGAAAGCTCCCCCGGGCTTCCTTTGACTCCCTTTTGCACCGCCAGGATCTGTGCCTGATATAAGGTTCCGTCCTTGATCTGCATCAAGTCTCCGGTATCCACATCGCTGATCCCATGACCCAGCGCACCGTAATTTCCCAATTTGTCCATATAAGTCAGCGTGCCGATTCCCTGGGTATTGTCCCGGACCCAGATGCCAAGCTTATAGTTTCCGTCATCCCCGACTACAGGCTCCAGTTCCAACGAAATCTCCTCTCCGTGGCGAATGACGGAGAGAATGGAGGCCTTCCCCTGGCAGCTCCGGATTTCCTCAATCAAATCCTTCTTATCCCGCACCCTTTTTTCGTTAAATGCCACGATATAATCTCCGGCCTTGGCAATATTTTTGGCCGGCTCCAGGCAGGTACCGTCCTGACAGACAATCTCGCCGGTATCAATGACCAAAACACCCTGTGTCTCCATATAAATCCCCACCGGTATCCCGCCGGTATACACTTCCTCCCGGTCCACCTGGGTCACCTTCACCTGCCGAAATGGAATTACGCCTAAGATCTTACATTCCATCCGGTAGACACCATTTTGTGATGTGGTCACCGCATCGGACCAAGTCACCCAAGGGCTGTCCAGAAGGGAAGTCAGCTTATCCTCTTCTCCCCGGACCACCTGTAATTCTTCCGGAATAGCCTGGTCCAGCATCCGGTAACCCAGATATCCCATCACTAACAGATCCAGGGCTAAAGCAAAGAACAGAAAACGGCGGTACTTCTTCTTATATTTCATCGTTACAGCCTCCTTACGTCATAGATAAGTCTTCCCTTTTTCCTATCGGTTTAAAAACCCAATAAAAAGAGAAAAAGAAGGATACATCTGATGATATATCCTTCTTCTAGTATGTGACTTATTTATGATTTCAGTCTCGCAGTTTTATGAACTTGTGCCAATTCTTTCATCTCTTTGGCACTGTCTAAAACCGTCTGCGTAACCTTGGCTCCGCCCAGCATTCTGGCCAGCTCTATAATAGAAGCTTCTTCATCCAGCCGCCGGATTCTGGAAACCGTCTGCCCATCTTCCACCATTTTTGTAATTTCATAATGCGCATCCGCCATGGAGGCAATCTGCGGTAAATGAGTGATACAAAGCACTTGCCTGGATCTTCCGATATATTCCATTTTTTCGGAGACTTTCTGGGCCGTCCTGCCGCTGATCCCCGTATCAATCTCATCAAAAATCAACGTCTCAATATCGTCCTTATCCGCCAGCAGCGCTTTCACCGCCAGCATAATCCGGGACAGCTCACCGCCGGATACCACTTTGCCGAAAGGTTTCTTCGTCTCTCCAGGGTTGGTGGAAATCCGGTATTCCACCTGGTCATAGCCTCCGGCAGAATAATGAGGGCTTTTGGCAAATGCGATCTCAAAATCCACATCCAGAAAATTCAGATCCTTCAAACCTAAAATGATGGCCTTTTCTAACTCTTTCCCATATTCTTTCCGGACTTTGGACAATTCATGCGAAGCTTTTTCCAAAACTGCTTCTTTTTCTTTTAATTTTTGAGTCAAAGCTTCGTAGGTCTGTTCATAAGCTTCCAATTCTTCCAATTTTTTCTGCTGTCCGGCCTGATATTCCAAAACCTGTTCCAACGTCGCACCGTATTTAGACTTCAGACCATTGAGCAGATCCAGCCGCTTTTCCGTCTCATAAAACGCTTCCTCTTCAAAGACCGCATCGGCCATATAGGATGCCAGCTCCCGGTTGAAATCTCCCAACAGGCTGTCAATGTCCGTGAGCATAGAGGAAAGCTCCAACAGGCTCTCATCGTATTCCAGCACCGAAGACAGTTCCTGCAGGGCCGCACCCACCTGTTCTCCCGCACCTCCATAGGAATCATAGCCGGTGGCAGCATGCGCTTTGGACAGGGATTCCAGGATTTTTTTGCTGTTGTTCATCCTCCGGTAGTCCCGCTCCAGCGTTTCATCCTCTCCCGGCACCAGGGCTGCCTCTTCGATCTCACCGATTTCAAATTTTAAAAAAGCTTTTTCCCGGTTCCGGCCCTCCTCGTCCATATGCATGGATTCCAGAGCCGTCTTACAGTCCCGATACTCCTCATAAGCCTTCTGTACCCGCTCTTTGGCCTGGCTGCCCTCTGGCCCCGCATAGGCATCCACGATTTCCAGCTGCTTCTTGGGATACAACAAGGACTGGTGCTCATGCTGTCCATGGATGTCCAGCAAAAGAGAAGCCACCTGCTTCATCTGCGCCACCGTACAGGTCTGCCCGTTAATCCGCCCGATGCTGCGGCTCTCGGTGATCTTGCGGCTAAGGAGCAGGCAGCCGTCCTCCAGCTCCAGATCCATCTCTTCCAGCAGCTCTCTGGTCTTTGGATGATCCACAGAAAACAAAAGCTCCACCAGTGCATAATCCGCACCGCTGCGAATCATGTCCTTGGACACCTTTGCACCCAGCACAAGCTGCATGGAACCCAAAAGAATGGATTTACCTGCGCCCGTCTCGCCAGTGAGTATATTTAAACCCTTGGAAAAATCCACTTCGATCTCATCGATCAGGGCCATATTTTTCACATGTAAATTCAATAGCATGGCAACACCTCAATCAGTTCAGATTCTCCAGCACCTTCCGAAGCCGTTCCATGACCAACAGGGTCTGATCCGCGCTTTTGACTGCGCACATGACCGTATCATCCCCGGCAATACAGCCTAAGATCTCTTTCCACTGCAGCTCATCCAGCGCCGCCGCCAGCCCCATGGCCATGCCCGGCACCGTCTTTATTACCAAAATATTCTGCGCCATATCCATGGACACAAAAGCATCCCGCAGTACCCGGGAATACTTCTCACTTAGATTCTGCTTGGAGCTGTGAAGGACTTCATAATGGGACCGTCCGTTCTTCCCCACCACTTTCGTCAAATTCAATTCCCGGATGTCCCGGGATACCGTCGCCTGGGTCACTTTAAAGCCTGCATTTTTCAGCCTGGCAGCCAGCTCTTCCTGCGTCTCGATCTCAGATTCATGGATCAGCTCAATGATTTTTGAATGTCTTTCTAACTTCACTTGACCTCCTCCTAGCATAGCACTTCTTCTCCCGTACACCGATTATCTGTAACTAGCTGTCCCGCATCTTCTGCCGGAGCACCTCCACAAAGCTTAAATTGCTCAGCTTTATGATCTTAGTGCTCACCTTAGCCCGTTCTATGATGATCTTATCCCCGGTCTTCATGGGAATCGTCGTATCCCCATCAAAGGATGCCACCGCTGTCTCTTCCAGCTGTCGCCTGCCCTGGCCAATTTCTACGGTAATCTCATCCTCCGCCGGAAGGATAATGCTCCTGGCATTCAAGGTATGGGCCGCAAGCGGCGTCATCAGGGAAAGCTGGGCGCTGGGAGACACGATGGGCCCTCCCGCTGACAAGCTGTAGCCTGTAGAACCTGTGGGAGTGGAAATGATGATGCCGTCGGCACTGTACACATTCAAATACTCCCGGTTGACATAATTGATAAAGCGGATGACCCGCAAAGGTCCGGAACGGCTGATGACAATATCGTTCAGCGCAATATCGCCGCCCACCTCCTGATCCTTGTGATACACACGTCCTTTGAGCATCATCCGTTCTTCGATCTCATAATCGCCCTGCATCAGCTGGTCCAATGCAGGATAAATAGAGGCCTTGTCAATCTCTGCCAAATAGCCCAAGGTACCCAAGTTAATACCGAATAAGGGGATTTTTTTATGTACCACGTCTCTGGCGGCCTGTAGCAGCGTGCCGTCTCCGCCCAGCACGATGATACATTCCACATCATCGGGAATGTAGTCCGGATTGGTGTAATGATAGGTCTGTCCTTCCGTCTTCGTGCCTGCCACCAAAATATGGCAGCTTCTGTGGTTCTTCTTTAGATAACATTCTATTTTATGGGTAGTTTCCAGATTTTCGTCCTTCTGGGTATTGGTTATGATACAAAATCTATCCATACTTCCTCCATCAATCCAGGCTTTCGTGGGCAGCAGCTACCACTGCCTTGGCATCCACCGGCCCTTCCTGTATCTTACCGTCCGGTCTGGCTTTCTTTAGGTGGAGCAGATATTCAATATTCCCCTCCGGCCCTTTGATCGGTGAAAATTCCAAATGGAGAATCTCATAACCGATAGACTGGGCATAGTCCATGACCTTTTGGATGACCTCCAAATGCACGGAGCTGTCGCGGACCACTCCTTTTTTTCCAACCTTTTCCCGGCCCGCTTCAAACTGCGGCTTGATCAGACAGACCACTTCTCCATCCTCTTCTAACAAATGGTACACTGGAAGCAGAACCTTTGTCAAAGAGATAAAAGAGACATCGATGGAGGCAAAGGCCGCCAGTTCCGCCACATGCTCCGGAAGCACATAGCGGATATTCGTCTTCTCCATACAGACCACCCGGGGGTCATTGCGCAGCTTCCAGTCCAGCTGTCCATGCCCCACATCGATGGCATATACCTTGACCGCTCCGTTTTGCAGCATACAATCGGTAAAACCGCCGGTGGAGGATCCCACATCCATACAAACCTTGCCTTCCAATTGAAGACCTTCAAAATGCTGGATGGCTTTTTCCAGCTTCAGCCCTCCGCGGCTCACATAGGGAAGCGTATTCCCCCGCACCTCGATCCTGGCTGAATCTGGAAACATGGAACCGGCCTTATCCTCTTTTTGGCCTTCCACATAGACATTCCCGGACATGATCACCGCCTTTGCTTTCTCCCTGGAAGCTGCCAGATTTCTTTTCACCAATAAAACATCCAAACGTTCTTTCATGATAACCTCTATCTCCTAAGCCACAGGCTTTTTGGCCTTTTGGCTGTCATATACCCGCCTTCTGATGGAACCGGCATCCAGTCCCAGCTTTTCCTTCATCACATCCACATTTCCCTGCTCCACAAACTGATCCGGCAGCGCTGCGATTATCACCCTCACATGAGGATGGTGCTCACTCATATATGCCAACACCTGTTCACCGAATCCGCCGGAAATCACATTCTCTTCCATAGTGACCAGCGTCGTATGGCTCTTGGCCAGATAGTCCAGCATATTCGTATCCAGCGGTTTGACAAAACGGGCGTTAACCACTGTGACCTGGCGTCCGGCTGCCTGTTCCTGCCGGTGGATCTCCTCTGCCGTCTGAACCATGCTGCCCACCGCCAGGTAGGCTGTCTTCTCCCCTTGATGGATCAGCTCGCTGCGGCCTTCGATCACCGTCTCCTTGTGCTCCTTTAGCCCCTCGTAAATACTTCCTCTGGGATAGCGCACCGCTACCGGGCCCACGGCCTTCACCGCATATTTGAGCATTTCAGAAAGCTCCCATCCGTTTTTCGGGGCCATCACCGTCATCCCCGGCATCATGGACAAATAAGACAGGTCAAAACAGCCCTGATGGGTCTCTCCATCACTGCCCACAAGCCCGGCCCGGTCCACCGCAAATACCACATGCAGCTTCTGCATACATACATCATGAAGGATCTGGTCAAAGGCACGCTGCAGAAAAGAGGAGTACACGGCCACCACCGGAACCATGCCGCCCAGGGCAAGGCCTGCGGCAAAGGTCACTGCATGTTGTTCCGCAATCCCCACATCAAAAAAACGGTCCGGATGTTTTTTCCCAAAAGACTTCAGACCGGTCCCTGAAGGCATCGCTGCCGTGATCGCGGCCAGCTTCGGTTCCCGATCCCCAAGCTGGCATAGTGTCTTTGCAAACACATCTGTATAGGCAGGTTTCTCTTGCTTTGCCAAAGGATGTCCTGTCTCAATATCAAAGGCCGTCGTCCCGTGGAAACGGGCCGGATGACGCTTGGCCGGCTCATAGCCGCGGCCTTTTTCTGTCAACACATGGACTAATACCGGGCCTTGGACCCTCTTGGCCTCATTGAATAATTTCATCATCTGGCGCATATCATGGCCATCCGCAGGCCCCAAATAGGTCAGACCCATATTTTCAAAAAGCATCCCTGGAATCACCAGCTGTTTGATGCTGGATTTGGTATTTCGCAGGGCACTTACCATATGCTCGCCTACCTTGGGGATCTTTTTCAGACTTTTTGTCACCTTTAATTTCAGGGAAGTATAGGCCTGAGCTGTACGCAGATCACTCAAATAAGTAGAAATCCCTCCCACGTTGGGAGAAATGGACATATTATTATCGTTGAGCACAATGATAAAATTCGTCTTCAGCTCCGCCGCGTTGTTCATGGCCTCATAGGCCATCCCTCCGGTAAGGGCGCCATCTCCGATGACAGATACCACATGGTAGGATTCTCCCAAAAGATCTCTGGCTTTTACATATCCAAGCCCCGCGGATATGGAGGTAGAGCTATGTCCGGTGTCAAAGGAATCGCACGGGCTTTCACTTCGTTTGGGAAACCCGCTAAGACCGCCCTCCTGGCGAAGGGAATCAAAGTCATCCTTGCGGCCGGTGAGAATTTTGTGCGTATATGCCTGATGTCCCACGTCCCAAATGATCTTATCCTCCGGAAACTGCAAGACGTTGTGAAGGGCCAAGGTCAATTCCACAGCCCCCAGGTTAGAGGCCAGATGTCCTCCTGTCTGGCTCACCGTCTGCAGCAAAAAAGCACGTATCTCCTCTGCCAGTGCAGGGAAATCCGCCAAAGCCACTTTATGAATATCATTGGGCTGTTTGATCGTCTCTAAAATCATTGGTATCTCTTCCTCTATTTTTCGCGCTCCGCCAATGTAAGCACCAGGAGACGCAGAAATTCATTTTTTTCTTCCAGGGCATCCAGGATCATCAAAGCTTTATTTGTCAGCCCGGACACATCTTCTCTGGCCTGTTCCAGACCTTTGAGAGTCACATAAGTGACCTTGTGATTTTTTTCATCGCTGTGTACCGGCTTGCCCAGCACTTCCTCTGAGCTGGTCACATCCAGGATATCGTCCCGGATCTGGAAGGCCAGTCCTAAATATCCTGCCGCCTGCTCCATGCTGCGGACCTTCCGATCACTGGCTCCCGCCAATATGGCCCCCACCATCATGGACGCCTCCAAAAGAGCCGAAGTCTTATTGCGGTAAATATAAGAGAGAAGCTCCTCACTCAAAGGTTTCCCATCATTTGCCACATCCACGCTCTGGCCGCCTAACATCCCGTATATGCCGGTTTTCGCCGACAACACCTGCAATGCCAGCGCAATACGCGCCTTATCCCCTTCCAGATCAAAGGCATGCAATGCCGCCTCATAGGCATAGTTTAGCAGCGCATCCCCGCTTAAGATTCCCATGGACTCACCATATACCGCCCAGGTGGTTTCCCGGCCCCGGCGGTATCTGTCATTATCTATGGCCGGCAGATCGTCATGGATCAGGGAATGGGTATGGATCATCTCGATCGCGGCCATAAACGGCTGGATCACTATCCCCTCACCGCCAAACATTCGGTAGCACTCCCACATCAGAAGCGGACGAAGCCGCTTTCCTCCGGCATTCATGCTATAATTCATCGCCTCTGCCAATGCGCGGGCAAAGCCCTCTTCCTTGGGCAGATAGCTTCTTAGCAGACCGTTAATTTTTTCGGTTCTGCTGCTCAGTTCTTCTTTAAAATTCACGCAGTGTCCCATCCTCATCCATCTGGAGCATTTTTTTCTCCACCATATCTATTTTCTCATTACAGTATTTCAAAAGCTCCATTCCCTGCTGGTAAACGGTAAAAGATTCCTCTAAAGTGGTCTCCCTGTCTTCTAATTTTTCCAGCATTTCGTCCAGAGCCTCAAAGGATTCTTCTATACTTCTATTTTCTTCTTTTTTCGCCATTTCTATTCGCTCCCTCGTATGACGGCTTCTGTCTCCTCCACCGTGGCATCAATCCTTCCATCGGTCACATGGATATGAAGAATATCTCCTCTGCCAACTTGGCCGATTCTGCTCACCGCACGGCCCTCGTCATCGGAAACATAAGAAAAACCCTGGGACAGTTTTTTCAGCGGAGACAGACCGTCCAGCCTGGCCGCATAGATGCCTAACTGATGCCTGGACCGCTCGATTCTGGCTTTCATTTCCCGCTGCAGTCTGTCTTCCATGTCCATAAGGTACTGTCGTTTCTGACGGATTTGGTGATACGGGCTCAGCTGCCCGAACAATTTCTGATAGCCGGCCATCCGGATGCGGGTCCAGGAAATCCGCTCCCGCATTTCCCGCAAAAACCGTTCCTGATACTGCATAAGCTGCTCCCGAAACGCATAATAATCATAAACGGCCAATTCAGCCGCCGCAGAAGGTGTGGGAGCCCGCAGGTCCGCCACAAAATCCGCTATGGTAAAGTCCGTCTCATGCCCCACCGCAGAAATCACCGGCGTGCGGCATGCAAAGATCGCCCTGGCCACTTCTTCTTCGTTGAAGGCCCACAGATCCTCAATAGAGCCGCCGCCTCTTCCCACGATAAGCACGTCCAGTCCTGCCTGGTCTAACGCCTGAATCCCCCGGACAATGCTTTTTGCCGCTTCTTCCCCTTGCACATAAGCCGGGTAAAGGATCACCTGGACATAAGGATTCCGTCTGTGGGTAATATTGCGGATATCCTGTATCGCAGCCCCGGTAGGTGCAGTAACCACGCCTACCGTGCGTACAAACCTGGGAATCGGCTGTTTATATTCCGGGGCAAACATGCCCATCTCTTCCAATTCACGCTTCAATGCCTGGAATTTTTCATAGAGAAGCCCCGCTCCTGCCAAAGTGATCTCCTTGGCATAGAGCTGGTAGCTGCCGGAGCGCTCATAGACGCTCATGCTTCCACCGGCGACCACCTTGTCTCCGTTTTTCATGGAAAATGCCAGACCTTTTCTCTGTCCGGCAAACATCACGCAGGATATAGAACCAGTCTCATCCTTCAGGGAAAAATAGATGTGGCCGGAGGAGTGGTATTTACAATTGGACACCTCTCCTTGGACATAGATCCGATTGAGCATGAAATCCTGGTCGAACATGTTTTTGATATAGGCATTGACCTGCCCCACAGAGTACACATTATTCATCTAATGTCTCCGCAATCTTTCCTAATATACCGTTGATAAAACCGGCGGACTCATCACCGCCGAACTGCTTAGCCAGCTCCACCGCCTCATTGATGGCTACCTTCACCGGCACATCTGCGTCATAGCGCATCTCATATACAGCCAGCCGAAGGATCGTTAAATCCACACTTCCCATTCTGGTAGTCTTCCAGCCTTTGGAAGCCTGTCCGATCGCTGTATCGATATCTTCCAGATGAGTCACTACCTGCTGGTATTTTTCCTGCATGTAGGTCTGGTCCTTTTCTTTGAGCTCCGGCAGGGCGGCAAAATATAGGGATAGCTGTTCAGGCATCTCGCCGGCTTCATTGAACTGGTACATAAATAGGAGTTTAAAAATGTGCTCCCGTAATTCTCTTCTCCCCATGGGATCTGTTCCTCCTGTTTGAGTTTGGCTTATATGCTGTCGCCACATAGTTTCATAGATCCTAGTGACTGCTGGTGAGCAAGCTCCCCGCAGCTTGTGACGCACATTTCGTTGTGCCGTGTCTCGCAGCGCTACACTCGGAAACGCTTCGCTTGTTCCTCGTTTGTGGCTGTCGCCACATAGTTTTGTACATTTAAGAACCTTCCGGTGAGCGAGCTCCCCGGCTTCTGACGCACATTTCGTTGTGCCATGTCTCGCAGCGCTACACTCGGAAACGCTTCGCTTGTTCCTCGTTTGTGGCTGTCGCCACATAGTTTCATAGATCCTAGTGACTGCTGGTGAGCAAGCTCCCCGCAGTCACTAGGATCTATGAAACTGCGCTGCTCGTAGCTGTCAAAAAAAAGGAAAGGTTTACTTTCCTTTTTCGTTCTCCATATCTACGCTTACGATGCGGACATTGACGTCGGCGACTTCAAGGCCGGTCATATTCTCTAATGTGGATTTGACTCTTTCCTGTACTTTCTTGCTGGTCTCGAGGATGTTGCGCCCGTATTCGATATTCAATGCCAGGTCCACGGTGACTGCAGTCTCGATAATGGTAACCTTCACACCTTTGGATAGGTTCTTCATTCCCAGTTTTCCCACCAGCTCATTGGTGATGTTCCCGGCCATGGATGCCACACCTTCCACTTCAGTCGCGGCAAGGCCGGCTATGATTGCAACAACTTCATCGGATACCCTGACTTCACCTGACACCCCGATATCCTGGATTTTGTAAGTGTTTCGCTTTTCTGCCATAATAGATACCTCCTAAGGTATTCCCATAGAAGCATCCTGTATCTGATACTCCTATGGTGCTGACGTCTCATACGTCGGATAGTGTATTAATATCTATATTATACCAAACGGATGCATAAAATAAAAGGGTTTTTTCTACTCCCTGCTGAATTCCTCCAGCACCAGCCCTTCATTCCGGTCCAGAGTCATGCCCACGCTCCAGGCATTAATGAACAGCAGCAGCGGATTTCCTTTCAGGTCGGTTACCTTTTTCATATCAGAGGTTCCTGTCAGCTTGTCCAAATCAATCTCTTCTTTGTTGGCGATCCAGCGGATATGCTCATAAGGCAGGGGCTCCAAGCGGATTTCCACATTGTACTCATTTTCCAGACGGTATTTGAGCACATCAAACTGCAGCACACCCACAACACCCACGATAATCTCTTCCATACCGGTATGGAATTCCTGGAAGATCTGGATCGCACCTTCCTGGGCGATCTGATTAATGCCTTTGACAAACTGCTTCCGTTTCATCGTGTCCATCTGCCGCACTCTGGCAAAATGCTCCGGTGCAAAGGTAGGAATCCCCTCATAAGCGAATTTCCGGCTGGGCGCACATACGGTATCACCAATGGAAAAAATGCCCGGATCAAACACCCCGATGATATCCCCGGCATAAGCTTCTTCCACAATGTGCCTGTCCTGGGCCATCATCTGCTGGGGCTGGGACAGCCGCATCCTCTTCCCGCCCTGAACATGATAAACCTCCTGTGAGGCATCAAATTTGCCGGAGCAGATGCGCATAAACGCAATACGGTCCCTATGGGCCTTATTCATATTCGCCTGAATTTTGAAAACAAAAGCAGAAAAATCCTCATCCATGGGATCCACCTGTCCACAATCCGCCATCCTTGGCAGTGGGGAGGTGGTCATTTTCAGGAAATGCTTCAAAAAGGTCTCCACGCCGAAATTGGTGAGCGCGGAACCAAAAAACACCGGGGAAAGCTCCCCTTTGTCCACCAGCTCCTGGTCAAATTCCGCACTGGCGCCGTCCAGCAGCTCGATCTCATCCAAAAGCTGCGCCTTCTGCTCCGGAGAGATCACATCGTCCAGATGGGCATCCCCGATGCCGATCTCCTCCTCAATTCCTTCCTTCGTTCCCTTCTGGGTATCGGTAAAGGTCAAAACCTTCTTGGTGTTACGGTCATAGACGCCCCGGAAGGCTTTCCCGGAGCCGATGGGCCAGTTGACAGGACAAGTGGCAATACCCAGCTCTTTTTCGATTTCATCCAGCAGATCAAAGGTATCATTGGCGTCCCGGTCCATTTTATTGATAAACGTAAAGATGGGAATATGGCGCATCACACAAACTTTAAAAAGTTTTCTGGTCTGCGCCTCTACTCCCTTAGAACCGTCGATGACCATCACGGCAGAATCTGCCGCCATCAACGTCCGATATGTGTCCTCTGAGAAATCCTGATGTCCCGGAGTATCCAATATGTTAATGCAATAGCCGTCATAATGAAATTGCAGAACGGAAGAGGTGACAGAAATTCCCCTCTCCTTTTCGATCTCCATCCAGTCGGATACCGCATGACGGGCGGTAGCCTTTCCTTTTACGGAGCCTGCCAAATTGATGGCTCCGCCGTAAAGCAGGAATTTCTCCGTCAGCGTCGTCTTGCCGGCATCGGGATGGGAAATGATCGCAAATGTACGCCTTTTTTCTATTTCTTTCGTATACTTTGACACGATTGACCTCCTGTATTTTCCAGTTCTATACAACGTTTCTATTCTATTATAGGAAAGTTTCCCGTGTCAAGGGGATTTCCGGGAGTTTCATCGATTCCAGAAAAAGGCTGGAAGTCAGGCGCTATTCCGTCTCGCTCATGGGAGAAATCACGATATTTTCCGGTGCAATGCCGGTTTTCCGCTGCACGATGTCTTCGATCTGCGCTCTGGCCGCATCATCGATGCTGCTGTCGGGAACTACCACATCCGCCGTTTCTCCCGTGAGGTTCACCACTACCTCTGTAAAGCCCTTAGCCTCCAATAGGAGCTCCGCCGCTGCTTCTTTTTCCATCATTTCTGTCATCGCTACCATACTGCTCACCGCTTCTGCCTTCTGTTCCTGGGAAAGCTCGGCATTATCTATGATTTCCTGAAGGCTGGCCTTATTTTGGGAGCGGATCTGCTCACGGCTGATACGCGCCTGCGCCACGAAATTAGAGGAACCTGTTAAGACGGCTTCCCCTGGCGTCTCCGTCGCTGCGTCCGCCGCCATCCCTTCTTCGCCTGTCACATCCGTGGTATCTGCGGCGTCAGCGGCATCGGCCGTATCCAGCGCATCTCCTTCCTCCAAAGCGGCATCGGCGGATGTCTCCGTCCCGTCCTGGGCATCTGCATTTTCGGACAAAACTGCTGTCTCATCGCTGAGATCGTAATCCAGGCTTTCAATATCCTCCACGATCTTTGTACCGTCCGCACTGGCCTCCTTGTCCCCGCGTCCCAAATCCACATCTGCGAAATTCAGGTACCCGGCCACTGCGATCAGCGCAGCTAATGCTGTGATAACCACCTGATTTTTTTTAAATATTTTTTTCACTTGCACTCTCCTCATTTCATTTTCATTACTTTAATTTTATGGGCTTCCACCTGAAATAATGCCTGAACTGCTTCCTGAATATTTTCCACCACAGATAAATTGTCCGCACCCGACGCTGCGATGAGCACGCCAGTCACCGACGGTGTGGACTGGCTCGAGCCATAGAGACTGCCGGAATCCTCCTTGATAGTCAAAAGTACCCGTACCTCTCCGACGCCTTCCACCTTGGACAGCAGATTTTCCAGATCCCGCTCCATCTGCTGCTTCTCTCCCGAAGAAGTCTCTTCGGTCCTATCTGGCTCAAGGCTTCCAAGAGACGCCGTTTTCTCCGTTGTCTTCTTCCCTGTCGGCAGAGCGATCACCGCCAGCAGGATCCCCACCAGCAGCAGGATGAACCATTGCTGCTTCCCCATGTTCGGAATAGAAAAAGGAAATGTTTTCCCTCCCGAGCTGGTATCTTTCTTCCAATCCACCGGCAATCTCCTCCTCCCTATTTTCGTCCTGCCTTCCTTCCAAACGGATCGTTATCTCCAAAACCTCCAGGCTTTCTTCATCCATGGACACATCCGCCTCCGCCACGGCAATCCCCTGCTCCGCCAGATAACTGACCACCTGTTCCTCCATTTCTTTCTCATAGGCAGGCACCAAATACCGTTTCTGGGACTCCCCTTCCGTGTCCGGAAGCTCCTGCCAGGTCATCTGCAGCTGCCGGTTAAAATTTTCCATCAAAGAGCCATCCAGCCGGAACAGCTGCAAAATCGGACTGCAAAGCAGCAGAATCAGCAAGATTCCGGTAAAATACCGGATATATCTGGCATATTTTTCATCGGGTATGAAATTCATCACCGCTGTGAGAAATATGTAATAAACCGCCAGATCCTTCATCCAGCTATAGATCTCTTCCCTCATCCTCTGCCTCCAAATGTAACTGCCAATATGACCACCGTGAGCATACAGAGCACCTGTGTGGTGAGCAGAATGCGCAAAAGCAAGGCGCAGCCGTCACCCATGGTGGTGATGCAGCCTACCATCCGCCGGTCAGAAATAGGCTGTATCACCGCCGCGATCAGCCGATATAAAAAGGTGTTCACCGCATATTTAATGATTGGCGTGATCCCCCAGATCAAAAATGCGATGAGGAACACCACTCCCAGACAATTCCGGACCAAGATCGCACTGGTGAGCACAATCTCCGTCACCGCGTTAATGGCCCCGCCCACTCCGGGAATAGCGCTGGCCGTCTTGCCGATGGCTGAACGCTTCAGGGAATCCATTACCGGTGCGATCAGACCCTGTACCACCTGCATCCCCACCACAATCCCCAGCATGGTCTTCAGCGCCCATTCAATGACAGTCTTCAAAAGCTCCGCCATTTTGGATAAGATATCCTCTTTGGACAGATGATTGACCAGCTGAAGGAGCACATAGAGGTTGGTGCCCGGAAGCAAAAAAGTCAGCATAACCCACTGGATCATCCCCGACAGGATCAATACGACCTGATAAAACACAGTGGCCGTAGTGGTCCCAGTGGAAGCGGCAATTGCCACGAAATAGGCAGGGGCCAGACCCTTCATAAAAGCGGTGACCGCCGTCAGATTTTCGGAGAGCTGTACGCTCAATGTCTCAAAAGCCTCTACCAATAACATAAACAACAGCAGATAAACCACATAAAAACTGATTTCCCCGATCTGCCCCTGCTCAAAAACCCGGGAAATATTGGTAAAAATTGCCGCTGCAATCAGGAGCAGCAAAATTTGCATCACCAAGGAACGTTCCCGGTTCCATTGGGAAAAAAAGACACCCTGCACCAACTGCAGGACATAGTCCCAGGAAATGGCTTCCTCTCCCCGGATCAGACGGCCAAGCGCTCCGGACAGGGAAAACTGTTCTTCTCCCAGCATCCCGTCCAGCAGCTCCTGGAGCTGGTCAAGCTCCATGTCCTCCATCATTTCCCCTGCCACACCCAATTCATTTTCTGCCGTGTCCTCTGCCTCTGTCCCCGCAGCCCTGGCCGATAACGGACAAAAGAGAAGAAAAACCACGAGCACCAGCAAAGACATCCCCCATCTTCTATTATGCCAAAAACCCATGCACCGTCTCCAGTAACGCCAGAAGCACCGGCATGCTAAGGGTCATGATCACCAGCTTCCCGAACAGCTCGATCTGTCCGGCGATCGCTGAAAATCCCGCATCCCTGCATATGCCCGCTGAGAACTGGCCGATATAGGCGATCCCTATCATTTTCAGAATCACCGCCAGGTAGCTGCTGTCGATGGGCAGATAGGACCGGATCTTTTCCATGGAGGAAAAGAGATATCCCAATTTGCTCACCGCCAAAGCCAAAATACAGATGCCCATACCCAAGGAGATATAGACCGAATATTCCGGCTTTGTGCCCTTCAAAAGAAAGCCCAGCAACACACCCGCAATGCCCAGTATGGATACCCGGACCATTTCCATGCCATCCCCTCCTTATCAGCTGATATAAAACAATTCCTGAATGCTTTCAAACAGATCACGGATATACGGAAGTATCCAGAACAACACCAGGATCAGTCCCGCCAGACTCGTCAGAAATGCCTGTTCTTCCCTTCCGCTGTGCTTTAAAACCTGGGAAAGTACGGACACAAGAATACCCACCGCCGCAATTTTAAATATGATACTGACTTCCAAGGACATTCCTCCTTTGCTTTTTTTCATAGAAACTGGCCGCAGACAGCACAAATCGTATTGGCGCAGGCAGACGGCACCTCCCCGGCATCCTTTGCGATGCCGCTCTCTATACCAGCAGAATTGCCAGAAACAACCCGCCCATGATCCCCAGACTCTGATATACCTTTTTTCTGCCAGGCAGCTCTTCTTTCAGCGCCTGTATGGTATCCTCCAGGCTGTGGGTATACAAATCCAGGGTCCTAAGCTGTGTCTGGCGGTCCAGATATCCCAGATGCCGTCCCAGGTCCTCCAGCTGCTCCAAATCCTCCTTCGTCAGTGCGCTCCCGGATAAACAGCGTCTCACCTCCGCCGAAAACAAGTCAGAAAAAGGTTCCCCCGGCCGGCTCTTCATCCTTCGCCCCAGAGAAACCAAAAAATCAGACAACGGCGGAGAAATCCGCTTGGCAATCCGCAGAAAAGCGTCCGGAAGCGGGAGGCTCCCATACGAAATCTCCCCCTTGAGCAGATTCATCATCTGGTGCACTCTTTTTAGCAGCTCCAAACGCTTTGTCCATTGTCCACTGTAATAAAATCCCAATCCCGTACCCGCTATGACCAACAGGCCGCAGCCAATCCACCGCAACATTCTAAGCCCCTACTCCCCTCTGATTTGTTCTCCCCTTCCGTCGTATATTCCCGCAATTTCTCCGGCTCTGGCCCCTCCCTTCAGCACCAGATACCGTTCAAATACCTGTTCCTTCATCAGCCGCTCCATCAGCGGTTTTTTCCGGATATCCTCCAAGGAATCCCCATGCATGGTGGCCAACAGGCGGCAGCCACAGTGGATCACAGTCTCGATGGCGTGGATATCCTCATAATTTCCCAACTCATCCACCGCCACCACCTGGGGCGACATGGAACGTACCAGCATCATCATGCCTTCCGCCTTCGGACAGGCATCCAGCACATCCGTGCGCAACCCCACGTCATTTTGAGGAATGCCCCGGTAACAGCCAGCCAGCTCGCTGCGCTCGTCCACCACGCCCACCGTATAGCCCGGAAAACCTCTGCCACCGTCGGATATCTGTCTGACTGCATCCCGAAGAAGCGTCGTCTTGCCGCACCTGGGCGGTGAAACGATGAGCGTGTGGCGGATTCCCCTCTTGTCCCGAATCCAAGGCATGACTGCATCCGCACACCCCTTTTTCTCATGGGCCAGACGGACATTCAAGCAGGTCACCGGAGATATGGTCCTGACATGGCCGCCATCTAAGACCACGCTGCCAGCCACCCCCACCCGGTGCCCACCCTGTACGGTCAAAAATCCCTGCCGCAGCTCTTCCTCAAATGCATACAGCGAGTACCCAGCCACATATTCCAAGGTTTCCCGAAGCTCCTCTTCGCTGACCAGATAAGCCTCCTCCAGCCGATCCGTCACTCCGCCCCGGCGGGCTAAGAAATGCTCCTTTCCACCCGCCGCCAAAAGCAGGGGCCTGTGGATGCGCAGACGCATCTCATAAACTTCTTCAAAGTCCAGCGGTGCTGCCTCCAAAGCCTTTCGGATGCCTGCCGCAAACAGTCCTGTGATCTGCCTTTTCACCACTTGTCCACGCCCCCCTTTACAGTAAATATATGAGGACAATCCGTTTTTAGTACAGAAGAAAAGGAGGAAAAAAGTGGCAGGAAGTGGACACATTCCCGAAAAGATGATATATTAGCTCCATGAAAAAAATAATGATCATGCTGTTAAAACCATTTTCTTTCCTGCCGGCAATCCTATTGATGTACGCCATCTTCACATTTTCGGCGCAGACCGGGGAGGTGTCTGCGAACTTGAGCTATAAGGTGAGCCATAAGATTGTCAGCATCGGAAATGAAATCATGGATTTGGGAATGGATGAATCGACGGTGAGCTATTACGCCGACCGGATCCATCCGAAGGTACGTAAATTAGCACATATGACAGAGTACTTCTGTCTGGCGGTAGCTGTTTCTTTCCCTTTATACGTCTACGGACTGCGGGGAATCTGGCTGCTGCTCTTAGCCGGCAGCGTCTGCGTCGGTTTTGCCTGTCTGGATGAATACCACCAGTCCTTTGTGGCCGGGCGCGGCCCGTCACCTAGAGATGTATTCATCGACAGCATCGGTGTTTTCATCGGCATCATGGTGGTGCGGATCTTTTGCTGGACCACCATCCGCCTGCTGCCCGGCGGTGCTGCGCCGAAAAAAAGGCGGCGGCGGTAAGTATCAGGTTTTGCCACACCAAGAAGCCCCCAAAGAGATCGCGGCATCTACCGCGCCTCTTTGGGGGCTTCCCTGCTCTAAAGCAACACTTATTCTTCGGTTTTCTCCGGCTCCGTCTCCGCCGGCTCCACGGTTTCCTCTTCGGCTCCGTCTTCCACCAGGTTCGCCGTCAGTCTGGCCTTCTCACTGATAGACATTTTCTTCGGGGTCTCTTCCGGTTCGGCCTCCTCGATGGCTTCCGGCTCTTCTTCCTGAGCTTCTTTGGCTTCCTGCTGGGCTGCTTCCGCTTCCATAACAGACAGGCGCTTCATATCCCTCAATCCTGTCACGATAAAGGATGCCCCAAATACCAGGAACACCACTGCTGCCACAATGATGGGGATGCTGGCAGTCTGGCCGCTAAGATAAGCCTTACCCAGGCTGTAAGCGCTGTACAGCAGATAGAGCCCTGCCAGTATCCGGATCACTAATTTCGTCTTGTTCATTTGTTTTGTTCTCCTTTGTCTTCCTATTCAGCTCATGTATTCCACAGGTCTTTAGGAAACTGCAAACTGGCTTTCATAGAGCTTCGCATAAAATCCGCCCTTCGCCAGCAGCTCCTGGTGCCTGCCTTGTTCCATTATATTACCATCCTTCATCACTAAAATCAAATCTGCTTCCTGGATGGTGGACAGACGGTGAGCCACAATGAAGCTGGTCCTGCCTTCCATCAGCTCTTCAAATGCTTTCTGGACCTTCACTTCCGTTCTAGTATCGATAGAGGAAGTCGCCTCATCCAGGATCAGCATAGGCGGATGCATCAGCATCACCCTGGCGATGCACAAAAGCTGCTTCTGTCCCTGGGAAATATTTCCGCCATCCTCTGCAATTACCGTATCATAGCCCTTGGGAAGCCTGCGGATGAAGCTGTGGGCATGGGCTTTTTTCGCTGCCTCAGTCACCTCTTCCAATGAAGCATCTGGCTTACCATAGGCGATATTTTCCCGGATCGTCCCCGCCTTGAGCCAGGTTTCCTGTAAAACCATGCCAAAATTCCGGCGCAGACTATCTCTGGTGATCTCCCTTAACGGATGGCCGCTGATACGGATCGTCCCTTCATCCACATCGTAAAACCGCATCAGCAGATTGATCATGGTCGTTTTGCCGCAGCCGGTGGGCCCTACGATGGCAATGCGCTGCCCGGGCTTCACTTGAATGCTGATGTCCTGCAGAAGCGGCGTATCCTTGCGGTAAGAGAAAGAGACATGCTCCACGGAGAGGCTTCCGTCCACCTCTGTCAGCTCTGCGGCATCCGGGCTGTCCGGCTCCACGGATGGCGTATCGATGAAATCGAAAATCCGTCGGGCACAGGCCAACGCATTTTCCAATTCTGTCACCACTCCGGAAATCTCATTGAAGGGCTTGGTATATTGGTTGGCATAGTTGAGAAAGCTGGTGAGCTGTCCTACGGTCATCCCTCCGGAAATCACCGTAAACGCTCCCAAAATCCCCACGCCAGTATACACCAGTCCATTGACAAAGCGGGTGGAGGGATTGCTGATGGCAGAAAAGAACAGGGCCTTGATACCCCATACCCTCAATTCCTCATTGACCTGGTCAAACCGTTCCATCGCCCGGTCTTCATAAGAAAAGGCCTGCACGATCTTTTGATTGCCCACCAATTCCTCTACCATAGAGGTCATTTCTCCCCTTTTTTCAGACTGCACCTGAAACATATGGTAGGTACGGCTGGCGATAAACCCGGCCACAAAGAGAGAAACCGGGGTGAGCAAAATAACCAGCAGGGCAATTTTCGCATTGATGGAAAACATAAAAGCGATGGTTCCCACAATGGTGATCACACCGGTGAACAGCTGGGTAAAACCCATTAAAAGACCATCCGAAAACTGCCCCACATCCGTAACAATACGGCTTAAAATATCCCCCGGCTGGTTTTGGTCGATATAGCTGACCGGCACCTGCTGCAAATGGGCAAAGGCCTGGCTGCGGATATCCCGGACCACCTGATAAGTCACCTGATTGGTCAGAAGGTTCATCAGCCATTGGGAAACGGCTGTTCCTGCAATGACGGCTCCCAACACCAGCAGGACCCGGAACATAGCCGTAAAATCCACCTGGCCAGGACCCACGATCTGGTCCACGGCCCGTCCGATCAGAATCGGCGCATACAAAGTACAGGCGACCGTCACCACCGCCAGCAAAAGCATTCCTATAATCTTCCCCCGACAGGCCTTCGTCAGTATCAAAACCCGACGGATCGTATCCTGGTGTTTTTTCATGGACGGTTCACCTCCTGTTCTGACAACTGGGAAAGGCAGATCTCCCGGTAGACCGGACAATTCTGCAGCAATTCCTTATGCGTCCCCCATCCGGCCAGCAAACCGTCATCCAAAACCAGAATCCGGTCAGACTGCTTAATGGAGGATGCCCTCTGGGAAACCAAAAATACGGTCATACCTTTGGTCTGGCTTTTGATCGCATGGCGCAGAGCCGCATCCGTGGCAAAATCCAATGCGGACGCACTGTCGTCTAAAATCAGCACCTTAGGACTGCCCACCAAAGCTCTGGCAATGGTCAGACGCTGCCGCTGCCCGCCGGAGAGATTGGAGCCCCCCTGATGTATCATGGTATCCAGCTTTTCCGGCTTGGCATCCACAAATTCCCTGGCCTGGGCGATTTCCAATGCCCGGTAAATCTCATCATCCGTGGCATCTCTTTTTCCCCACTGCATATTTTCCCGGATGGTTCCCGCAAACAACACCGCGTGCTGGGGCACAATCCCGATCTGCCCCCTAAGCCCCCGGAAGGAGTATGCATCCACCGGGCGGTTTCCCACCTTCACTGTTCCCTGCTGCACGTCATAAAACCTCGGAATCAGGTTGACCAGCGTAGATTTTCCGGAACCGGTTCCACCAATGATGCCGATGGTCTCGCCGCCCTCCGCCCGGAAGGTGATATCCTCCAAGGACGGCTGTGAAGCGTTGGCATATGTGAAGGTCACGTGAGAAAATTCCACATCCGCAGGTCCGTCCTGCGCCAAAATGTCATCTCCCTTTTCCTCTAAGGTAGTCGCCGTCTCAAACACCTCATTGAGTCTGGATGCGGAAGCCGTAGCCTTCGTCACCGCCACGATGAGATTGGCCAGGGCCAGCAACGCCAATAGGATCTGCGTCATATAATTGACAAGGGCCACCACTTGCCCCTGGCTGATACGGCCGCTATCAACCCCATGACCTCCATAGACCAAAATCGCCACGATAGACAGGTTCATAATGACATAGGTCGCCGGATTCAAAAGTGCGGAAATCTTCCCTGCTTTTACCTGAATCTGGGTAAAGGCCTCGTTGGCTTCCGTGAAATCCTCCATCTCCTCCCGCTGTCTGCCAAAGGCCCGGACCACTCTGGCACCCACATGGTTCTCCCTGGTAATCAGGGAAATCCGATCCAGCATGGACTGGACCTTTTTGTAAATGGGCACCGTCCATTTCATGATCCAATAAATCACCACAGAAATCAGCGGCACGGCGATAAAAAAGATCACCGATACCTTGACGTCGATGGCAAACGCCATGATCACCGCCCCCACGACTATAAACGGAGAACGTAAAAACAAGCGGAGCACCAAATTCACGCCTGTCTGCGCCTGATTGATATCGCTGGTGATCCTCGTCACCAAGGTAGGCGTTCCCAGCACATCCAGCTCCCGGTAAGATAACGTATTGATATGGGCAAACATATTTTTCCGCAGGGCGGTGGAAAAGCCCATAGCCGCCTTCGCCGCAAAATACTGGGCTGTGAGGGAACAGACCAGACCGATCACGCCCAGCGCCACCATCACCAAACACATTTTCCAAATATAAGCCTCATCCTTATTTGCGATTCCCACATCGATGATGCTGGCCATGACCAGCGGCACGATCAGCTCAAAGGTAGCCTCAAGCATTTTAAAAAGAGGCGCTAATACCGATTCTTTATAATACCCTCGAAGGTATCTCAATAATTTTTTCATATTTTCTATATTCTTCCATATAATTTTGCCAAATGACGCATCTGCTCGATCACCTCTCTGGTGAGCTGGTCCTTCGTCATCCGCCATTTCCAATTGTTCCCCACAGTAGAAGGCGTGTTCATCCTGGCTTCGCTGTCCAGGCAGAGGTAATCCTGCAGCGGTACAATAGCCGTATCTGCCGTACTGGCAACGGCCAGCCGAATCAGTGCCCAGACCGCCTCATCCAACGTGATATCTTCCTTTGTGTTCATGTAGTCCTTGGCAAATTGAAGATCGTGGTCATTTAAAGAACCATACCAGCTCTTCACCGTATCGTTGTCATGGGTTCCCGTATAGACCACGCAATTGTTCGTATACTTATGCGGAAGATACAGGCTGTTTTCTGTGTTGTCAAAGGCGAACTGCAGCACCTTCATCCCCGGAAATCCAGTGTCCTTCACCAACTGGAGTACGGAATCTGTCAAAAAGCCGAGATCTTCGGCAATGACCGGCAGATTTCCCAGCCGCTCCTTCAGCATCCGGAATAGCTCCAGCCCCGGCCCTTTTTCCCAATGGCCGAATTCCGCAGTCTCGTCACCGTAGGGGATGGAGTAATACTCATCAAATCCCCGGAAATGGTCAATGCGCACCACGTCATACATGCGGAAGCAATGCTGCATACGCCGCACCCACCAAGAAAAATCCGTGGCCCGGTGATATTCCCAGCTATAGAGCGGATTTCCCCAGAGCTGTCCCTTCGGTGCAAAATAGTCCGGAGGGCAGCCTGCCACGGCCACCGGCCGGTTTTCCTCGTCAAACTGGAACAACAGCGGATTGGACCAGGTATCCGCGCTGTCAAAAGCTACATAAATCGGCAAATCCCCGATGATTCTCACACCATTTTCATTGGCATAATTTTTCAGCCAATTCCACTGCTTATAGAATAAATACTGTAAGAAGCGGTAGAATTGGATATCATCTGCCAGCTTCTCCCGGCAGACCTGCAGCTCGCCCGGATGGCGGTCCTTCAGTCCCTGGGGCCACTGATCCCAGCTCTTGCCCTGCTGGTCATCCTTGATGGCCCGGTACAGGCAATAATCCTCCAGCCAAAACCCATTTTCCCGGACAAAGGTGCCAAACTCCGGGTCGATAGACAGGTCATATCTCTCATACGCCTTGCGCAGCAGCGGATACCGTGACTCATAGATCTTATCATAATCCACATAGCTTTCACTTCCGCCGTAATCATACGCACTGCACTCTTCCTCTGTCAGAAGTCCGTCCCGGATCAGGATTTCCAGGTCAATATAATAGGGATTCCCAGCAAAAGTGGAAAAAGACTGATAGGGTGAGTCCCCATAGCTGGTAGGCCCCAGCGGAAGAATCTGCCAATACCTCTGGCCACCAGCGATCAACTGGTCCACAAACTGATAGGCTTCCTTGGAAAAACTGCCGATGCCGAACCTGGAGGGCAGGCTGGAAATTGGCAGCAATACGCCGCAAGCTCTCATATCTGATATCCCCCTTATCATTCCGGGCCATCGCGGCCGGAATTTTTTCTTAAGAATACTGAGCATTCTTATCCTTTTTATAATGCTCATATGGATTTATAATATCAAAATACACCAAAGAAGTAAAGCTAAGAACGCCTTTATTTGACAGGATAGGCTGGAAAACGCTATGCTCAAATCAAACAACTTTTTATTTCAAAAGGCGCAATTTCCTTATGAAGCAAAAAGAATCCTGCGAACAGGATTCTCCGTCTGCGGCTGGCCCTGTGTATTCCGAGCAGACCAGCTCGCCTTTATGTTCTTTTTCTTCCTTTTTGCAGCCGCTAAACAGCGACAGCCCCACAAGGAGCAATCCCAGCATGATCATTCGCCGTCTCATAAGGATCCCCTTTCTTTTTTCCTTATTATGGACGGCTTTTGGTATATTTATTCATGACTCCGGACCGGAAAGTACACGGAAATCTTCGTCCCTTCTCCCGGTGCGCTTTCCAATTGGATACGGCCATTGTGAAGCTGTACGCCATGCTTGACGATGGACAACCCCAGCCCGGTTCCGTTCACCTGGCGGGAGCGACTCTTATCCACCCGGTAAAAGCGCTCAAAAATGCGCTCCTGCTCCTCTTTGGGAATCCCGCTGCCGGTATCCTCCACCATGATTACAGCTTCTCCGTCCTTTTGGTTGAGATGTACGGTCACCTCGCCGTCTGGATGGTTATATTTCATAGCATTGTCGCAAAGATTATACAAAATCTCATACAGAATCCTGGTATTTCCCTCCATGATGAAGGGCTCTCCCTCCAGAGAAAAGTGCAGCTTCTGTGCATGGGCCTGTTCGCTTAAATGTTCCCGCACATCCTTGGCCACAGACCACATATCCACTTTTTCGTGGAAATCCTGTACCTGCCCCTCGTCCAGGCGTGACAACTTGATAATATCCTCCACTAAGGTGGACAGACGCTTGGCTTCTTTGTAAATACGGCCTGCAAATTCATCCTGATCCTGGGGCTTAACCAGGTGGTTCATCATCAGCTCCGCATACCCCATGATGGACATCAGCGGGGTCTTCAGCTCGTGGGAAACATTTGCAGAAAACTCCCGCCGGATCCGCTCGGTCTCCTCCTTCTCTGTCATATCCAGCAAGAAGAGCACGGCGCCCTCCACAATACCATCCACCCGGACCGGATTTCCCAACACCTGATAGCTGCGCCCATCTAAGGTTACCATCCGGTGATTGGAGACTCCCTCCAGAGCCCGCTCCAGACACTCCTTGATCATCAGGCTCCGTCCCAACACAAGAATGTTCTGCTGCAGGCACTCGTCCTTGGTCAGATGAAACAGATTGGCCGCGCAACGGTTGATGGACAGGATCACGGAACGGTTGGTCACCACCAGGCCGTCCTTCATATTCTCGGTGATCGCCTGGTATTCCTCTTCCCGGTTTTTTAGTTCCTGCATCTGCGCCGCGATCTGCTCATTCTGCTTATTGATCCTATGCAGCAGCGGAGACAGTTCCTCATAGACATCATTTTCCAAGGGCTGCTCCAGATTCAGCTGATTCACCGGCTGCACCAGGCGCTCCGTCTGCTTCTTGGCCAGCAGGATGGCTGGTATGGTCAGGATGACAAAAATCAGTCCCAACGGCACGATGGAATCCCTGATGGTCATAAACACGCTGTTAGTCGTCTTGGCCACCCGGAGGATATCCCCGCCGTCTAACCGCACCGCATAATAATAGGTCGTCCTCCCCAGGGTCGCGGAAAGTCTTGTGGATTCTCCCACTCCCTCTTTGGCCGCCTGAATGAATTCCGGCCGGTCCTTGTGGTTCTCCATTGCTTCGGCATCCTTCACACTGTCATAGAGGATCTCTCCCCCGGAGCTGATCAGCGTGATGCGGCTGCTGGTGAGATTTCCCACCGTATCGTCCAAATATGCCGTCCCCGCCCGCTCGATGGCCTGGCAGATATAGCCGGATTCATTCTGCACGCTTTCCCGCATCTGCTCATCCGCCTGGCGGTACATCAAGCCCATCAGGAACAAAAAGGTCAGCAAAATAGAGGCGGCGATAAATGCCGTCATGCTTTTTAATATCTTTTCTCTCATCTATCCTCAGCCTCCCATGCGGTAGCCCACGCCTCGAATGGTCTCAATCAAGTCCTGACAGGGACCCAGCTTCTTCCTAAGGGTCCGGATATGCACATCCACCGTCCGGGTCTCCCCTGCAAATTCATATCCCCAGATACGGGCCAGGATCTGATCCCGGCTCAGCACAATCCCCGGATTCTCCAGCATGTATTTAAGCAGTTCAAATTCCTTAAAGGTCAAAGACACCGCCTCCCCCTGTACCGTCACCACATGCCGGTCCACCTGCATCCGCAAATCCCCTAGAACGTAATCCTGAGTATCTTTGGATTTCTGGCTCCTGCGCAGGAGAGCCTTCACTCTGGCCACCAGCTCCATCATTCCAAAGGGCTTGACAATATAATCATCCGCCCCCATATCCAAGCCCAGCACCTTATCATATTCCGCCCCCTTGGCAGTCACCAGGATCACCGGAATCTCTCCGGTCTGCAGATCACTTTTTAACCTCTTCAATATGCTCATGCCGTCCTCTCCGGGCAGCATGATGTCCAGCAAGATTAACTGAGGTGTCTCCTGACGGAGGGACTCATATAGTGCCTCGCCGTTTTCAAACCCTTTGGCAGCAAATCCGCTGGATTCCAATGTATATACAATTAATTCCCGGATATTTCTCTCGTCTTCCACACAATAGATCATGTTCGTGTTTCCCTTCCGTCTAACGCTTCCTTATGGACGCCGGTTATGGAAAACTCCACCCATTCCGCGATATTGGTCGCATGGTCGCCAATCCGCTCATAATATTTTGCCACCATCAAAAGATCCATGGCATAATCCGCGCGGATTGCTTTCTTTTCCATAAAATCCGTCAGCTTCTCCCTGGTGCGCACAAACAGCTCATCGATGATATCGTCATCTCCAATCACCTTCCTGGCAATGGATAAGTCCTGTTTGACATAAGCATCGATGCTCTCCGTGACCATCCGCATCGTCGCCTCCGCCATCTGCTTTAAGGGAATTTCCTCTCCCGGAGCCTTTAGCTTGGCGGTATCCACGATCTCAGCGATATCCGCCGCCTGGTCCCCGATCCGTTCCATATCTGTGATCATTTTCAGCGCCGCTGATATTTTCCGCAGATCCCTGGCCACCGGCTGCTGCTTGAGCAAAAGCTTCAGACACAGGTTTTCGATCTCCCGCTCCGCCTGGTCGATCTCATTGTCCGTGTTTATGATCTCCCTAGCCGCAAAACGGTCCTCTTCCATCAGGACCCGGTACGTATTGCCGATGGCCTTCTCACAGAGGGCCCCCATGCCGGTCAATTCCACATGCAGCTCTTCCAGCTGTTCCTCAAAACGATTCCTCATATCATCCAAACCTCCCTGTGATATAGTCTTCCGTCCGTTTGTCAAAGGGCATGGAAAACAATTTCTCTGTCTCATCGTATTCCACCACTTCTCCCAACAGGAAAAAGGCCGTTTTATCGGAAATACGCGCCGCCTGCTGCATGTTGTGCGTCACCATGACAATAGTATAATCTTTTTTCAGCTCCACAGCAAGGTCTTCAATTCTGGAGGTGGAAATGGGATCCAAGGCGGAGGTGGGTTCGTCCATCAGAAGCACTTCCGGCTGCACTGCCAAGGCCCTGGCGATACAAAGCCTCTGCTGCTGGCCGCCGGACAGGCCAAGGGCGCTTTTTTTCAGCCGGTCCTTTACCTCATCCCAAATGGCAGCATCCCTAAGGGACTTTTCCACAATGTCATCCAGCTTTGCTTTGCTTCGCACCCCATGGGTTCTTGGCCCAAATGCAATATTGTCATAAATGCTCATGGGAAACGGGTTGGGCTTTTGAAACACCATCCCCACCCGCTTGCGCAGCAGGTTCACATCCATGCCCTGGTAAATATCTTCGTCGTCCAGCGTCACCTCTCCGGTAATCCTGCAGCCGTCCACCAGATCATTCATACGGTTCAGGGATTTCAACAGCGTGGACTTTCCACAGCCGCTGGGACCGATGAAAGCAGTGATCTTTTTTTGGGGAAGCTCCATATTGATATCCTTGAGCGCATGAAACTCCTGATAATACAAATCCAAATGGCGGATGCCAATCTTTTTGAGCTCTTTCTTTGCCTCTGTCATATCCTCTATCCTTTCATAATCCGTTTTGCTATTCTGCCGGAGGCCCAGTTGATGAAAAGTACCAGAAGCAGCAGGATTACCGCTGTGGCCGCCGCCTGGTCCATATACAGGCCCTCACTGTACAAAGCATACATATGAACCGCCAGCGTACGGCCGGAGCCAAAGAAGCCGTCCGGAATCTGGGCCACCGTGCCGGCGGTATAGATCAGCGCTGCCGTCTCCCCTGCCACACGCCCGATGGCCAGGATCACCCCGGCTAGAATCCCTGGCACTGCGCTTGGCAGCACAATCTGAAATACCGTGCGCAGCTTTCCGGCTCCCAACCCAAAACTGGCCTCCCGGTATGTGTCCGGAACAGCCAAAAGGGCCTCCTCCGTCGTCCGCATAATCAGCGGCAGCACCATGATCACCAGGGTAAATGCGCCTGCCAGCAGAGAATATCCCCATTTTAGAGCAGTGACGAAAAAGAGCATGCCGAACAGCCCATAGACAATGGACGGAATTCCGGACAAGGTCTCTGCCGTAATACGGATCACTTTTACAATCCGGCTGCCTTTCCTGGCATATTCCACCAAATAAATGGCAGAAAAGATTCCCAGAGGGCCAGCGATCAAAAGCGCCAGCACCGTCATGAGCAGCGTATTGATAAGAGCCGGCATCATGGACACATTTTCTGAATTGTACGTCCAGGAAAACTGCTCCGCCGTCAGATGCGGAATCCCGCCAGCCAAAATATAAATGACTAAAAACAAAAA
>JBMNRL010000032.1:0-32465 GCA_050944615.1 Blautia sp.
CTCCTGCATATTGGGACCAGGCGTCAAAAAGCGGCTGGGGCGGCTCTCCTCCGCCACCACGGTTCCGTCCTCTGCCATTATAATAGCCTTGATATTTGTTGTACCGCAGTCCATTCCCAGCAAATAATTTTCTATTTTACCCATATTACTTCTCCTCCGTTGATCAGAAACTGTATTTCTCTTGCCTTTCAAACTGATTTGGGTCCGCTAAAGGGATTGGCAGATATGGTCCTCTTACCATATCTGTCCCCTTTGGGTCACCCAAATCCTTTCTTAAAGAATAGCAAAAATTGCCGCATTGCACAAAACACTAATTTCCTATTGGAAGCGGAAAAAAAATGAAACCCTAACTGTCCTTTCGCTTTTGCCGGAAAATAACTTGCCGCATCTATACGGCAATTATGCGTTTGCTTGTATAAAGAGGAATCCGTATACTTTTCTCATAAGCTTTTGAAAGGAGATATTTCTATTATGAAAATGAAAGCAGCCTTAATGTATGGACCCGGTGACATCCGGGTGGAAATGGTGGAGAGACCCCAGTGCCCCGAAGACGGATTGCTCTTAAAGATCATGGCCGTCGGCCTGTGCGGTTCCGATATCCGCAATCTGACCAGCGATTCCAGAAAAGGAAATTATCCCTTTATTTACGGTCATGAAATCGTGGGCGTCGTAGAGGAAACCGGCAGCAAGCAGACAAAATATGCAGTCGGAGATCGTCTCTTTTTGTTCCCCGGCACCTATTGTATGGAATGTGACGAATGCATCAGCGGACACAGTGAAAACTGCTCCAATCACGAGGTCAGCTCTCTTTCCGGAACCGGCGGATTTGCCCAGTATGTGGCCGTATCCGGAGAAAAGATCCGCCGGGGCGGCATCTATGAGATCCCCGAAGGTGTAACCTATGAAGCTGCCAGCTTAGGGGAGCCTTTGACTTCTGTCTTCGCCTGTCTGGAAAACGTCCAGGTGGGATACCCAGATACACTGGTCATCATAGGCGCCGGCCCCATCGGCTGCTTTATGGCCCAGCTTGCTAAAATCCGCGGGGCACAGAAGGTCATCATGCTGGATCTCAATGACAGCCGCCTGGAAATGGCGAAGAGCTTCGGCGTGGACATCACCGTAAACAGCGCCAAGGAGGATCCGATTGCCGCGGTACGTAAGCTGACAGGGGGCAAGGGCGCAGACAAGGTCATCTCTGCCACCCCCGCCAACGCCACCCAGACCCAGAGTATCCATATGGTGAAAAAGGGCGGGCTGGTCGTCTTCTTCGGCGGCGTTCCTAAGGGTTCCATGACGGAGCTGGACTGCAACCTGATCCACTATAACAACATCTGGATCAAAGGACATTTCGGCGCTTCCTACAGCCAGTCCAAGAGAGCCTACCAGCTGGCCATCTCCCCGTCCTTCCCAACGGAAAAATTCATCACACATATTCTTCCGCTGGATCAGATCAACGAAGGCATCGCCCTGACCAAGACCGGGGAAGCCATTAAGGTCGTGCTGCATCCGTGGGATTAGGTATCAATGTTTTCTCTCTCTAATCAAATAAAATGTTGAAAAAAGGGGCCCTCTTGGGCTCCTTTTTTGTTGTATAGGCATTGCCCCGGGGTTCCCCAAAGCCTCTCCATCCTGTATAATGAAAGCCATAAGAATGCGCCCCATTTTCGGCGCAGATGCAGGAGGTGTACCATGGATTACATTGAAATCATTGGGGCGTCAGAGGGAAATCTAAAACAGATATCCCTTCGTATCCCGAAAAATAAGCTGGTGGTATTTACGGGCCTATCCGGTTCCGGTAAATCCACCCTGCTAAACGATGTCCTGTTTCAAGAATGCCAGAGGCAGTATCTGGAGGCCATGTCTCTAGAAGGCATCCACAAACCCAAGGTAGAGAAGATCCGCGGCGCTTCCCCCGCCATCCTCGTCACTCAAAACGATGCCAACAGAAATCCCCGTTCAACCGTGGGAACCCAGACGGATGTATACACAGACCTTCGGATGATCTATGAAAAACTAGGCCTTTGCCGCTGTCCGTCCTGCGGCTCGCTCATCTCCTCCGCCAACTGTAAGGAAGAAACCAGAAAAATCGGCAATGACTTTTTTGTCTCTATATACTGCTGCGAATGCGGGCACAAAATGGATAAGCTCACCCGGACACATTTTTCCTTCAATACCAAAGAGGGGGCCTGCCACACCTGCGAAGGACTGGGACATACCCATACAATAAAAAAAGAAACCGTGTTGGATGAAACCAAAGCTCTGGAAGACGGCGCTGTCACCTATTGGGAAAAACAATATGGAAAATATCAGATACAGGTCCTCTATGCTGCTTATACCCACTACGGGATTCCTATCCCTAAGGGTATCCCCGTCAAAGAATTTGACGAGGTCCAAAGAGCGGTCTTAGAAGACGGCATAGATTGCCCTGTTATCAAGAAACGGTACCCCCAAATAACACCGCCTAAAAACACCGCTAAGGGAAGGTTTGCCGGCATCTATCCCATCCTTTGGCGACGGTTATCGGATAAGGAAGGGGATATCAGTCAGCTGGAGACCTATTTTCAGGTCACCGAATGTCCCGAATGCCATGGGGAACGACTGTCAGAAGCCGGGCGGAGTGTCACCGTGGCTGGAACACGTCTGCCACAGCTTGCCGGGTATTCCTTGGAAAAGCTGTACCAATGGGTTTTGGATTTGGAAACTTCTCTTCCTTCCGCTCACAAAGAGCTGGTGGAAGCCTACCTGCGGGATATCCAGACCAAGCTTCTCCATTATCTCCGGGCCGGCCTTGGTTATCTGACTTTGGACCGGCAAATCATCACCCTTTCAGGCGGCGAGCTGCAGAGACTGCGGCTGGCTGCCGTGCTGGACTGCGAGCTTTCAGGCATCATCTACCTATTAGATGAGCCGACGCTGGGACTTCACCCCAAGGACACAGCTGGACTGGCCACAGTCCTCCTGGAGCTGCGGGATCTGGGCAATACCGTCTTAGTCATCGAACATGACCCGGATCTCATGGCCCGGGCCGATTATCTGATAGATATGGGACCAGGCTCGGGAAGATATGGCGGAGAGATCACTGCCGCGGGCACCCTGGAAGAAATTAAAAAGGAGAAGGCTTCTGTTACCGGAGCCTGGCTTCGCTGCCCGCCGCCTCCACGGAGTCACTTCCGCGAAAAATCCGGCGTCATTTCCATAAAAAACGCCTCCAAATATAACCTCCAAGACATCTCCGTGGACATTCCCCTGGGATGTCTCACTGCCGTTACCGGCCCTTCCGGCTCCGGCAAATCCACTCTTCTCTTTGAGGAGCTGGCCAAAATGCCATCGCAAAACCAACCGGCAGAAAGTCCCTTGCACCGCATAGTGGAAATCCGGCAGTCTCCCCTCACAAAAATGAGACGCTCCAACACCGCCACTTACACCGGCATCTATACAAAGATCCGGGCTTTTTTTGCCAAAACAGACGCAGCCAGAGCTTCCGGCCTCACTGCCAAGCATTTCTCCTTCAATACGCCCGGCGGCCGTTGTGAAAACTGTGAAGGCCTGGGCTATGTGAACAGCCACATGCTCTTTTTCACAGACACACAGGTCTTGTGTCCGGTCTGTAAGGGACGCCGGTTCCACGATGACGTGCTGTCCGTCAAATACCAAGGCTATTCTATCCACGATGTCCTGAAACTTTCCATCGAGGAAGCATCGGAGCTCTTCGTCTCCTATCCCAAGCTCTTGGAGCCTCTCCAGCTCCTTAAGGATGTGGGCCTTGGTTACCTGGAACTGGGTCAGCCGCTGACCACACTCTCAGGCGGCGAGCTGCAGCGGCTCAAGCTGGCCCGGGAGCTCTTAGACTGCGATCCAAACCGCCCTGCTCTTTATCTGATGGATGAGCCCACCGCCGGACTCCACCCCAAGGATGTAGAGCATTTCCTGGCACTTTTGGACCGTATGGTGGATGCCGGAAATACAGTGGTCGTGGCAGAGCACAACCAGCAGCTCATCCAAAACAGTGACTGGGTCATCGACTTAGGCCCAGACGGCGGTGAAAAAGGCGGCCGTGTCATTTTCACGGGCACCCCTGTAGGGCTTGCCAAGGACAAACGAAGCATTACCGGACAATATTTAAAATAAATAAACTATTTCCTGGAATATAAAAACGGCAAGCGCCTCCCTCCTTTTTTAGAGGAATGCGCTTGCCGTTTTGTCTTGCAAAAACTACTCACCTTGAGAATCCAGTGCCTGAGCATCTGTGGTGGGCGCCTTCACACAGGCGATCACACCGATGATGATCAAGGCCACTGCGGATACGATGAAACGGTTGGCGATATCATCACCCATGATGTTTGCCATGGCGTTTACCACATAAGCGGAGATGAAATTTCCCACATTATAGGTCGCAGATACGATGGCAATGGCCATGGAGGCCTTCGCTGCAGGAACCATATTGGCTGCAAAGGTCACCGCGCCCGGGTTGCGGATAGCGAAACCGAAGCCTACCACAGCAGCACCGATACAGATCACCGGCATGCTGGTGGAGAAGCCGACCATCGCTGTCCCGGCTGCCATTAAGAGGATAGCCGCTCCAATGGTAAACCGTTTGAAAATTTTGACGGTGTTCCCCAATACCAGACCGCCTAAGATACCGATCACCTGCATAATAGCGGCTACGGTTCCGGCTGTGCTGGCATCTCCGATGCCTTTCCGGTCAATGTACATGGCGATGTTTGTATTAAAGGTAGCCACAAAAATACCGGTGATCAGACAGAGGACGCCGAAGTAGATCATGCTTCCGGAAATACCAGAATTTTCTCCTTTTTCCGCCTTGGGTGTGGTCTCTCCCTTGGGAACGGTAAACAGGATGATTAAGACGATGGGAAGGGCAATCAAAAATACCAGATAGCCTCTCTTCCATCCCGCCATGGCAGTAAGAAGGCCGGAACCCTTGGCGATGATGGTACCGCCGATGCTAACAAAGATGGACTGAAAGCCCATGACTCTGGATTTCTCCAGGCCGGTGAAATAGTCAGAAATCAGGGAAGAGCTGGTAACTACTACGAAAGACAGCCCCACACCGATGACGATGCTGGCCACATACAGCATCCAAAGCTGTGAATTGAATACCTGTGGCAGCAGGCCGCCTGCCATCATAAGAACCGTACCGATCACAGCGATATCCCGTTTGGTGATCTTTGGCTCCAGCAAAGGCTCAATGAACATTGCCGGAAGGGTGGTCAGGTTGATCAGGGTCAATACGATCTGGATTGCGGAATCCCCTGCATCCGGAAAATATTTTCCGATTTCCGCAAGGATGGGCGCCAATGCACTGTTGCACGCCATGGTCAAAGACATGACCAAAAGGCCGGCGGCGATCACCTTTTTATTTTTTCCTTGTGCCATTTTCTCTTTCTCCTTTATACCTCATTTTATCTTTTCCAAATGTATTTACGTTCTTTGCCTTCCAGGTAGGCGAGAACCTCCTGGGCCATCATTTCTCCGGACCAGTGATCCACATCGGTAGTCAGACCGGCCATATGCGGAGTACAAACCACATTTCTCATGGACAGCAGCGGATGGTTGGCCGGCACCGGCTCCTCCCAGTAAACATCGATGGCCGCCCCGGCGATGGTGCCGTTTTGCAGCGCTTCCACAAAATCCTTCTGATCGATGACCGCCGCTCTGGCCGTGTTGATCACATAGGCGGTCGGTTTCATCTTGGAAAACCAATCCTTATTGACCATCCCTTTGGTGGAATCCAGCACTGGCAGATGGATGCTCAGCATATCACATTCCCCCAGCATCGTGTCCAGATCCATCGGTACCGCTCCATCCGCTTTGATGATTTCCTCCGGCATATAAGGGTCATAGGCCAGGATTTCCATGCCGAAAGCCTTGGCACGAAGGGCAACCTCTCTGCCGATGGCCCCGTAGCCGGCGATTCCCAGCTTCTTGCCGTACAGCTCAAAACCGATACCATAATCGGTAAACGGATGCTTCTCATCCAAAGGCCCAAAGGTGACATTTTTCACATCGGGCACATCGTAAATATTTTCCTTAGCCGGGCCGGTATGCTCTCCCTTTTGGAGTCCACAGGCGCTTAAAGCCAGCTTTCTGGCCACTGCGATCATCAGCCCCATATTGAATTCCGCAACTGCCACCCGGTTCCTGCCAGGCGTATAGGACAGCTGGATACCTTCTGCCTTGAGCGCCTCATTGTCCACCGTCACCGGCGTTCCCTTGGCAACGCCGATAAATTTCATCCCGGAGGCCGCCCACTGGCGGACCGTATCGCCGCCTGCATATTCATCGCCCAATACCACAATTTCATGGCCCATACATTCTTCACGGGTCATTTCCTCTGTCACATTGCCCTTGCCGTGCTTCAGTTCGCCGGCAATGGTAACGTCACAATATTTCTCAATCTCTTCCAGCCGCTTCTTGGGAAGCTGCGTACATAAAACCATACTTTTTTTCATCGTTCATCGTCCCCTTTTCTCGCTTCATTCCCCGGCCTCTTATGCCCGCAGAGCACAATAATAGCCGGTATTCATAGCATCATAGATTTTCCCTACCTTCTGGCAGTCGCCTATGATATAATATTCATCCACCAAATCAGTCAGAGCATCCACCTCGCCATAAGGAGAAGTAAAGCCCAGGGCGCAGACCACGGAGTCCGCTTCCAACAGCAGCTCTTCTCCCGCCCTTTCACAGAGAACGCCTTCCGGCCGGATCTCTTTCACCTTGGTATTCACATAACAGGCACAAGCCTTCTTCACTTCTGGCATCAGACCACCCCGGTAGAAGGAATTTACCTCTTCTGCGATGGCCGGTTTCATTTCCACGATGGTACACTGTTTTCCCTCATGATGGAAGCCTACGGCACTCTCCGCGCCCACCAGGCCGCCGCCGATGATAACCACCTTTTTGCCCAGCTTCTCCGGGTGCAGCTCTGCATCAATGGCCATGACCACATGGGGCAGATCCAGACCTTTGATCGGCGGCCGCAGCTCCTTGGAGCCAATCGCTACGAACAGCGCATCCGGCGCAAATTCCCGCACAAATTCCGGCGTAGCCTCTGTGTTCAGCAAAACCTTCACCCCAGCTTTTTGCACCCGTTTCTCAAGCACTTGAATCAGCTTGCGGATGTCCTCTTTGAAATATGCCGCTCCGGCAGGGTGGAGATTTCCGCCGAGTTTATCGCTTTTTTCCACAAGGGTCACATCATGGCCTCTCCTGGCCGCTGTGATGGCTGCCTCCATGCCGCCCGGGCCGCCTCCGGCCACCAGCACCTTCTTTTTGACCTTAGGCATTTCTGCCGGATATTTGGCCGCCAGCTGCTCTCCCATGACGGGGTTCACCGCGCATTTCACCATTTCCAGCTCTCCGGTAGCTCCAAAACACTCATAGCATCTAAGACATGGGGTGATGTCGTCTGCACAGCCGCAGGCCGCCTTCATGGGCAGGTACGGATCCGCCAGGACAGCTCTCCCAAGCTCCACCACATCCGCCTGTCCAGAAGCGATGATTTCCTCCATCTGCGCCGGATCATTCAGGGAACCTACACAGGCAACCGGTGTCTTCACATGTTTCTTCATCTCAGCCGCCAGATAGACATTGACGCCTCTTGGGAAAAAGGCGGACGGATGGGTCCGGCAGAACATGGCCGGATCCTCATGATTTCCGCAGGACACGTTGATCAGATCCACCTTGTCATCGATCATTTGGGCCACCTTGATACAATCCTCCAAGCCTAAGCCAATTTCGGAAAAATCATCGCCGGAAATCCTGGCTTCTATCGGGAAATGGGGCCCCACCCCTTCCCGGACCGCATCCAGCGCCATCAGGAAAAACCTGGCCCGGTTCTCAAGGGAACCGCCGAATTCATCGGTCCTTTTGTTCCATACCGGTGACAGGAATTGGGAAAACAGCCAGCCATGGGCTGCATGTACCTGCACCATATCAAATCCCGTCTCCTTGCATAACTTGGCGCTTTTTTTATAAGAATCAATGATCTCATAGATCATCTCCCGCGGCATCTCCTGCACCTCTCCGGCCGGCATCTGCATATGGCTGGGACCATAAGCCACCCGGCAGGTATCCACGTCGCCGCCCACGCTGGCCAGACCGCCGTACATACCGCCGTGGGAAAGCTGGATATTGGCATAAGCACCAGCATTATGGATGGCCCTGGCCGCTTCTGTCATCCCTTGGCGTACGCCAAAAGCATCCAGCTGCAGCTGCTTATTATGGGATTTCCCGGTGCTGGAATGGACGATGGCCTCTCCATAGGTGACGACTCCGGCGCCGCCCTTGGCCTTTTCTTCCAGATAGGCAATCATTTCCGGTGTGAAATGTCCATTCAAATCAATCATACTGGGGCTTGTGGGTGCACAGATAATACGGTTTTTCATCTTAATATTTCCAATTCTCAGAGGAGAGAACAGGTGGGGATAGTTCTCCCCATATTTGGTCTTATTTTTCACTTCCATTATGTATCTCCTTTTGGAAAACCGGTCTACATTGCTTTCTTCAACAATGTGAGCACATCCTCTTTTGTGATGTCCTGTTTGGGATTGAAGCCGAGAACCGGCTCCTTTAATACGTCCTCAGCCAGCATAGCAAGATCCTCCTCCCGGATTCCCTGCTCAGACAAAGTCTTAATGCCCAGCGTCTTGGTCAGCTTCAAAAGCTCCTTAGACAACAGATATTTGTCTGTATCCAAATCGCCGGTCACAGCAAGCCCGATGGCTTTTGCCAGCTCCACCATTTCCCTTGGACAGCTGTCTGCATTATACTCCATCACATAGGGAAGTACCGTAGCATTGGCCATGCCGTGGGCCAGGTGGAAATGAGCGCTTAAGGTATGGGCGATCCCGTGTACCAAACCTAAGTTGGCATTGGAAAAGCCAAAGCCTGCGATGATACAGCCCAGCATCATCTGTTCCCTGGCTTCCATATTGGAGCCGTCCGCCACTGCTAAGGGCAGATACTTGTGGAAAATCTGCAGACCTTTGAGGGAATGGTATTTTGTGAGCGGCGTAGCCATATTGGAGATATAGCTTTCCACCGCATGAGTGATGGCATCCATACCGGTCGCCGCCGTTACAGAGGGCGGCATCGTCTTTGTGAACTCCGGATCCGCGATGACCCTATCCGGTGTGAGCTTGTTGTCGATGATCACATATTTGCACACTGCCTCGGTATCCGTCAGCGCCACCACATTGGTGATCTCACTGGAGGTTCCGGCAGTCGTGGGGATAGCGATCAGCGGAAGCACCGGATGTTTCACCAGGCCAATTCCACCGTACTGTCCGATGGGGCCTTCATTAGTCATCAAGATATTGACTGCCTTCGTCAAATCGATGCTGCTGCCGCCGCCCACGGCCACAAACACGTCCACCTGTGCCTCTTTTGCCAGCTTGGCCGCTTCCTCCACCACTTCATTGGTGGGATTCGGAATCACACCATCAAAGACTGTGACGTCCACATCCGCTTTTTTCACTTCTGCCAGCACCTTTTCGGCAATCCCCGCGGCCTTGACGCCTGCGTCATAGACCACCATCACATGCTTGGCTTCATAGCCTTTGAGCATCCTGGGAAGCTCCTTGGCTGCATCCTTGCCAAAAACCACATCACTGCTCACAAAAAATTCCTTAGCCATTTTCCAATCCCTCCTTCATCTGCACACGGTATGATCAGACAGCCTTATCGGCTGCAATCAATGCTTTCATAGCATCCACGCCTTCCTTTGGCATCGGCTCGTAATTGCCCAGCACCTTGGCATAAAATGCTGTCGTCGCCATTTCCTCCGTATAAACGGTCGCTGACATGGCTGCCTTCATATCTTTGCCACAACAGAACATGCCATGGTTTTTGATCAGGACGCTTCTGCCGTCCTCGCCCAGCGCTTCTACCACCTTATCGGCTACCTCATCGCTGCCCGGCATGGTAAATGGCACCTTCCGGACCGGGACGAATTCACACTGCGGCGGCGTGATGGCCTCCAGCTCTTCCTCACCCATGGCCATAATGGTGGCAAACATGCCGTGAGTATGAACGGTCGCTTTCACATCCGGTCTGGCCCGCATCACCGCTGTGTGCATCGGCACCTCAGAGGACGGTTTGTAACGGCCGTCCAGCCAATTTCCATCCAAATCCACAATGGCAATGTCCTCCGGCTCCATTCCTTTGTAGGGGATTCCGGAAGGAGTGATAGCTACCACATCGTCTTCCTCATCCCTTAACGCTATATTTCCGGAAGTGCCCTTGATCAGACCCTGATCCACCGCATCTAAGATTGCTTCCAAAACAATTTTTCTGATTCTTTCATATTTCATCCTGAATTACCTCCCTGAATTTTTCTGAACTCATTGTATGACATTCACCCCCTCACCAGCAACCAGCTTTTTTCCGTTTTAAAACGGAAATTAATGTACATCCTCTTGACAATTTCCCTCTTTTTTCCCTAAAATAGATTTGGGTGTCAAAAAGGAGGGCTGAGCAGGTATTGTCCTCCCCCCTCATTTGGCACCCGAATCCTAAAATAAGATTAAAGACATCCCTCATCCATTTCTTCTATAGGAGGTAGCGCCATGCTTTCCATCAATCTTTCCCTAAGGCAGCGGAAGCTTTTGCATTACATACAAAACCAGCATCACTATGTGACCGGACAAGAACTGGCCAGCCATCTGCAGGTATCCGCGCGCACCATCCGCAGCGACGTGGCGGAAATCAATGAAAATCTGGAAGGGCTCGGTGTATGTATCCTGTCCAAGCGAAGCTTAGGATACCTGCTGCGCGTGGAGGACAAAGATTTCCTCAAAGAGCTCAACCAGGCCAGCGAATCCTTCCTCACAAGAGAAGACCGCATCCGCCATATGGCTTTTCGGCTCTGCCTGACAGAGGAGCCCATCAACCTCTATACCTTAGAGGATGAAATGTTTGTCAGCCGCACCACCCTGGAGCATGACCTGACCGCCCTGCGGCGCAAATATGTCCTGCCCTACCCGCATATCTGCTTCCACCGTTCCAAAAACCATATTTCCTTTGAAAACGATGAACGGAAGCGGCGCATTGTCCTCAATCTGCTCTTTGCCGAAAACTGGAATTACAATTCCCGGGGGAATGCTTACTATCAATACCAATATTTGGAGGAACATGTGGTCAACCTGATCATGAGCGAGGTCAATGACCATATGCGGCAATACGGGATTTTGATGGAGGATATCAACATGGTGATTCTAAACCTGGCCATCGCCATCACCTATTACCGCATACGTGACGGCCATCTGCTGGAACCACGGGATATGGTTCCCTCTTTTGACACCACTGCGCTCTATGCCGTCGATGACCTGATGGACTCTCTGGAGGAAAAGCTGTCCTGCACCTTTCCCGAAACAGAACGAAGGGAGGTCTGTCTCCATGTATCCTGTGCCCGTCTTTTGGATCCCTCCAAGCTGAATTTCGGCACGGTGAAGCATTATTTTTCCAAAGAAACCTTGGATTTTGCCAACGATTATCTGGCACGGATCAAAGAGATCTACCAGATCGATTTCTCTGAAAATGAAGATTTCTATATTACCCTGCTGCAGTATCTGCGCTATTTATCACTGCCTCTCCATTACTTAAATTCTGCCCAGACACACACCGATATGGCGCGGTCTAACCTGCTCATTGAATACGAAATCGCCCTGCTGATCCAGCCGCTGGCTTTAACATACACAGGGGATTACCGGGATGAAACGGAGCTTATGTATCTGGCTTTTTGTATCTCCGGCGCTTTGGAATACCAAAACCGGACCTCCCCCAAGCTGAAAACGGTGATTATGTGCCACTTAAATCTCTCTGCCTCCTGGCATTTAAAACAAAAACTGTTGAGCGCTTTCAATGACTATATCGATCTGACTGCCCTGCTCCCTGTCTATTCCAAGGACAGCTACGATTTCTCCAAGGTCGATCTGGCCATCACCACGGCCAACAAGAGAATTACCGAGGATCCCCACTGCCAGACACTTTTAATCTCTCCATTTTTCACGCCGGCCGACCAGGCCAGCCTGGAAAAAACTATTTTTCAAAAACGGATCAACCGCCTCTATCCGCCGGAGCTTCCCTCCTTCCTGGAGCTGATACAAAAAGCGGTATGGCATGAACGAATCCAGGCTCAGGACCGCGTCTCCATCATCGAATTGCTGGCCGGGGATTTCCTGGAGCAAAACTATGTCTCCTTAGAATATGTGGAGGATATCCTCAGAAGAGAAGCCACACTTCCCTTCGCCTTCCAGTCCGGCGTCGTGTTGATGTATTCCCTGGTGCCCAGCCAAAAGACCTGCCTGTCTGTGGCCACATTGGAGCACCGGATCCGCTGGAACTCTTACAAAATCCGCACTGTGATCATGGCCGCCATCAAGCCAGAAGACACCTCCTTGGTCTTCCGGCTGATCAACGAGCTGTATTACGGCCCCTATAACTTAAATGACACCGCATTTCTCAAGACAAAGGAGGAGCTTTTGGACTTTTTCCAGATAGAACCCAACGAACATTAGGACAACAAAAAGCAGCACTCGTATGTTCCCATACGTTGTGCTGCTTTTTGTTTCAAAGCTCCCAATCTTTATTCTATTTTCCGGCGGTTCCTGCCGCTTTGTTCGCCTCAGTCATCAGCTCCGGATGCACCAGCTTATCCCATTTTCCTTCTTCCGTCCTGGCCACAATGAGGATGTTGATAAGGAACAGACACAGATACACCACATAAGCCCCGGTCAGGCTTCCTGTCACCTTCATGACCACCGCATTGACCAGGAAGTTCAGACATCCAATGCAGTAATTGATAGGAAAGATCACCCCGTTCACCTTCGGATAATCCAGCACTCCGAAAATGGAGGCGGGAAATGAGAGGGACATATTCGTACTTCCGCCCAGGGAAAAGCCTACGATAAAAATGGACACATAGACAAACGGAAGCCAGATGGATGCCAGCAGATTAAAAAGAATGCCTACGGCAAAGATTCCGCAGTAAATCATACATGCTTTTTTCGTGCCCAGCTTCGTATCGATATAACCGATGGCATAGCTTCCGATGATTCCCACCAGTCCGGCCACCGTCATGGCGGAAATGGCCACTTCATTGGACAGGCCCAGGGAAGTATTTCTCTGAACAAACTGGGTGATGATTCCCAATAGCCCCAAAGTGATGAAGCCCGGCACCACCGCCGCCAGCCAGACCTCCTTACATCTTAGCATCTTGGGTATGGTCCAGTCACTGACGTAATCCTCGTGATCAGAAAGATTTTTGTACTCCTTTTCATAGACCTCCTTCGTCACATTGTCCGGATAAACACCTGCTTCCAGCGGATTGTCTCTAAGGGCGACAAAGGCGAAAATCCCCAACGCCACTGCTGCCACCGCAAATACAGACAGGCTCGTCTTATATTCTGCCATCGTCAGCAGCACAGTCATAAGCGGCGCCAAAATAGCTGTGCCGATATTGGCGCCGATGGTACTGATCCCATTGACCACACCCCTTTTTTTCGGAAACCAGTCAGACTGCATGGGACCGGTGCACAGATAAAAGCATCCCTGTCCGCAGCTCACCATGATACATTGAGACAGACCGTACATGAAAATATTCGTTGCCCGCAGAAACAGAAAATAAAACGTCAGACCAAAGATGATAAATAGCGCCGCACTTACCTTTCTCCCGCCAAAGCGATCCCGGAATTTGGCGATGACCAGCATCATGGCCACTCCCACGAAACCGGCCACGGTTCCCATGCTCAAACACAGCTCATAGCTGAGGCCGGCGCCTTTGGCGATGGCCGGCAAAGCCACGTTCAATCCATCATTAACTCCTGCATTGGTCACCATCATTGCCAGGATCGCAAAGATCATCAGATACCAGCCCTTGCCGAGATGAAAACTTTCTCTTACTGTTAACTTTTTCTCCATTTTTCCAACCTTCCCCGTGCCGCTGCATACAGCAGGCACTTACGTTTTTTCTTTTGTTGGCTGATCGATGCATCCATAATTGTAACCAACTTTTACATTTAATGTAATCTAGGGGAAAGATTCTTACAACTATACTTTTGCCTTAATAAAAAGGAAAAAAAAGAAAGCCACCGGCTCACTGTCCGGTGGCAATTTTTATAAATAATAAGCCCAACACTACAAGAATCACTGGTTTGACGATCCTGCTGCCGCTCTTCATGATCATCCCCGCACCCAGATAGTGCCCTGCGACGCTGAACACAGCCGCAGCCAGCCCCAAGGGGATCACAATCGTGTCGTTAAAGAGAAAGACCACCAGGGCGGATACATTGGAAGACAGGTTGGCAAGCTTCACCGTTCCGGAGGCTTTTCGTACATCCAGTTTTCCCAGGCCGGTATACAAAAGCAGCAGAAAAGTCCCGGTGCCGGGGCCGTAAAACCCATCGTAACAGCCCACCACTAGAGAAGACGCAGCTACGATCAGCCATTGTTTCTTCCGGCTGATGGCCTCTTTTTCTGCTCCCTCATCCAATTCCTTCTTCCGCAGCACGTAAAAAGCTACTATGGGAAGAATGATCACCAATACTGTTTTGAGCACCTTATCACTGGTGACCAGGGCCAGCTTCGCTCCACCAAAGGATCCCAGCAGCGCCATGGAAATACACGGAAATGCCAAAGACCAGTCCACAAATTTATTTTTGCAGAGCCGGACGGTGGAAATCACCGTGCCGGTGGCTGAGGACAGCTTATTGGTGGCCAGCGCGTTGTGCATAGGTACCCCTGCCAACAGATAGGCGGGCAGGGAAATCAGCCCGCCGCCTCCGGCAATGGCATCCACAAAGCTGGCCAAAAAGACCAGCGGACACACGATCAAAAATGTCTGTATTGTCAATTCCATCTCTTATCCCTCAAAAAATGACTGTCCGCAGGTACCCTGCGGACAGCAGCAATTTATTCTTCATTCGCCTCTCTAAGAGCGATTCCCAATTCCTCCAGCTGTTTCTCGCTGACCACATTAGGCGCCTCAGACATCAGACAGGAGGCATCCTTCACCTTGGGGAAGGCCATCACTTCACGGATGCTGTCCGCTTTGGTCATGAGCATGACCAGACGGTCCAGTCCATAGGCCAGGCCTGCATGGGGCGGCACACCATATTTAAAGGCGTTGAGCAGGAAGCCAAACTGCTCATAAGCCGCTTCTTTGGTAAAGCCGAGGGCTTCAAACATCCTTTCCTGGACATCATTCTGGAAAATACGGACGCTGCCGCCGCCAAGCTCCGTGCCGTTGAGGACGATATCATATGCCTTAGCCCGCACTTTTCCCGGATCGGTATCCAGAAGCGGCAGATCCTCCTCCATGAGCATGGTGAAGGGATGATGCATCGCCGTAAACCGGTTCTCCTCCTCTGACCACTCCAGAAGCGGGAACTCTGTCACCCAGACAAACCGGTATTCGTCTTTATTCAAAAGCTCCATCTGACGTGCCAGCTCCAGACGCAGATTGCCCAGCACATCATAAACCACTTTATTCTTATCCGCCGCAAAAAGCAGAAGGTCACCGGGCTGGCCGTCCATGGCTGATACCAGCGCCGTAAGCTCTTCCTCCTTCATGAATTTTGCAAAGGAGGACTTGTAGCTGCCGTCTTCGTTGATGACCAGATAAGCCAAGCCCTTCGCGCCGAAATCCTTGGCAAAGTCCACCAGCTTATCGATCTTCTTACGGGGCATTTGACCCTGGCCCTTCGCATTGATCCCGCGGACGCTGCCGCCGGCTTCAATGGCTCCCTTAAACACTGCAAATTCACAATCCGCCACCACAGAGGTGACATCGCAAAGCTCCATGCCAAAACGCATATCCGGCTTGTCAGAACCGAAACGGTCCATGGCCTCCTGCCAGGTGATCCTCTGGATGGGCAACGGCACCTCCACACCCAGCACCTCTTTGAAAAGTCCGGCCAGATAGCGCTCATTGACATCGATCACATCATCCACGTCCACGAAGGAAAGCTCCATATCGATCTGGGTAAATTCCGGCTGACGGTCCGCCCTTAAATCCTCATCCCGGAAGCATCTGGCGATCTGGATATAACGGTCATAGCCGGAGCACATCAGCAGCTGCTTAAAAATCTGCGGAGACTGCGGCAGCGCATAGAAATTGCCCGGATGCACACGGCTGGGCACCAGATAGTCTCTAGCTCCCTCTGGCGTACTCTTTGTCAGCACCGGTGTCTCAATTTCCAAAAAGCCTTCGCCGGCAAAAAACTGTCTGGTATAAGTGGCCGCCTGACTTCTGAGCATCAAATTTCTCTGCAGGTCCGGTCTTCTTAAATCCAGATAGCGGTATTTCAGACGGATCTCGTCCTTGGTCTTGCTGTTCTCTTCGATGGGGAACGGCGGTGTCTCCGCCTCAGACAGGATGCGTAACTCATGCACGCGCACCTCCATAGCCCCGGTGGCCAGCTGTTCATTCACCGCACCGGAACGCGCCTCCACGGTACCCACCACAGCGATGACAAATTCGCTGCGCAGGCGTCCGGCTTTCTCAAAGCCTTCCTCATCGATGCTGCCGTTTTCAAAGATCAGCTGCATAATCCCGGACCGGTCGCGCAAATCCACAAATACGATGCCGCCTTTGTTCCGGCTTTTTTGTACCCATCCCATCAGGGTCACTTCACTGCCAATCATTTCCTTGGTCACTTCTGCACACCGGCAGGTTCTGTGCAGTCCACGCATTGATTCTGCCATTTATTTATCCTCCATCCTATCCCGAAAGAATTCCACGAATTCCTCGTAGCCTTCGCTCATCAGCTGTTCCTTCTGGAATTTCTTATTCTTCTTCATAATAGAAATATTCACCCGTACACCCTGGCTTCTCTCTTCTTCTGCCTGTTTCAGGATTTTCAGAAGATGCTCTGTGGGCATATTTTTCTCGATCAGATAGCACTTTCTGCCGCCGGAGGCTGGAATTTGATAGTCTCTCTCCAAAAGCAGCATGACGATCCGCTCAAAACCGATGGAAAATCCACAGGCACAGGTATCTTTTCCGGTAAACTTGCCGATCATCTCATCATAACGGCCGCCGCCGCCCACAGAACCGCCGAATTCATCCATGGCGATCTCAAAAATCGGTCCGGTATAATAAGACATACCGCGTACTAAGGTAGGATCAAAGACAATCTTAAAATCTGCGGTCTTCACCGCATCCACACTTTTTATAATCGTCTCCAAATTCTGGGCGGAATCCGCATCCAGCACGCCTGAAAGCTTCTCACCTAAGTATCTGACGCCCTCGATGTCTCCGGTCACCTCCTGGAACATCCCCAGATAAGTATCAATGCTCTCTTTGGCAAAGCCTTCTTTTTCCAGCTCGTTTGCCACGCCCTCTAAACCGATCTTGTCCATCTTATCCAAAATGATGAACACCGTGTCAAAACTCTCTGCCGGAAAGCCGCTGTACTGGGCCATAGCCTTCAAGATTTTCCGGTCATTGACCCGGATGGTGAAATTATGAAAATCCAGCTTACCAAGCAGCGTCGTGGTGGCCAAAATCAATTCAATCTCCGCCAGGCAGGTGGGCTCACCCAAAATATCGATATCACATTGCATAAACTGACGGAAACGCCCTCTCTGGGGTCTGTCCGCTCTCCATACGTTGCCCATCTGCAGCGCCTTAAAGGGGGAAGGCAGCTCATTGGCATTGTTGGAATAATACCGGGACAGAGGCACCGTCAGGTCATAGCGCAATCCGCTGTCCACAAGATCGGCCTCTTCCTTGGCCGTCTCCAGCTTCAGCTTCTCACCTCTTTTTAAAATCTTAAAGATCAGCTTCTCATTTTCCCCGCCCTGCTTGCTGCAAAGGTTTTCAATGTGCTCCACGCACGGGGTCTCAATGGCGGAAAACCCAAAGGTCCCGTAGGTCTTTCGGATCAGCTCCATCACATAATTCCGGATCTCCATCTCCTTGGGAGAAATATCCTTCATCCCTGTCACCGGCTTCTTCTTCAATGTCATTCTATCGTAACCTCCTTTAGCTATGCACCACTCTTTGAAATGCCAGAAAAACCCGCATATCAAAATTCTTGATCTCTTCAATCATCAATTCTATCGCCGTCTCCACATCGAACGCCTCCCGGTACGGACGGTTCATGGTCAGCGCCGAAAATACATCGCAGACGCGCAGGATCCTGGCTCCGATGGGGATTTCCTCCCCCTGCAGATTCGACGGATAGCCGCTGCCGTCATAATTTTCATGATGGTATAAAATGCTTTCCAATACAAAGTCCGAATATCCCTGATCCTTTAATGCCTCGTAGCCCAAAGTGGAATGCATGCGCACATACTTCAACTCCTCGATCACCAGAGGATCCACCTCGCCGCCATTGATATAGCCGGTCAGCCGGAGCTTGCCGATGTCATGGAGCATGCCCGCAATGGCCAGCTCATAGCACAAATGCCCGCCAAGCCCCATCTCCTCGGCCACCTCGTAAGCCAGATTGCTGACCACGACGCCATGGTTCAATTCCGTAGAAAGATCATATTCCAGGATGCGTTCAGGCGCAGTATTTTTCTGTTTTTCAGCCACCTGGCCACCTCCTTTTCTTTCTACAAATATTCTTCGATGCCTCTTCGCTTTCGTTCGATCATCTCGTCGATGCGTTCGATGTAATTTTTCACGTCTTTTACGTTTTCCACCCGCTCGATGCGCTGTCCATGATCAAAGACCAGTTTGGAAGCGCCTCCCGCTCCCAGCGCGATGATCGGCTGTTTTTCTTCCATAATAAGTATATTGTATATTCCCGCTTTGTCAACCTTTGCATAGCCTACGTTTTCAAAATTTCCGGCCATATTCTTCTGACGGTAGAGATAGTACGGTCCCATTCCCATCTCATAGGCACAGGTCATAGTCCTGTCCATGATCTCCTGGTTGTTTTCAAAGGTCATTTCCTTATACTGATCCCTGAACATATTCAGGCGGGCCGCACGTTTCACGGCCAGGGAATGGACGGTCAGACTATCCGGCTGCATCCGCGATACCTCTTTTAACGTCTTCTCCACCATGGCCTTGTCTTCTCCCGGCAGTCCCACAATCAGATCCATATTGATATTGTCAAAGCCTGCCTCTCTGGCCATGGCGAATGCCCGCCTGGTGTCCTCCACGCTGTGGCGGCGGCCGATGAGGTCCAAGGTCTCCTGGTTCATGGTCTGGGGATTGACAGAAATCCGGGTCACCGGAAACTCCCTAAGCGCATGAAGCTTTTCTTTGGTAAAGCTGTCCGGCCGCCCAGCCTCCACGGTAAATTCCAATAAATCCCTGTAGGAAAAATTCTCCTCTAAACAGGATAGCAGACGTCTTAGCTGATTGGGCTCTAACGTGGTAGGTGTCCCTCCCCCAATGTAAATGGTATTTAAGACTCTGCCCTTCATCATTCCGGAAACCTCACGGATTTCCTTACACAAGGCATCCAGGTATTCCTCCACCCTGTCCCTCCAAAGCTTCAGCGGATAGGAGCTAAAAGAACAGTACAGACAGATGCTGGGGCAAAAGGGAATGCCCACATAGAGACTGTAGCCATTTTCATAATCCAAGTCTTTGAGAATCTCCCGCTCCCGGTTGGCAATGGTCACTGCCAGCGCCGTCTTTTTCGGGCTGACAAAATAGTCTTCCCGCAGATGTGCGGCGATCTCCGTATTTTTCATGCCGGCTTCCAGCATCCCCATAGCAAGCTTCACCGGCCGGATTCCCGTCAGATCCCCCCAAGGAAGGCTGCGTCCAGTATGGCACTGAAGGAGAAGATACAAATTTTTCTTCACCTGATCCTTTTTGGCCTTGCGGCGGGCATGGGCATCCATTTCTTCGCAAGAAAGAAGTGCAACCTTCTGTTCACTGTCAGATTGCACTGTCTGGGAAGTCCGTACCCCGTTTCTGCCACCTCCCCGGTGACGCAGGGTAAAAGCAGCATCCGGCTCCACCGTAAGAAATAAGTCCCAATCCTCTGGGAGATCTCCCTCCGTATGTATCTGGGCACCGGGATAGAAGGCTTTTACGAGGGCATAGACATCATGTTCAAAATCTCTGTCCTGATATTGTATTACAATCTTACACAAAGGGATTATACCTCTTTTCATGAGCGATGGTCGTCATGGATTCATGGCCCGGATAAACCTCCACCTCGTCCGGCAGGGTATCTAACAGCCTGTGAAGGCTTCTCACAATGGCAGAGGTGCTGCCTGTGGGTAGATCCGTCCTTCCCACGGATTCACAAAACAGGGTATCGCCGCTTAACAGGATTTTCTCATCCTCCAAGTAATAGCAGCAGCTTCCCTTGGTATGTCCCGGCGTGTGCAGCATCTGCACCTGAAAGCCAGCCGCCTGAAACACTTCCTGGTCCTTAAGCCATACATCCGCAGTAACGCTGCAGCTTCCGGACAGATTTGCCGCCGGGTTCTCCAACAATTCTCTCTCCTCTTCGCAGGCATAAATCTTCAGACCATATTTTTCCCGCAGGGCATTGGCCGCCAAAATGTGATCATAATGGCCATGGGTCAATAGCACCGCCGTAGGCCTGCCTTCCATCCGGTCCACCATGGCCTCAATCTTCTGGGGCGCATCCGCCGGATCCACGATGAACAGTTCTCCGGTCTCTTTATTTTTCAAAAAATAGCAGTTGGTATAGACCATTCCTAAAATCAACTGCTGCATTTCCAGTCTCTTCATAGGCTCCTCGCTTCTATCAAATCACTGCAGCCAGCCTTTTTCGGCTGCCGCACCTTTTCCACTGTGTCAGCCGGTGGTACGTTCCACATCCAGTACGCTCTCCACCTGCCGTATTTTTTCCACCAGGCTTCTCAGCTCTTCCTTGCTTCCGATCTCAAAGCTCAGAGAGATCGTCGCCCGTTCCTGCTTATTGGTCCGGCTGTTCATTCCCCGCACATCAATCTTGCGTTCTGTGAAGATCTTGGAGATATCCACCAGAAGCCCCGTGCGGTTATTGGCATAGACATTGATCTCTGCCATGTAGCTCTCCCCGGCCTTTTCCTCCGGGAGCTGCCACTCCGCTTCGATGAGGCGGGAGCGGTCCAGCTCATTCATATTCATCACATTGATACAATCGGTCCGGTGAATGGAAATTCCCCTTCCTCTGGTGACAAACCCTACGATCTCGTCTCCCGGAATGGGGTTACAGCATCTGGAAAAACGCACGGCCACATCGTGGATGCCTTTGACTACGATGCCGCCTTTTTTACCCACCAGCTTCGGCTTGGTCTGGGAATCGCTGCTTACGGCCTCCAATACCTCCTGGTCGGTGAGCTCCTGCTTATGATCCTTGTCATAGGATTCCATCAGCTTATTTAAGATCTGCCCTTCCTTCAAGCCACCGTGTCCCAGCGCTGCCAGCACAGAATCCCAGTCCCGGAATCCGTACTTATGCATCACCGCTTCCATGTATTTCGGCTTGGTATACTGTCCCAGCTTGATACCCTTAATCTTGGCATACTGCGTCAGCATATCCTTGCCCTTTGTGATGTTGTCTTCCTTCAGCTCATGCTTAAACCATTGGTTGATCTTATTCTTCGCCTGGGTGCTCTTCACCAGCTTCAGCCAATCCCGGCTGGGCCCCTGGGAATTCTGGGAGGTGATAATCTCAATCCGGTCCCCATTATTGATCACATACTCAATGGGCACCAATTTGCCGTTGACCCTGGCCCCCACCATATTATTCCCCACAGCGCTGTGGATGCTGTATGCGAAATCAATGGGCGTAGAGCCATTGGGCAGGGTCTTCACATCCCCGGCCGGCGTAAAGCAGTATACGTTGTCCGCAAAAAGGTCCAGGTCATTTTTCAAAAGGCTCATGAACTCCCGGTTATCGGACATATCCCGCTGCCATTCCAGAATCTGGCGCAGCCAGTTCAGTTTCTCCTCCTCGCTCTGGCCCTTGGGCTTTTTGCCGTCAGAGGATTCCTTGTACTTCCAATGGGCAGCGATACCGAACTCTGCCGTCCGGTGCATCTCATAGGTGCGGATCTGAATCTCAAAGGGCTGCCCGTTAGGCCCGATCAGTGTCGTATGCAGGGATTGGTACATATTCGGCTTGGGCATGGCGATATAGTCCTTGAAACGCCCGGGAATGGGCGTGTACATTTCGTGGATCACTCCCAAAGCCCCGTAACAGTCCTTCACTGTATCCACTAAAATACGCACGGCAAACAGGTCGTAGATCTGATCCAGCGTCTTGTCCTGGTTCACCATCTTCTTATAGATGCTGAAGAAATGCTTTACACGACCGTCCACCTGCGCATCGATGCCGGCCTCGTCCATGTGCTTCTGCACCTCTTGAACGATGCCTTCGACAAATTTCTCCCGCTCACTCTTGCGAAGATTGATTTTCTCCACCAAATCATAATAAACATCGGGATTCAGATATTTCAAAGCCAGGTCGTCCAATTCCACCTTGATCTTAGAAATACCCAGGCGCATGGCGATGGGCGCGTAGATGTCCATCGTCTCCCTGGCCTTCTCCTGCTGCTTCTCCGGACGCATGTACTGCAGCGTCCGCATATTGTGAAGACGGTCCGCCAGCTTTACCAGAATTACCCGGATATCCTTGGCCATAGCCAAAAACATCTTACGAAGATTCTCAGCCTGCGCCTCCACCTTATCCGCAGAATAGGACAACTGACCCAATTTGGTCACACCATCCACCAAAAGGGCGACTTCTTCCCCAAACTCTTCTTTAATCTCCTCGGTGGTCATAATCGTGTCTTCCACCGCATCATGCAGGAGGCCGGCAACAATGGTCTCCTTATCCAGTTCCAGGTCCGCCAGGATGATGGCCACGCACAGCGGATGGATGATATAAGGCTCCCCGGACTTTCTCTTCTGTCCTTCGTGGGCCTTGCTGGCTATGGCATATGCTTTTTCGATCAGAGAAATATCCGCAGAGGGATGATATCTGCGCACACTGGAAATAAGCTCTTCATACAGCTGCGAAGGGCTGGTAAAATCCTGCATCGCCTTGACACTGGCATCTGCTTTTCTTACGCTTTCCCGTTTTTTACGCTCAATAACTTCTTTTCTCTCGTCCAAACCATTCACCTGCTCTTTGATTATTTTCCTTCATAACAGATCACGGATTCCACGTCGTAGCCTTTGAGACGCTCTCTTCCATTGAGACCCGCAAGCTCCATTAAGAATACCACCTTCACCACTTCACCGCCCAGCTCTTCAATGAGCTTGATGGCCGCCTCAATGGTGCCTCCGGTAGCGATCAGGTCGTCGATCACTGCCACCTTCTGGCCCGGCTTGATGGCATCCTTATGCATCTCAATGGTAGCACTTCCATATTCCAAGTCATAATCCATCTGCACAGTCTCACAGGGCAGCTTGCCCTTTTTTCGCACCGGCACAAATGGCTTATGCAGGTTATAAGCGATGGGCACCCCAAAGATAAATCCTCTGGACTCTGTTCCCACGATCACATCGATTTCTTTATCCTTCAGACAGTCCTGCATAGAGTCAATGGCAAGAGCCAGTCCGTCGGCATCCTGTAAAATGCTGGTTACATCCCGGAAAATAATCCCTTCTTCCGGGAAATCCGGTATACTTCTCACATATTCTTCTAACTTCTTCATATCCCGATCCTCCATGTGACTGTCGTATTTTCGATTTTTTTATCACCTGATTAGTATAGCATTATTTTTCTCCAGAATCAATGATAAAAGCCCTCAACCCCCGCAGGTGCAAGGGTTACGTAACGGTTCACAGGTATCCTGTGCACAGTTACGATTTCAGCCCATTTTAAATGCATCTTCGATGCATGGGGCTGAAATCTATCCTGCAGTCCACTTTCAAGTGTCAAGCTTGCGAATGAACAGTAACAGGGGTTCAGCAAAAATCCTGAATGATGATCTGCAAATTCTCCCTGCCTTGGTAAGAATTAATAGACGGATAGTATAAAATAGACATGGGCTCATTGGATTTGGCCCGTTCCAAAAATGGTTCTGCCTCCCCGAAGTAAACCGCGTCCATGCGATTCCCCGTCCCGTCGGAGACCTTCATCTTCACTACATTTCGATTCTGTCCAAAAACACGGCAGTCAAACACTAAAATCCCCTTCTGGGCAAAAACAGGCTTGGCATTTCCTTTGCCAAAAGGCTCTAAAAGACCCAGCTGCTCCACCAGATCCCGGCGGATATAAGAAATCGGCATCGGCACATCGATGAGTACCTTGGGGATCATATCCTCCGGTGTGAGCGTGCACTTATCATTCAGCTGACGGCGCAGCTCCTCCACCTGTCCTTCCTGCATGGAAAGCCCCGCCGCCATGGGATGGCCGCCGAATTTGTCCAGCAGACCGCTGCAGGCCGTCAGGGATTCAAACATGGAATAGGCTGGTATCGAACGGCCGGAGCCCTTGACACCCTGCTCGCTTTTCGTCAGCACCAGCACTGGCTTATCATAACGCTCCCGGAGTCTTCCGGCAATGATCCCGGCCAGGCTCTCATGGCAGTCTGGCAGATACACCACCAAAACCTTGTCATCCTTCATAGCAGAATGCTCCACCATTTCTACCGCCTGTTTCACTCCAGCCTCTGTGAGCGCCTTGCGGCTTTCGTTCATCGCCACCAGATCCCCAGCCAGCCGGGCGGCATCCTCCGCCCCCGCCTCGAAAAGGTGCAGCGCGTGCTTTGCGGTGTCCAGTCTGCCGCTGGCGTTGATACAGGGCCCCAGCACAAAGCCGATATGGTAAGCAGAAATCACCTTATCCTCCAGATGGTTGGCCCGGATCAGCGCCCCCAAGCCAGGGTTTTTCGTGTGTTGAATCCTTTTCAAGCCTTCCTTTACCAAAATGCGGTTCTCACCCTGCAGGTCCATCACATCACCCACGGTGGCGATGGCCGCAAATTCCAAAAGCTCCTCCGGCATCTTCTCCCGGCCAGCCGTCTCTTCAAACAGTACCCGCACCAGCTGGTAGGCCACCGCCGCTCCGCACAGCTTCTTAAAAGGATATGGACAGTCCTCCTGCCGGGGATTCACCACCGCATCCGCAGGCGGCACCAGGCTTATCTTTTTTCCATCTTCCTCTTGATAGGGCACCTCATGATGGTCCGTCACCACCACCGTCATGCCCATCTCCTTGGCCAGCCGGATCTCCTCATAGGCAGCAATACCATTGTCACAGGTCAGGATCGTGTCAATTCCCGCTTCCCTGGCCTGTAAGATCAGGTGCTCATTGAGGCCGTAGCCATCGGCAACCCTGTCCGGAAGACAGGTGTCCACCTCCGCCCCCAATATCTTCAGGCTCTTTTTTAATATGTATGTGGCCGTCACACCATCGATATCATAATCGCCGATAATCCGGATGGGAGCCTTTTGTCCTATCTTTTCTTTCAATATGTCCACTGCCCGGACCAGATCCTTCATTTGCCTGGGATCTCCCAGCTCCTCCAGACCTCCGTAGAGATATTTTTCAATTTCGTTTTCTTCTATAATGTCCCGGTTCCGGATAATCCTGGCGATCACCGGATCTATAGAAAAGCGCCTGCCGATTCCATCAAAATCTGCCCGCTTCGCTGCCACCACCCACTGCTGCATCACATTTCCTCCTTCGGGCCGCTTTCTCCACGGCCATTTTTCATTTTCACCTGTACATTTGAATGCCATTTGCCCCTTCATCATAAGTGCCAAAAGGAGCTGTCACAGATTCATCCAATCTGTGACAACTCCCCTTATCATCCTGCTTTTTTAATATCTTCTTCTCTTCTTGCCTCTCGGCTGAGACTGCAGATTTCTCTCCTTTACAGGTTCGGCTTTTTTCTTCGCCGGTGCTATAGCTTTATCTGCCGCCACTTCCGTAACAGACGCTGTCGCAGCGGTTGCTGCTTCACCTGCCTCAGATGTGCTGATGCCTGCCACTGGGAAAGGCATACGGTCTGATTTCTTCTTCATCATGAACCAGATAGATCCGGTCAGACATACAGAAGAATATGCGCCGCAGACAATACCCACCATCAGAGGAAGGGCAAATTCACGGATGGAGGATACGCCCAGGATATACAGCATCACAATCATCACGAAGGTCGTAAAGGATGTATAAATACTTCTGGTCAATGTCTGGGTAATACTCAAATTCACCACATCGTTCAAAGACTGGGTCTTTCTTCTCACCGCAAGATTTTCACGGATACGGTCGAAGATAACGATAGTCGCATTGATGGAATAACCTACGATGGTCAGCATACATGCGATAAAGGTATTTCCCACAGAGGTTCTGGCGATGGCATAGAAGGCCAGTACCACCAGCACATCGTGGATCAGTGCTAATACTGCGCTGCTGGCAAAGCGGATATCTTTAAAACGGAACCAGATGTACAGCAGCATGAAGAAGGTTGCCACGATCACTGCCACCATCGCATCTCTTCTCATCTCAGAACTGATGGTAGAGGAGATATTCTCAGCGGACAGCGTTTTCTCATCGACGCCGAATTTCTCAACCAACGCCTTGTTCAAAGCTTCACGTTTATCCAAATCCAAGGTAACTGTCTTGATGATGACCTGATTGCCGCCCACGACTTTCTGCGCCTGGGCATTCACATCCCCGGTCACCTCTTCCACAACCGGAATGACTTTGGCATCGATTTCCTTGATGTCCATATCCTCATTGAAGGTTACTGTCGTAGCTGTACCACCCTGGAATTCCAGGCTGTAATTCAAAGAATTGCCGTCGGCATTTTTGTGCACCAGCATAGCCACCGGACCGGATACAATCAGGATCAGGGAAATGATAAAAAATACATTTCTCTTGCCCAGGAAATTGATGGTCTTGCGCTCTTTTACACGGCCATAGAATTTCTCATCCTTAAAGCCTACCGCAAACATCGCGTTCACAATGAGACGGGATACCACCAAAGCGGTGAACATGGACAATACGATGCCCAGTGCCAAAGTATAGGCAAAGCCTTTCACCGTACCGGAGCCCAGCCACATCAAAACGAAGGCTGCGATCAAGGTAGTGATGTTGCCGTCGAAAATAGCAGAAAAAGCTTTCTTAAATCCGACCTTGATGGCAGATTTTACGCTGACGCCCGCTGTGATTTCCTCGCGGATACGGGCATAAATGATAACATTGGCATCCACTGCCATACCGATGCCCAGGATAATACCTGCGATTCCGGGCAGGGTCAATGTAATATCAAAAGCATTCAATGTCACGAGCATCAGGCCGGTATAGATCAATAATGCAAGACCTGCAACCAGACCCGGGATCCGGTACACGAAAATCATGAACAGGATCACGATGGCAAGTCCAATAGCTGCCGCCAGCAAACTGGTGGAAATTGCCTCTTCGCCTAACTGTGCCGCCACTACATTGGAACGCAGCTCTGTCAGCTCCAGAGACAGGGAACCGATGCGGATGAAGGAAGCCAATTCTTTTGCCTCTTCGATGGAAGCCATTCCAGTGATCTCTGCCTGGCCGCCGCCGATCTTCTGATTGACTCTTGGATTGCTGATGATCTCGCCGTCATAGACGATGGCAATGGTCTTGCCCACATTTTCCTCGGTCGCTTTCGCAAATTTTTCTTTGCCCGCCTCGGTCATGGTCAGGGTCACCACATATTGGTTGTTCTTCGTGGTCTGGTCCTGCGTAGTCACGCCCTCAGCATTGGCGATGTCAGAGCCTTCCAATACCACATTGCCGTCCGCGTCTTGGAAGGTAAGAGAACCTGGCTTGCCCAAATCATCCAAAATGGCATTGGCATCCGTCACGCCTGGGATCTCCACGTTGATACGGTCATCTCCCTCTTGATAAACCTGAGCCTCTGTACTGTACTGTTCCACACGCTTTTGCAGCTTATAGACGGTATCATCCATATCCGAACTGGATGGGTTCTTCTCCACCGTCTGGTAAGTGATGCTGACACCGCCAGACAGATCCAAGCCTGTCTTAATGTTTTTCGCTGAACCTGTGCCGGTAGGACCAAAGCCCACAGCAGCTGTATATCCCAAGAAGCCAAGAATCACCACTGTCAGGATCAGCACAAGTATTCCTTTGTTTTTCTTCATTGTCTTTCCCTTCTTACCTTTCTTTTATTCAGCCAATGCGGCCTTTATCATAATGGCGCATTCCACGCGCTTGCGCTGGAGCTCGCAGCCAATTTCATATGTATCGGAGATATTCCCATGGAACTTATACGCATTGGCCGCACAGCCGCCGCTGCAGTAAAATCTCGCAAAACATTCCTTACAGGCTTCTTTGGAATAGACATTGCAGCCTGCAAACTCTTCCCGGATGGCATCCCCGTCAAGGCCATGGAACACATCGCCCATTTTATATTTTTCTTCTCCCACAAACTGATGGCAGGGATAGAGATCCCCCCATGGCGTTACTGCCAGATATTCCGTTCCGGAACCACAACCGGACAGCCGCTTATAGACACAAGGCCCTCCTGTGAGATCTATCATAAAATGGAAGAAATTAAAGCCGTTGCCTTCTTTTTCACGCTTGATCATCTCTTTCGCCAGATCATCATACTCCTGGAAAATCTTCGGCAGGTCTTCTTCCCGGATGGCGTATTCCTCTTCGGGAAGAGCCACCACAGGCTCTACAGAGATCTGCTTAAATCCAAGGTCTGCCAAATGCAGCACATCCTTAGAAAAATCCAGATTGTGACGGGTAAAAGTTCCCCTCACATAATACTTGTCCTGGTTGCGGAGATCAGCCAGCTTCTGGAATTTCGGCAGGATCAGATCATAGCTTCCCGCTCCCTTGGGGAACGGTCTCATATAATCATGGACCTCTTTTCTTCCATCTATGCTCAACACCACATTTGCCATCTCCCGATTGGCAAATTCCATCACCTCATCGTTTAGCAGCACACCGTTGGTGGTCAGGGTAAAACGGAATTTCTTATTATGAAGCTTCTCCTGCTCCCGTCCGTATTTTACCAGGTCTTTGACCACCTGCCAATTCATCAGCGGTTCTCCGCCGAAAAAATCCACCTCCAGGTTCTTCCTGGTGCCGGAAGAAGCGATGAGAAAATCCAACGCCTTTTTTCCCACTTCATAGGACATCAGCTCCCGGTGTCCATGGTATTCTCCTTCTTCCGCAAAACAGTAACGGCAGGCCAGATTGCAGTCATGGGCGATATGCAGGCACAATGCCTTCACCACCGTCTGGTGACGCTTAAAGTCCTGGACCGCATCCTGGTAAATATCCTCGGTAAACAGCATCCCCTGTTCCTTCAACTGGGCACATTCTTCCAATGCTGTCTCAATATCCTCCGCCGTATATTTTCCGCCAAGGCTGCTCTTTATTTCTTCATCCGTGCATCCCTTGTCCAATAAAGCCACCGCATCATAGACAATTTCATCCACCACATGAATACAACCGCTGTTGATATCCAGAACAATGTGATAGCCATTATTCTTATACTGATGTATCAGATTCATGTTGTTACGCAATCCTTTCCTGGGGACAAAGTATCTCCTGTCAGAAACAAAGCGGGCAAGCCCGCTCTCCTATTTCTCGTCACACAAGAACAAGCAGCGGCGCTGACCGCTGCTTATCATGGCGCTTCCAAAGGGCCCAGGACGAATCCCCGGCTCTTCTTCACTTTCTATCCCGCAATTTCTTATTTGTTCTCGCAGCTCTGGTTTCCTACGGTACAGGAAGTCTTACATGCAGACTGACAAGAGGTCTGGCATTCGCCACATCCGCCTTTTTTCACAGTGTTCTGTAAATTCTTTGTATTTAATGTTTTCACATGCTTCATTGCATATTCCTCCCTATGAAATATATTCTCGGTAGATTATACCACACTATATGTAAATTTCAAAGACTTTTTTTACCGGATGAAAGACGCCCGGAGGGCCTTATGGCCCTCCCCTTTTCTCAGGAAAGCATACCGCCCAAGGCTCCGCCTGCCAGACACATCCCCAAAGTGGTAAGCGCATGGGGAACGCTCATGGCAATCTGTTTTTCGGAAATCCAGGATACCCCCACCAACAGTACAAAGTAGCACATACCCAGCAACAGCCCCCAAAGGTATTTCTTACTTCCGACCCTGCGGCCCAGCAAAAAACCGCCCAGGAAACAGGAGAATATGTACACTACAGCAATTCCCATGCCCACCACGGATTCTTGCAGATCCAATTTATAGAGCAAAAACGCCAGCAAGACCAGAAATATCCCTGTTACAAAATAGGAACACAGCAATGATTTCAATAATGATTTTACTCTCATAAAAACAACCCTCCCATTTCAATATATGGGAGGGTTGTACGTTGTATTCTTATTTTTCTTTCTCACTGCGGCTGTCCTTAGAAGAGGAATTTCTCTTCTTTCCAAGGATGGAAAGGGCTACCGCTGCGATTACCAGAAGCGCACCCAAGCCGATGATGACAAATGGCATCACGTTGGTGTTGTCACCAGTCTGTGCCGGCTTCGCGGAAGAGGCATTCTGATTGCTTCCTGACTTCTGACTGCTGCTTCCATTGGAATTGCTTCCTGTATTCACTGATGGCTTTTCCGTCGGTGTAGTATTTTGGCTGCCGGATGAGCTTGTACTTCCCGGCGTTGTCGTGGAGGAAGAGTTGCTTCCTGTCCCATAGCCGCTTCCTGCGATGTCCCCGCCTACCAAAGGCTTGCTACCTGCAATACCAAAGGGGCTGAAGGAACTGGTGGAAAATACTAAGGTATCTCCATACACATTGGGAATGATAGTCTCTGTGCTCCCATCCGGAAGAATGTGCTGTATGCTGTATTCATATCCGGCGATCACCGGCATCGTTACCTGTACTGTCTCTCCGGCCGGAATCTGATATTCCGTATCATTTAAAAGATCCCACAATTGGAACTCATAAGCCTGGAAAGTGCTGGCCTCATCTGTATTGGTAAAGCCAAACCCAGAACCGTCAGACACCCTAAACTGTACATACCACGGCAGGAATTCCGCGGAAACGGTGATTCCCTGACAAGTGTGGTTCGCAGCTGCAACCGCTGCCTGCTCCTCTGGTGACATATCGTCAGACACGCTCTGTGGGCGCTCGGTCTCTTCTACCAAATCCATCGGAGTCTCTGGAAGCTCTTCAGACGGTGTTGGCTGGGGTTCTTCCTCCAAAGCCTTCTCCTCTTCTGGCACGCTGTCCTCTGTCTCTGGATCCGCTGCCTCCGAATCTGCCGCGTCCTTATCCGCCGGATCCTTGTCCTTCGTATCGGTTGTCCCATCCTTATCCAAAGGCTTTTCGACCATATCTTCGCTGTCTTTCTCAGGAGCCGGTGTTACATCCGGCGTTTTCCCTTCTTCTGATGGATCTTTGTCAGACCCCTGTTCCGGGTCCACCTTGTCCTCATCTGCAAAGCTGCTCTCTCCATCTTCCGGCTTCTCGGCAGGAGTTCCCGCATCCGGTGTGGGAGTGATCTGTTCCTTGTTGCTGTCATCCTCTACCGGGGCTTCTGTCGCTTCCGGGGTCTGGGCCGGTGTCACTTCCGGCGTCTCTTGGGGTTCTGTCTCCGGTTTCGGAGTCTCAGTGGCTTCTGACTTGGCAGGCGCCAAACTCTTCACATAGACAGTGACGGTTCCGCTCACCGTGCGGCTGGCTGCATCCCATCCGGATACGCCTGAAAAATCCGCCGTACAGTCACTGTTCGCCTTAAAAACCACTCCGTAAGAGCTCTCATAGGAAGAGGGAACCGCAGAACCGTTCTTCCAAGTCACCGTTCCATAGCTATTCCCTGGCAAAGCAACACCGGACAGCGCTTTCGGTGAATCAATGGTCACCGAACCGGGGATCAGATCCCCTTTGGTGGGGCTATTGCTTCCCGCAAAAATCAGATGGGAACCAATACTGGTCAATAAAAGGCACATAGTAACCATTGCTCCGAACACACGAAGCAAGCGTTTACGAAATCTCTGTCTATTTTTTATTTTCATTCTTTTTGCACCTCATCTATATATAGGAAGGGTGAAAGCTGCGCTTTCCCCACAATATCAATCAAACAAACGTCATTATTAAGTCATATTTAAACTGCGTCTGTATTATACCATATTTTTTCTTTTTTCGACACCCCCTAATTGTATTTTTTTTACCAAAGATACACGCAATTTGGTTCCCCTGTGTATTTCCCTTGCATTTCAGGAAAAAATCATGTATATTTCCATATTATAGCTATTCATTTATCTGCTAATCGGATCCGGGTGTGATAAGGGAAAAACTATCCCATATTTTCACACACGGAGCAAAATAAAAAGGAGTGAAATTCATTGGATTCGAGCGTTGCCATACAAATATCCATTTTGATCCTGCTGATTCTTCTGTCGGCTTTCTTTTCCTCTGCCGAGACAGCCATGACCACGGTCAATAAGATCCGCGTTCAGTCTCTCAAAGAACAGGGGAATAAAAAAGCGATCATCTTGAGCAAGGTAATTTCCGATTCCGGCAAAATGCTGAGCACTGTGCTGGTGGGAAATAATATTGTCAACATTTC
>JBMNRL010000033.1:0-30230 GCA_050944615.1 Blautia sp.
AAACCATCATCGTTATGTTATGAAAAAATGGAAGAAAGGTTAGGTAAAGTCCATTGGAAAATGAATTCTAAAAGAGCTATCAGAGAAAATAACATCTGATAGCTCTTTTTATGTAGGATTCGGGTGTCAAAAGAGGCGGTCACCCTATCCCAGCAGCTCTCGCACTTTCTTTCCGTCAAATACCACCCCGGGCACATGATCCACCTCGATCTGATACAGGGCATTTGCCGCGATATGTTCAGCGGCCTGCTCCAGATCACGGATGCCGGTGGTATCTGCATAAATATCCACCACCGTCTCCATCCCCTCTTCTGTGATGATACATTCATCCTCCCGCAGGCTCATGCGCTTCAATACCTTCGGCATCGCAAATTTGGCAAAAATAATTTTCTTCTCTTCCTTCGTATAATCCGGAATGTCAATCACCGCGAAACGTGACATTAGGGGGGCACTGATCTGCTCCTTTTCATTGGCGGTAGCGATGGGATACACCCCCACCGTAGGAATCATACACTCCATATAATTGTCGGTAAAGCCCAGATTATCGAACAGAGTCAACAGCACATCCGCGGGATTTCCCTTGCCGTTGCCAGCCGCGGCCTTATCCAGCTCATTGATAATGAATACCAGATTGGATTCTCCGGCCATGGAAAAAGCGTCCATGATGATTCCAGGCTTTGCATTGGAATAGATCCTGGAGCTTCCTGTGAGCTGCTCCGGATCATTGATGGAGCTCATATCCAGCGTAGTCCAGGGCAGCTTTAAAATCCGGGCCACCGCATAAGCCACCTGGGATTTTCCAGTTCCTGCCGGCCCTACCAGAAGCAATCCATAAGCCGGAAGGGTATGGGTGCGGTTGATCTGAATAATCGTCTCAATAATACGCTGCTTCACCTTCTCCATCCCGTAAAGCTCTTCATCCAAAATCCTGCGGGCCTCCACCGGGTCAATGGCTTCAAAATAATCATTTTTCCACTGGATATTCATCATAATAGAAAGCGCCCGCTGGGCATGGCGGCGTTCCTCCTGAGAGACCTCGCTGGAACGGGCCACCGCCAGATTTCTTCTGGCCCAAAGGCGGATGTTATCCGGCAGGGTTCTCCCCGCGCAATTCATAAAATCAGAGATACTTTGGATGCTGGTCAGCTTCATATGATCGCCTGTCTCTTCCTGATCCTCATCCTCACATTCCTCCCGCGGTGCATCGCTGGAGAGCAGACGTTCAATCATAAACTGCAGAAAGCCGTCCTCAGCGGAAAGTTTCGTCCCGCCTCCGAAAGCCATTTCACGGATCTTATACACCGCATAGCCATCCTCCTGATTTTGGCCGGACAGCCTCACATGGATGTGATGCTCTCCCAGCCATTTCAGCAGACTGACAAAACGGGCATCCAACCGCAAAATATCCGCACTGACCGTTCCATCCTCCTCTTGAAATTCAAAGGCTGTCTCCTTGACAAAATTGGTGAAAACACCGCAGGAATGGTGCTCCCACTGACGCTTGCTGTTATCCAGAACCAGAATCGGCTTCCCGGGAGAGGGCTTAGACTCGTTAGACCGAAAAGTCTGATAGGTACACACTGCCTCTTTTTTGTCATCCGGGGAATTACTAAAATCAAATACCGGCATCTTTTATACTCCTTTGACTTTATTATATATGTAAGATTCAGGCACAAAAGGCGGCCAGGCAGATAGCATCCTCCTAAGCCCCCTTTTGGCACCCGAATCCCATGTAGGCAAAATCCAAAAGCCGCTGTTATTACCCGGCCTGCCACAGCCCGGTAAAAACAGCGGTGTTTGACAAAATTGCATTAAAATTCTTATTTATTTTACCAGCAGGGATTTTCCTGTCATCTCTTTCGGCTGCTTAAGACCCATCAGTTCGATCAGAGTCGGCGCAATATCAGCCAGGCAGCCGCCCTCCCGCAGCTTGTATGCCGGATCAGCATTGACCAGGATAAACGGCACTGGGTTTGTGGTATGGGCAGTGAACGGCTCGCCGGTCTCATAATCCACCAGCTGCTCTGCATTTCCATGGTCGGCGCAGATGAACATCTGGCCATCTACCTCTTTGATCGCCTCCACAGCTCTGCCCACGCATTCGTCCACCGCCTCGATGGCTTTGATGGCCGCTGCTTCCACACCGGTATGTCCCACCATATCCGGGTTGGCAAAGTTAATGATGATCACGTCGTATTTATCGGATTTGATCGCCTCCACCAGCTTATCGCATACTTCATAGGCGCTCATTTCCGGCTGAAGATCATAGGTTGCCACCTTCGGGGATTTCACCAGGATCCGGTCTTCTCCTTCGTTGGGCTCTTCGATACCGCCGTTGAAGAAAAAGGTCACATGCGCATATTTCTCGGTCTCTGCGATACGAGCCTGCTTCAACCCGTTGGCTGAGAGGAACTCCCCAAACGTATTGGTAATCTCTGATTTATGGAATGCCACCAGCTTGTTGGCAATGGTCTCATCGTAATCGGTAAAGCAGACAAATGTCAGATCCAGCCGTTTTTCCCTGGAAAAGCCCTGGAAATCCTCATCGCAGAAAGCTCTGGTGATCTCTCTGGCCCGGTCCGGACGGAAGTTGAAAAATACCACAGAATCTTTATCCTGAATCTTCGCCACAGGAGCGTCGTCCTTTTCCACTACGATAGGCATTACGAACTCGTCCGTCTTTCCGTCGTCATAAGAGGCCTGTACTGCTTCTGCCGCATCCGTGCCCTTGACGCCTTCTCCTGCGGTCAGAGCCTTGTACGCCAATTCCACACGATCCCAGCGGTTATCACGGTCCATCGCATAATAACGCCCGGAAACCACGCCGATCTCACCGACACCGATCTCCTTCATCTTTGCCTGAAGCTCTTCGATATAGCCTTTTCCGGAAGCCGGAGGGGTATCACGGCCATCTAAGAAGCAATGCACATATACCTTAGATACACCCTCCCTCTTGGCCATTTCCAAAAGGCCGTAAAGGTGAGTGTTATGACTGTGTACACCGCCGTCAGAGAGAAGTCCCATAAAATGAACGGCAGAATTGTTGTCTTTGGCATTTTTCATAGCTGCCAGCAAGGCTTCATTTTTGAAAAAGTCTCCATCCTGGATCTCTTTGGTAATCCTGGTAAGTTCCTGATATACAATGCGCCCAGCGCCCATATTCAGATGTCCCACCTCAGAGTTTCCCATCTGGCCCTCCGGAAGTCCCACCGCCATGCCGCTGGCATTGCCTTTTACAAAGGGACACTGGGACATCAGCTGGGTCATTACTGGATTTTTCGCTTCACAAACGGCATTGGCTTCACACTTATCGTTCAGTCCATAGCCGTCCAGGATCATTAAAACTGTCGGTTTTTTGCTCATAGTTTTCTCCTTATCTTTACTCCCGCCTTTTTGCGGCGGGCTTTATGCTTTCTTTTACACCATCTATAATAGTAGCAAAATTCTTGATTTTTTCAATAGGAAATTCTGATTTCTTATTTTCCGTACACGCGCAGGACGCTGGAAACCTTGCGGACGGATTCCAAAGCGGACATTTCCTTCAACGCCTTGCGGAAATCTCCCTCCCGCACCATAGCGGTGATCACGACGATTTCTGCACAGTCCTCCACCTTATTCTTCTGTACCAGCTGTGCAATGCTCACCTTATCCTTGGCAAAAATGCTGGCAATCTCGGCTAATACGCCATACCGGTCCTCCACCTGGAGACGGAGAAAATAACGGTTTCTGGTATCCTCCATTTTCTTGATCGGCAAATCTTTATAACAGGTACAGCTGATACGGCCGCAGCAGCCTGCCTGGATATTTCTGGCGATATCAAATACGTCGCCCACCACGGAGCTGGCAGTCGGAAGCTCTCCGGCTCCCCGGCCGAAAAACATAGCGTCCTCCACTGCATCCCCATGGACAAATACTGCATTATAGGAATCATTGACGGATGCCAGTGGATGCTGACTGGGAATCAGCATAGGATTTACATAGGCTTCAATCCCTTCCTCCGTGTTCCGGGCCACACCCAGCAGCTTGATATCACATCCCATTTCCTTCGCATAACGGATGTCCGTGGCTGTGATTTTGGTGATCCCTTCGATATCCACATCCGATAACGTCACCCGGGAATTGAACGCCACAGAAGCTAAAATTGCCACCTTCCGTCCGGCGTCCAGCCCTTCAATATCCGCTGTGGGATCTGCCTCCGCATAACCAAGCTCGGTAGCCAGCGCCAGAGCATCCTCAAATTCCATCCCCTCCTGGGTCATCTTTGTGAGAATAAAATTCGTGGTGCCGTTTACAATGCCGATGACCTCTGTCATATGATTGCCCGCCAGACACTGTTTTAAGGGGCTGATAATGGGAATGCCTCCCGCCACCGCCGCTTCAAAAAGAAAATCGCAGCCGTTTTCCTGGGCAGTATCCAAAATCTCTTTGCCGCTCACGGCCACTAAATCCTTATTCGCTGTGACCACATGCTTGCCTGCCCGCAGAGCCTCCAGAATATACGTCTTGGCCGGCTCCAGACCGCCCATCAGCTCCATGACGATCTCAATCCCGGGATCCTCCACAATGCTCTTCCAATCGTTGGTCAGCATATCCGGATCCTCCACCTTAGAAGCCGCCTTCTCCAGATTGCGCACCAATATCTTCTTAATTTTCACCTTACTGCCGATTTTACGGCTCATTTCCTCTTCCTGGCCCTTCAACACCTTATAAACACCGGTGCCCACGGTTCCCAGGCCCAAAAGCGCCGCATAAATCACTTTTTCTTCCATGATGGTCTCCTTTCCCCAAACAGCTGTAAACGCCCCAAGGGGCCGCAAATTACAAGATTAATCTCATCTTAGGGGAGAAGCCCGGATTTGTCAAGCATGGGGCCGCAAGAGCACCGCTCCCGCATTCCGCATATCCTCTTCTATAAACATCTTTCCAGTTACGGGAAATGGTTACCGTTCGCCGGTGCCCTGTAAACGGTAACAGAATTTGGCCCATTTAAAGCCGCTAAATGTATTTTGAAACGCGGGTATCCCTTGCAAAGTTGAAAAAATCAGACTATAATAAACTAAAATAGATACTGACAGCTGCTTCAAGTACCTACTGGCATCTCCAAAGGTACGAAGCATTTCTCTGACAGAGGAAAACACATGAAAAAAGATAAAAAGAAGGGCTTTACTCTGGTAGAATTGGTGGTAGTCCTGGTGATCCTGGCCATCCTCATGGCCATTTTGGTCCCGTCTCTGATCGGATACATCAATAAATCCAAGAAGACAGCCTGCGATGTGAATATGAATTACACTTATAAGGCCCTGATGGCCGAATATGTGACCCAGTACGCCAAAGGAAAAGACGGGCTTACCAAAGACGATATTGATAAAGTCATGACTAAAGATATGGAGGGTAATGTAAGCGGCAGTGGCTATGCGGATATTTGTCCCTCCGGAGGCATCTATACGGTGGAGGCGGATAAGAACAATTTTACCATCACCTGTTCCGTACATGGGGAGGGGGAGAATTCCCATACGACTCCCGTCACGGACAAAAATGTGGACAGCATCTGGACAGCCTCAGACATATCCAGATATTTTCTAAGCGCTGACGGAACTTGGATTGGCGGCAGCAGAACCTCCTTGGATTCCACCGGAGCCAATTTTGGCCTAAAAGCCAAAGACGAGCTGTTGAAGACATTGGGCTTGGATCCGGATTCTTATGATTTTCGGATTTACTCCAACAACGGTACCAATTACAAATTATACATCTCTCCAAGTCTCAAGGACTACAAAGCGGGAGATCCTATTACTGTCACTGGCTATCAATATACCTATGATAAAGATACCAAAAAATGGACAAGAAGCAATACCGGAACCACTCAGACCATGAAAGTCAAAACCTCATCCCTTGATGGGAAAGATTTTTTGGTATTAGATACCGAAAAATATGACTGGAGCGCAAAATAACTCTCCGGTTATTTCTGATGGACATGCTCTCCATGATGGTGACCTTCATGGTGGGCATGTCCATTTCCGTCCTCCTCATGATAATGCTCTTCATGGTCACTGTGCTCGGGATGCACATGTTCAATATGACGGTTGCCGATGGTATGTCCATGATAGCCGTGTCTGGGATGATGGCCCATGCCGCCCATCTCCTCTTCCAAATATACCTGGCGGGTGCACACCCGGTCCAAAAGCTCCTTGCTGTGGCTGACAGCGATGAGACCAATATCCCTTCTTTGCACCTCTTCCATCAAAAAAGACCAGATCTGACTCTGGGTGATGAGGTCCAGCATGGTGCTGATCTCATCGGCCAGCAGAAAACGGGTCCCCTCTCCCAATGCCCGGGCGATACAGAACCGCTGCATCTCTCCACCGGAGAGTTCCCCCGGAAAACGGTTCAGCCAGTCCTCTTCAATCCCTAATTCTTTTAAGATCCTGGGCTCCACCTGATTGCCCTCTGCCAGCACATCCTTCATCCGCATCCTGGGATTTACGGACAGCTCCGGCTGCTGCCAGATCATCTGTACCGGACAATACCCCTTATAATCGGCCACAGGCTTTCCCTCTAAAAGCACTTCCCCCTCCGTTGGCCTAATATACCCCGCCAAAAGTTTACATAAGGTTGTTTTCCCGAAACCGCTGGGAGCTACTAAGCCTACCCTTTCCTCGCTTCCCGCGGTGAGAGTAAACCGGTCCAGGACTTTGGGGCCGCCTTTTTTATATTGAAATGAAATGTGATTTGCTTCCAGTATCATCCTTCGCACTTCCTCCGTAATCTATCGGTATTTCTCTCCCATGGCATATCCGCCGTCAGTCTCCGTGGACACACCGCACATGGCCGCCCCGCACCTTACGGTACGGAATTTCCCCGGCACAGACTTCTGTCCGTTCGCTGCACCTGGGCGCAAAAGGGCAGCCTTTCGGCAAATCCTTCACATAAGGCTGGCTTCCGGCAATCCACTGGAAGCCGTTTTGGGGCAGCGCCCGCCACAGCGCCTTGGTATAAGGATGCCGCAGGGTCTCTTCCTTTTGGAAATCCGGAATATTCGCTTCCTCCACCGTCGTCCCCGCATAAAATACAGCGATCTTATCCGCCACCGCCAATGCTAGTTCCAGATCATGGGTGATCACCAGCACGCCGGCCCCCATGTCCGCCATCTCCCGGAAATTTGCCATCGCTTTTTTCGCCATAGCCAGATCCAGACCCGGCGTAGGCTCGTCGGCAATGACCAGCTTTGGCTCTTCAATCATCGCCGTGGAGATCATCACCCTCCGGTTCATACCGCCGGACAGCTCAAAGGGATAGAGCTGCTCCACCTCTTCTTTTAATTCATACCGCCGAAACAGCGCTTTTAATTTCTCCCGTTTGGAAGGATCCTTGCTGCCTTTGGTGATCTGGTCTCCCACTTTCCGGAGCGGATCCAAATAAGACAGGCTCTGGGGAACCATCACGATTTCATGGCCGACCAGCTTCCTGCGGCGTTCCTCGGTGAGCGGCTCTCCTTGGTATAAAACCGTACCGTTCATCGCCGCGTTGTAGGGCAGGATTCCCATGATTCCATGTGCCAGCAGGCTTTTTCCGGAGCCGCTGGAGCCCACCACCGCTACCATTTCCCCAGCATTTACCTCCAGATCCAGGTTACGGATCACGGGAAGCTCTTCCTGGCGCAGGCCTCTTTCATACTGAGTAAATACGATCTGCAAATGTTCGATTTTTAGAACCGGCGTACCGTCCTTTTTCTCCATTCTATTTTCCACGTTTTTCTGCCCTCTCTATCTATTTATGAACGCTGGCCGGATCCACCAGTTTTCGCAGGCTTTCCCCCGCCACATAGAACAGGATCACCACCAACACCAGCAGAAGTCCCGGAAACAGTGCCAGCCACCATTTTCCGCTGACCAGATATTTCATCGCCTCGGAAAGGATCACGCCGATCGCCGGCTGCTCCGTTGACAGGCCAAAACCCAAAAAGGTAATGCTGGATTCATGAAGGATCGCATGGGGAAAAATCAGGATCAGCCCCACCAAAAACTGCGGCAGAAGATGGGGCAGCATATGTTTTTTCACCACATACCACCGGCTCTTGCCCAGTTTCTGCGCAATAAGCACATATTGACTCTCCCGAAGCTGCAGCACCTCTGCCCGGATCAGCCTGGCCAGGGAAGGCCAATGCGTCAAGGAGATTCCCACAATGACTCCTTTCAAGCCTTTCCCCACCGCTACGGAAATCAGGATCAGAAGAAGCATATGGGGAATGCCCATGATTAAATCAATACACCAAGTGATCACACTGTCCACCTTTTTTCCCAAGGCGGCAGAAGCCACGCCTAATAACAGCGCGATCAATGCGCTGACGGTGGCGGTGATCACTCCTAAGAAAATGCTCAACGACAGTCCCTTTAAAGTCCTGGTGAACATATCCCTTCCCATCCAGTCCGTTCCGAACAAATAAGGGATGCAAGGCGCCAGATTTTTCCTGGAAAAATCCGCTTCCCTGGACGCCTCCGTAAAATAAGTGCCCATGATACATATGATGGCCAGAAAAACCAGGGAAAGCGTCAGTCCCACAAGAACTCTCTGCCGCTGATTCCAGCCCTTTTTTTTCGATGGGGAAATGGTGTTCCCCGCTGCGGCATATCCTGTCATGACCGGTTTCCCCCTTTCCTGATTCTGGGATCGATGACCCCATAGAGCAGATTGGCGATTAAATTCCCTCCAAACACAAACATGGCACTGATGACAGTGATCGCCATCAAAAGGGGCATGTCACTTCCAAGCCCCGCTGCCACCGCCGCCTGGCCCAAGCCCGGATAGGAAAATACCTGCTCCACCAGTACAGAACCGCCAAATATCTCGCTGATGGCAGCAAAATGCAAGGTGATGGCCGGAAGCAGCACATTGCGGAACCCGTGGTTCCAGAATAACCGCAAGCCCCGCTCTCCCCTGGCCTTTGCAAACAAGACGTAATCGCTGTCACAGATATCGATCATCTTTTCTCTGGTATGCAGCGCAATATTAGATACTCCGGTAATGCTCAGGGTGAGCGCCGGCAGGATGGCATGGTAGACCCGGTCCCAGAAGGTGACTCCGGCGGCCTCTACACCAATCGGTACACTTAAGCCGATGGGAAGGACCTTCAGCCATACCCCGAACACCATGAGCAGAAACAAGGCCAGCCAGAACGTGGGGGTACTGCTGATCAGCAGACAATAACCCTTGATCCCTTTATCGATCCAGGTACCCCGGTTCATGCCCGCCAGCACGCCCAGGAAAAATCCTAAAATCCCGGAAATCAACCAGGCAGCAGCCATCAAAAGCAGGGAATTGGAGAGCTTCACGCCTATGACGGCGGCCACTGGCTGCCGGTACAAAAGGGAAGTCCCCATATCACCCCGGAGGAAATCCTTCGCCCAATGAAAATACCGCTCCACCGGCGGCGTATGGACACCCCAATATTCCTCCAGCTTTTCGATCTGCTCCGGACTCATGCTGCCCATCGCCGCCTGACCCACATTTTGCTGCAGCGGATCGATGGGGGAGGAAGCCATCAGCCAAAAGGTGACTACGCTCACTGCCGCCAGCAATAGTACCATCCGGATCATATTTTTACCGGCATATGCCGCCCAATTTTTACCCATGTAAAAGTTCCTTTCCTTTGCTTTATTCCAATACATGCCAAAAGGGTGTCGCCGGACCCTTTTTCCCGGATCCGACAGCACCCAGAGCTAAGCTTACCCGAAGCCCTGCCTTATATTTTCATTCTATCAGGAAGCCTTGCCTTATGACCAGCTCCACTGATCCACATTGTTTACGATAGACCATCCGTGTCCATGAGGATGGATCTTCTGGTCTGCCACCTGCAGCCCATCTTTCACATAATAAAGATGGTTCACATTGCAAAGCCACACCCACGGAACGTCACCTTGCTGTGTGATTCCTGTGGTGCCGTCCCACTGTGCCTTCTGCCAAAGCTCATAGGTGCTTTCCAGATCCGTGCTCTCTAAAGCCTCATCCATGTATTTGTCCACGGTTTCGTTTCCATAGGGAGAATATTCCGCCAAGCCATCCGGCATGCTCTCCAGCGTATGATAAATGTTATAAAGCTCCATAGGCGTATGAGCGCCCCAGCCCCACATCAACGGTTCTGACTGGGCAGCATCCCATGCCACGTCCCATCCGGCGCCCTCTGTGGTCACATCCATCCCCAGCTCTTTTAGCTGCAGTGCCACATCCTCCGCCAATGCCTGCCGCACGGAATCCCCGGGGGTGAACAGGATTTTAAACTGCGCTTTGACGCCGTCTTTCTCTCGGATGCCATCCGCGCCCTCTTTCCAGCCGGCATCATCCAGCAGCTTCTTCGCACCTTCCAAATCATAGGATACTTCAGATTCGGGATTGTACCAAGGCATTTTGTCACATACGCTATACGCCGGCGTGCCATAGCCATTGAGCACATTCTCAATCATCTCTTCCCGGTCAATGCCAATGTTAATGGCACGTCTTACCGCCACATCCTGGAGACAGGCATTTCCATAGGTAACGCCGTCAATTTCCTTGGGCGCTGCGGCTGGCAGGTTGATCCCTCTGTTATCCACGGTATCCACAGCCAAAATGCCGTAGCCGTCAATATCAACATCTGCTGCATAAGAGGCTGCCGTATGCGCCACATCCACCTGGCCCGCCTGGGCTGCTGCCAAGGCAGCATCCTCTTCCATGAATAATACCGTCACTTTTTTCATTTTCGGCGCTTCCCCGTAATAATCCGGGTTGGCCTCAAAAATCACCTGCTGGCCCTTGTCCCACTGCTTCATGATGTAACGTCCGGAGCCGATGGGGTTCTGTCCATAAGTCTCACTGTATGCATGTTCCGGAACGATCCCTACGATTGCCATCGTATACGGCCAGATAGAAAACGGACGGTTCATTTTAAATTCCACTGTGGTGTCATCCACCGCCACTGCTTCATCAAGCATGGTGAAATCATTAACCGTACTGTTTTCCTTACAGTTGTTATAGGTAAACGCCACATCGCTGGCCGTAAGTGGCTCCCCGTCCGTAAATTTCACATCATCACGGATCTTCACCGTCCAGGTCATACCATCTTCACTCACACTAAAATCAGTCGCCAGGTCCTTATCTATTTTCAGATCTGTTGTCGTCACCGTGAGTGTACTCTGGATCAGCGGCTCATGGACATGCTCTCCGGCCCCCCAGCCATAGGCCGGATCAAAACCGGATTCTGGCTCTGCCCCGGTGGGCATAGTCACCACAACGGAATCTTTACTCACAGCATCTGCCGGTTCTGCTGTCTCTTTTGCTTCTCCTTGGGATGCCTCAGTCTTTTCCTTAGCTCCCTTTATTTCTTCCTTTGTCTGATCTGCACCGCATCCGGCCAGAAGAGACGCCGTCATTACTGCCGCACACAATGCGGCAATGATTTTTCTCTTCATTTTCCTTCCTCCTCAGTCACTTACTCTGTCTGATTCGTATATCAATTTTTGGCCGCCTTTGGGGCCATACTCTTTCCCGGGTATGGCATTAGTATACCGTCCCGTTATCTTCTTCACAAGCCACCTGGGGGGATAAAATTCGAGAAAATTGTCATTATTTTTTGTAGACCGCACAAAGAACAAAGTGGGCAAGCCCACCTCAAGCTCCCCCTCCACGCAATCCTTGAGGGGCTTGACAGCTTTGCGCGCCAGATGCAGTTTCCTCTTGCATCTGTGCGCATCCTGCACGGAGTGCTTTTTGTTTCATAGGACACAATTCCTATGAAAGAACAAAGTGGGCAAGCCCACCTCAAACTCCCCCTCCACGTAATCCTTGAGGGGCTTGACAGCTTTGCGCGCCAGATGCAGTTTCCTCTTGCATCTGTGCGCATCCTGCACGGAGTGCTTTTTGTTTCATAGGACGCAATTCCTATGAAACAAAAAGATCCCGTTCCTCTCAGACTGCTCGTCAAAGAGGAACGGGATTTCTATCCGGCAGGACACATCCGCAACCTGCCCATATAAAAGCTCTGGTTTATTTATAATTTACGATCTTGCCAAAATCTGGTTTCAGAGAAGCGCCGCCTACCAGGCCGCCGTCAATATCCGCCTGGGCAAACAGCTCTGCTGCATTGCCGCCGTTGACAGAACCGCCGTACTGGATACGGATAGCTTCTGCGGTAGCTTCATCATAGATTTCTGCGATACATGCGCGGATTCCTGCGCATACCTCTTCCGCCTGCTCTGTTGTTGCTGTCTTGCCGGTACCGATCGCCCAGATTGGCTCATATGCGATCACTGCAGTCTTGGCCTGATCTGCGGTCACATTCTGGAAGCCAACCTTCACCTGCTGACGGATGAAGTCCATGGTGACGCCCTGCTCTCTCTGCTCTAAGGTCTCTCCACAGCACATGATCGGTGTGATGCCGTGTTCAAATGCCTTGAGCACCTTCTTATTCACGTCTTCATTGGTCTCTCCAAAGTACTCTCTTCTCTCAGAATGACCCAATACCACGTATTTTACGCCGGCATCGGTGAGCATAGCCGGAGAAATCTCACCGGTATAAGCACCCTTCTCTTCAAAATACATATTTTCCGCGCCTACCTGGATATTAGAACCTTTACAGGCCTCCACTACCGGAATGATATCAATAGCCGGAACGCAGAAAACCACGTCCACTTCATCATTGACTACCAGAGGTTTTAAGGTATTTACCAATTCCACAGCTTCGCTGGGAGTCATGTTCATTTTCCAGTTGCCTGCAATAATTTTTCTTCTTGCCATTGTCTCTTATCCTTCCTTTACTCTCGATTATTTATCGTTCGCTGCCGCTACGCCCGGAAGCTCTTTGCCCTCCAGGAACTCTAAAGAAGCACCGCCGCCAGTGGAAATATGGCTCATTTTATCACCAAATCCCAGCTGGTTCACTGCTGCTGCAGAATCGCCGCCGCCGATGATCGTCGTCGCATCGGTATCTGCCAACGCTTTTGCTACCGCGATCGTTCCTTTTGCCAGAATTGGATTCTCAAATACGCCCATCGGTCCATTCCAAACAACAGTCTTCGCAGATTTTACTGCGTCTGCGTATAACTCGGCCGTCTTGCTGCCGATATCCATACCTTCCATGTCTGCCGGTATCGCGTCCACGGATACTTCAGTAACCTCGATCGGCGCATCGATAGGATTCGGGAAATCTGCCGCAATGGTGGTATCCACCGGAAGAAGCAGCTTCTTGCCCAGCTTCTCAGCCTTTTCAATCATCTCCCTGCAGTAATCCAATTTGGTATCGTCCACCAGAGATTTTCCGATCTCTTTGCCCTGGGCTTTCAGGAAGCTGTAAGCCATACCGCCGCCGATGATCAAAGTGTCACATTTTTCCAGAAGATTGGAGATTACATTCAATTTGTCCGCTACCTTTGCACCGCCCAAAATGGCTACAAAAGGTCTAACCGGGTTCTCCACGGCATTTCCCAAGAAATCAATCTCTTTCTGCATCAGGTATCCTACCACTGCGGTATCCACAAACTGTGTCACACCCACGTTGGAACAATGTGCTCTATGAGCGGTGCCAAATGCATCATTTACAAATACATCACAAAGGGAAGCCAGATCCTTGCTGAAGGCCTCTCCGTTCTTGGTCTCCTCTGCGCGGTAACGGGTGTTTTCTAAAAGAACCACATCTCCGTCCTTCATTTCGGCCACTGCAGCTTTGGCATTGGGGCCTACCACTTCCGGATCCGCTGCAAATTTAACTTCCTGTCCCAACAGCTCAGACATACGCACAGCCACTGGCGCCAGAGATAATTCCGGCTTTGGCTCTCCTTTAGGTTTGCCCAGATGAGAACACAGAATCACTTTGCCGCCGTCTGCGATCAGTTTCTTAATCGTAGGCAGAGCAGCTACCAAACGGTTCTCGTCTGTGATTTTGCCTTCTTTTAAAGGTACATTGAAATCACAGCGGACCAGGACTCTTTTGCCCTTGACATTGATATCGTCCACAGATTTTTTATTTAACATAATTTTCCCTCCTATACAAACGGAAAAAGGTCCGGTCCAAGAAAGACCGGACCCTTAATGAGTCTTATAATTACAGTAATGTACCGAAATGTTTGATTGTTCTTACCATCTGGCTTGTGTAAGAATTCTCATTGTCATACCAAGATACTACCTGTACCTGAGTGGTTCCGTTATCCAATGGCAGAACCATGGTCTGGGTTGCATCAAACAGAGAACCAAATCTCATACCGATGATATCGCTGGATACGATCTCGTCTTCGTTGTATCCAAAGGATTCGTTAGAAGCTGCTTTCATAGCTGCGTTGATCTGCTCCTTGGTCACTTCACCTTCTACAACTGCAGTTAAGATGGTGGTAGATCCTGTAGGGGTAGGTACACGCTGAGCAGCGCCGATCAGCTTGCCGTTCAGTTCCGGAATTACCAGACCGATGGCTTTGGCTGCGCCTGTGCTGTTAGGAACGATATTTACAGCTGCTGCACGAGATCTTCTTAAATCGCCTTTTCTCTGCGGTCCGTCCAGAGTCATCTGGTCACCGGTATATGCATGGATCGTGCACATGATACCGCTCTTGATCTTAGCTAAGTCATTCAGAGCTTTTGCCATAGGTGCCAGGCAGTTTGTGGTACAAGAAGCAGCAGAGATGATGTGATCATCTTTTGTCAGCTCTTCGTGGTTAACATTATATACGATGGTAGGCAGATCATTTCCTGCCGGTGCAGAAATAACAACTTTCTTAGCGCCTGCGGTCAGATGAGCAGAAGCTTTTTCTTTGGAGGTATAGAAGCCTGTACACTCCAGAACAACATCAACACCGATTTCGCCCCATGGAAGCTCTTTTGCGTCAGCTTTTGCATAGATTTTGATCTCTTTGCCATCAACGATGATAGAATCTTCACCAGCTGTTACTTTATCTGCTAATGCATATCTTCCCTGAGTGGAGTCATATTTTAATAAGTGAGCTAACATCTTAGGAGATGTTAAGTCGTTAATGGCTACAACATCGTAACCCTCTGTGCCAAACATCTGTCTGAAAGCCAGACGTCCAATACGGCCAAATCCATTAATCGCTACTTTTACTGCCATGATAAATTCCTCCTATAATTGGTGTATAGTGTATAATTTCGTCTCTTCGTTCGTTAAAGAAACGTCAACCTTAGTTGCTATTGTACCCAATTCTATACAAAAATTCAAGAGAATTTACATATAAATTTCAAAAAAATATCTGTTTTGGAAAATATATGGTATACTTTTCTGGTCAGATGCAGGTATCCACAGGGCGTGTCACGCGGACATGCTCTATCTTTGGCGGCTGGATGTCTGGCCCCTGCTTCCTGTAAAAACGACAAATAAACCCACTGGGAGGAATGCTATATGAACGCTCCAGCGTTGAGTGATTATCATCTGCACACGTCTTTTTCCGCCGACAGCCAAGCCTCCATGGAGGACATGATCCGCTCCGGAATTGAAAAAGGCGTTTCTTATCTTTGTTTTACCGAACATATGGATATCGATTTTCCCAAACAGTACCAAATGGATTTTACTGTGGATATGAAGGCCTACCGCAGGGCCTATGAGCGCTGCCGGGAGAAATTTGCCGGACAAATCAACCTTTTGTGGGGTATTGAGCTGGGAATCCAGCCCCATCTAACCCAGGAGCTGAAAGATTATGTCAATCAATATCCCTTTGATTTCGTCATCGGATCCTCTCATATTATCCACCGGATGGACCCTTACTATCCGGAATTTTGGAAAGGACGCAGCAAATCCGAGGCCATTGCCGATTACTTTACCGCTACTTTGGACAACCTGGAGGCATTTTGTGATATCGACGTCTATGGCCACATTGACTATGTGGTCCGGTATGCCCCGGAAAAAAATAAGGATTACAGCTATCAGGCTTACCGGGAGCTTTTGGACCTCCTGCTTACAAAGCTGATAGACAAGGGAATCGGCATTGAGCTGAATACCGGCGGCTTCAAATACGGGCTGGGACATCCCAATCCCTGCGAAGAGATCCTCGCCCGGTACCGGGAGCTTGGCGGAGAAATCATAACCTTGGGTTCCGATGCCCATATGCCTCAATATGTTGCCTATGCTTTTCCGCAGGCGATGGAAATTTTAAAAGCCTGCGGCTTCACTCACTATACTATTTTCCGGGAACGAAAACCGCAGTTTGTTTCTTTGGAATAAAACACTAACCTTTCACAATGCACAAAGATAGCCCCGCAGAACATGTCTGCGGGGCTATGCCATTTCTCAAGGCTATTATCAAACCAGCTTTATCTCTTTTTTGTTATTCCTCTTCTTTGCCACCCAACGCAGGAAATCACTGATCCAGTCTGAAACGATGGGGGCCATGGTCATAAAGAAGAAGGACATCAAGATCATGCCAAATTCCAAAGCCCTCATATCCAAAAGTTTCTGGCCGACCAGCAAGCCTGCAAAGAAGATCACCTGCATCGAAGTGATCACAATGACCCGGTATTTGGTCTGCGGCGAATAGACCCGCTTTAATGCAGCCATATAATTCCACCCAGTCACCAGCACGCAGGCCGTACCCAGCATATCGTTTGAACGGTATACATAGGAACAGACCATCATGATGCCGAAGACACAAATCGTGATACTAAGTGCCGTGGGAAACGCATTCATAAACACATGGCGCAGGAAGCCTTCTTCAATCTTCTCATAGTTTGCCTCCTGAGCCAGAAGAAATGTGGGAATCCCCACCGCACAGGCGCTGATAATGGACATCTGAATTGGCTGGAACGGATAAGCTTTGCCGAAAAATACCATCAGTACCGCAAGCAGCACGGAAAAAATCGTCTTGATCAAAAACATGGACGCCGCCATACGGATATTGTTGATGACCCGCCGCCCTTCATTCACGATATGGGGCATGGCGGCAAAATTAGAATCCAAAAGCACCAGATTGGCAATGTTCTTCGCCGCATCGCTCCCGGAAGCCATGGCAATGCTGCAGTCCGCCTCTTTAAGCGCCAGCACGTCATTGACACCGTCTCCTGTCATGGCCACCGTATGTCCCTGTCCTTTCAGGGCCATGACCATCTGCTTCTTCTGCTTGGGGGTCACACGTCCAAAGACACTGTATTCCCTCACCGCGCGGATCATGTCTGCCGGCGTCTGTAAAGTAGTGGCATCCACATAGGCATCGGCGTTTTTCAAGCCCGCCTTCCTGGCGATGGCCGCCACAGTCACCGGATCGTCACCGGAAATCACTTTCAAATCTACGCCTTGGGCATCAAAATAGGCCAGCGTATCTTTGGCCTCATGACGGATCACGTCTGTCATAAGAATGAGCCCGCAGGGAACCAGCCCTTGTGGCAGCTCCGTCTCTTCATTCATCTGCCTGCTGTGTGCCAGCACCAGAATACGGTAGCCTTTCCTAGCATATTCCTCACACTGCTCCAGCAATTCCTCATTGCCTCCAGGGAACAGGAATTGGGCTGCCCCCATCAAATAAGTACCCTCGTCGGAAAAAGCGGCGCCGCTGTATTTCCGGTCGGAAGAAAATGGTATGATATGATCCAGATGATAGCTGGTCAGTGGAGAAAAATATTTGTGAAGAGCCTCAAAGGTAGCATTGTCGTCCCGAAGCACCGAGATCAGATTTCCCATCGCCTGGGAAATATCCATATCCATCAAAGGCTCCACCTTTTCCACACAGATGGTCCCCTCTGTGATGGTCCCCGTCTTATCCAGACAAAGCGTATCCACCCGGGCCAGCGTCTCAATACAGAACAGTTCCTGTACCAAGGTCCGCTGTTTCGCCAGCTTCATGGACCCTAAGGTAAGAGCTACACTGGTAAGCAGCACCAGTCCCTCCGGGATCATTCCCAGGACCGCCGCCACCGTATAGACCACAGAAGCCCGGAAGGTGGCATGTACAAAGAAAAACTGCTTGGCAAACACGGCAATCCCCAGCGGGAGGATGATGATACTGATCACCTTCAGGATCTTATCCAGGGAATTCCGCAGCTCTGAATTATGTTTTTTAAAGGATTTTGCCTCGCTGGTGATCTTGGACGCATAATTGTCCTTGCCCACATGGACCACCTGGCAAAGCGCCTGGCCAGAAGTGACAAAACTTCCGGAAAACAGCCCATCCTTCGGAGACTTAACAATGGTGTCCGATTCTCCGGTCAGAAGGGATTCATTCACCTCAATGCTGCCCTCTAAAACCACCGCATCGGCAGGTATCTGATCCCCTGCCTTTAGAAACAGGACGTCATCCATCACGATCTCTTCGGTGGAAATGCTCAGCTTCTTACCGCCCCGTAGCACCAACGCTTTGCTGGCCGTCAAAATGGCCAGCTTATCCAACGCCTTCTTAGCCCGGATCTCCTGGATGATGCCGATCACAGTATTGATCACGATGATCAGCACAAACATGGAGTTCTTAAAAGACCCCACCACCAGAACCAGCACTAACAGCACGATGTTCAAAAAGTTAAAAAACGTCAGCGTATTTTCCCGGATAATCTCCTTGTACGTCTTCGTATTGGGATTTTCGTTGCTGTTGACTTGGCCTGCCTCTATTCTTTGTTTTACTTGCTCTTCTGTAAGACCTGTCATATTACTTGTTCCTTTTTCCTTTGATGTTCAAGGTGTCCCAAGAAGCACCCGGCTGACACCGCCCTTTTCTGTGACAGATGCCCCTTGGGCCGCTCTGGTCCTATGATGATACAGCACCTACAATAGTTCCGCCGCCCAGCACATAGTCCTCCCGATAGAAGACCACGGCCTGACCCGGAGTAATCGCGCGCTGCGGTTCCCGGAAACGGCATTCCACCAGATCTTCTCCTCTTTTGTACAAGGTACAGGGCGCTCCCTGATGATTATATCGGATTTTCGCAAATACTTCCATGCCGTCCTCGATATTTTCCATGCCCATAAATTTCAACTGGTTACAGGTCAACGCCGGCGCAAATACTTCGGCATTATCTGCCAGCACTACTTCGTTGGTCTTGGGACGGATCTCTTTGACAAAGACCGGACGGCCCAAGGCTATGCCCAAGCCCTTCCGCTGTCCTACCGTATAATGGATGATTCCTTTGTGACGTCCCAAAACAGTCCCCTCACCATCCACAAAATTGCCTTCCTCCGGCAAAATGCCTGTCCGTCTCCGGATGAAGCTGGCATAATCATGATCAGGGATAAAACAGATTTCCTGGCTGTCCGGCTTATTGGCCACTTCCAGACCGATCTGATCTGCAATCTCCCGAATCTGATCCTTGGTATAATTTCCCACCGGCATCAACGTATGGGACAGCTGTTCCTGGCTGAGCTGATACAGCGCATATGTCTGATCCTTTTTATCTCCTGCCGCCCGGCGCAGCGTATAACGGCCGTTTCCCAGACGATGGACTCTGGCATAATGACCGGTGGCAATGCCGTCGGCACCGATGCTCCTGGCATAAGACAAAAGCGCTTCCCATTTCACATAATGGTTACAGACCACACAAGGGTTCGGCGTCCTTCCGCAGAGATATTCCCTGACAAAGTAATCCATGACATGTTTTTCAAAGACCTCATGAAAATCCACCACTTCATGGGATATGCCAAGGGCGGATGCCACCCTTTTCGCATCTTCTGCAATGCCAGGAGTCCGCTCCGCCTCATCTTGTGTCTTAGCACCCCAGGTCTGCATGGTGACTCCCGCCACTTCATACCCGGCTTTCTTTAACAAATAGGCTGCCACGGAGGAATCCACTCCTCCTGACATACCTATGACAATTTTTTTCTTGTCCATTAATACTCTTCCTCTTCGGCCTCTTCGCCTTCATGGATGTCAGATTTTGGCTTCTCCAGCCCGGGGATATCCAACCCGTTTTTCTGGGCGTAATCCCAAAGAGCCGCATGGATGGCTTCCTCTGCCAATAAAGAACAGTGGACCTTTACCGGAGGCAGTCCGTCCAAAGCCTCCATCACCGCTTTGTTTGTCACTTCCATGGCTTCCTCCACCGTCTTGCCCTTCACCAGCTCAGTAGCCATGCTGCTGGTGGCCACTGCTGCGCCACAGCCAAAGGTTTTAAATTTACAGTCCCGGACCACATGGTTCTCATCGATATCCAGATAAATTCTCATGATGTCTCCGCATTTGGCATTGCCCACGGTGCCCACACCGCTGGCGTTCTCTATTTCACCCACATTTCTCGGGTTCTGAAAATGGTCCATTACTTTTTCACTGTACATAATTTTTCCTCCTGTATTCCATAACGATTTATCTTTTAATTTTTCTTCATCTTTTTGACAAAATCTTCATAAAGCGGTGACATATCCCGAAGCCGCTGCACGATTTCCTTGATCCGGTCTGCCACAAAATCCACGTCTTCCAGCGTCGTCTCAGCGCTAAGTGTCAGCCGCAGAGAGCCATGAGCGATCTCATGGGGCAGGCCAATGGCCAGCAATACATGGGATGGATCCAGGGAACCTGACGTACAGGCAGAGCCGCTGGATGCGCAAATACCATAATTGTCCAGCATGATCAGCAGGGATTCCCCTTCCACAAACTGGAAACTGATGTTCACATTGTTGGGAAGACGCTTCTTGGGATCGCCGTTCAGCCTGCAGTAAGGCACCTCGCTTAAAATCCGCTGGATCAGGTGATCCCGCAGCTCAATTTCTTTGGCTGTTCGCTCCTGCATAGTCTCAGCCGCAAGCTGGGCCGCCCGGCCGTAACCGATGATACCAGGCACATTTTCCGTCCCCGCACGGCGCTTTCTCTCCTGTGCACCTCCATGGATAAAGGAACGGATCTTCACACCCTTGCGGATATATAAGAAGCCGATCCCCTTCGGGCCATTGATTTTATGGGCGCTGGAGCTTAACATATCGATGTTCAGCTCATCCACATTGATCGGCACCTGTCCGAATGCCTGTACGGCATCTGTGTGGAACAAAATCCCGTGTTCCTTCGCCAGCAGTCCGATTTCCCGGACCGGCTGGATCGTACCAATTTCATTATTAGCAAACATGATGGAAATCAAAATCGTCTCCGGCGTGATCGCCTTCTCCAATTCCTCCAGCTTCACAATGCCATTCTCGTCCACATCCAGATAGGTGACTTTGGCGCCGCGCTTCTCCAAATATTCACAGGTATGCAAAATCGCATGGTGTTCGATCTTCGTAGTGATGATATGGTTTCCTTTGTCCTTATAAGCTTCAAATGCAGCCTTCAGGGCCCAGTTGTCAGACTCGGAACCGCCGGCGGTAAAATAGATCTCATTCTCCTTCGCTCCCAGCACTTCGGCAATCTGTGTCCTGGCATGATTCTCCGCCTCTTTGCTCTTCTGGGCAAATTCATAGACACTGGAAGGATTTCCATAGTATTCGGTAAAATACGGAAGCATCGCTTCCAAGACCTCAGGGGCCGTTTTGGTGGTCGCCGCATTATCCAGATAAATCATTTTGTTCATACTCTCACGCTCCTAATTTTCACAAATTTGCGAACTGATTTCGCCTTTTTCTTTTATTTTCCGGCTCTCCTCCACCAGCTGTTCAATCATGATGGAGTCTACTGCTTCTGTAATGCTGTCGTTGATGCGCTTCCAGACATACCGGGTCACGCATAAGTCGGCCCCCTCGCAGCCCTTATCCTCTTCATTGCCCGGACAGGAAACCGCATCCAGGTTGCCTTCCAGCGCCCGCAGGACATCGCCCACGGAAATCTCTCCCGCCGGTCTGGCCAGACGGTAGCCACCCATGGCGCCCCGCACGCTGATCACCAGCCCTGCCCGCCGAAGCTTCCCCATCAGCTGTTCCAGATAGCTTACAGATATATGCTGACGGCTGGAGATGCTCTGAATGGAAACTGCTTCCTCCTCGCTGTATACCGCCAGATCCACTAACGCCCGAAGGCCATATCTTCCTTTCGTGGATAGCTTCATCGTCTCCTCCCTTCTGTGCCGAAAATTGCACAAACAAGACGTTTTATGCATATCGTTTTTCAATCCCGAGTGTTTTACTCGGATTTGCTGATTTAAATGTAACACCCTTCTGTGTGTTCTGTCAAGCCCCATTTACGAATATAATTGGAAAAAAGCAAGGAAATGGTTATGTCCCAAAAACATCCTTTTATCCGTGGGGCTCTGATCCTGACGCTCACCGGATTCTTAAGCAGGATCATCGGCTTCTTCTATAGAGTATTCCTCTCACATACAATTGGTGCGGAGGGCTTGGGCCTCTACCAATTGATCTTTCCCATCCAGACACTGTGCATGGCTTTGACCACCGCCGGCATCCAGACCGCGATTTCCCGTTTTGTGGCCGCGAAAAGCGCTCTTAAGGACAACAACGGCGCCAACGATATGTTCCTGGGAGGCTGCGGGCTTTCTCTGGTTCTCTCCATCGCTGCAGCCTGGCTTCTGCGGAAAAATGCTGGCTTCATCAGCCAAGTGTTTCTCACGGAGCCCCGTTGTGAACCCCTGCTTCATCTGATGGCCCTCGGTCTGCCGCTTAGCACTATCCATTCTTGTATCACCAGCTATTATTTCGCCCGCAAAGAAACTGCAGTCCCCTCCGGCATCCAGCTCTTGGAACAGGTGGTCCGGGTAGGCTCTTCCTGGCTGGTCTGCCAGATCTTTCTTTCCGAAGGACGGGAGATCACGCCGGTCATCGCCGTCGTGGGTATGATCGCCAGTGAATTGTCTGCCTCTTTTGTCTCTCTTTTATTGATGTCAGGAAAGCTGCGCGGGCAAAATTACCGGCTCACCAGCCTGGCGGCCCCATGTTCTCATCTGGGACAGATTCTGACCATGGCCCTCCCTCTCACCGCTAACCGGGTGCTTTTGACCTTACTCACCAGCGTGGAGACTATTTTGATTCCCAACCGGCTGCGGGTCTTCGGACTGGGAGCATCGGAAGCGTTAAGCGTATACGGCGTTCTCACCGGAATGGCCCTCCCGCTCATCTTATTTCCTTCCACCATCACCAACTCGGTGGCGGTGATGCTCCTGCCCTCCGTAGCGGAATTGCAGGCATTGGGAAACCAGAAAAAAATCCGGCAAACTACCCACACCATTATCCGCTGCTGTCTGGGGCTGGGCGTTATCTGCACCCTGGGATTTTTTACTTTTAGTCATTTCCTGGGCACTACCTTGTTCCACAGCCCCATGGCCTCCGAATTTGTCCGGCCCTTGGCATTCATCTGTCCCTTTTTATATCTGAATACCACAGTTTCCAGCATCTTAAACGGCCTGGGCAAAACCTCTGTCTGCTTCGTCCACAATGTGGCAAGTGTCGCTGTACGCTTAAGCTTTGTCGTCTTGGGTATCCCGGTTTTTGGCATCACTGGCTATCTGTGGGGAATCCTGCTGGGAGAGCTGTTGCTGTGCCTGCTCAATTGCAGGGCTTTATACCGCTATTTGCAGAGGTAAAAGAAACTTTTCTATCGACATTTCAGACAAAATATACTATAATAAATAACAGTTTTGCACAAAAATAATGGAACGAACAAGCAAAGGAGAATAGAAAACATGGGATTCGAATTTTTTACTAAACTTCCCACCCCGGCCGAGATCAAAAACAAATATCCCATTTCCCAGAACGTACAAGCAATTAAAGATGCCAGAGATGAAGAGATCCGCAAGGTATTTACCGGCGAATCCGACAAGTTTCTGGCTATCATCGGCCCCTGCTCTGCCGATAATGAGGACGCCGTATGTGATTATCTGCTGCGCCTGAAAAAAGTTCAGGAAAAGATTGCCGACAAGGTGCTGATCATCCCCCGGGTATACACCAACAAACCTCGTACCACTGGTGAGGGCTATAAAGGGATGCTCCATCAGCCAGATCCGGAAAAACAGCCGGATATGCTGGCCGGGATCATCGCCATCCGGAAAATGCATCTGCATGCCATCGAAGTCAGTGAAATGACCTGTGCAGACGAAATGCTCTATCCGGAAAACTACCGTTACTTGTCTGATCTGCTCTCTTACGTAGCCGTAGGCGCCCGTTCCGTAGAGGATCAGCAGCACCGCCTCACCGTCAGCGGCATGGATGTTCCTGCCGGCATGAAAAACCCTACCAGCGGTGACTTCAGCGTCATGCTCAATTCTGTCTACGCCGCCCAAGAGGGCCATCGTTTCATATACCGCGGCTGGGAGGTCCAGACTACGGGCAATGACCTGGCTCATACCATCCTGCGCGGAGCGGTAAACAAGCATGGGGAAGCGATTCCCAACTATCATTATGAGGATCTCCATCTGCTGCTGGATAAATACAACGAACGGGATTTAAAATATCCCACCTGTATCATTGATACGAACCATTCCAATTCCAACAAGCAGTATCAGGAGCAGATCCGGATTGCAAAAGAAGTGCTCCACAGCCGCAGCCTAGATCCCGACATCCGGCAGCTGGTCAAGGGCCTGATGATCGAAAGCTATATCGAAGAAGGTTCCCAGAAGATTGGAAAGGAGCATATTTACGGAAAATCCATCACCGACCCGTGTCTTGGCTGGAAAGACTCCGAAAAACTGCTCTACACCATCGCAGAAATGTGCTAATCAATGTCCACGGCCTGTCGGCCCGCGGATTTGCGTCCATGAAAAATGCAGAGAGACATGATCACTCATGTCTCTCTGCATTTTTTAATCTCTGTCAGAAACAGGCTGTCTCATTCCAGATTCGCATGGCGGGAAAACATTTCTTCCTCTTCCATCCCCAGCTTTTCCATTAAACACATCCCCACATAATCCAGACAGATCAGCAGGCATTGTTCAAATAAATTTCCCATCGGCTGAAGAGGTCTGTTCTTCCTGTCCTCGTTGATTTTTTTGGTAGGGGCATCGATTTGGACCGTGGTATCTGCCATCTGCCCAATCTCTGAATCCGGATAAACCGTCACCAGTGCAATCCTTCCCCCAATTTTCCTAGCCTTCTTCGCCATCTGCACCAGAGAACCAGTGCTGCCAGAGCCGCTGGTGATAAGAAGCAAATCCCCGGAAGCAAAGGCCGGGGTTACCACCTCCCCCACCATATAGGCTTTCAGCCCCAGATGCATCAGGCGCATAACAAAACACCGTGCCATCATCCCGCTTCTGCCAGCTCCCGCCACAAAAACCCGGTCCGCCCGCAGAATCTCTCCTGTCAGCTCGGCAATCTGCGTATCCGCTATTTTTTTCAAGGTCTCCATGACCTCTTTACCTACCATCTCTATGGACACCATCGATCCCTTTCACCGCCTCTCATTCTGATCCATAATCCTGCGGATGCCGGCCGCAGCCGCGCCAGAATCCTTCTGCGCCGTGATTCCTTCTCCCACCACGATAACATCAGGGTGTATGGCCGCATATTTTTCGATGTTCTCCCGGGAAATTCCTCCGGCCAGCACCAGTCTGGCCCGGGTGATCATCCCTTTTAGGCTGTCAAAAGCCTGAGAAACGTCTTGCCCTAGCTTCTGCAGATCCTTGCTGGTATGCAGACAGATATAGTCCACTCCCATAGAGTCAATTTCCTTCAGGCGTGCTCTTAAATCCTTCACTGCCATCATGTCCACCATCACTTTTTTGCCATAGCTCCTGGCCGCCATCAATGCATTGACAATGGTCGCATCCTCCGTGACTCCCAGAACCGTAATAATATCAGCCCCCATGCGAAATGCCAGCTCCGCCTCCAGATACCCTGCGTCCGCGATCTTTAAATCCGCCACCACCGTCTTCTGGGGAAATGCCTCCTTCAGCATCCGAACGCCTTCCATCCCCCACTCATAAATGAACGGTGTCCCTGCTTCCAAAATCTCAACGGAATCCTCAGTCACTCTGGCCAGTTCCTTTGCGCTTTCCAAGCTCAAGTTACAATCCAATGCTAACTGCAGTTTCATAACCATCACCCTTTGTACCTTTCTTTGGAATCTTACATGACGTGTTTCTCTGCTATGACAGCAAGCGTAAAAATGAAAAAAAGTCCTGCTTTCCCAAATTTGAGAATTTATGGCAGGACTTTTCTTATCTCCTCGGATGCGCTTTCATATACACATCTCTCATTTTATTTACATTAAGGCTCAGATAGATCTGCGTCGTAGAAATATCGGAATGGCCCAGCATCTCCTGTACACTTTTAATATCCGCTCCATTTTGCAGCATATGCGCCGCAAAGGAATGGCGCAGCGTATGCGGCGTAATATCACCGACGATCCCTGCACTGGCTGCATATCCTTTGAGCACCTTCCAAAACCCCTGCCGGCTCATGGTGCCGCCTGAACAATTGGTAAACAAGATATCCGTCTCCTTGCCATGGAGAAATGACTCCCTGGCTTTGCCCAGATATCTGGCAAGCGCCTTTTTGCACACACTGCCAAAGGGAATGATTCTCTCCCTTCCGCCTTCGCTGCAGGTCACATAGCCCAAGGACAGATTGATATCAGACAGTTTTAAATGGATCAATTCGCTCACCCGCATCCCTGTCGCATATAAAAGCTCCAGCATAGCACGGTCCCGAATTCCCTTTGGCGTATCTTTATCCGGCTGGGCAAGAAGCAGGTCCACTTCCTCCACCGTTAAAATCTCCGGGGCTTTCTTCTCCACCTTAGGCGGCTTTAATTCCCCGGAGACATCTGTATCGATTCTTCCCTCCCGGTAGAGATACTGAAAAAACGCCCGAATGGATGCAACACTGCGAGATACCGTAGAGGACGCAAACTTCTCTCTCTCCATATAGAGAATGTAAGATTTAAGCTGCGTGGCAGTGACTCCCGACACTTCCTCCACATCGTGGTTCTCCATAAACTGAATCATCTTTTTCAGATCACGCCGGTAAGATATTTCTGTATTACGGGATGTTTTCTTCGTCTTATGTAAATAATCAATAAAATCTTGAATTGCACTTTCCATGTACTTTTTTCCCAATCGTAAGTATTGTAAAAGCAATTCACCCTTCAAATATATAGGTTCATTATAAGCACAATCGGGATGAAAATCAAACGTTTTTTCTCTGCCCCAAGCCCCGAAAACCTCTGATTTTCCGGGAAAACACCATATGTCGTCCATCTGGATTATGTCACCCACTAAATGTTGTGTAAAATTTTTTAAAAAATTTTTAACTTTTCCAATAAAATATTAACAATCCATGGATTTACGTAATTTTCCAGCAGGATACCCACGCTGTAGACAGCGGTCAAAAATATTATGGTAACCAGCTGCCGACGGTACAAGCCGGCAGGGATGGACATCGTTTTCCAACCGCTCAGAGAAATTTGATAGACGATGCGCCCTAAGATCAGGAGCACCGGTATGTAGATCAGATACTGAGGAAATAAAAAAGCCAAGGCCAGGATGCCCCCTTTTAATCCCAGCTCCAGAAGTCCCAGTGTGAGCAGACCGCCAATGACGAAGCCAGCCCCTATGGTCCCCAATACCGCCAGCGGGACACCGAAAATCGTAATTCCGCTAAGGGCCAGCACAAGGGCCCAGATTCCTCTGTATTTTATCAGATAAAACAGATACTCCCGGGTACTAAAATCCCGGTTCAAGGCCGCAGAGAGCAAATAGAGCCCTCCAGCCTCCACAGAAGGTGCCTGCAGTCTCCACCATACATTCATCCATACAATGCCGGCAGTAAAACCAACAAAAAACAAAATCAAAAACAGGCTGCCTTCGGTGGGCAGCTGCCTTTTTTTCTTTCTTTTCATTCTATCACCCTTACCAGTCTATGGCAGGGGGAAGACAAATAGAAGAAAGATGCGCATTTAACAAAAATGTGGCCGGACAGCCAGGAAAATTTTCCGATCAAATAACAAGAGGACCCTGCTTATGCAGGATCCTCCCCGATATACTTGAACTGTACAGAAACGCTTATTTCGCATAGTCCACAACTCTGGACTCGCGGATCACGTTTACTTTGATCTGTCCTGGATATTCCAGCTCTGCTTCAATCTGCTTGGCAATATCTCTTGCGAGAATCACCATATCAGAATCGCTGATATGTTCTGGAACTACCATGACACGAACCTCTCTGCCCGCCTGAATAGCAAAAGATTTGTCAACACCTTTGAATTCATTGGTAATATCTTCTAATTGTTTCAGCCTGTTTGTATATGTTTCCAAAGTTTCCCTGCGCGCGCCCGGCCTAGCCGCAGAAATAGCATCCGCAGCCTGTACCAGACAGGCGATCAAAGTCTCCGGTTCCGTGTCGCCGTGATGGGCGGCCACTGCATTAATGACTACCGCAGACTCTTTGTATTTCTTACATAAATCAACACCGATCTGAATATGGGAGCCTTCCACTTCATGGTCGATGGATTTTCCGATGTCATGTAATAATCCAGCACGTTTTGCCAGACGCACATCAACACCCACTTCACCCGCCAGCAGACCTGCCAGCTGTGCAACCTCGATGGAATGCTTCAATGCATTTTGACCATAGCTGGAGCGAAATTTCATGCGGCCCAACAGACGAATCAATTCCGGATGGATACCGTGCACGCCTACTTCCAATGCAGCACTTTCTCCTTCTTCCCGAATCAGTGATTCCACTTCACGCTGCGCCTTCTCCACCATCTCTTCAATACGAGCTGGATGGATTCTTCCATCTACTATCAGTTTTTCCAGAGCAATCCGGGCAACCTCACGCCGGATCGGATCAAATCCTGATAAGACGACTGCTTCCGGTGTATCATCGATGATCAAATCCACACCTGTCAACGTTTCCAATGTACGAATATTACGTCCTTCTCGTCCGATAATCCTGCCCTTCATTTCGTCACTCGGAAGCTGGACTACGGAAATCGTTGCCTCGGATACATGATCTACTGCACATTTCTGGATGGCAGTTACCACATATTCCTTCGCTTTCTTTTCTGCATCTTCTTTTGCCCGGCCCTCTAATTCCTTATAGAGCTTGGCAACATCCACTTTTACATCATCTTCAACGGCTTTTAACAATTGTTCTTTTGCTTGTTCGGAGGTCAGACCAGAGATTCTCTCCAGTTCTTGTACTCCTTGATCATGTAGCTCTTCTACTCTTTTTTCCTTTTTCTGTAAATCTGCAATTCTCGTTGCACATTCGGCTTCGCGCTTCTCAACAGCATCTGCCTTTTTATCCACAGATTCTTCTTTGGATAAGACACGCTTTTCGTACTTCTGCAGTTCTGTTCTCCGCTCTCTGGTCTCTTTCTCCAGTTCATTGCGGGTACGTAAGGATTCCTCCTTCACTTCCAGAAGAGCTTCGCGTTTTTTTGCTTCGGCTGTTTTTAATGCTTCATCTATTATGCCTCTTGCTTTTTCCTCCGCTGTTCCAATCACTTCCGCATCTTGTTTGATCTTACGGTCCACAGCAACTTTGCAAGTAATAGGGACTGCAATAAGTAGCGCGATCACCACTGCGACAATTGCAATAATAATACTCATGCCTGTCACAGGAGCACCTCCTTATTTAGTTTTCATTGTACAAATACAACAGTATAAGTTTATACTGTTTAGCTAATTATGTCAAGTTTTACTGGAAAAATTCCGGCACAGTTTTTTACTTTGTATCTTTTCGTGCCCTGCAGACGTTATCCACCTGTCGGGCACTGATATTATCAATCAATTCCGGGTATTTGATCCTATGAAGAAAACATCCTGCTAGCAGGATATTCCGCCTGTGGAGGACCGCATATGAGGCATATTTCCTCTCCCCTGCAGAGGATCGTATGCACGACATCCTTCTCTTCCGCCGCAGTGTGATCCCACACGGAGTGCTTTTTCTTTGATAGGATGATTCGAAGAAGCTCCTGCCAAAGAAAAGGCCCGCCGATGGGGGCTTAACAGCCTCTTTGGCGGGTCTTGCATCACTCTTCTCTCTGCAGGGATATATCCTCTTGGGAAAGCACAGCAGAAATATCTCCCCAGGAAAAACCTCTGCGGGCTAAAAAGCCCTGAAGCCTTCGCATCTGTCCTTCGTCCAGGCGGGAACCAGATGGATATTTCTTCAGCAGGAGCGTCCGGATCAGCTCCCGCTCATCCATCTCTTCCACCGCTTCCACAGCTTCCCAGGCCTCCGTGATCACATCCTTGGCTACGCCCTTTTTCTGCAGATCCTGAAAAATCTGCAGTCTGCTCTTGGTCTGAAAACGGTAGCGGATATAGTTTTCCGCATAACGACGGTCGTCGATATAACCAAAGGATTTCACATATTCCATGGCCTCGTCCACAACCTCGTCAGGATAATTTGCCTCCAGCTTCCGGGGCAGACCCGCCACCCTCCCGTCTGCGCGCGCCCCCCCGTGCCTCGC
>JBMNRL010000034.1:0-29254 GCA_050944615.1 Blautia sp.
ATTGTTTAAAAATGGTATATCTGCCATGAATTTTGATATTGAGTAAACTTGTGACACTACAATATGAGAGATTCTTTCATTTGTAAATGTTTATATTTTGAGTTTCGGTAAGACGAAATTTTTGAAGTATCAAAGGAGTATCCATTCGTTATAAGAATGAATGCTCCTTTTATATTTGCAAGGTAACTGTCAAATATAAAAGTGTATAGAAAAACTGAGCGTGCGAAGAAATCGCTGTAAATACTAATTTTCTATGATAACGATTGGACGATGTTCCAACAGAGGTGTTAAAAACATTAATACCATGTGCTGGATCACTGTCGAAAAACGAAATCGAGGTAAAATTCAATGCCAGCCTTCGGGCTGGCATATTTTTTTCAGGAGGATGAGTTATTTACCATATACGCATTCTCGCCTTGATGAAATTAACATACGCGAACGTCAGTCAAGGGCTACAGCATTTCCCGGAATGCGTCCAGCAGCCGGTCATTATCCTCGGGCATCATGATGCAGAAACGGACATACCGGGCATCCAGGAAGGGGAAGGTGGAGCAGTTGCGGATCATCAGCCCTTTGCGGATACAGTGTTCAAAGAGCGTTTCCGCGTCCACATCCTCCCGAAGCAGCTTCATCAGGATGAAATTGGCGCTGGGTTCGTAGACCTGTACGCTGTCCCAGAAGGAAAGCTCCCGGAAAATGCGGCTGCGTTCGGAGAAGATCAAATCCTTGGTCTTTTGGATGTAATCTCCGTCCTGGAACATGATCTGGCCGGCAATTTCAGCCAGGCTGTTGATGGTCCAGGGGTCCTTGCGGGTGTTGATCTCACGGATCAGATCCTGGTTGCCGGTGATGGCGTAGCCCAGGCGCAGTCCCGGAGAAGCAAAAAACTTGGAGGTTCCCCGCAGGATGATGAGGTTGTTGTAATAGTTGGTCAGATCCACAGAGGTGATTTCCCGTTCATTGGGGGCAAATTCCACATAGGTTTCGTCCACCATCACAAAGATTCCGTACTGCATACAGGTGTCGCAGATGGTGCGCATCTCTTTTTTCGTGATGGCAGAGGAGGTGGGATTGTTGGGATTGCACAGCACCAGCAGATCCAGGCCCTCATGGAGCTGGCTGCACAGGCCTGGCACGTTGATCTTAAATTGATTTTCTTCCCGCAGCGGATAATACATACTGGTGCCTCCGCCCAGGGAGATGTCCCGTTCATATTCGGAATAGGTGGGACCCAGGATCAATGCCTTCTTGGGATGATTGGTCTGGATAAATAAGGAAATGAGCTCCGTGGAGCCGTTGCCCACTACGATATTTTCCAATTGGGCGCCGGTGTAGGCGGCAATGCATTGGCGCAGTTTTGTATATTCCCGGTCAGGGTAGCGGGTGATGGCATCTAAATGTTCGCCCAATGCTGTGCGCAGTTTTCCGGAGATTCCTAAAGGGTTTACATTGGCGCTGAAGCTTATGATATCCTCCTTTTTGATACCGAATACCTGCTCGATTTTTTCCAGGTCACTGCCGTGAAAATGGTCTTTATGTTTTAACATGGCGTCCTCCTTTGTCGGTTGCACCGGCCGCTGTTGTAGTGTATAATGCATATAGTAGGTTTTTTATCAAATTTGACTATATCTAGTATACAGAAGTATGCTTCTTGAAACAAGAGCAAAATGATAGATTGTAGCGGTGCAGGAAATGACCGGCTACGGTTCATTCGCAAGCTTGACACTTGCTGTCAGGCTATGCGCCAAAGTTGACAGCAGGATAGATTTCAGCCCCATGCATCGAAGATGCATTTAAAATGGGCTGAAATCGTAACCGTTCACAGGATACCTGTGAACGGTTACAATGACCGGTTACGGAAGATTTTGAACTAGAGGAAAGCACGAAAGGGAAACGAAGCAAGGGTGACAGCTTTGAGAAAAAGAATGGAAGAGATTTTGAACGGCGGATTTGAATATGAGGTGCCAAAGCTGATTCTTTCCTGTGAAAAGATACAGCGGACCATTAAGCCCGGAGAAGACGGCAGAGACGAGATCTATCTGGGGACAGAGGACAATCGGCGGCTGAAGGGATATGCCAGTTCCACCCACCGGCGTCTGGTGCTGGGAATGGATAAGTTTTCCGGATCCACGGTGGATCTGCCATACGGCATTGATACTGCCGGACTTATGCCGGGAGATTCCTTCGAAGGGAAGATCGTGCTGTCCACCAATGTGGGAGAATATCAGATTCCGTTTACCATATCCGTAGAAAAGGACCAGCTCAAAAGCCATACGGGTGAGATCCGCACGCCGGAAGAATTTGCCCGTCTGGCGAAGGAGGATTTCCGGGAGGCTTTTCGCCTATTTACGAACGAGAATTTCCGAAAGCATTTGGCAGGGAATTCACCGAAGGAACAGGCGCTTTATTTAGGCATGTCCAAGAATCCGGTCACCTATCAGCATTTGGAAGAGTATCTCATCGCCGCCGGAGAAAAAGAACCGGTGCGCATCCATTTGAAGGAAGAACAGGCCTCTTTCTACGAAATCCGTGAAAGCATCCAGGAAGAAGTGGCCGTGCATAAGAGCGGCTGGGGACATCTACGCTTGGAAGTAGAAGCACAGGGGGATTTCCTGGAAGTGACGAAGAAAATAGTGACGGAAGAGGACTTTATCGGCAGCACTTATGGGGTGGAGTATATCATCCACCGGGAGGCGCTGGGACGCGGCCGCCATTTTGGAAAGCTTCTGATCCGCAGTCCTTATGAGACTTTGGTTTGTCAGATTGTAGCTTCCAAGGACAAAGAAGTCCAGGTAAATATGAACAGTCAAGAGAAGCGTTACAAGCTGGCTCTGACGAAGGATTATCTGCGCATGCGCCTAGGGAAGACGCAGGAGAGCGCATGGCTGGCAGAGAGCTTTCATGTGATCGGACAGCTGGGAGCGGCCGGATATGATTATCCGGAATACCAGCTTTATGAAGCATACCTGTATTACCGGAGAGATGAATTTGTAAAGGCACAGGAGATCTTGAAAAAATACCAGGACAAATCGTTTACCAGAGAGGATTTGGAGCTGGCTGGTGTATACCTCTATCTGTGTTATCTGGTGGGACTTTTGAAGAAAAAGGATGACGTTTGCCGCAAGGTGCGCAGCTTTTATCAGCAGAAAAGGGACAGCTTTTTCTTATTCTGGGTGCTGCTGCAGCTGGACGAGGAATATGAGGTGACGCCTTCCAATGCTGTTTTCCAGATGGAGGAGCTGTTTTCCCTGGGATGCAAAAGCCCGCTTTTATATTTGGAAGCCTGGCAGATGATTGAGAAGGACATGACACTTCTGCACCGTTTGGGCGGGCTGTGGAACCAAGTCTTTCTTTTTGCAGGCAAAGAAGGGTTGCTGGGGGAAGAATTAAGCATGCGCCTGGCCTATCTGTCCGGCTATGAGAAGCGTTTTTCCAGAAGCCTGTACCGGGCGTTGTGTATCGCATATGAGGCGCATCCCACAGATGATACTCTGGACGCTGTCTGTAAGCACATCATGAAGGGCGAACCCAGGCGCCGGGAATATTTTAAATGGTATGCCCTGGCTGTGGAACGCGGCCTTAGGCTTACAAGGCTTTATGAATATTATATCGAAACCATGAATACTCAGAGTCTGGAGGCGCTGCCGCTGTCTCTGCGGATGTATTTTACCTATAATAATGCGCTCAGCGATAAGAAAAAGGCATATGTCTATGCCAATGTGGTCCATCATAAGGCGGAGGATCCGGACACCTTTGAAAATTACCGCAAGGTGATGAAGGAATTTGCCCTGCAGAAGCTCTCTGAGGGGAAAATCAATGAGGATTACGCGGTTCTTTACCAGGAATTTGCCGCGGAGTCTGCAGATCACAAGATGACAGAAGCCTTGGGCAAAATGCTGTTTACCTACCGGCTGTACTGTGATGACAAAAAGGTCCGATATGTGGTGGTGCGCCACAGCCAGATGAAGGATGAGGAGATTTATCCTTGCGTGGACGGCGTGGCCTATCCCCGGATCTACACGGAAGATGCGGTGGTTCTTTTCGTGGATGAACGACAGCGGCGATATGTGTCTACGGTGGATTATAATCTACGCAAGCTGATGGACGAGACAAAGCTTTTGCCTGCCTGTATGGAGATGGAGGTGGCAGAGCCTGGGTTTTTGCTCTCTATGTGCCAGGACGGGCATATTACTGAGAAAAATTTGGAGCTTTTCCAGCGCTTGGAAGAGCAGGATGGCTTTTCCAAGGCCTACCGGATGGAGAACCGCCGGAAGCTGCTGGATTATTATACAGCCAATATGGATAAAGAGACTATGGACCGGTATCTGCGGCAGATGGATTACCGCGCCTTCGCCAAAGTGGATAAGAAGACGCTGTTGGAGCTTTTAATCGCCCGGGGAATGTACCGGGATGCCTACCAGGTATTCTGCGATTTCGGCGGCGAAGGAGTGAGCCTGGAAGGCCTGCTGAAGCTTTGCAGCCGCATGATTATGGAAAATGAAGCGGAGGAAGAGGAAGAACTGCTTCATTTGGCAGATTACATTTATTCCAAAGGAAAATATGACGATGTGATCCTGGAGTACCTGTTGAAATATTACCAGGGAAGCCAGAATCATATGTTTTCCCTGTGGGACAGTGCCAGGGGCTTCCAGATCGATACGTACGCCTATGAGGAAAAACTGCTTCTGCTTTGTATGTTCGTGGGCGATTACCGGGCCCATGGAGCGAAGGTATTGGAATCCTATGTAAAGGCATTGGGAAAAGAACGGGTGATCAAGGCATATCTCACCTTTGCTTCTTATGGCTGTTTTGCCAAGGGGCACAAGCTGCAGCCTTTTGTGCGGAAATGTCTGCAGGCTGCCATCGAACGGGAATGGGAGATGGATTTGGTCTGCCGCCTCACCCTGCTGCAGTCTTATGCCAGGAACCGGGATTGGAACAGCAAACAGGAGCCGCAGGTGAGGCAGCTGTTGGAGGATGCGGTGACCAAAGGAATCGTGCTGTCCTGCTTCCATCGTTTTCCGCCGCAGTTTTTAAGCCCGTGGCAGCTGGATGATAAGGTATTTGTAGAGGACCGTACCGATCCGGATGCGGCTGTGACTTTATACTATTTCCTGGATACCGGCCTGGGAAACGAACCTCACTATCAAAGTGAGCCGCTTCGGAGCCGTTATCCGGGCGTATTTACGAAGACCTTCACCCTCTTTTACGGAGAGACGCTCCACTACTATTTTGTGGAGGAGCGGGGAGGAAAAGAGCATAAAACATCGGAGAAGGTGATCTCCATGAATCGTATAGACGAAGAAGGACAGAACAAATATCAGATGCTCAACCGGATGCTGGCCGCCAGAAGGCTGGGGAAAGAGCCGGAGGTTATCGCCAGACTGAAGGAATTTCTGCGTCAGGACAACTATGTGAAGGAAATGTACATCATAGAGAAGGAATAGGGTATGAACGAGATCAGAGATATACTCATCGGAATTGACTTTGGAATGGAGAAGTCACAGATTTGTTATTATGACCGAAAAGAAAATGAGCCTGTTTCCATGCCTATGAAGGTGGGAACCAGCCAGTATGAGGCTCCCACCTGCCTATGCAGGAAGACCCATCAAAAGGGATGGAGCTTTGGGATGGAGGCGGAATATTTTGCCAGGGAGCACGGTGGGATCTTGGTGGAACATCTCTATGAGCTGTCCGATCAGGAGACACCCATCCAGGTGCAGGATGAGGAGAAGGCGCCCTGGGAGCTTCTGGCTTTATTTCTCAAGGAGCTTTTGAAAATGCTGGGGACCATCGAACCGGTGAAGCACACCAAATGTCTGGTCATCACCACGCCGGTGCTTTCCAGGGTCCGTGTATCCAACTTAAAAAAGGCCTGTGAGAGCCTGGGATTTGTCAAGGGGCAGTTTCTGCTGCTGGACTACTCAGAGACCTTTTTTTACTATGCGCTGAGTCAGAGACCGGATACGTGGAACCGGAATGTGGGCTGGTACGCATTTACCCTTGACGGCGTGGGTTTCCGTAAGCTTTCTATGAATATTTCCACCAAGCCGGTTCTGGTGCGCCTGGAGGATGAGATCCGCACGTCTTTAAGCGCGGATCCGGCCCAAAGGGACATCGAGTATTATCAATTTATATTGAATACGATGGGAACGGATCTGTATTCCAGCGTGCTGCTCACCGGGGAAGGCTTTGACCAGAACTGGGCGGAAAAGTCTGTGTCCCTTTTGTGCAAGCAGCAGCGGAAGGTATTCTATGGCAACAATCTGTTTGCCAAGGGCGCTTGTTATGCAGCCAAGGAAAAGCTGGAGGATAAGCAGCTGAAAGGCTATCTGTATGCGGGAGATGCCCTGGTGAAGACCAATGTGGGGATGGAGCTGATGATCATGGGGACCAAGGCCTATTATCCACTCATTGAGGCCGGCAACAATTGGTATGAATGCAGCGCGTCTTGTGAGATCCTGCTGGATGGGAAAGAGGATTTGACCTTTGTGGTAAATCTGATGGGAAATACCGAGAAGAATAAGGTGAGTATGGCCCTTCCGGGGCTGCCCAAACGGCCGCCTAAGGCGACCAGGCTGCGGGTAGAATTGAAATATGAATCGGTGAAGGATTGTGTGATCACCGTCCGGGACTTAGGTTTCGGAGAATTATATCCTGCGAGCTCCAAGGTATGGAAGGAGACGGTGCAGTGGTGAGGAGGAGACGGTCATGAGCGGTTATGTGTTGTGTCAGACGAAGACGGCAAAGGTACCTTATTATATAGAGAATATCAGCACGAATATCTATTCGGTGGAAGAGCTGTGCTTCTACCTGTTCCATAACGTCTATCTGATCGACGAGTCGTTGATGAACGATGGATTGTTCGACTGGCTGCAGCGGGAGCTGGATCTTTCCGGTCTGGCGGCCAAGCTTCGGGCTTTGAAGGGGAAATATGTGCAGCCCCATGAATATGTATTTCCCATTTTCAAGGAGATCAATTATCTCTCTTATGAGGAGCTGAAGACGTTAAGCGCCCAGCTTGGACGGCTGTCCAAGGAGCCTCCTATGATGCGTAAGAAGCTCAAAGGGGACAGCCTGGTGGAAAACGGTATGTATGTGGGGGCCCTACGTACTTATCAGGAGCTTTTGGAAGAGCTTCATAAGGGTGCGGAGGAACCGAGAAAGGGTTTTATGGGCAGCGTCTACCACAATATGGGATGTGCCTACAGCTATCTTTTCCAGAAAGAAGAGGCTCTGAAATGCTTTGAAAAGGCGTATTCTCATCTTCATACGATGAATGCGCTCAAGAGCTATCTCTATGCCTTCAGCGATGCCAGGACGCCCATTGAATATGCCAGCAAGCTGGCGGAGCTGGGCGTGGATGAGAAGACTGGCCGGGAGATGGATGCCAGGATGAGCCAGGCCTGGGAAAAGAGCGAGGTGCCTGTCTACGAGCACAATGTGGATGTGATGCTGGAGAAGCTTACAAAGGAATATCACCGGAGTACGGGATCGTGATGCTGCGAAGAACCGGGGGACCGTAATACCATGACTTTTAATTTTGGATTCCTCTTGGAATTTACCTTGACAGGGATAGGGAAAACATGATACCATGTCCCTGTGCTTTAATAAGGTAGAGTGACTGCGCACTAGCACAACGGAACGGCCCTTGGGCAGTGGATACGAATGGGTGCGGTCAATGATAGATAAGAGGAGAATAAAAAATGAAGAAAAAATTATTATGCATGTTAATGGCAGCAGCGATGATAGGAACCGCATTGACAGGATGCGGCCAGGCGGACGAGAAGACGGAGGAGCCGGCGGCGGATAAAGAGCAGACAGCAGAGGCTGCACCGGAGGAGACGCAGGCTGGGGATACCGAAGCGAAGGCAGAAGGCAGGACTTTTACCGTGGGCTTTGATGCGGAATATCCACCTTTTGGCTATATGGATGATGGCGGGGAGTACGTGGGCTTTGACCTGGATCTGGCACAGCTGGTCTGTGACAATCTGGGGTGGAAGTTGGAGAAGAAGCCCGTCAACTGGGATTCCAAAGACATGGAGCTCAATTCCGGAACGATCGACTGCATCTGGAATGGATTTACGATCAATGGCCGTGAGGATGACTACACATGGTCCGATCCTTATCTGAACAATGAGCAGGTCATGGTAGTGGCGGCGGATTCCGGCATCACAAAGCTGGCGGATCTGGCAGGTAAAAATGTGGTGGTGCAGGCGGCATCTGCTGCGCTGGAAGCACTTAACAATGATGACAACAAGGATTTGACGGCGAGCTTCGCTTCCCTGACGGAGAATCCGGATTACAATACCGCATTTATGAACATCGATTCCGGTGCTGCCGATGCAGTGGCCGTAGATGTGGGGGTAGCTACATATCAGCTGGCACAGAGAGACGAAGGAAAATACGTGATCCTGGATGAGCCGATTCAGAGCGAGCAGTACGGCATCGGCTTTAAGAAAGGCAATGAAGAGCTCCGCGATCAGGTTTGGGCGGAAGTTAAGAAGCTTTACGAAGAAGGTAAGGTCGAGGAATTGGCGGACCAGTATGGCGTGGACAAGTCCATGATCTGTATAGAAAAATAGAAACAATAATGGCTCAAGGAAACGGGGAAAACGTCTTCTGAGAGGGCAAAAGTGCATATAGAGGGTGCGGACGACACCCTCTATTATTTGCGTTTAGAGAGTTGGAAGCTGACTGTGGCTGACAGGGCTTTTGACTTAGAAGGAACAAACTATGGGAGGTAAGAAATGAAACTATCGGTTATGCTAGGGCAGCTGGCAGGAGGAATGCTGGTATCCATAGAGATCTTTGTGGTAACTTTATTGGTTTCCCTGCCGTTGGGGCTGATTGTATGTTTTGGCCGGATGGCCAAAAATCCATTGCTTCGGGGAATTACAAAGGTATACATATCTATCATGAGAGGGACACCGTTGATGCTGCAGCTGATGGTGGTTTATTTCGGGCCGTATTTTTTGTTCGGCATCCGCATCACCCAGTCCTACAGCCTGATTGCTACATTTATCGGTTTTGGTCTAAACTATGCGGCGTATTTTGCTGAGATTTACCGCGGCGGCATTGAATCCATGCCGGTGGGACAGTATGAGGCAGCTAAGATTCTGGGTTATAAAAAGGGGCAGACTTTTTTCCATATTATACTGCCGCAGGTGATCAAACGGATCATGCCGTCTGTGACCAATGAGGTCATCACACTGGTTAAGGATACGTCATTAGCCTTTGTGCTTGCCGTAATGGAAATGTTCACCATTGCCAAGCAGATTGCCAGTTCCCAGACCACGATGATGCCGTTTGTGGCGGCGGCCGTATTCTACTATCTGTTCAATCTGCTGGTGGCTGTGGCCATGGAAAAGATTGAGAAAAAATTAGATTATTATCGTTAAGGGAGGACCCTATGAGCTTATTAGAAATAAAAAATGTCAAGAAAAGTTTTGATGGGCTGGAAGTGTTGAAGGATATTTCCCTGACGGTGGACAAAGGCGAGGTAGTCAGCATTATTGGCCCGTCCGGTTCGGGGAAATCCACCCTGCTGCGCTGCGCTACCCGGCTGGAGACCCAGGATGAGGGAGAGATCAGTTATGAAGGGGAATTCGGGCTGGTATTCCAGAACTTCAATCTTTTTCCCCATTTTAGCGTGATGAAAAATATCACGGACGCGCCGATACGGGTACAGAAGAGAAAAAAAGAAGAGGTCTATGAAGAAGCCAGGGAATTGCTGGCCAAGGTAGGGCTTTCGGATAAGGAGAATGCGTATCCCTACCAGTTGTCCGGCGGACAGCAGCAGAGGGTATCCATTGCCAGGGCGCTGGCCATGAATCCCAGCATTTTGTTCTTTGATGAACCTACCTCGGCGCTGGATCCGGAGCTCACCGGAGAGATTCTCAAGGTGATCAAAAACCTGGCCCAGGATCACATCACCATGGTGATTGTCACCCATGAGATGTCCTTTGCCAGAGAGATTTCCGACCGGATCATATTTATGGATCAGGGCGTGGTGGCTGTGGAAGGGACGCCGGAGGAGGTTTTTTCTTCCGATAATAGTCGTATGAAGGAGTTTTTAGGAAAATTTCATCAGGGGATCTAAAGGTTTCCCTTGTGTTTGGAAAAGCGTTGTTATATAATTTCGTTGTGCGAGCAAATACCACGAGAAAGGAACAGGTGAAAATATTATGGAAAAAAAGGATTTACTGTATGAGGGAAAAGCAAAAAAGGTTTATGCTACAGAAGATCCGGACGTAGTCATCGTAGATTATAAAGACGATGCCACTGCATTTAATGGTGAAAAAAAGGGAACGATCGTTGGCAAAGGCGTGATCAACAATCGTATGACCAACCATGTGTTTAAATTATTTGAAAAAGCAGGGATTCCTACTCATCTGATCGAAGAGCTGAGCGATAGGGAGACTGCAGTGAAAAAAGTCGACATTGTTCCGTTGGAAGTGATCGTACGAAACGTGGCAGCAGGAAGCTTCTCCAAACGCATGGGCGTGGAAGAAGGCAGGGAGCTGCTGTGTCCGATCCTGGAATTCAGCTATAAGAATGACGATCTGGGCGACCCGTTTATCAATGATTATTATGCGCTGGCTTTGGGACTTGCGACCCAGGAAGAGCTGGACAAGATCAAAGAATATACACTCAAGGTGAATGAGATCATGAAGGAATATTTCCTGCAGGCAGGCATGAAGCTCATTGACTTTAAGATTGAATTCGGCCGTTACAAAGGTGATATCCTTCTGGCTGATGAGGTATCTCCGGACACCTGTCGTCTCTGGGATGTCAATACCAATGAAAAATTGGATAAAGACCGTTTCCGCAGAGACCTGGGAAATGTAGAAGAGGCGTATAACGAAGTATTTAAGCGTCTCGGTCTTGCCTAAATTACGAATACATAGGATGCAGCGATAGAGTCATGCAACATGGCTCTATTGCCAGCTTATAAAGGAGTATTTATGAGTACAGATAGATATCAAAGTCCATTATCCGAACGTTATGCCAGCAAGGAGATGCAGTATATCTTTTCTCCGGACATGAAATTCCGTACCTGGAGAAAGCTGTGGATCGCCCTGGCGGAGACAGAAAAAGAGCTGGGTCTGCCCATCACCCAAGAGCAGATCGATGAGCTGAAAGCCCACGCAGAGGATATTAATTATGAGGTGGCCAAGGAACGGGAGAGACAGGTCCGCCACGACGTGATGTCCCATGTGTACGCATATGGCGTGCAGTGCCCTAAGGCGAAGGGGATCATTCATCTGGGAGCTACCTCCTGCTATGTGGGAGATAATACAGACATTATCGTGATGACAGAAGCGCTGCGGTTAGTGCGGAAGAAATTAGTCAATGTCATCGCTGAATTGGCAAAATTTGCTGACGAATATAAGGCGCAGCCAACGTTGGCTTTTACCCATTTCCAGCCGGCACAGCCGACCACGGTGGGCAAGCGTGCGACTCTTTGGATGCAAGAATTCCTGTTGGATTTGGAAGATCTGGAATATGTTCTTAGCACGATGAAGCTTCTGGGCTCCAAAGGGACCACAGGGACCCAGGCCAGCTTTTTAGAGCTGTTTAACGGGGATCAAGAGACCATCGACAAGATCGATCCAATGATCGCCGAGAAGATGGGCTTTTCCGAATGCTATCCGGTATCCGGACAGACCTATTCCCGCAAGGTGGACACAAGAGTGCTGAACGTACTGGCGGGCATTGCAGCCAGCGCCCATAAGTTTTCCAATGATATCCGTCTTCTCCAGCATCTGAAGGAAGTGGAGGAGCCTTTTGAGAAGAGCCAGATCGGTTCTTCCGCGATGGCTTATAAGCGCAACCCGATGAGGAGCGAGAGAATTGCTTCTCTGTCCCGGTATGTCATGGTGGATGCGCTGAATCCGGCAATCACTTCAGCTACCCAGTGGTTTGAGAGGACCCTGGATGATTCTGCCAACAAACGCCTGAGCGTGCCGGAAGGCTTTCTGGCCATTGACGGCATCCTGGATCTGTGCCTGAATGTAGTGGACGGCCTGGTGGTTTATCCGAAGGTGATCTATAAGCGCCTGATGTCCGAGCTGCCGTTCATGGCGACGGAGAATATCATGATGGATGCAGTGAAGGCTGGCGGAGACCGCCAGGAGCTCCATGAGAGAATCCGTGAGCTGTCCATGGAAGCAGGTAAAAATGTGAAAGTGGAGGGCAAGGACAACAATCTTCTGGAATTGATCGCGGCTGATCCAGCCTTTAACCTGACCTTAGAAGAGCTGCAGAAGGCCATGGATCCGTCCCGTTATACCGGAAGGGCCAAAGAGCAGGTGGAAGCCTTCCTTTCTAAAGTGGTGGAGCCTGTCCTGGAAGGACATAAGGAGCTGCTGGGTATGAAAGCGGAGATCAATGTCTGACACCTGGAACCTTATCAATCAAAGTGCCTGAAAAGGAGGGAACAATATGCTTAAGATCCTGTTAATCGTCTTGGTGGTAGTAGCGGTGCTGGTCATTTGGCTAGTAGCATCTTATAACGGTTTTGTAAAGCTTCGCAACAAGACAGAAGAAGCTTACTCTGCCATGGATGTGTCTTTGAAGAAGAGATACGATCTGCTGCCCAATTATGTGGAGACCGTAAAAGGATATGCCAAACATGAAAGAGAGACACTGGAAGCGGTGATCGCTGCCAGGAACGGCGCGGTGAACGCCAAGAGCCCGGAGGAGAGGATTGCCAATGATAACATTTTGAGCGGCACCTTAAAAAGTCTGTTTGCAGTGGCAGAAGCTTATCCTGACTTGAAGGCCAACGAGAATTTTGTAGAATTGCAGCACCAGCTCCAGAGGATCGAGGAGGAGATCGCCGGATCCAGACGGTACTACAATGGTGTTGTGAATAAATATAACACGAAGACAGAGATGTTTCCTGGAAATATTCTGGCGGGGATCTTTAATTTCCAGCGGAAGCCCCTGTATGAGGTAACTAACACAGAGGAACGGGAAAACGTCAAGGTATCATTTTAACAGAAGGGAGGCCAGATGAGAAAACGATCATTTTCGACGACAATATGGTTTATCGTAATTTTGCTGATGATGAATTCTGGCTTCCTGGAATCTCTGTTCGATGGAGGCAGCAAGGTCTCTTATGATCATCAGATGGCTACCACGGCTTATCATACAGACATCACGGTGGGGGAGGATGACAGCTATCTGATCGATGAGAAGCTCCAGGTGGACTTTCAGACTGGACGTCACGGCATTTACCGGTATATTCCCATGAAAGACTCCAGTATTTATGAGGATGAAGACGGGAATATCCACAAAGTGCCTTATTATGCGGACGTGGAAGTCCAAGGCGCCAGCACAGAGGTGGAAGTATACGAGGAAAGCGGCAATACGGTGATCCGTATGGGCAGTGAGTACGATACTGTTTACGGTCCCACCAGCTACCGGCTGAAATATCTGGTGACGCCTAAGATGCAGGACGAGACTTATTCCAATGCCTATTATAATATTTTTCCTCAGCTTTGGCAGAACGATATCCCGGCGGGAAGCAGTTTTTCCATCACCTTTCCTAGGGACTTTGACCACGGGCGGTTACATTTCTATACGGGAGAGTATGGAGAGGTTACGGATGCCGCCTCCATATTGGAGCTGTCCTGGGAGGGAAATACGCTGAATGGGACGCTGACGAAGAAGCTGCCCTTCCAGACGGGGCTGACCTTCTTTGCGGGGATGGAACCCGGGTATTTTACGCAGATACATACCATGAGCGGCGTGGGAACCGGATTATGGATTCTGGCGCTTGTGGTGCTGGGCGTGGTGGTTCTTTTATTTTTTCTTTTCGGCAAGGATGAGAAGATCTATCCGTCCATCCAATACCAGCCGCCCGACGATCTGGACAGCGCGGCTGTGGGATATATCATTGACGGCGGTGTGGAAGACCGGGATGTGCTTTCGTTAATCATCTACTGGGCGGACAAGGGATACCTGCGGATCCGGGAAGCAAAGAAGAAAAATATGCTGCTGGAGAAGCTGAAGGACCTTCCGGACAGTGCGCCGTCTTATGAGCACACAATGTTTCGGAAGCTGTTTGGCAAGGGTGATGAGGTGTCCGTTGAATCGCTGAAATACAAATTTGCGGACACGCTTCATGCGGTGAAGGATCAGATCAAAGCGTTGTACTCCGGCCGGCACAAGGGCGGTATCTATACCTCCTCATCCAAAGTTGCCAGAGTGATATCCACGATCCTGTGCATTCTTCCTTTCGGGGCTTTTGTCCTGGCAATATCGATAGTGAGTCCAATGACTACGCTGCGAGGAATCATGCATGTTGTGACGGTGATCGGGCTTTTGGTAGGCGTATGTGTGTTTGACTTTGCGGTGGATAACTGGTATTCCAAGGACAAAGGAGACCGAACCACCTTGGTGGCGGCGGGCTTAGGCGTCAGCATTGCGTCTGTGGCTGTATTTGCGGGAAGCTACCTGATGCGGGTCAAAGAAGGAGAGGTGTTCTCTTTTCTGATTCCCTTCTTTGTTGTGGCAGCGGCCACCGCAGTCATGGTTCTGCTTACGGCATTTATGAAAAAGCGGACACATCAGTGTGCCGAATGGATGGGAAGGTTGATCGGTCTTCGGGACTTTATTGAGACCGCGGAATTGGAACGGCTGAAAGCTTTGGCGGAGGACAATCCGGAATGGTTTTATCATGTGCTGCCATATACCTATGTATTCGGTCTGTCCGATATTTTTGCCAAGAAGCTGGAAGGGCTTGCCATTCCGGGACCAGATTGGTATATGCCCATGGACCGCGGCGACACCTTTTGGGATTACTATATATTCCATCATATGTTTATGAGCAATATGAATTATGCAGCCCGCACGATGACGCAGATAGAGCCGCCCAAAGTGACGAATTCCGGCAGTCATCCCGGCGGCTTCGGAGGTAACGGCGGTTCCTTCGGAGGTGGTTTCGGGGGAGGCGGAAGCTTTGGCGGAGGCGGCTTTTCCGGAGGCGGCTTCGGAGGCGGAGGCGGCGGAAGCTGGTAACAATTGCTGCAGTCTGCAGACAGCAGCTAACAGGTATTTTTTACACAAGGAGGAACAAGTGATATGATTAAAGCAGTTGTTGGCGCTAACTGGGGAGATGAGGGCAAAGGTAAGATCACAGATATGCTGGGACAGGAAGCGGATATCATCGTTAGATTTCAAGGTGGTGCCAATGCGGGACATACCATTGTCAACGATTATGGCAAATTTGCTCTGCATACCCTGCCGTCCGGTGTGTTCTATGACCATACCACCAGTGTGATCGGTAATGGTGTGGCTTTGGATATACCGAAGCTTTTTAATGAAATCCAGCAGATCGTGGACAAAGGAGTTCCGATGCCGAAAATCAAGGTATCTGACCGGGCACAGATCGTGATGTCTTACCATGTGTTGTTTGACACCTATGAGGAAGCGCGGTTGGCCGGTAAATCCTTTGGTTCCACAAAATCAGGAATTGCTCCATTTTATTCTGATAAATATGCCAAGACCGGTATCCAGGTCAGCGAGCTCTTCGATGAGAAGGCGCTGCGGGAAAAAGTGGAGAGGATCTGCGAGATGAAAAACGTCATGCTGGAGCATCTGTATCACCAGCCGAAGCTGGAGCCGGATAAGATTTTCCAGGAACTGATGGAATACAAGAAGATGGTGGAACCTTATGTATGTGACGTATCCTTGTTCCTTTGGAACGCTCTGAAAGAAGGCAAAGAAATCCTGCTGGAAGGCCAGCTGGGCTCTTTAAAAGACCCGGACCACGGCATTTACCCTATGGTGACTTCTTCTTCCACCCTGGCCGCTTATGGAGCCATCGGTGCAGGTGTTCCTCCTTATGAGATCAAACAGATCATCACGGTATGCAAGGCTTATTCCAGCGCAGTGGGCGCGGGCGCTTTCGTCTCTGAGATCTTCGGCGAGGAAGCGGATGAGCTGAGAAGACGCGGCGGTGACGGCGGTGAATACGGAGCGACCACCGGGCGTCCAAGACGTATGGGATGGTTTGACGCGGTAGCTTCCAAGTACGGATGCCGGATCCAGGGGACCACGGATGTGGCCTTTACGGTGCTGGATGTGCTTGGTTATCTGGATGAGATCCCGGTATGCGTAGGCTATGAAATTGACGGGGAAGTGACCACAGAGTTCCCGGTGACCTGTAAGCTGGAGAAGGCCAAACCGGTTTATGAAGTGCTTCCGGGATGGAAGAGTGATATCCGCGGCATTAAAAAATATGAAGATCTGCCGGAAAACTGCAAGAAATACATTGAATTTGTGGAGGAGCAGATTGGCTTCCCGATCACAATGATTTCCAATGGACCAGGCAGAAATGATATTATTTACCGGAATAAATAAGAATATCGATTGATACAAAGCGGCAGGCGTCCATAGGGAAACGTCTGCCGCTATTTTGTTTTGATATCCGGATCTTGATAGGAAAATTCATCAAATAATCCTGTCAGAAAATTGCAGGTCAGGAGGATCTGCCGCTCCACTTTTTCTGGGCACATATAAGGAACAGAATGCTTAACGCAGTGCTCATGCCTTCGGCTGCGGGAAAGGAAAGCCAGACGCCCTTCATGCCGAGGAAAGAAGAAAGTAGGAATACAATGGGGAGCAAAAACAGGCAGCCCCTGCCCAGGGAGATCAGAAGGCCCTTAGCTGGCTGTTCCGCAGCACTTAGAAAGGCGGCGGAAACCACATTGACCCCGGCGAAGAAAAAGCCGGTAAAATACAGCAGCATGCCCTCTTTGGCCATGGCAGCCAGCTGGGTGTCCCCTTCACTGTTAAATGCAGCCACCAGGAGGTCTCCCAAGCCCCAGGCAATTCCGTAGGTAAATGCGGCAATCCCCAAAGAGAGGATAAGACCGTATTTCAAGAGAGGGATCAGCTTCTGACGGCAGTCCATTCCGTAGAAGCGGCTGACCATAGGCTGTATTCCCTGGGCGATGCCGGTGAAAATGGACAAAATCACCAGTGCCAGGTTGGCAATGATGCCATAAGCGGCCACTCCGACAGTGCCGGCTAAGCTTAATATGATTAGATTAAAAACGATCAGTACGATGCCGGAGGAAATCTCCGAGATAAAGGCGGACAATCCCAGACTCAGGATGGTACCGCATTTTTTTAATTTGAAAGCGCACCGGGACAGCCGGAGCTGGTTATCCTTTTGGAAAAAGTGTGTGGATAAGGTCAGGATGCCAAGAACCGGGGCGATACCAGTGGCCAGGGCTGCGCCGAACATTCCCATATGGCATGGAAAGAGGAACAGATAGTCCAGCCCGATGTTGGAGAAGCTGCCCAGAAGCATAGCGCCCATGGCCAGCTTTGGGGCATGGTCATTGCGCACAAAGGCCAGCAGAACGTTGTTGGCAATAAAAAAGGGGGCAAAACAAAGGATGGTCCTTAGATAGACAGAAGTCATGGCAAAGGTGTCCCCGTCAGCTCCAAGAAGCCTGGCGATCGGTCCGGATAGGAATACCCCGGTCAAGAGAAAAAGAAGGCCAATGAAGAGTCCGAAGCCTACGGAGTGAGTGAAATAGCGGTTGGCTTCCTCGTGACGTCCCTGGGCTTTGAGGATGGAAAATTTGGTGGCGCCGCCCACACCGATCATAAGACCGGTCCCGTGGATGAAGCTGTATACAGAGATTGCCAGATTTAAGGCGGCCAGTCCATGGCTTCCCAGCCCTTGGGCGATGAAATAGGTATCCGCTAAAATATAGCAGGACAGGCCGATCATGCCTAAGATATTGACAGTGACGTATTTTGAAAATTCTTTGAATATATGGCTGTGTTTCAAGGTAATTCCTCCTGTTTAGGGCTTTTTGTTTTCTTGCCAGGGCCGTTTGGAAAAATCCCCGGGCAAATAAAAAGCACCGGACATTCCTGCCTTCTAAGGCCTAACGGCAGGAAACCGATGCTTGTTCTCCGCTACCCGGCGGCAGCAGGAAAGCGTTTATTTGATTCCATAGGACTCTAATTTTTGGGCGGCGGATTGGAAATCCGTGAAGACAAAGGCTTCCATACCTGCTCTTTTGGCAGCTTCCACGTTTTCTGCACGGTCATCCATAAACAGACACTCTCTGGGGTCTAAGCCATAGGTGTTGATCAATGTCTGGTAAATTTCCGGTTCCGGTTTCACCTGGTGTACCTCACAGGAGAAGATGGTTCCATCCATGGAGGGAATAAAGTCCAGGATCTGATAAAAGCCCTCCAGCATGTGGGAGGAGATATTGGACAGAAGATATGTGTGGTAGCCCTTGGACTGCAAATACTTCACCCAGGTTTTGGAATAATCGTAAATGTGCAGGGACTGGTTCTCATTTTCCATGACCTGGTGCAGCTCTTTTTCATATTGCGGCACATGTTTTAAAAAGGTTTGGAAATATTCTTCATCTGTCTTTGTACCCCGGTCCCGCTCATTCCATTCCGGGCTTGGGAAGGCAGCGTCGCCCATGGCCTTACGGATCTGGGGCGGAAAATGGAAGGAATCCAGATATTCTTCCCAATCGAAGGACAAAAGCACGCCCCCCACGTCAAAAATAATGTTTTTGATCGTTGTTTCCGGCTCCACTTTATGGTTCCGGGCCTCGAGGTGCTTAGCTACCATCAAAAATGCATATAGGAGCACCGGTACCAGGATCGTGCAGCCCACGGATAGCTTGAATAGATTTAAGGAATTAGGACTTTTCATCAGAGCGGTCACCAGGGTGGATGCATAGAGCAAGAGAAGCAGGACAACTCCCGCGATGGCCAGGATTTGTTTGATCTTTTTCATAGCAAAATAAACTCCTGTTGTATTTGGTTTTCAAGACATTCATACTTGACTATCGTATCAGGAGATAGGAGAAAAGTAAAGAAAAAAGTATGCTTTTTATTTTGCATTTTCTACAACTTCACCCATCCTCCTTCAAATAATGTGCGGTCATCAGTATGAATTCCTTGTTGCTGGGCTTATAGGCCAATTGGCAGCCTGCGATCTTTTCCAGCAGGGGTTTGTTGTTGATCCAAGCAGTGTTGACAGCGGTGCGGATGGCGTGCTCGACGGCTTCCGGTGTGGTTTTGAATCGTTCGGCGATTTTTGGATAGATGTCCTTTGTGATCATCAGGGAAATTTCCGGCAGCTCCTTTGCAGCGTCTATGGCTGCCACCACATAATAGAATCCTTTGATCTTTAATGTAATGCCAAGAAGTTTGATGATGTCCACTGTTTTCATAATATCCCTCCGATTTTCATTTACTTCTAAATCATACGGCAACGATTGGCAAAAATGGGAGAATTCTCCATAATTCGACAATTCCAGCCGAAAATAGACATACAAAATGAAATCCCCGGGGCCGTGCGCCTTTGCACAGCTCCGGGGATTTTAAAGGGGAGGATAAAGTATTACTAGTTTTTCTTTTGTTTTGATTCATTGAAGGGGGTTCAACGAACATTTATATTATGTCCTGTATTTTGGGCTTTATACAAGTTATCATTGAAAAAATATAAGATATCCTTTATAATAGCAGATGGATTCTAAAGTGTTTTCAAAATATGAAACAAAGGATGGTAACGATATGAGTACATTATTAGAACAGTGGAGAGGTATAGCTTACGATCAGAACGCGGACAAAGGCAAATTGCAGAAATTCTGGGCGTCTTATTTCAATACGGAAAAAGAAATTTACGAGCAGCTTTTGGACAACCCGGATGAAGTGGTGACCGGTACTGTGAAAGAGCTGGCTGAAAAATATAAGATTGAAGTCCTGACCATGGTAGGCTTCCTGGACGGGATCAATGACAGCTTAAAAGAGGCCAATCCCATCGAAGAAATGGATGAGAACACAGTGGTGAATCTGGGCTTTGACAAAGAACTGCTGTACAAGAACATGGTAGATGCCCGTGCTGACTGGCTCTATGAGCTGCCTCAGTGGGATAAGATCTTTGATGCAGAGAAGAAGAAAGCATTGTATCTGGAGCAGAAGAAATCCGGTACTATTGTCAAAGGCCACAAAGTTGGAAGAAATGATCCCTGTCCATGCGGCAGCGGCAAAAAATACAAACACTGCTGCGGCAGGAACTAATGAAGCCAAAAGAGCGGGAATATCTGATTGTGCTGGGGGCTCATGTGCGCGGCACAGAGTTGACCAAGGCGCTTTATGAAAGGGTCCATAAGGCCTGGGAATATATGGATACCCATCCGTCGGTAATTGCTGTGCTGTCCGGAGGGCGGGGAGAGGGCGAGGAAATGTCCGAAGCCAGGGCCATGGAGGCCTATCTGCTCAATAAAGGCATTGCGCAGGAGCGGCTGCTGCTGGAGGAGCGTTCCACCAATACGGCGGAAAATATTGCATTCAGCTTAGACATGATCGGAGACTGTCACCGGCCGGTCGCGGTGGTGACCAATCATTTTCATATTCCCAGGAGCTGTGCCATTGCGCGGAAGGCTGGCTGTACGGATGTGACAGGAATTGCTGCACCATATCGGTCTGTGCGTCTGCTGTGGTATATTCCCAGAGAAATCCTGGCTTATGTGAAAGATAAAATATACGGGAATCTGTAAGAATTGTAAAAATGAGAGACGGTATCACCTTCGGGTTGTGCCGTCTTTTTCTTATTTCATAGAAAATTGCGTCCTATGAAATACAAAAGCACTCTGCGCGGAATCGCACTGCGGCGTTTTTTCTGGTTTTTATTTCATCTTTTATGTCACAGAAGCGGAGCACGGCAGTCTAATCTTATAGGAGGTAAAAAATATGAATCATAAAACGAACGAAGAATGGTACCATTTGATCGATCAGGCTACGGCGGGAGATAAGGAGGCTCTGGAAACGGTCATCCTTGGAATCCAGGATCTGGTTTTCAATCTGTCCCTTCGGATGCTGGGAACCTTTCCGGATGCGCAGGACGCTTCTCAGGATATTCTATTGAAGGTCATCACTCATTTGTCTTCTTTTAAAAAGGAGAGCTCTTTTACCACATGGGTATTCCGGATCGCAGTCAATCATCTGAAGGATTACAAAAAGCATATGTTTGCCCGTTATCCATTGAGTTTTGAATATTACGGCCAGGATATTGAAAATGGAAATTTGATGGAAGTGCCTGATCTGACCCAGAACGTGGAGCGGTCTGTTTTGGCAGAGGAATTGAAAATGTCCTGTACTAATGTAATGCTGCAGTGCTTGGATACACAGAGCCGGTGCATTTTTGTGCTGGGGACAATGTTTCAGGTGGACAGCCATATTGCTGGTGATGTGCTGGGGATGACGCCGGAAGCGTACCGGAAAAGGCTTTCTAGGATAAGAAAAAAGATGGCTGGCTTTTTAGAGGAATACTGCGGCGAATATGGAAGCGGAGTATGCCGGTGTAAAGAACGGGTGGATTATGCGATCCAGAATCACCGGATCCATCCGGCACGGCTGGACTTTGTGTCCGCAGCAGAAATCCCGTCCAACAGGCTTACCGGTGTGAAGGAGGCAATGGAAGAAATTGACGGCCTGGCACAGTCGTTTTCTTTCTGCAAATTTTATGGATCTCCGGAGAAGACGACAGCATTTATCAAGGCCTTTTTAAATTCCACGCAGCTTGCCACGGTAAAGAACGCATGATAAGGAGGAAGATATATGGATACACAACAGATTTTGAAATATCTGACAGATCTCAGTGAAAATAATAACCGGGAATGGTATCATCTTCATAAAGAGGAGTATAAAACGGCAAATGCACAGTTTGAGAAGTTGGTGCAGGAACTGATCGTAGAAATTGGTAAATTTGACAGCAGCGTTTTAGGTCATGCGCCTAAGGAGCTTACCTTTAAGCTGGTGAGGGATACCCGTTTCAGTAGGGACAAATCCCCGTATCTTCCAGCTTTCCGTGCACATATTTCTGCTATGGGCAAGCTGCCCGTTCCAGTGGGATACTATCTCATGATCAAACCGGGAAACCAGTCCTTTTTGGGCGGCGGTTTGTTTGCTGATATGTTTAAGGATGCCACGGCCATGGTCAGGAATTATATTCTGGCACATCCAAAGGAATGGGAGGAAATCATTCATGCGCCAGAGTTCCGAAAATATTTTACCGTGCAGGGGACCTCACTGAAAAATGTACCCAAAGGCTATGACCCAGACCATCCCCAGGCAGAATACTTAAAATTTAAGAGCTGGTATCTGGAATATAAGGTAAAGGATGAGAAATTAGAAGACCAGGAAGGGTTTCTGAACCAAGCGGTTATGGTTTTTAAGGCGATGAAACCTTTGAATGACTATCTGAACCAAGCGTTAGCCGGATTTCAGATGCCGTCAAGATAGAGCGACGTTTTAAAAAATATGTCAATTATTTATAAATAACTAACTAGAACCGGCAGGACCTGGAAAAAAAGGGCTCCTGCCGGTATTTTTTGGGCCTGCAGATAGAGTTGTATGCATTTATTTCCGTGAATGAAGCGATAAAAATTAAAATTGATCGATAATAAGTTTCAGTATTCGATAAAAAATGAAATAGGGACTTGAGTTGTAGGAAATAGGTGGTATAATATAAAAAAGTCTAATTTATGATCGTAACTTTGCAATTTATGCAATAAAAATGGGGATAAAGGAGATCGATACCGTGATTGGAACTGCAGAAAAAGTGAATGGAAAACTATGGAAGAGGGTGCTTTCATGGTTGCTTTGCGTATCTATAATTGTTGGAGGAATTCCCGTGAATGCATTTGCTTCTGCGGATGGCGGTTTTGAAGCAGAAGAGGAAATTCTGGATGATTCCAAAGGGCAGTCCGCCAATGATGGACTGGAAGATTTCACTTCTGGTACAGAGGATGATTCCGGTTCGTCAAATGTAGATATGGATGGCAGTGAATTTGAAAACGGCGGGGAGAATTCCTCTGGGTTTGATAATGAAGAGCCGGCCGAAGCCTCCAAGGATTCCCTGAAGGTGGGAAACCCAAGTGATGCCCCCAGCGTACAGATCACACTGCAGCATGATAGTGGCGGTAATGTTGTGGGTGACGGCAAAAATGGAAATATGCTGCTCATCGGCAAGTCAGATTCCAACTGTGGAAGCTTCAGTTTAAAAATGGAAGCGAATTTCACGAATGGTAAGGCGAACGCGCTGAATTTCACCCTGGATCTGCCTTATATGTATTATGAGGACGGCATTATTAAATATACGACAGACCTGAACAAGGTGCCACAAGACCAGCAGGGCGACAAGCTGATGGGAATTCAGGCTACGGTTACAAATTGTCATGATTTTGATGTGACGAATGGAACGACGCTGAGGGGAGAAAGTGAGATCGTAGGCGGGGCGGCCAACTTGATTCCGGGTACGGCTCAGGTGGTCAATCTGAAATTCAACTTCTATGGTCCGGTGCCGGAAAATGCCAGCGTGGTGGTGACAGCGGGCGGCGGCTATGAGACTTATTATGATAACAGCGAAAATGCCACCCGGTATGATTACCAGACAGGCAGAGATGCGGACAAATACACCTTTATTTGTTCCAATCTCCAATGGGAGACTACCGCTACCCAGATTGCCAAAAGCGTCATGTGGGATCATTACAATTATGTGGTTTATGAGATCATGGTGAAAAACACTTCTGAGGATACCGACAGTGTGATTAACAATTCTGATATCAATATTAAGATGCCTACGGTATCAGAACCGGGTAATTACGGAATTTCAGGAGAAACGGTCATGCCCTGGATCTATCAGGACGGAAAACCGGTGCCGAATCCTGATTTTGCACAGGGTGACCGATCTCTGCCGTACATCGGTGTGCCTTTGCAGGGCGGAGCCTTGGTCTATGATGTGACTGGTTATACCAAGGAAGAATTGGAAGAATGGGACCTGGAGAAGTTTTCTAATATTCCAGAGGCTACCAAACCATATTATGTGACAGATAATGGAACGATACATATTAATGATGAGAGAAAGCTTCAGGCACAGGATTCCTTTACCTATTATATTGCCATTCCGGTGCCCAGCAATCTTCCTAATGCTTTGAACTATCAATTTACGACCGATTTTCTGAATACGATTTATTTTGGAAATAATTATTCCTGGACCTTGCCCAAGACCAGCATCACAGAGTTTATCGCTCCGGATCCAAATTTTACCCATGAAAAATATGTCTTGGATGATGCGGGGGAGAAGGCTGATGAGGCAGATATTTCTTTGAAGGATACCGGAAGCTACTATTTAAGCGGATATCAAAATACGGGAAATCTGCCTGCTTTTCATGCGTATTCCGTGGACACTCTGCCGGAGGATTTTACGCTGAAGAAGCTTTCTATATTAATGGAGCGTCCGAAGGCCGTAGATCCTGCGGACCCCGGTGCTTCCACAGATCCGGTAAAGGAGCCTGAATTGGCGGATGCCTTTGCGGATGATAACATTTTTCAGTTTGAATTTCAGGAGGGAGATACAGATCCTGTTTTTGTCAATCTGCCAGGGGCTCTTGTGCCGGATGGCGCATTGAGTGACGATACTGTCCTTGCCTGGATGTATGATTTTGAGAGCGCCTTGAAGGTATATTTGGAGGATCATCCGGACAGCACATTTCTTGGAAGGGTGAGAGTTAACTTTAAGGAGCGTATCGAGCGTGGGGAAGCGTTGAATGCCGTGATCAAGGTAAGTGGACAGGTAGGAGTCAATGCGAACTATTTGAACACTCTGGATACAGGTTTTGAGGAGTGGATATATAAGGAAGGGACCACTGACTATGAAGGCGGATATACCAAGATTTCCCAGACGGTCACTGCGGATGAGGCTCAGCTCAATACCCATCCTGCCCAGCCTGTAGTACAGGTAGATGCCTTTACGATGGAAGAGGAGGCGTACATTTATAAAAAAGAGCTGAATGTACCGATTAATACAGAGCATTCCGGTTTCCGTTATGAATTGGGCAACACCAACGGCTATAATCTGATTGATGGTATTTTTTCCACCGGAGATCTTCTTTTCCCGCCGTTTCCCGGTGACCAGCAGAGCGAATACGGTCTGATCACAAATCAGCTGGTGGTCTCTAAGGGGCTGTTGGATTTGGTGGAGTTTCATCATGTGACCTTCCATTATAATGATGGGACAGAGGAAACGGTGGAGTTTGCAGATTTCCCACAGACGAGGGATGACAACGGAAATCTGGTCTGGCCGATGAATACAGGAGACCGGCTTCTGCTGAGTGCAGAGTTTGTCATTACGTTTATGCCTAAAAACCAGCCGCTTTCTGAGGATGTATTTATCAGTGTGGAGGGCTATCCCAACCTGATTGCAGATATTGAAGGGGAAGGTGTTTTCAAAACCGATTATCTGGATGATGACTTAAATGTGGAAGATACCGATACTGCGGTGATGAAGGTGGAAAACATCGACCCGTATCTCTATGGGGAGAGCTTTGACCAAAACGGACAGAAATCTCCTAAGAACAGTGCTGGAGTGGATACGCCGCAGACGCAGATCCAAGGTCTGACGGTGGCAAATAAAAGTGCCAGCGGGTATGAATTCCAAATTGAAAACCGTACTCTGGCGTCTTCCGGTGGTGTGGATCTTCTCGTTGACCTTTCACAAAATGTGGGGACAAAAGATCAAAAGGAAACGGTTGTCAAAGGGTTTGATACAGAAAAGATTATTTTCGGCAATTGGGAAAATACAGTGGATATCCAGGAGGTCTGGCTGTTCGGCTCCGGGCAGGATCCACAAAAGGATCAGCCGGTGGTGAAGATTCCGGTGAAAAATTTGAAAAAAGATCCGGCAGATGGCAGCCTGTATTTGGAGAAAGCAGACTACCCAAAGGTTGACAGGGTGAGCTTTATCAAAATCCGTTGCAGCGATTATAAGGGCCAGCCTCAGAAGGAGGCAGGAGAGTCAGAGACGGAACAGGAGACAGAAAAACTGACGATCCGCTTGGAGGGAACCAGTGACTGGTTTGATGACTTGGACGCAAAACTGACGTTTTCTCCCAGAAATCCCTATATGTCAGACAAGATCATTTCCGTGACCGCGCGCCTTCATGTGGACCGGCCAAGCTTATCCGTTCATACCCATGTGGAATACTACGAGAATACCCAGGAGATTTCTCAGGCTAAGGCAGCAAATACAGACGGGAATGAAATGAATCTGGCAGTACCCTATGATAGAGATTTCAAATTCCGTGCAGAATTTTCCAATGATACGATTTCTGTATTGGATGATACCGATATTTTTGTTGAGCTTCCTGTGAAGGATGGAAATCAGGGAGACGAAGCTCATACGGGCTTCCACACCACAAAGGTGGAGATCAGCCAGAAGTTACTGGACCAGTTTCAGGAGTTAGAAAGCATCTGTCTTACAGATGTAGACGGAACGGAAAAAACGTTTACATATAATAAGAAGACAAAAGCATTTGCAGACGGCAGCGATTCCCTGAAGATTTCTGACGGCGTTTTGCAGATCCAGGAGGATGAGCTGATTGGCTGGGGCATACCCTATCTGCAGAAGGTTTCTTTTGCCGGAAATCTGGTTAAGGTGACTGCAGAGGAAGATAAGAAAGACTTCTGGATGGACTTCTATGGCTTTGAGGATTCTCAGTTTGGAACCCGGGATATGCTGAAGGCGGATACGAAGAACTATCTGGATGGCATCCGGGAAGAGCAGTATTGCATCGCGCAGAAGGATACAGCGGTTGTCATGGTCAGCAAAATGTATTTTGACACGGTGATCGCCGCCGGCTATACCGAAGGCGCGACGGCAGACCGTTTTGATAAAATCTCCACACCGGTGGAGCAGGTGCGGCGTTGGTACCGGAACTGCAGCCATGTACGTTTCAATGATAACAGCGAGCTGGATCTGGGATATAAATCACTGGGCTCTTATATGGTGGATTTCCGGCAGTATTTAAATGTGGGGAAAAATTATCCCCAGGATCCTACGGTGTCCGGCCCAGGAAATTATATTCTTCAAGAGCATCAGGACTGGCCGTATGTGTATACCCAGTCCCTGAATACAGCGGCAGAGCTTTCTATGACGGTGGATCTGCCTGTGGATTCGTTTGAAACCTATTATTTGAAGGTGGATCCCAGGGCGAAGGATTATTTCCAGTCTATTGAGGTGATCCGGAAGGATGGAACATCTTATCTCATAGACAGCAGCAGCTGGCAGGGCAACAGTGTGGAGACCAGTGCAAATGGAGATCTGTATTTCAGGATCAGTCTCTTAGGGGATACTGCGCCATCCTATGGAAGTGAAGAGAGTGGGTATTACAAGGCTCCCACAGAAGATATGGCAGAGAATCCGGTGTCCCGTCTGATCATTCATCTGTCTATGAATGAGAAAGAGCAGACAGAAGAAGGTCAGGCAGCCGATCCGGATTTTGGAACGTGGTATACGGCCAATGACCAGAGCACAAAATATATGTTTGAGATCACCGGGCGTTTCTATGCGGTGAATAAGAAAGCATCAGATAAAAGCGGTCTGGCGGAGGCGAAGGTGACGGCTTCCATGGAAGTGGGCGGAGAGATTGGCCAGGGTGCTGCCCGTACCGGAGCCAAGGCCAAATCACGAAGGGAAGATGGCAGCAATCTGTCCGGCGGCCGTTCCGGCTGGTCTTATCAGAATCAATACAGATGGTATTATAGCAGCAACGGTTGTCATTGGGGAGATGATGAATACGATGCCCGCCATATGGTTTCCACGGCCAGGGTCATTGTACACCATACGCCGAACCAGGTGGCCAAGGGTGTCCATGAAGATACCCTGGATAATGAAGACTTCGAAGTGAAATTCGGGGATAAATGTGATTATCCGGTGGCCTTTTTCCGCAATACGGCGAATAGAGGTCATGACTATGTGGGCGGTAAGGGGAATTCTTATTGGATAGATGAGGATGAGGATGACTGGGCCGGTAAGGTTTCTTATGGAGATCAGGTCCGCCTGGTGGACAAGCTTCCGTCCATCCGTCCGGATGAGGAATCTGATTATTATGGCTTTTTGACCGAAGATATCCGGATTTCTGAGAAAATATACAAATATCTCCAGCAAGAAGGTTCGATCCAGCTGTATAAGAAAATAGTGAAAGAGGATGGTTCAGAAACTGCAGTTTCCGATCCGGTGGTATTGGATAAAACCATGCTGGGGAATCCGGAAAATGGATTTTACACCATTCGTCTGAAATATGCATCCAAAGAGGAAACAGCGGATGCGGACAATGAGATTTTATTGGCAGAAGGTGAATTCCTTAATAGTTATGAAATGATCCTTCGGGAGCTTCCCGGCAACGGAGAATATACCAGTGAGCTGGGAACACCCAGGCATACGGCTGAGCCGCACGATACCAACCGGGTGGCAGATATTATCGTGGGTGGATATGTGTGTTCTATTTACAGCAAAGAGGACACTCAGGGGACAAAGGATGCTACGAATACCATGAGCCCCTTCACAAAAGCGGATAATGAAGCAGCGGAAATGGCTGAGGGAGCGGATACCGCGGTTATGATGGGGTATCGGATTCCCTTCCAGGGTGGATTTTCCATTAAGGCAAAAGAAAGCCAGCTCTATGATTATGAGGATAACAACCAAACGCCTACCAATGCTGGATTTGAGGTGAAAATCTGGAACCGGAAGGATGGTAATGCCGCAGATGGAAGCGAGGAGTCCGCGGGAATTAAAAAGGCGGAGGCCGCTGTGAACCTGAATGGGTCATACGGAGGTAATTTCCGGCTGAAGAAGATCCGGATTCCGTCTGCATTTGTCGAAGGTAATTGGTTCCGTGTGGAGAGTATTAAGCTGAGTTATGGAAACAATAAACAGGCTGTTCTGACTCCGGACGGGTTAGGCGGTATCCAGTGGGATTCTTATCTGAAAAAGGATAGTGCCGGGGATTATGTGCTCGACGTGAATCAGTTTCTTGTGGATCAAGTGACATCTGCGCTGGGTAATTTTAATTATTATTCCGTACAAAATACAAGCACTTCCTATTTAAAAGAGCAGGTAAGCAATTTTACCGTTGTTCTTGGCGCTGTTCATCCGGATGTCACCGACGGTACAAGCGTGCTGGATGGGGGTCAGTATTTAAGTCCGTCCAAAACAAATACGGACGCGGCATTTAGCTACGAAGGCGTCTATGTGGACCGGACGGAAGCGGATGTGAAAGCGGATGCCTGGACCTTGAATTCCAGGCCCACGGTGATCAACCCGCCAAATAACTATACGGATAACCGGTCCCAGAATGGAGAATATCAGTATCTGGATGTGGATTTTACTGCTCTGGACCGAAATTCCCAG
>JBMNRL010000035.1:0-28910 GCA_050944615.1 Blautia sp.
TAATAATATTGCATCCTTAGAATCTAATGGAAAGAAATGCGTAGTAACTGGTAAAAATGTAGGTACTACCTATTTGACAGCAAAGGTGGGAACCAAGACTTATAAACAAAAACTAAATGTAAAAAAAGTTTTTGAAGTAGAAAAAACGCAAGTGACTTGTTCTAAGGAGACTAAGGTTAATGTTTACCTAAGAGATAGTGGTAAAGTAACTTATGATATTGAAGATTCCAGTATTGTTAGCTGTAAATGGGGTGGATTTGTTGACGATAAAACTCAGTTAATTATTACACCAAAAAGAAATGGTTCTACGAATATCACAATTACAAATACGTGCAATTCTGAAAAAGCGGTGATACGGGTAACTGTTACAGGTCTACCCACTTATGGAGAAGAGATAAATTTTAATGCTAGCCTGTATGCTGATAGAACTCCTACACTTGTAATTTTATTAGAGTTTACAAATACTGGCACAAAGCCTATTATTATTGACGGCCTCGGTGTTTTAAGTACAAATGGAATTAATACAAATATGATTACTTTTGGCGATAAAGGTTTTATAGAAAATACCAGAGTACAGCCAGGTGCCTCTGTAAGTCTTGGCTTAGTCAAAACTAATTTAGGTTATTTTAATGTGAGTTCATCATCGATATATGGATTTTATTTAACATATAATGGCGAAAAATATATAGCTATTATTTCTTATAATGGACAGCTGCTTAAATTAACGAAAGGAGGAAGAAATACGTTATTAGGAGAAACCTTTAATAATGACAATTATTCTGCTGAAAGTTTTGTAGAGACTGCTGGAATTTATAAACAAATATTGCTTAGAAAACCGACAAAAATGGATGATATAGCTAGTATTAGTAGATGATTAATAGTTAATTTTAGAAGGGGAGTGTGTGAATCACTCCCCTTATTAAATATGATAATAAAAACCTGTTGGAACAGAAGCATATTGTTTCTCTGAATTATGTATAAAAAATAATACATGTAAATCCGGCATTGATTTTCTGGGGACCGGCCGATATAATGATAGACAAATCATGGAGGGTATCAGGGATGTTGAGAGATAAGACCGTACTTTTAGGCGTTACCGGAAGCATTGCCGCATATAAGACCGCCAGCCTTGCCAGCGCGCTGAAGAAACTGGGGGCCGACGTGCATGTGCTGATGACCAAAAACGCCACCAACTTCATCAATCCGATCACATTTGAAAGCCTGACGGGGAATAAATGTCTGGTGGATACCTTTGACCGGAATTTCCAGTTTCAGGTGGAGCATGTGGCAATCGCCAAAAGAGCAGATCTGGTAGTGATTGCGCCTGCCAGTGCCAATGTCATCGGAAAACTGGCCCATGGGCTTGCGGACGATATGCTTACGACAACGGTGATGGCATGCCGCTGCAAAAAGCTCATCGCGCCTGCCATGAATACCAATATGTTTGAAAATCCTATTGTGCAGGATAACCTGGGTGTGCTGGCGGATTATGGATATGAAGTGATTCAGCCGGCGGTGGGGTACCTGGCCTGCGGGGATACAGGAGCCGGGAAGATGCCGGAGCCGGATGTGCTGCTGGAATATGTGCTTAAGGAAATCGCATTTCCCAAGGATATGCAAGGCTTGAAGGTACTGGTCACGGCAGGTCCTACCCAGGAGCGGGTGGATCCGGTGCGATATCTTACCAATCATTCTACGGGTAAGATGGGATATGCCATTGCCAGGATCTGCATGCGCCGGGGAGCTGATGTTACGCTGGTCACGGGGCAGACCGCCTTGAAGCGTCCTATGTTTATGAATATCATAGAGATTACGACTGCGAAAGAAATGTTTGATGCGGTGACAACACTTGCGCCGACAATGGACATTATCATCAAGGCCGCCGCTGTAGCGGATTACCGGCCCAAGTACAGCAGTGATGAAAAAGTGAAGAAAAAAGATGACGTATTTTACCTGGAGCTGGAGAAGACCGATGATATCCTGCAGTACCTGGGCGAGCATAAGCAGCCGGGGCAGTATCTGTGCGGTTTTTCTATGGAGACAGAGAATATGATAGGTAATTCCAGGGCGAAGCTTGCGAAAAAGCATCTGGACATGATCGTGGCTAACAACCTGAAGGTCGCCGGAGCTGGATTCGCGGGAGATACCAATGTGGTCACCCTGATTACGGAGAATGAGGAAACGTCACTCGAGCTTATGAGCAAGGAGGAGGTATCCATTCACATTCTCAATAAGATATTGGCGGACCGAAGCGCCCGTTAATATCCGTCACTTATTTTTATGTGCAGGGATCCGGATTTGTTGCGGACGGATCGCTTGTGCCCATGTATTGTATCCCGCATGCGGGAATAGTAACAAGGAGGCAGATTATGAACAATCAAGCAGCAGCAATGAACAAAGCAACTATGTCTAAGACGAAGGGCATGGCACAGGTGGCACTATTTGCCGCACTGATCATCCTCATGGCCTTCACCCCATTTCTGGGATATATCCCGCTTGGGTTTACCCGGGCGACTATTATCCACATCCCGGTGATCATCGGTTCGTTGGTATTGGGACCGAAAAAAGGGGCCGCTTTGGGCGGAATCTTTGGTCTGACCAGTTTTATCAACAATACCATCAATCCCACAGTCACATCTTTTGTATTTACACCATTTTATACGTTAGGAGAATACAGCGGCGGTATTGGCAGCCTGCTCATCTGCTTTGTGCCCAGGATCCTGGTGGGCGTTGTGCCCTTTTATGTATACCATTGGATTCAGAAGCACAGCAAATCCCAGGTTTCTTCCGCAGGCTTGGTGGCGGCCGGACTGTCCGGAGCGCTGACGAATACCCTGCTGGTGATGAACCTGATCTTTTTGTTTTTCCGGGATGCGTATGCATCTGCCAACGGAGTAGCTTCTAATGCAGTATATGGATTCATTCTTTCCATCATCGGCATCAATGGTGTGCCGGAGGCTATTGTAGCCGGGGTCCTGACACTTTTCATCGGCCGCGTACTGCTCAACAAAAATGTAAAAAGCAAGCTGGGCTTATAACCCGCATGTATCTGGGAGGAAACGATGATTTTAGCAATCGATATCGGAAACACAAATATTGTCATTGGATGTATTGATAGGGAGAAGGCTTATTTTGTGGAGCGTCTGTCCACTGTCCGCACGAAGACAGAATTGGAATATGCGGTGGATATTAAGACGCTGTTGGAGTTGTATCATATCAAACGCCAGGAGCTGGACGGCGGGATTATCGCTTCCGTAGTTCCCCAGATTACCACTGTGATGAAAGAAGCGGCCGAAAAGATCATCAAAGAAGAAGTGCTGGTGGTGGGGCCCGGTGTGAAAAGCGGCCTCAACATTTTGATGGACAATCCTGCGACCTTGGGGAGCGACCTGGTGGTGGGAGCAGTAGCAGCGATTGAAGAATATCCGGCCCCATTGATCGTAGTGGATATGGGAACAGCGACCACGGTCTGTATGGTAGATGAGAAAAAACGCTATATCGGCGGCATGATCATGCCTGGTGTTCTCACCGCGTTGGATTCCTTAACGGTTCGGGCTTCCCAATTGAGCGGCATCGCATTGGAGGCGCCTAAAAGAGTCATCGGTAAGAATACCATCGAATGTATGAAGAGCGGCGTGATCTACGGAAATGCTGCCTGCATTGACGGCGTCATCGACCGGATGGAAGAGGAGCTGGGCCAGGAGGCCACGGTAATCGCCACAGGCGGTCTAGCAAAGAAGATCATTCCTTATTGTAAGCATGAGATTATTTTGGATGATGAATTGTTGCTCAAAGGAATGCGCGCGATATATTATAAAAACCGTGTGAAAAAATGAATGAGAAATGAAAAGGCGCTTTCTGTATAGGAGGTGCTTTCCTTAGAAAAAGTCAGAAAATTGAATGAACAACTTAACAGTTAATTCTTAGCAGATTAGTTCTTTGTGAGGGTAGACATATGAAATCTACCCTCTTTTTATATTCTGAAACGCAAGATTTCATACAAAGCGCGGTTATAGGTGGAATAAAAATTGCCCCCTGTATGAGTGGTTATTCCCCTAAAGCTGATGTTCTATAATCCATCGAAGGAGTCCTTCAAGGGACAGTTCGCTGGCAGCTATTTTTAAAATAGTGTTAGCCAGATCTTCTTGTGTGTATTCTAATTCAATTCCGTTGAGGGCAAGAAACACAAGCATGGCGTGAGCGCCAATGCGCTTGTTCCCATCAATGAAAGCGTGGTTTTTTACAAGACCAAAGCCAAGACGTGCTGCTTTTTGTTGAATGGATGGAAAATTGTCTGTCCCGGCATAGCTTTGAAAAGGGGCATACAAAGCAGAATCCAAAAGCCCTTCGTCTCGAATTCCATTACTGCCTCCTGTTTTCTCAATAAGCTGAGTGTGGAGTAAAATAACCTGCCCTTTTGTTAATTTTATCATTTGGCAAGTACCTCGTATGCCTGCCTGTTTTTCTCAATCAGTCGTTTGGAAATGGAAAGTATATCTTCATCGCTTGCAAGCTGCTCTTCATCTGCTGCATTAAATTCAATGACTAGGTAGCGCGGAGTATTGTTCTTGAGAATGACAACGGGACCATTTTCATCGACCATTCTTGCAACACGGGAGAAGTTTTGATTAGCTTCGGTAATGGAGACAAGATTTTTTGTATTTACAATCATATGCGTGCCCTCCTTTGATAGGTTTTTTATTATTATACCCAAATAATAGGATAAATTCAACCTATTAAAAATAAATTTAGAATTTGGAAGCGGTTAGAATTTTCGTTATTAAAACACTGAAAAAGATTGTAGAAGTCACTAAAAATCCCTATCAATATAGGTAGAAGATAGCATATTCATCACGGTGTGGTGAATCAGAGAAACTGTGTCAAAAGGGGAACTCTGGCAGAGTTCGTTAAAATGACTAATTGCTTCTATGAAAAAACGGCTAGTATTATGCGTTGACATTTTCAGACATATCCGCTATTATGAATGTAACATCTGAAATTTCAGATAATATTGATGGTGAAAGAGGAGCCCCATGTTTCATAAAGTAAAATATAGCAGCCTGAATGAGCTGATCTATGAGGAAATCAAAGATAAGATCATAAATAATGAATTAAAGCCAAATGACAAATTAGATATTGACTATTTGAGCAGTTCTATGGGCGTCAGCCGGACACCGGTGACCAATGCGCTGAAAGCGCTGCAAAAGGACGGCTACGTGGTGATCAATCCCAGGAGCGGCAGTTATGTCAGGGAATTGACGAAAGAAGAAATTGAATACATCTTTGATTTCCGGGAAGTGCTGGAGGGAGAGGTCGTCCGCAAAGTGCTCCGGAAGCTGGATAAGAAGCAGCTGAAACTGTTTGAAGAAAAATTTGAAGCCTTGCTGAATATTTCCTTTGTCAATAATGAGGTGCAGATTCAGGAGATGGTGAAGAATTTTTTTGGTGTGGAAATCCATTTTCATGAGTATTTGATCAATGCCTGTCCCAAAATCATTGGTGGAGAAATCATGAATTTGATCGATCTGACCAAACGGATCCGGAAGCTGCATATTATTTATAAGCTTCAGAATATGGGATGGGAGTGTTTTAAAGAGGAAATTAAGATCCATGCGCAGATCATCCGGATGCTGCTGGAGGAGAAACTGGAAGAGAGCATCCAATGGATGGTTAGTGATATCCACAATACCAAAGATGAAATCATAGAGTGTTTTGACGTCATCAATCAGTGGTGAAGCTTGGGGTTGGAGCTTTCTGTGCCAACGCCTTTTTATAACCTTCCGGCAATGGATGTCAGATGCAACCGGAACATATATCTGGCACGTAAAGCTGCGGAGGTTTTAACGAAGATGGATGGGGGAGTTGGAATTGGGCTCGCCCGCTGTCTTTTAAATATAAGTGAAATTTCACATTTCAGATGAAAAGGAGGGAGCAAATGTATCGGGTGGAAAGTAAGGAAAAACAGGTCGTCTATACAGATGAAGAAGAACGCAGCCACGTCTGTATCGACAGACAGAATTTCATGGGAATGTATCTGGCGGAAAGCCCGAAAGCTCTGCAGCCGGAGGAGATACCAAGAGCTGTCAGGGAACCGGTGGATGAAGGAGAACGGCTGTCTGCCATCGTGGGCAGGAAGCATGGAAGGACGGCAGCGATCATTATTTCTGATGCGACCAGAGGGGTCCCGACGGAGGAGGCAGCGGCAATTCTTCTGGAGGAATTAGAGGCCGGAGGGATCCGAAAAGAAGATGTGGTATTTGTAGTAGCGTTGGGAGTTCACCGGGATGCGACCAAAGAAGAAATCAAAGGGATCTTGGGACATTTGGCAGAGGAAGTGCGGGTGGAAAATCATAATGCATATGAAGAGGGCCGGCTGGTCTATCTGGGAAATACCTCCAGAGGTACACCGGTGAAGATAAACCGGACCGTATATGATAGTGATATCGTGGTGACTATTGGCAAGGTGGAGCTTCATGATATGGCAGGATTTTCCGGAGGCCCAAAATCTATATTGCCGGGAGTGGCGGGAGAGGAGACGATCCTGATCAACCATCGGCCGGAAATGATTGTAGATCCGGGGAGCCGGGCTGGGAATTTTAAAGGGAATCCCATTCATGAGGATATGGCGGAAGCGGCAGCGATGTGCGGCGTGGACTATGCGGTTAGTATTGTGATGAATGGGGAGTATCAGATTGCTGGTATCTTTTCCGGAAATTTGACCGCTTCGCATGAAGCTGCTGCGGAATTTGTGAAAGGTCACTGTATGATTGTGCTTCCCAGAAAGCCGGATATTTATTTGGTGTGTCCTGGTAAGCCACTGAATATTGATATGTATCAGGGAGTAAAAGCTCTAATCGCCTTGCGTCCTCTCTTAGAGGCAAAAAGCACCGTCATATTATATGGACAATTTCAGGAGGGAATCAATTCTGACGATTTTTTTGAACCGTTTTTGAAGTATCCAGATCTGAGAAAATTGAAAAAATTTGTGTGGGAGCATTACCGGATACAGATGGATCACATCGTTCCGATACAGGAAATCCTGCAGCGCGGTGTGCGGGTGCTAATTGTGTCAGAAAACGTGTCAGCAGAAGACATCAAAGCCATGCATATGGAAAAGTGTGATACCCTTCAAGAAGCCTTGGATACAGCTATTTTGCGAAGTGATGCAAAGTGCCCACAGGTAGCCATATGTCCACAGAGCTGGAGAAGTCTATTTTGTTTAAAAGATAAGGAAATATAGCAATAATTTTTATTTTTTTCACAACTGAAATTTTAGATATTAAATTATAGAGAAAGAGGGAAGGAAATGGAAAAAAATGTATTATATGCACAGATGGATAAAGAATATCCGGTCGTGGATTATGGAGAAGGGATGTACATATATGATACGGAGGGGAAACGGTATATGGACTGCGCAGCGGGTATCGGTGTAGTCAATATCGGGCATGGCGTGAAGGAAGTGGTCAGGCGGATGACAGAACAGGCGGAAAAAATTAGTTTTGTATATGGAGGTACGTTTACCAGCGAGCCCCGGATCCGACTGGCCGAGAAGATTATTGCGATGGCGCCTGCCGGCATGGATAAAGTATTCTTGTGTTCCGGAGGGTCAGAGGCGATGGAGTCTTTGATGAAGATTGCAAGACAGTACCAGATAGAGGCGGGGAGGGAGAAGAAGAACAAAATCATTGCCAGATGGCAGAGCTATCATGGAAATACCATGGGGACGTTGGCTTTAGGCGGAAGGCCGTCCTGGCGGGAAAAATATGAGGATTTTTTCCCCAGGAACATTTCACAGATCGCTCCCTGTAATTGCTACCGGTGTCCCTATGGTTTCACAGAGGATACGTGCCGTTGCCAATGTGCCCAGGAATTGGAGCAAAAGATCAAATACGAAGGTCCGGAGACAGTGGCGGCATTTGTCATAGAGCCCATCACTGGCACTACATCCGCTGCGGTCGCACCTCCCAGAAAATATATGGAACAGATCCGCGATATCTGTGACCGGTATGAGGTGCTGTTGTGTGTGGATGAGGTGATCACCGGCTTTGGCAGAACGGGGACGAATTTTGCGGTGGATCACTACGGAATCGTGCCAGATCTCATCGGCTTCGCCAAAGGGCTGGGCAGCGGCTACGTACCGATTGGCGGCGTAATCGTACATAAAAAGATCGTGGATACGATCGCAGCAGGTTCTGGGGCCCTGACACACAGCTTTACATTTTCCGGAAATCCCATCGCCTGTGCCGGGGCTGAAGCGGTGCTGGATTACATATTGGAGCATGGATTGGTGGAGGAGAGCAGGAAAAAGGGTGCAATATTTTTGGAAAAACTGCAGCGGTTATCCAGGCATCCGGTAGTCGGCGATATCCGGGGGACAGGTCTTTTGCTGGGGATTGAATTTGTGAAGGATAAAGTGACCAAGGAACCGTTGGATTTCAACTTTTCCGCAGAGATATCCGGGTATTGTTTTCGAAGAGGCATCATGCTCACAGGAGGTGTGACCGGGAGTGCAGATGGTGTGTTAGGGGATGCGCTGCAGATCGCCCCGCCGTTTATTATTCAAGATGAGGAAATGGAACAGGTGGCTGTCATGCTGGATGAGGCTGTACAGGCAGTCATGGACAAACACGGACTGTAAAAAGGAAGAGGTGGCAGTATGGACGTATCTAAGTTATTGGAGCAGATCGACAGGCAGGAATTGACGGCTTTTTTGCAGAGGGCAGTGCAGATTCCCAGCCATATAGAAACAAAAGACGAAGAAAAAGAAATCGCCTTGTTTCTTGCGGAACGGTTGAAAAGGGAAGGGATAGAAACAGATCTTCAGATTGTGGAAAAGGAACGTCCCAATGTGATTGCGGTGATTCACGGCACCGGGGAAGGTAAAAGCGTGACTTTTAACGGCCATATGGACAGCATTCCGCCCTTTGATATGGAAGATCCGTATTCTGGAAAAATTGTAGGAGACGATTTGTATGGCAGAGGTTCTTGTGATATGAAAGCAGGCATCATTGCCATGGCTTATGCGATGATTGCGATCAAGCGTTCTGGCCTGATTCCGAAGGGAGATATTGTCTTATCCGCGGTAGTGGGCGAGGAGTACGGAAGCTGCGGGGCAAAGCACTATGTGAAGAACAATAAACTGACGGATTATGGAATCTGTGGAGAGCCGACGGATATGAAAATCGGGTCTGCGCAAAAGGGACTGCATTGGTTTGAATTTCATATTCCGGGAAAGACGATACACTCCAGTGTATCAAGCAAAGGGATCAATGCGATCAAGCGGCTCAATGAACTGATGAATGATATTACACAGGACTTGGAACCCAAGCTGGCAGCAAGAACACACCCACTACTGGGCTCTTCTTTAGTAAATCTAGGAAAAGTATGGGGAGGGGAGCAGCCGAATATCGTTCCTGGGGAAGCATTTCTCCAGATTGAGAGGCGATATATTCCAGGAGAGACCAGGGCAAGCGTTGAGGCGGAGCTGGATGAAATCGTGGAAAAATGCAATGCAGGATATGATGCGGAATATGCCATTACTTATGAATCTATGCCATACAGTTTGAATACCAGTAAAACACCGATGGACATTCCGGCTGGTCATCCTATCGTACAGGGGATGAAGGAGGCTGGAAGGACCGCATTGGGACAGGACTTAGATATTATTGGTGTACCTTACTGGGGAGATGCAGGTGTCTTGTATGATGCAGGGGTGGACTGCATCCTGTTTGGGCCGGGCAGTGTAAATGACGGGCATTCAAAGACAGAGAAAGTGAATCTGACAAACGTCTACAATGCAGCAAAAGTTTATGCGGTATTGCCTTTTGTATTGGCAGGCGAAAAAGGATAGCGAGGAGGGAATTTTAATGACGGGTCAAAAAACGAAGCAAAAAGAAAAGAAGAAATTTAACATGCTCCCGGCGTTTGCGTTATTGGTGATCATGATTTTTATAGGAGTCGTGCTTACTTGGATCCTGCCGTCCGGAGTATTTGACCGGGAAGTCAATGATGCGGGAAAAACCCTTGTGGTGGCCGGCTCGTACCATAATGTGGCATCGTCTCCGGTGAGTCTTTGGGGCGGATTTATGTCTATTCCCCAAGGAATGGTAAGATCTGCGACGATCATTTTCGGTGTTTTGATGATCGGCGGCTCTTTTACCATTGTGGTAGCAAGTGGTGTGATTCAGTCCGTTCTTGGAAAAGTGACAAAAATATTCAAAGGCAAAGAAATGCTTCTGATTCCGATCGTAATGATCGCCGCATCCGTGATGTGCTGCTTTATCGGGCTTTTGGAGTTGTCCATGGTTATCATTCCCCTATTGATTCCTATATGCCTGGCCCTGGGGTTTGATTCCCTGACGGCCATTGCTATGGCATTGGTATCCACGGCGGCCGGCTTTGGTGCGGCAGTGGCAAATCCGTTTACGGTTGTTGTCGCACAGCCGATCGGAGAGCTTCCGCTTTATTCCGGAGCCGGATACCGAACCATTTGTCTGATCATCATCACGCTGATCGGAGTGGCATATGTCATGCGCCATGCAATGAAGGTTAAGAAAAATCCTGCGTCCAGCATCACGTATCAGACAGATTTTGACTTGAGAAAGGAATATGGCGTAGGTGAGACAGTAGAATTAAACGGGCGAAGAAAGATAGGCCTGATTGTATTTCTTATCTGTTTTATCATTTTGATTGTGGGAGCACTGAAGTTTTCCTGGGGATTGCCTGAAATCGGGACCATGTTTCTGATTACCGGAATCCTGGTGGGATTTATCTGTAAAATGTCTGTAACGGAGGTCTGTAACCACTTTGGAGACGGCCTTTCCAATTTCGTTGGAGCTGCCTTGGTCAGCGGTTTTGCCAGTGGGATTACGATTGTACTGGAAAACGGACAAATTATTGATACGATCATCAACGGCGCTGCTAAGCTGGTACAGGCGATGCCGCCTTCCATTGCAGCAGTGGGAATGCTGATCCTTCAGTTTATATTTAACTTTATTGTTCCTTCTGGTTCCGGCCAAGCTTTGATTTCTATGCCGATCATGTTCCCGCTTGCCGATCTGATCGGGGTTTCCAGACAGGTGGCGGTGTTGGCATTTCAGTTTGGCGATGGTTTGTCCAATATCTTATGGCCTACCTTGGGATACCTATGGGTTTGTATTGGGTATGGAAAATTAAAATATGAACAATGGTTTAAGTTTGTGCTCCCTTTGATCGGAATTTGGTATTTAGCGTGCGCAGTGCTTTTGGTCATCGCACAGGGTATTGGCTGGGCGTAAGCTTTGAATGAAGAAATCTATGCAATTCTGCCCTTTGTCCCGCAGGGACCCGTGAGGAGGGGAAAATATGAAGACAGCAGAGAAGAAAAAGAAGCTGGCGAAGCGGCTTGAGTTTCCAAACGGCCTTGTATTATTAACGATAATGATTTTTCTTGCAGTAATAGCTACCTGGGTGATTCCGGCAGGACAGTTCCAGAGGGTCGTCAATGATGCCGGACAAACTGTCGTCATTCCTGGTACCTATGAACACGTACCTTCCAATCCTGCCAGTATTTGGAACGGCTGTGAGGCGATCCTGGCCGGTTTAATCGCAGGGGCTTCCATCGCTTTTGCGGATCTGCTGATCGGCGGTGCTTTTTCTGTGGTTAAGGCCACCGGCATCATTCACGGCGGCGTGGCCTATGCAGTGAAAAAATTCAGCTCCAAATATCAGATCGTCATTATCATTATTATGATTTGTGGATCCGTAATGTGCAATTTTATCGGATTGTCGGAGTTGTCTATGGTCATCATTCCCATCATGATTCCGGTATGCTTGTCCATGGGATTAGATTCCCTGACGGCAATGGCTTTGGTGACATTGGCCACTGGCGCTGGATTTGGCGCTGCCATGGCGAACCCCTTCACCGTGGTGATCAGCCAGAACATGGTCGGCCTGAAACTTTATTCCGGCGCGGCATTCCGTGTGGTAGGTTTGGTGCTGATCACTGGAGCTGCCATCTGGTATGTCTTGCGTTATGCAAAAAAAGTGAAAAAAGATCCCAGGTCCAGCATCATGTATGAAAGGGATCAAGAGACCCGCAAAGAGTACGGCGTTGTGGAAGGACAGACGGAGACGCATCTTGCTATGAATAAGAGACAGAAGGCGGCTGCGGTAGTATTCCTGGCAGGCTTTGCGTTGATGATTTTCGGCTGTATGAAGTTTGGCTGGGGACTGTCCATGATTGCCAATGTGCTCATGTGGACAGCATTTGCCAGCGGCATTGTTTCTGGCATGAGACTAAACGCGCTGGCAGACAACTTTTTAAAAGGCTTGAAAGACTTTGTATTCATTGCCGCCTGTGTAGGATTTGCAAGGGGTGTTTTGGTGATTATGGAAAATGCCATGATCGTGGATACCATTGTAAATGCAGTGGCCAATATCATCCAGTCTTTTCCGCCGGTTTTGTCAGCGTTCGGTATGCTGTTGTTTCAGACACTTTTCAATTTTATTGTTCCGTCCGGCTCCGGTCAGGCGCTTTTGACAATGCCTATTATGTTTCCTTTGGCGGATGTCTGCGGCGTGACAGCGCAGACCGCTATCCTGGCTTTTCAATATGGCGATGGGTTTACCAATTTGCTTTGGCCTACCAGCGGTATGCTTTGGGGATTTTTGGCGCTGATCAAGATGGACTATGCGGAGTGGGTTAAGTTTGTGATGCCTATTATGGGGATTTGGTATGGGATTTCTGCGGTATTGGTCATCGTTGCCCAGCTGATCGGATTGGCATAGAGCGCCTGTTTTTGTTTCCTGTCAGAGAAAATTGCCGTTTTTGCAAGCGGAGAATGGAGCAGTGTATGAAAAAAAGATCGACCGCGGATTGGTATCATTTGCTTTGCCGAAGGAGGGAGGCTTCTCAGGACACACTTTCGGATTTTTTGCGGAAGGAGCTTTTGGGGCTGGCTTTTTCTCCCGGTCATTGGGAGGATTCTATGGAGGTTTTGGTAAAAGACAGCCATAGAAGCGGCAAAGCAGTTCTTTTGTATGTGGATGTGAAGGCGCCTCATGCGCTATATGCCTGTGCGGTGGTGCTGGCTGTTTGCAGCTGGTATGCAGGAAGTGCGTCCGAAGGCGGAAAGCTGGGGGTCTTGTTTGCGGCGGAGAATGCTGAGGAGGAATTATGGTCCTTAAATTTTGATTATCTATTGGGACTGTCATTCTCTGGAAAAATCCAGATTCCGGAGTCTGTGGGAACTCCGTACCTTTTAAATGATGCTATGTCAGAGCTCTCTTTTGATATTAAGGGGTTGACAGCACACGGATCTGCACCGCATCTGGGGATTAATTCCCTGGATGCGGCTGCATTGGCGGTCACTGCCGCGCAAATGGCGGCAGGATGTCCGGGTGAGGGATATCAGGTATTTCCAGCATTTATGGATACGGGAAAAGGAGCAATCAATATGATTCCAGATCATACCTGTCTGATACTTCGGGTGACTGGAAGAAAAGAACAGCTTGGAAAATATACAGAGGCAGTGAAGGAGGCGGTGAAACAAGCCGTTTTGGCTGTGGGCGCATCTATCAGGAGTCTGCAGGACCAACAGGTTATGCCAGCGGGGAAATGTCAGTCCGGCCGGGCTTTCCGGGTGTTATTGCACTATATGGAAAAATATTATGGCAGAGAACATGTGGTTTCTTCGGGATACTGTATGGGGACGGATGCTTTTCACCGGTATCAGGTAAAACATCGATGCGATGCGGCTTATCTGGGGCGGCCTATTTTGTCAGGGAATGAATTGAAAATCTGCCGGGAGTTGAGTACAGGCACCAATGTCATGACCAATACGGTACAATGGCTGTTGAAGGAGGTGGAGGAGGATGTATGATATATGATACGTTACAAGGATATGTCCACGAAATATACCGGCATTTGCACAGCATTCCCGAAAAGGCCATGGAGGAATATCGCACCTCTCAATTTTTAGCGGAAAAGTTATGCTCCTTTGGATTTTCAGTGGAGGAGCATGTGGGAGGTACCGGGATCATTGGCGTTTTGGACAGCAAAGTTCCGGGCCGTGTGATCGCTCTTCGGGCGGATATGGATGCGCTGACTTATGAAATCGACGGCAGGGTGGAATGCCGTCATACCTGCGGGCACGATGCCCATTCCGCCATCGTATTGACAGCAGCCAGAGATGCAGCAAAGAAAGGGATTGCATCCGGAAAGCTGGTCATTTTGTTTCAGCCGGGCGAGGAGCCGATATTGGGGGCATTGGCGATGATTGCCAGCAAAAAGCTGGATGTACTGGGAATCGAAGAATTATATGGGCTTCATGTGCGCGCCGTGGATGAGCGGGACTGCCGATTTGGGTTCATGTCACCGGCTGTTTTTACCAGCGCTTCCGGCCGTCTGCGGGTGAAATTTAAAAGGACCAGGGAGTGCAGCGGCAATGTAGTGAACGCGGCGGTGCTGGCCATCCATGCGGTCAATATGGTGCATATGGATCCGACCATCCGCCACTCTTTAAAGACGACGCATTTAACGATGGAAGAGGGCCGGCAGGGTCAGATTCCGGATCGTGCGGAGATGATTGTGGACTGTAAGCATCTGAGCACACCTCTTTACCATGAGATGAAAGAGAAGGCTACAAAGGCCATAGAAAAAGCCGCGGCAGCAGCAGGTGTGTCCGTGTCAGTGGAAAGCATTGAATATGTGCCGGGAGGCACCTTTGATGAGGAGACGATTGCCATCGCCCGCCGTGCCATCATTGAAGAATTGGGAGAAGAGCACTGTTCTCCGGTCACTTATTTTTCTGCAGGAGATGATTTTAATTATTTTGTGGAGTATCTAAAGTGTCGTGCTGTATATATGGGGCTGGGAGCGGATGCTTCTCCAGGTCTGCATCACCAGGATATGAAGATTAATTGCTCCTGCCTGGATAACGGCGTGAAGGTGATGGAAAATATCATTGGCCAGAGGCTGGGATATCAAAAGGAAGCATAAATGGTCCCATAAGGTTTCTGGGAAAGAAGGGAAGAGTATATGAGCATTTTTTTCGGCTGCGTGGCAGATGACTTTACCGGAGCCAGCGATGGGGCTTCGTTTTTGGTGAAAGCAGGATTGGATACCGTTTTGATTAACGGGATACCCCAAGGGGATCTGACCGGGTTCCATGGGCAGGCAGCGGTCATCGCGCTGAAGTCCCGTACTCAGGAGCGGGATGGGGCAGTCCGGGACTGCCTGGCAGCTTTTCAGTGGCTGAAGGAGCAAGGGGCGGAGGTCCTTTATTTTAAATACTGTTCGACCTTTGATTCCACGGACGATGGGAATATTGGGCCGGTGATCGACGCGGTGATGGAAAAGATGGAGATTCCCTATACGGTGCTGTGCCCCTCTTTGCCGGTCAATGGGCGTACGGTGAAGGATGGGCGGTTGTATGTGAACGGAGTTTTGCTGGAAAAGAGCCATATGAAGGAGCATCCGTTGACCCCCATGCGAAAGTCCAGGCTGGCGGATCTTATGAAACGGCAGGGGGCCTATGATTGTGTGGAGACATCTATTCCTGTGTCCCATGCATTGTGGGAGAGGATTCAGGAAAAGCTCAGAAAAGACGGCCATTGTTATGTGGTCCCTGACTATGAAAGTGACAGCCAGGGAGAGGAAATCGCCAAGACCTTTTGCGGGCTTCGTTTTTTTACCGGAGGTTCTGGTCTGCTGGAGCATCTGGGGGCTTGCTATCAGGGAAAATATGAAAAAGGGGGACAGCCGGAAAAGGCGACCGGCGTCGGCGGACGTACGTTGATTTTGGCAGGAAGCTGTTCCAAGATGACACTGGAGCAGGTGGAGACCTTCAAAAACAGCGGCGGCCCGGGCTTTTTCATTGATCCCCAAGAGATGCTGGACGGCGGACTGACAGCGGCCGGAATCTGGGAGACGGCCAGTAGACAAGACTCTGAGACGGTTTTTATTTATAGCTCGGCTCCTCCCGCTGAGGTGGCCCGGGCACAGGCTTTGGGCAAAGAAAAAGTCAGTAGGCGTCTGGAGGAGACGATGGCTCAGCTGGTGCGCTGTGCTATGGAGGACGGCATCCGGAAATTTGTCATTGCCGGAGGAGAGACCTCAGGGGCGGCGCTGCAGGAAATCGGATATCAGGCGTACCGCATCGGAAACAGCATTGCGCCCGGTGTTCCGGTGATGATCCCCCTTCAAAATCCTAAGCTGCGTCTGGTTCTCAAATCCGGGAATTTCGGACAGAAAGATTTTTTCATGCGGGCGGTATCCGCTCTGGAAAAAGGAGGGTGAAAACATGGTGGAGGAAAGGTTTGATGAAGCAATTTGGATTGCGCATACGTTGTTTGCCAGAGGCAGCGTAACGGGCTCTGCCGGAAATATCAGCTTTTTGGAAGCTGGTAACATTTATATTTCGGGGAGCGGTACATGTTTTGGAACCCTGGAAAAAGAGCAGTTTTCCTGCTTGTCGCTGGAAGGGCAGCTTTTGAATGAAAGAAAGCCCAGCAAAGAATTTCCGTTGCATCAGATGCTGTACCGGACAAAGCCAGATATCCGCGGCGTCATTCATACCCACAGCCTCTATGCGGTATTGTATTCTTTTTTGGAACCGGAAGATCCGGCGGATATCGTACCGCCCTACACGCCGTATCTTGGAATGAAGGTGGGAACCATAGGCCTGGTTCCTTACGCGAAGCCCGGGAGTGAGACTCTATTTTCCCTCATGAGAGAGAGGCTGGAAAAAAGTGATGCGTATCTTCTGAAGCAGCACGGGCCGGTGGTGGGCGGCAAGACCTTGATGGATGCGTTTTACGGAATCGAAGAGCTGGAGGAAAGCCTGAAAATTGCTTGGTATTTGAAGAAAGCGGGAATATAGAAAAACCTGGAAAAGAGGCATACAATTGCCAGATCGTCAGGGCATATAGAAAAGAGTAACACGCATGTTGTCGGTAAAATGTGTGTTACTCTTTTTGTATACGAAGAAAGGCCTGCATTTGATTCCCAGCGGCTTTCGTCACCGGACAATTCCTGAGAGCAGCTCATCCATCCACATATGTATGTTGTAGCTGTCATCAAAAAGCTTGATGATGACACCGTAGGGTTCACCGTCGCCGGAAAAGGCATTGGCTTCATCGGTGTCCACATGCATAGACAGTCGGAAATCTTTGTTGACGCGCACCACCACATCGGCATAGATCAGTGCCCGTTCGTAGCTTTTGGTGATGACAAAAACCTCATCGTTGTCATGGACATGCATGGCCAGGGCTTCTTGGGGTGTCATATGGATGTGGCGTTTGGCGACGATGACGCCTTTGGCGATGGCAAGCTCCTTGTCCGGACCGATGAGGGTGCATCCCGGCGTGCCTTCAATATCGCCGGACTGCCGGATGACAGAGGGGCTACCGATTTTGCGGCAGTCCGTGACGGAGAGCTCCACTTGGGTTTCTTTACGGAAGGGGCCGAGTATAGCGACATTTTCGAAGGTCCCTTTGGGGCCTTTAATGGTCAGCCGCTCTTCACAGAGATATTGCCCGGGCTGGCTGAGTTCTTTGACATAGGTAAGCGTGGCGCCTTCGCCGAATAGTTTTTCAAAATCCTGCTGGGACACGTGGATGTGTCTGGCAGAAGTTTCAATGGGAATTTTCGGGTTCATGGAAATACTCCTTTGTTCATGGTGACATTGTGCGCCGCCGGCGGCCGCACGGATTAAGTGTTATCATTATAGCACAATTTCCCATCGTGCATAGACGGAAAATGAGAAATCCACCTTTCTTTTCCCGGAAAAGACTGATAGAATGATATTTAGTTTCTGACCCAAAATGAGGGTCAACATGGACGATGAGGAAAGGATTGTGGAGGCAACGTGATGGAAAAAGATGCATTTAGTTACGAAATCACAGATGGGTGCGTGACAATCACCCGGTGGAAGCTGGAAGAACGTGTGGCGGTAATCCCCGGGCAGGTTGACGGCTGTCCGGTGGTTTCGCTGGGAGATTATGCGTTGTCCGGCGGTTCCTATGAGAAGGCAGAGCTTCCGCCGTCCTTGAGAAAAATAGGAAAATATGCTTTTTACAATTGTTTTAAGTTGAAAAGCCTGAAATTTTTTGCATCCATAGAGGATGTGGGAGCAGGCGCTTTTACCGGGTGTCACAAGGTGAAACGGCTGGATGTGACGGTGGGGCCACAGGGGCGATCCTGTCTCCGGGATATCCTGATGGAGCTGACGGAAGAGATTGCGGTGGATTATCATGGAGAGCAGGAGGCCAGGCTTTTGTTTCCAGAATTTTACGAAGAGGGCGTGGAAAATACGCCGGCCAGGATCCTGATGACCCAGGTGCATGGCAGCGGTCTCTATTACCGGAACTGTTTTGAAGGCGGCCGTCTTAATTTCGGGGAATATGATTCCCGGTTCGGACTGGCCAGGGCGCAGGAATCAGAGCGGTTCTCCCTGCGTCTGGCCATGCGGCGGCTTTTTTATCCTTACCGGCTGGAGGAAAGGGCCGGGAACGTCTACCGGGAATATGTAACAGAGCATTTGGAGGCGGCAGGAGATTATCTGGTGGAACAAGGCGACCTGTCCCATCTGCGGTGCCTGTCGGAGGGCTTTTTGCCGGAGAAAGGCGGGCAGAAGGCGTTGGAGGCGTGGATTTACCGTGCCCAGGAGCTGGAGCAGACGGAGATTTTAAGCTATCTTATGGAGCTGCGGCACCGGAAATATCCGGTCCAGAGGAAGATATTTGAGCTATAACGGATGGAGGAGGCAGAGGATGAATCCCATCAGGGAAGAGCAATTAAGAGAAGAAAAGCAGATACAGATCTGTCAGGAAATCCTGAAGGATGCCAGGAATGAGCTGTATCTGAACATGCGCTTTATGGATGTGGCCCTGTCCAGCTTACGTTTTATTCCCGATGAGGAAATCTGCTTTGTGGGAACGGACGGGCAGATGCTGTTCTATCGGATAGAGAGGCTGATCGAGGCTTATAAAAAAGGTAAGGTTTTGGTGAATCGGGCGTATCTGCACAGTATATTCCACTGCTTGTTCTGCCACTGGTTTCCCGACGGGGATAAACGGGAGGAAGAATATTGGAACCTGGCTTGTGATGTGGCGGTGGAATGGATGATCGACGGGCTTTCCCTGCACTGCCTGCATTTGATGAAGACGCCTTTTCGGAGAAAGGCTTTTTCCTGGATTGCCGGACAGAAGGGAACAGTTACCGCCCAGCGCCTCTATGGGAGGCTGCTGGATCTGCATCTGAATGAGGAGCAGCTTGGGGAGTGGATGAGGGAATTTACCGTGGATGATCACCGCCATTGGAAGCGGGATGGCAAGAGTGGGCCCCATTCCCAGTCACAAAAAGACCATTGGGAGGATATCCGGAACAAGATGCAGACGGAGCTGGAGACTTTTTCCAAGGAAGCGGCGAAAGACTGTGAGGTTCTCTCGGAGCAGCTAAGAGCAGCCAACCGGCAGCGGTATGATTATCGGGAGTTTCTGCGGAAGTTTTCTGTATACAGAGAAGAGATGCAGGTGGATATGGACACCTTTGATTATATTTTCTATCATTACGGAATGGAGGTCTACGGCAATATGCCGCTGATCGAACCGTTAGAGACGAAAGAGGTGCAAAAGATTCAGGATTTTGTCATTGTCATCGACACCTCCATGTCCTGCAAAGCCGAGCTGGTGCAGAAATTCCTTCAGGAGACTTATGCCATACTGCGGGAGTCGGAGAGCTTTTTCCAAAAGATCCATGTGCATATCCTTCAGTGCGATGAGGCAGTGCGTTCGGATGTGCGGATCACAGAGCAAAAAGAGTTAAAGGAATATATGGAGCACTTTACCTTGGTTGGCCAGGGAGGAACGGATTTCCGTCCGCCTTTTGCCTACGTGGAGGAACTGAAGGCCAGAGGAGAGTTTGCAAAGCTGCGGGGACTGATATATTTTACCGACGGCTATGGGATATTTCCGGCAAAAAAGCCGGATTACGACACGGCTTTTGTATTTATGGAAGAGGATTACCAGGATGTGGATGTGCCGCCCTGGGCTATTAAATTGATATTGGAACCGGAAGACATCACCGGGGTTTAAAGAACGGAGGACAACATGAATATCAAGCGGGCAAAGGAAGAGATCAAGGATGCCATTTTGGCATATTTATATAAAAATGAATATGGGGAATATGAAATCCCCACCATGCGCCAGCGGCCCATTCTGCTGCTGGGGGCGCCAGGGATCGGTAAGACCCAGATCATGGAGCAGATCGCCAGGGAATGCAGGATCGGGCTGGTGAGCTATACGATCACCCATCACACCAGACAGAGTGCCATCGGTCTTCCATTTATTTCCGAAAAAACTTATGGAGGAGAGTGTAAACATGTGACGGAATATACCATGAGTGAGATCGTGGCTTCTATTTATGACCAGATGGAGCTCACTGGACAGAAGGAAGGGATTTTGTTCATCGATGAGATTAACTGCGTCTCCGAGACATTGGCCCCAGCCATGCTGCAGTTTCTCCAGTGCAAGACCTTTGGAAACCATGCCATTCCCAAGGGGTGGCTGATCGTGGCTGCGGGAAATCCGCCGGAATATAACAAATCCGTCCGGGAATTCGATGTGGTGACTATGGACCGCGTGAAGAAGATTCCGGTGGAGCCGGATTTTGACGCATGGAAGGAATATGCGTATAAAGAGAATATCCATCCGGCGGTGATTTCGTATCTGAACACGAGACCCAGTTATTTTTACCGGATGGAGAGCACGGTGGACGGCAGGCAGTTTGCCACGCCCAGAGGCTGGGAGGATCTCTCCCGGATGATCGCTGTCTATGAAAAGCTGGGGAAGACGGTGGACCGGGAAGTGGTGGTACAGTATATCCAGTATGAAAAAATAGCCAAGGACTTTGCAAATTATTTGGAGCTTTATTACAAATATCAGGCGGATTACCAGGTGGAGGCCATTTTCCGGGGAGAGATCTCCCAGCAAATGGTGAAGAAATTGGCGCATGCATCTTTCGATGAGCGTCTAAGTGTGGTAGGATTATTATTAGCAGGATGCAACCGGGCTTTTGGCAGGGTGCAGAAAGCCAGGCTGCGGCTGGAACGGCTGCTGGCCGCTTTTGGGGAATGCAAGCCTGTTGTTTTGGGTCCACAGTGCCAACAGCCGGTGGAATTTCTGGAGGATTACAGACAGCGGTTGGAGGAAACGTTTGTCAAAGAACGGACGGCAGGGCTTCTGGACCGGGAGGAAGAGCATATCTGCCGGGATCTTCTGCAGACGTTCGATGAGCTGCTTTTGAAGCTGAAAAAGGAGGACATCCAGGACGGAGAGGCCGCTTTTGCCAGGATGCAGGAGATATTTGGCCAGAGCAAGGCAGTCTATGAGACGGCATATGACGAGGCCGGGGATGCGTTAGAAAAGGCTTTCGACTTTATGGAGGCGGCGTTTACCGACGGCCAGGAAATGGTCATCTTCATCACGGAGCTGAATACGGGTTACGATTCCATACGTTTTCTTCAGGAGTATGATTGTGAGCGGTATTACCGTTATAATAAAGAACTTTTGTTTCGGGAAAAACGGTCCGAACTGCTGCGGCAGATCGATGAATGATAGGATGGGTTTATGAAGAAAAAAATGAGAAGGCTGCTGGCTGTATTTCTTTTTCTGACCCTTATTTTCACAGGGTGTCAGGCGAAGGAAAAGACGTTGGAGCTGGTGGATCATGCGGTGGTCATGTTCGGAGGCGAGCCGAGAGCGGTACGGCAGCTGCGGGAAGCCGCTCTGGCAGAGACAGACGGTATCCACCAGGAATACTATTTCAAACAGCTAAATGAGTCGGAGCAGCGGGTTTACCGGGAGATTCTCAAAGGAGTGGAGGATTTCCAGGAGGAGATTTTGGTGACCAGCGCCGATGATAAGGTGTTGGAGCGGGCTTATGGGGCGCTTTTGCGGGATCATGGGGAATTGTTCTGGATCCATGGACGGGGCGTGGTCTACAAGACACTGTACCGGACCTATGGAAAGTTTGAGCCCCAATATGGCTATACCAAGGAAGAAGCACAGGCCATCACTCAGGAGCTCACAGGCAAGGCGAAGACCTTTGTGGATACCATTGGAGCGGGGGCCACAGATTATGAGAAGGCCAAGGCAGTCTACGCTTACGTGATTCAGAATGTATCCTATCAGACGGGGACACAGGACCAGAATATCGCCGGAGCTCTATATGAGGGATCTGCCGTATGTGCCGGGTATGCCAGGGCAGTGCAGTATTTATTGGAAATGCTGGATGTGGAATGTATTTACGTCTCTGGTGATATGAAGGGGTCCGATCAAGGCCATGCCTGGAACCTGGTGAATCTGGACGGCGACTATTATTATCTGGATGCCACAAACGGAGACCAGCAGGATTTTCTGCCCGAGAAAGAGGGAGAGCCCCAGCAGGTGCTCTATGATTATTTCTGCCCTTATCCGACGGAATACGAAGTGATCTGTCAGCCGGATGATGAATTCACCGTGCCAGAATGCACGGCTGTGGATCGGAATCTGTATGTGCAGCAGGGCAGCAGTTTTTCTTCCTATGACAAGGAGGAGCTGCGGAGCTATCTTATGGAAAAAATCGATGAGGGAACCTCGTTGATTTCAGTAAAATACCAGAGGCCGGAGGATTTTGCGCAGGCGAGGGCAGACTGGATCGACCAGCAGGAATTGAAATCCATGGCAGTTTATTATATGGAAGTGATGGGGGTGCATCAGATCCAGTATTCCTACGGGATTTTGGAAGATTTTTATACCTTATATTTTATGTTTTGATAGTTATGGAAGGCAGGGACAGGCTGAAAAAAGGAGGCAGGATATGGATACATTTATGGATGCGGTGACGAACATCGGCCAGATGGCAGGCGATGTGGAAAATATGAGTACGGCTGCGCTGATTGCTGCTTTGGTGCTGGGAATCTGCAATTGTTTTTTGGGATACCGGTTGATGAAGCTCTGGTTCTTCGTCTTTGGCGGACTGTTGGGCGGCGTGATCGGCTATGGGATCGGAGATGCGGCTTTCGACAGCCAGACAGCGGCCCTCATTGTGATGGCGGTGGGCGTGATCCTTTTGGGCAGTTTGGCTTTTGCCATCACGAAGGCGGGCGTCTTCGTCCTCTGTGCGGTGATCGGCACTGTTGTGCTGAGCTATCTGTTCCAGCCGACCACCTCCTTTTGGTTCTTTCTCTGTCTGCTGGCGGGGATCGGCGTGGGAGTCGTGGGCGTGAAATTCGTAAAGCCCATGGTTATCCTTACCACCTCGGTACGGGGGGGACTGCTGGCAGGGGGAGCCGTGGTACAGCTTGCGGGAATGTCCGAGGGGAGCCTGGGGATGTGGCTGGGGTATGGAGCTGCCGCAGCCGGAGTGACAGTGCAGTGGCTGACCAGCCGGAAACGGGAGAAGAAAGAAGATAACGACCAGAAGAGGGGATAGTGAAAAATGGCAAAAGAGCAGAAGACAAATGCGATGCGGATCCTGGAGCGGCAGAAGATCCCGTATGAGTTATTGACCTATGAGTGTGGGGAATTTGTGGATGGCATCCATGTGGCGGACCTGACTGGTACACCGTATGGACAGTCCTTTAAGACACTGGTGATGGAGGGAAAAAGCGGTGACTATTATGTATTCGTGGTGCCCATCGCTAGGGAGGTGGACCGGAAAGCGGCAGCAAAGGCCGTGGGAGAGAAGTCCGTAGATATGATTCCCGTGAAGGATATTCTAAAAGTCACCGGTTATGTCCGGGGCGGCTGCAGTCCCATTGGAATGAAGAAACCATATGTGACGGTTTTTGATGAAAGTGCCGGAGATTATGAAGAGATCTATGTCAGCGGCGGAAGGATTGGCACCACCTTGAAAGTGAGTGTGGAGGGCCTTTTAAAGGTCAGCCGGGGGAAAATGGCTGCGATTGTGATGAAGTAAAATAGGATATCATAGGTTGAGGATAGGAAAAAAGCTCCTGCCGGCGGCGTATCATGCAGTCCGGCAGGAGCTTTTGCTTTAGTTGTCTTCCTCTGTCATTGTGTAAATGTGGCGTTTCTTTGCCATTTCGTCGCTGGCCAGGTATTCATCGTAGGTGGTGATCTTGTCCACGAGGATGCCATTAGGCAGGATCTCCATAATGCGGTTGGCCGTTGTCTGGACAAACTGATGGTCATGGGAGGTGAACAGGAGCACACCCGGGAATTTGATCAGCCCGTTGTTCAACGCGGTGATAGCTTCCATGTCTAAATGGTTGGTCGGCTCATCCAGGATCAGCACATTGGCGCCGGAGATCATCATCTTAGAGAGCAGGCAGCGCACCTTCTCTCCTCCGGAAAGCACCCGTACTTTTTTCACGCCGTCCTCTCCGGCAAAGAGCATTCTGCCCAGGAAACCACGGACATAGGTGGCGTCCTTAATTTCGGAGTATTGTGTCAGCCAGTCCGCAATGGTCAGATCATTGTCAAACTCTGCGGTGGAATCCTTAGGAAAATAGGCCTGGGATGTGGTCACGCCCCATTTGTAGGTACCCTCATCTGGTTCCATCTCTCCCATGAGAATCTTGAAAAAGGTGGTCTTGGCCAGCTCGTTGCCGCCTACAAAGGCTACCTTATCGTCGTGGCCTAAAGTAAAGGTGATATTGTCTAATACCTTGACGCCGTCAATGGTCTTGGAGAGGTTCTCCACCATCAGGACTTCATTTCCGATCTCGCGGTTGGGACGGAAATCGATATACGGATATTTCCGGCTGGAAGGACGCATTTCATCCAGCTGGATCTTCTCCAATGCACGTTTTCTGGAGGTCGCCTGCTTGGATTTGGAAGCGTTGGCGGAGAAACGGGAAATGAATTCCTGCAGCTCTTTGATCTTTTCTTCCTTTTTCTTATTGGCTTCCTTCATTTGTTTGACCAGAAGCTGGCTGGATTCGAACCAGAAGTCATAGTTGCCGGCGTAGAGCTGGATTTTGCCATAGTCGATATCCGCTGTGTGGGTACATACCTTGTTCAGGAAATAACGGTCATGGGATACGACGATCACTGTATTTTCGAAGTTGATCAAAAACTCCTCCAGCCATTCGATGGCGGGCAGATCCAGATGGTTGGTCGGCTCGTCCAAAAGCAGGATGTCAGGGTTGCCAAACAGCGCCTGGGCCAGCAGAACCTTCACCTTCAAGCTTCCGGTGAGATCTTTCATATAAGAATAGTGGTTTTCCGTGTCCACGCCCAGTCCGTTGAGCAGCGTGGCAGCGTCGGATTCGGCTTCCCAGCCGTTCATCTCGGCAAATTCGCCCTCTAACTCGCTGGCGCGGATGCCGTCTTCATCGGTGAAATCTTCTTTGGCGTAGATCGCCTCTTTTTCCTTCATGATTTCATACAGACGGGCATTTCCCATGATAACGGTGTCCATCACCTGGTATTCATCATATTTGAAATGGTCCTGCTGCAGGAAGGAAAGCCGCTGGCCGGGAGTGATGGTTACCGTCCCGTGGGTGGTCTCCAGCTGGCCGGAAAGGATTTTTAAGAAAGTGGACTTGCCGGCGCCGTTGGCACCGATGAGTCCGTAACAGTTTCCCTCGGTGAATTTAATATTCACATCCTCAAAAAGCGCTTTTTTACCAATTCGCAAGGTTACATTATTTGCTGCAATCATAGTCAGACCTCATTTTTCTCATATTATAGGGTATCAAAGGACCGGGCAAATTGGTCCATGGATACAGACCTGCCAGAGCCATTGATATAGATATAGTCGTAACCATTTTACCGTAAAATAAAAAATTTGCAAGAAAATTTTGGGGGAAATTTACCAGGATTGGCTTTACTTTGCTGTTTTGCTGTGATAATCTCTTGCTATATGAGGTTTGGGTGCCAATAGGGGCAAAAGGAGCTGCTCTTTTGAGAGATAGGGATCATTGCCTTTTTTATCCGATCCTATATGAGAAAAGATGAGGGAAAAAAGATGAATAAGAAGATACGGATGATTGGTTTCGATCTGGACGGCACAATTTTGGATTCCAAGAAACGGCTGTCCAAAGAAAATATAGAAGCAGTGACGCAGGCGGTGGAACAGGGAGTGATTGTGCTTCCGGCCACGGGAAGGCCGCAGGCTGGCGTTCCTAAGGAGGTGCTGGCGATTCCGGGAGTGAGGTATCTGCTGGCGTCCAACGGTACCAGGATCATAGACCTGACCACGGACGAGGTGATTTATCAGATGTGTATGGATCATGAATTGACGATGCGTCTGGCCAGGAGCTTTGCTCAGGTCACCGACGGCATGTGGGAGCTGTATGCCGAAGGGAAATGCTTTGTGAATGAGGAGACATATCATTTTGTGGATCATCCGGCCATGACTGCGGAAATGATCCAATATTTAAGCTCTACCAGGACCTATGTGAAGGATCTATTGGGAAATATGGAGGCGACAAAGGCCTGTGCAGAGAAATTCCAGACCTTTTATGAAAATGAAGAGCGGTTGGAGCGGACGATGGAAATCCTGGACCGGGAGCCGGAGGTGGTAGTGACCAGCTCTTCACCGTACAATTTGGAGATCAATTCTAAAAAAGCGGGAAAAGGAAATGGCCTGCTGGCTCTGGGAAAAATACTGGGGATTGAAAAAGAAGAGATTATGGCCATCGGGGATTCCAGCAACGATTGGGATATGCTGGAAAAGGTGGGCATGCCAGTGGTCATGGAGAATTCCGATGCCAAAACGAAGAAGCTTGCCAAATATATTGCCAGATCCAACGACGAAAACGGCGTGGCGCATGTGATCCGGAAATTCATTTTAGAAAAAGAATAGGTCTTTTTGGGCAGGCCATAGAGAATTTAAGCTTTGACAAACGATGACAGGAATGTTATAAAGAATAACGTCGGTATCTGCCGGCGTTGTCTTTATTTATGTCATAGGAAATTGCGCCCTATGAAACAAAAAGCACTCCGTGCAGGATACTTTCTTGTTAGGAACGATCCTATGAATAAAAAGCTCCGTGACTGATTATCCTTGGACTCCGGGGGTATATTTATATAGTAGGAACTTTTTTGGCTGAAGGGAGGAAGACATAAGGATGGAAGCTTGGTTAGATACAGTCATCAATTTTTTAGCTGGATTGATGCAGCAAAATCTGTGGTTTGCGCCGTTGTTGAGTATAGTTGCAGGAATCGTCACTTCATTTACGCCCTGTTCCTTGTCCGCGGTGCCGATGGTGCTGGCATATATGGAGGGAACCTCTGCGAAGGATCCTAAAAAGGCACTGAGGCTCTCTATCGTCATGGCCTTAGGAATGGCGGTGACTTTTGCGGTGTTTGGCTCCATCGCTTCTGTGATTGGCCATCTGATGCATGAGGTGGGACATTGGTGGAGCTTTTTGATGGGAATTTTAATGATCCTGATGGCTCTGCAGGTATGGGGCGTCATTCACATTTTCCCGGGATCCCATGACGAACATGATCATGTGCACGGCCATGAAGGGACTGGCGTCCATACGCATGAGCATAAAGTGCATGGCGGGCATGAGGATGGCCATGGGCAAGCATGTGCCTCCTGTGGGCCTAGGAAGGTGAGCAAAAAAGGGTATACCGGAGCTTTTTTGACCGGAGCTTTGGGCGGTGTCTTCGCTTCCCACTGTGCGGCACCGGTGATGGTAGCGCTGTTGGCCATGGTGGCCCAGTCTGAGCACGGGCCGTTATGGGGAATCTTTTTGATGATCCTGTATGCATTCGGACACAGCATTTTGCTGGTGCTGGCCGGAACCAGCTACAGCGTGGTGGATGGCTGGATGAAAAATCCCAGATATACTTCCGTGAGCAGGGTATTGAAAGGTGTGGTGGGGGCCATTGTCTTTTTGCTGGGCCTTCTTCTGCTTATGTAACCCTTTTTTGTAAACTTTCTTTGAACATACGCGCGTTTTACTTGACGCTGACTATGAGAAACGGTATAATGAACACAGATATTTCGGCAATATAGGACATTCACGGGATGTTAGACGTGGATGCGTGTATTGAATGAATCAGCCGGAATGGTGTCGAATGGGGTCAACGATTACATCATGAAGCGTCAGAATTAGGGAGGAGGATCGTCATCCGCCATGTTTATTACAAGAGAATGTGATTATGCAGTCCGGGTGATCCGGGCATTAGCGGGGGAGAAGCGTTTAAGCGCGACAGACATTTGCGAGAAAGAGGAGATTACGGCGCCTTTCGCATATAAGATTTTAAAGAAGCTCCAAAAGGCGAAGATCATTACAGGCTTCCGCGGTGTTCATGGGGGATATGCGCTGAAGAAGGATGTACAGCAGATCACGCTGTTGGATGTCTATCAGGCCATTGAACCGGATATTTTCATTATTGAATGCCTGAATCCGAAGAAGCCTTGTGTTCATAGCGCAAAGCTGGAGCACGGCTGTAAAGTGCACACAGAATTGGAACGGATCCAGGGAGAGCTTTATAAAATGTTGTCTGAAAAGACAATGGGTGATATTTTAGAATGTGAGGACGAGTGAAGAAGGGAGCAGATGCTTCCTTTTTCTTCGTTCAAATCCAACGTTAGTATACATCAAACCGCCGGGAATTGACAGGAGGAGAAAAACAGAATGAACAACAAGAGGAATCATACGAGACAATTGGCCTTTGCGGGCCTGTTTGCGGCAATCTTAGCGGTGCTGTCCGTGATCCAGATACCAATGCCTTCGGGTGTCCCTGTTACGCTGCAGACCTTTGCAGTGGCTTTGTGCGGCTGTGTGTTGGGCAGGAAGTGGGGATTTACGGCGACGTTATTGTATGTGCTCATCGGGACGGTGGGTCTGCCGGTGTTTTCAGGGATGAAAGGCGGCATCGGCGTGCTTGCGGGACCTACCGGCGGTTTTTTATTCGGCTTTTTGGCCCTGGCGCCGCTTTGCGGCCTGGGAATGGAATTG
>JBMNRL010000036.1:0-28097 GCA_050944615.1 Blautia sp.
CTAAGAGATGGGAGAGCAGGACCATGGGCATTTGCGGAGCAAAGGCACAGAGCATCGAAGATGCGAAGTGACCGCGCAGAAGCAGGACTGCGGACTCTGCGCCGGCGAAAGAATCTTTACAAGCGATATCATGTATGTAGTTTTGAAGGTGCAAAGACCTTTGAGAAATGATCCTCGATAGCTCAATGGTAGAGCATTCGGCTGTTAACCGAAGGGTTGTTGGTTCGAGCCCAACTCGGGGAGCTAAAGATGCCCCGGTAGATGTAAAAATTTACGTTTACCGGGCTTTTTCTTACCCTTGCATTTGACTTGTGCAAGCGCAGGAAATAATTCATTTTTCTTCAAAAAATGCTTGCAATGATGAAAAATATATGATAATATATTGCTTGTCGCTGAGGAAGTGACAGCATTTTCTTTTTCATAAATGCAGTAAAACATGAAGCCGGCGTCAGACAATCAGCCTGGCATGTTTTATATCAACGGATGTATTTCCGATTATCTGGCTCCATGGTCAAGCGGTTAAGACACCGCCCTTTCACGGCGGTAACAGGGGTTCAAATCCCCTTGGAGTCATTAGATATTGTCATATCTGTAAAGATGTGGTAATATAATAAAGTAGTCATGGCGACATAGCCAAGTGGTAAGGCGCGGGTCTGCAACACCCTTATCGCCGGTTCAAATCCGGCTGTCGCCTCTTTCAAAGCCTAGGAACTTTCGTTCCTAAGGCTTTTCTTTTTTCTCAGAAAAATAAGGCGTTTTTGGGACGGAGGTTCTTATGAAAATATATATCATTGGCGGAAGCGGCAGCGGAAAATCATATCTGGCCAGACGTTTATCCAAGCACTACCAAATAGAGCATTATGATCTGGATGATTTGCAGTGGGACAACCAGGCAGAGGCTTATGGTGTAGAGAGACCCCATGAAGATCGGAATGCAATGCTGGCACGTATTGTGGCAAAAGAGGATTGGATCATAGAGGGCGTTTATTACCAATGGGTGGAAAAAGCATTTGAGATGGCGGATATCATTTATGTTTTGGATATTCCTTTATCCAGGAGCAGATGCCGGATTATCAAAAGGTTTCTCAGGAGGAAGCTGGGAATGGAAAAAGGGAAAAAAGAGACATTGAAATCTCTCTATGATCTTTGGAAATGGACGAGGGAATATCAGGAAAAGGATATGGTTAAGATCCGGGAAATGCTATTGCCATATAGTGAAAAGGTGTATGTAATCACGGATCAAAACAAAGTGACAAAATGAATGGCATGGGCTGCCGGATGGAGCATAAATAGGTTCCGTCCGGCAGCCCATGTGCATTACTGCATTTAAAATTTTTCGTAGGATACAAGTTCTGTTAACGGAATTCTGGCAGCGGCATGCCGGTCGGGATCCGCAGGGTCTTCATCCGGATAACCGATCGCGAGGATATTTATAGGTTCCAAATGTTCTGGTAAGTGAAATTCTTTTTTCAAAATATCGGGCTTAAAATAGCAGATCCAAACGGAGCCAAGTCCCAGCTCTGTGGCGGCCAACATCATATGGTCTGTGAGGATGGAGGCGTCGATATCCGTGGTTTGTTTGCCATCAAATGGACGCGTCCAGGCTTTGGAGCTATCGGCACAGACAATGATAGCCATGGGTGCGTGATAGATGTTAGCAGCCTTTGAGATCCGCTCCAAGCCCTCCTTCTCCTGGACGACTAATAGGCGAACCGGCTGCAGGTTTGCCGCAGTAGGAGCTGCGTGGGCAGCAGTTAAAATCTGATCGAGTTTCTCCTGCTCCACTGGCTGGTCAGTATATTTTCTTACGGAATAACGTTTCTTTACGATATCAAAAAAATCCATTTTATTTCCTCCTTATATTTTCATTTGTTTTATACTATAATTATATCGGAAATAGAATTTATCGCAAGAACGCACATTTTAGGAAGATACTACCTAAAAGGAAAGTAAGGAGTTTTGTATGGAGACTTGTTGGAAAGGATTCACCTGTCCGGTGGAGGCGACGATACAGCTGATCGGGGGGAAATATAAGGCAGTGATTCTATGGCATTTGATGGGCAATACCCTGCGTTACAGTGAGCTGCATAAACGGATGCCAAGGGCTACGGACAAGATGTTGGCCCAGCAGCTACGGGAACTGGAAAAGGACGGGCTGATCCACAGGGTAGTCTATCCGGTTGTGCCCCCTAAGACGGAGTATTCGTTGACGGAATTGGGAAAAAGCCTGGCCCCGATTCTGGATGCGATGTGCAATTGGGGAGAGGAATATCTGAAGAGTGATTCTGAATGATAATATTTATTGGGGCTTCCATGAGGAGCAGGAGGGAGGAAGTAAATGTTATATATTGGAGTGGATTTGGGAACTTCGGCAGTTAAGCTGCTGTTGATGGATGAAAAAGGAAATATCCAAAATATAGTGTCAAAGGAGTACCCCATTGATTTTCCCCACCCCGGATGGGCGCAACAGGACCCCAGGGACTGGTATGCTCAGACAGTGGACGGAATGAAGGAGCTGACGGCACAATGCGATAAGTCACAGGTGGCAGGCATCAGCTTTGGGGGACAGATGCATGGATTGGTGGTGTTGGATGACAAAGATGAGGTGATCCGCCCTGCGATTTTGTGGAATGATGGACGCACTGCGGAGGAAACCGATTATCTGAATCAGGTGATTGGTAAGGAAAAGCTGTCCCAATATACGGCCAATATTGCCTTTGCAGGGTTTACCGCACCTAAACTTCTGTGGATGCGGAAGCATGAGCCGGAGAATTTCACAAGAATCCGGAAGATTATGCTGCCAAAGGATTATTTGGCCTATAAACTGACGGGCGTATTCAGCACCGACTATTCCGATGCATCAGGGACGCTGCTATTGGATGTGGCACATAAGCGCTGGTCGAAGGAAATGATGGAAATCTGCGGTGTGACTGAGGAACAGCTTCCGAGACTCTATGAAAGCTATGAAATTATCGGGACGTTGAAAAAAGAAGTGGCTGAAGCGTTCGGTTTTCGCCGGGAAGTTAAGGTAGCGGCAGGTGCTGGGGATAACGCGGCGGCTGCAGTGGGAACCGGTACGGTGGGCGATGGAAGATGCAATATTTCCTTAGGGACGTCGGGGACGATTTTCATTTCCAGCCGGTCCTTTGGCGTGGACGCGCACAATGCGCTGCATTCTTTTGCCCATGCGGATGGGGATTATCATTTGATGGGATGTATGTTAAGCGCAGCTTCCTGTAATAAATGGTGGATGGAAGAGATCCTGGGGACAAAGGCATATGCCGCAGAGCAAGAAGCAATTGGCAGACTGGGAGAGAACCGGGTGTTTTACCTCCCGTATCTGATGGGAGAGCGTTCCCCGCACAATGATCCACAGGCGAGGGCCACGTTTATCGGGATGACCATGGACACCACCAGGGCGGATATGACTCAGGCGGTTTTGGAAGGGGTTGCCTTCGGGCTGAGGGATTCCCTGGAAGTTGCTAAGAGTCTGGGAATTAAAATTGAGCGCACGAAGATCTGCGGCGGGGGAGCCAAAAGTCCCCTTTGGCGGAAGATCATAGCCAATGTGATGGATCTAAAGGTAGATGTTCTGGAGAGCGAAGAAGGGCCGGGCTACGGTGGTGCGATTCTGGCAGCGGTGGGCTGCGGAGAGTATGCATCTGTGGACGAAGCGGCAAAAAAGCTTATAAAAGTAGTGGAAACCATAGAACCGGAACCGGTGTTGGCGAAAAAGTATGAAGAAAAATACCAGAAATTCAGAGAAATCTACCCGATGGTAAAAGGGCTGTTTCGAAAGCTATAAGGAGCAAGGAGAGAATAAAATGACGAATTTGGAGTATCGCTATGCAAGAAGAGAAGACACCGCGCTTATTTTGAAATTTATCAAAGAACTGGCCCGGTATGAGAAGATGGAAGATGAGGTGACAGCCACAGAGGCAAAGCTGGAGGAATGGATTTTTGACAAAGGCAAGGCAGAGGTGATCTTTGCTGTGGCAGATGCGCAGGAGATTGGATTTGCATTATTTTTTCATAACTTTTCTACGTTTTTAGGAAAGGCGGGTATTTATCTGGAGGACCTGTATATTCTGCCGGAATACCGGGGAAAAGGATATGGCAAAGGTCTGCTGCAAAAACTGGCACAGATCACAGTGGAACGGGGCTGTGGGCGCCTGGAATGGTCATGCTTGGACTGGAATCAGCCCAGCATCGATTTCTATTTATCTTTGGGGGCAAAGCCTATGGACGAGTGGACGATTTACCGGATCACAGGAGATACGCTGCGGGAGTTTGGACAAAGATAGATACGCCGATATCGCAGGTGGTTTATTTTATGCCGCTGGATAAATATGAGGACACACGATTCCAAAATCAAATAAGGCATGGTGGACTTTTTTTCAAAAATGCAATATAATAAAATTCCTGCCGCCGCTGTTTGAAAAAGCAGCAGATCAGAGGAGGTGTTTCTCTGGCGGAGGGCGGTCAGATTACCAATGGATATAAGGAGTTTACCAAATGAGTATTTTAAGCGTGGAGCATTTGTCCCATGGATTTGGCGACCGGGCCATTTTCCAGGATGTCACATTTCATATGTTAAAAGGGGAGCACATCGGTCTGGTGGGAGCCAATGGGGAAGGCAAGTCCACGTTTCTGAACATTGTGACCGGCCAGCTGATGCCTGACGAGGGTGCCGTGGAATGGGCCAAAAATGTTCGGGTAGGTTATCTGGACCAGCATGCGGTGCTGAAAAAAGGGATGACCATAGGCGATGTGCTCAGATCTGCATTTGCCTATCTTTTTGAATTGGAAGAGAAAATGAATACGATTTGTGAACAGCTTGGGACTGCGGATGAGAAGACCATGGAAACGTTGATGGAAGAGCTGGGCACGATTCAGGATACACTGACGCTTCATGATTTTTATGTGATCGATGTGAAGGTGGAAGAGGTGGCCAGGGCGCTGGGACTTCTGGAGATCGGGCTGGATAAGGATGTGACGGACCTAAGCGGCGGTCAGAGAACCCGGATTTTGTTGGGTAAGCTGCTGCTGGAGAAGCCGGATATTTTGCTTTTGGACGAGCCTACCAACTATTTGGATGAGATACATATCAATTGGCTCAAGCGTTATCTCTCCGAATATGAAAATGCATTTGTACTGATATCCCACGATCTGCCGTTTCTCAACGAAGTGGTGAATATCATTTACCATGTGGAGAATCAGGAGCTGAACCGCTATGTGGGAAATTACGAAGATTTTCAACGGGCTTATGAAGTGAAAAAGGCGCAGCTGGAGGCGGCATACAAAAGGCAGCAGCAGGAGATCACCCAATTGAAGGATTTTGTGGCCCGGAATAAGGCCAGGGTTTCCACCAGGAATATGGCCATGTCCCGCCAGAAGAAATTGGATAAGATGGATGTGATTGAGCTGGCGGCGGAGAGGCCGAAGCCGGAGTTTCACTTTAAAGCTGGCCGGACCCCGGGGAAATATATCTTTGAGACCAAGAATTTTGTCATCGGCTATGAGGAGCCGTTGTCTTGTCCATTAAATATCTCTTTGGAGCGTGGCAGCAAAATTGCGCTGACGGGAGCGAACGGAATTGGAAAGACTACGTTGATTAAAAGCATTCTGGGGCTGGTGCCGCCAGTGGACGGAAGCTGTATGCTGGGGGAAAACCTGGCCGTGGGATATTTTGAGCAGGAGAGCCTGCCGGAAAATAAAAATACCTGCATTGAAGAAATTTGGCAGGAGTTTCCTGCCTATACCCAGTATGAAGTGCGTTCTGCCCTGGCAAAATGCGGGCTGACGACGAAGCACATCGAAAGCCAGATGCGGGTTTTAAGCGGCGGGGAACAGGCCAAGGTGCGGCTGTGTAAGATTCTGAACCGGGAGACAAATGTACTTTTCCTGGATGAGCCCACCAACCATCTGGATGTGGATGCCAAAGAGGAGCTGAAGCGGGCACTCGAGGAATACCGGGGAACCTTGCTGTTGATCTGTCATGAACCGGATTTTTACCAGGACATTGTCCAGGAGGTGTGGGACTGTTCGAAATGGACCACGAAAATCGTATAGGGTGATGGTTTAAATAAGAGTATTTTATGCACTTAGATTATCATAAAAAAATATCGGGTGCGGTAAGTCTTGGCTGCTTGAAAATGAGCGGCCGGGACTTTTTTATTGTATAGGAAAGTTCTTCGAATTTCCTATACAATAAAAAAGCACTCCGTGCGGGTTTGTGCATGTTGTTTTATGGTATTTTCTTTACTTCATAAGAGGATAACGATATAATATTATTTTAAGATTAAGAGATGTAAAAAAGAGGTGGGAGATAAAGTGAGGAATACGAGGACATGGTAAAAGGAGATTTGACGCAGGGAGCGGTGATGAAGACAATGCTGCGCTTCGCGGTACCGATGATCCTGGGAAACCTATTACAGCAATTTTATAATGTGGCCGATACCATGATCGTAGGGCGTGTTTTGGGGGCCGATGCATTGGCAGCTGTGGGATCGGCGTTTACGCTGATGATTTTTCTGACTTCTATTTTGCTGGGCCTATGTATGGGCAGCGGTGTGGTATTTTCCATCCGCTTTGGCCAGAAGGATGAGAATGGATTAAAAGAAGGAATGTTCGCATCCTTTGTAATGATCGGGTGCATTACGGTTCTTTTAAATGTGGCTGTCTTTTGGGGAATTGATGGGATTTTGACTTTTTTAAAAGTGCCGGCAGAAGTGCGTGGGCTGATGCGGGAGTATCTGGTCGTCATTTTCCTGGGGATAGCGGCAACCTTTATATACAATTATTTTGCATCCTTGCTTCGGGCAGTGGGAAATTCTACGGCACCGCTTCTGTTTCTGGCGGTTTCCACAGTGCTGAATATTGTCCTGGATCTTTGGTTTGTGCTGGGGCTTGGCTTTGGAGTGGCCGGTGCGGCCGGTGCCACAGTGATTTCCCAGTATGTTTCTGGCATCGGCATTGCGGCCTATACCTGGAGCCGTTGTAAAAATCTCAGGATCAGCCGGGCACACTGCCGGGTGCGCTGGGAATGCATCAAGGAAATTGCAGGTTTTTCGGTACTGACCTGTGTGCAGCAGTCAGTGATGAATTTTGGTATTTTGATGGTACAAGGATTGGTCAACAGCTTTGGCGCGACGGTGATGGCAGCATTTGCAGCGGCGGTGAAAATCGATTCTTTTGCTTATATGCCGGTGCAGGATTTTGGAAATGCATTTTCTACATTCATTGCCCAAAACTATGGCGCCAGGCGTCAGGAAAGAATCCGGGAAGGCCTCAAAGGGGCGGTATTGCTGGTTTTGGTATTTTGTGCAGTCATATCCCTGGGAGTCTGGGTGCTGGCGAAGCCGCTGATGCTGTTGTTTGTGGAGCCGGGAGAAACGGCTATTATCGCGGAGGGCATTCGTTATCTACATATTGAAGGGACGTTTTACTGCGGCATTGGCTGTCTGTTTTTGCTGTACGGGCTGTACCGTGCCCTGGGGCAGCCGGCTATGTCGGTGGTACTGACGGTCATATCCCTGGGAACCCGTGTGTTGCTGGCTTATGCTCTCTCCGCTATTCCAGCCATTGGGGTTACGGGGATCTGGTGGTCTGTGCCTATCGGCTGGTTTTTGGCGGATGCAGTGGGACTGCTCTATTATCGGCACCGGAAACCTGCGGATTTTTATTGATTTGCAACTATTGGAAGGATAGAGAAGAAAAGGATGAGTAAAATGGGTAAGACATTATATTTGGAATGCTGCAGCGGAATCAGTGGAGATATGACGGTGGCTGCACTTTTGGACCTGGGGGCGGATGAGATGGTTTTAAGAGAGGGCTTGTCCAGCCTGGCTGTAGATGGCTACCAGATCCGGATTTCAAGGGTGAAAAAGGCCGGAATCGATATGTGTGATTTTGACGTGCTTCTGGATGCGGCTCATGAAAATCATGACCATGACATGGCGTATCTTCACGGGATAGGTGAGCCGGAGCATGGCCATGAGCACGGAGAAAATGCAGGTCACAGTCACACGCATGGAGAAGCCATGAGCCACAGCCACGCGCATGAGGAAGAAAGGGACCACGTGCACGGGGAGAATATGGCCCATAGCCATGCGCATGTACACGCGCACGAACACCGAGGAATGAAAGAAATCCTGCCGCTGATCCAAAATTCCGGGATCACGGACCGGGCCAAGGATATCGCAGTACGGATTTTTGATGTGATCGCTCATGCGGAGGCGAAGGCCCATGGGACCACAATGGATCAGGTGCATTTTCATGAGGTAGGAGCGGTAGACTCCATCGTGGATATCGTAGCAGCTGCCATTTGCCTGGATAATTTGGACATCACGGATGTGGTGGTGGAAGAATTGTATGAGGGAAGAGGTAGTATCCGCTGTCAGCATGGGATTCTGCCTGTGCCGGTTCCAGCGGTGGCCAATATCGCACAGCAGCATGGCCTGCGGCTTCGGATCACAAATATCCAAGGGGAATTGGTGACGCCTACCGGGGCGGCCATCGCGGCAGCCATCCGCACGGCGGACCATCTGCCTGGCAGCTTTACTGTGGAAAAGATAGGCTTGGGAGCCGGTAAGAGAAAGTACGAAGCGCCCGGATTTTTGCGGGCTATGCTGATCCGGCCGGATGACTATCAGACAGATACGATCTGCCGGCTAGAGAGCAATATTGACGATTGTACCGGGGAAGTGCTGGGCTATGTGATGGAACGTCTGATGCAGGAAGGGGCCAAGGATGTGAGCTATACGCCGGTCTATATGAAAAAGAACCGTCCGGCCTATCAGTTGAATGTGATCTGTAGTCCGAAGGACGTGCACCATATGGAAACGATCATTTTCCAGGAAACCACCACCATAGGGATCCGGAGGGTGAACATGGAGCGCACAGTGCTTTCCCGCAGGATAGAGAGCCGTCGGACCTCTTTGGGAGAGGTATATGTGAAATTCTGCGGACTGCCAGAGGGAGAGCGTGTCTATCCGGAATATGAAGATGTGGCCAGGATCTGCCGTATTCATAAGAAACCTTTTTATGAGGTGTATCAGAAGATCATGGCAGAATTGAATGAATTGGTTGAGAAATAAAAAGGAGCGGAACATTGACAGGACTGGAAGGAAAGAGCTTGTATGGCTTCGGGGATTCTTTGGTGCGGGGGCATTGGCTGAATGTGGGGATGTTGGATTTGGTAGCAGAAAAGCATGGCATGGTCTTTACCAACTATGCGCAGAACGGCGCTACGGTCATTCCGGGCATTGCACGGAAGCTGAAACAACAAGATTGGCCAGACATTGCTTCACAGATTACACAAGCATCCCTCCGCCAACCGGATGTGATCTGTTTTGATGGGATGACTAACGACATTTCCCCTCTGGTGCTGCAGCAATGTTTTGGAAGCATCGCGTCCGGCTTTTCGGGCGGTTATGATACCGCTTCTTTTACCGGAGCCTTGGAGCAGATCTGCTGGCGGCTTCGGGAAAAGTATCCGGACAGCCTGGTAATTTATATCTGCCCCCATAAAATGAAAGCCAGGGATCTTGTGTGCCAGGAGCTTTTCCAGGCCCGGGCAAAAGAGGTGTGCGGGAAATGGTCTGTTCCTTATGTGGATGTGTATGGAGAAAGCGGGCTGGATACCTGTGAGGAAGCAATGCGTTTGAAGTATTCTTATGATAAGCCCGGGGAGCGGACCGGGGGCAGCGGTACCCATTTGAATGAGGAAGGTTATGCCAGATGGTATGCGCCGCTCATCGAGAAGAAACTGTTGGAATGTCTGTAAATATAGGTAAGGCTTGGAAAGGAAGGCATTGCTATGATTTTATATTTTTCAGGAACAGGGAACAGTGAATATGCAGCAAAATGGATTGGGAGGGCGCTGGAAGACGAGGTGCTTGACGCGTTTGAGAGGATCCGCGGCCGTAATTTTGCCAAGTTATCTTCCGACAGCCCATGGGTTGTTGTGGTGCCTACCTATGCCTGGAGGATCCCCAGGATTGTCCAGAATTGGCTGGAAAACACAGCGCTTGCGGGGAGCAAAAAGCTTTATTTTGTGATGACCTGTGGGGGAAGCATCGGAAATGCGGACAAATATCTCAGGAAACTATGTGACGGGAAGCGGATGGAATATGCAGGCTGTTTTCCCATTGTGATGCCTGAAAATTATATTGCAATGTTTACAACACCTGCGAAAGAGGAAGCGCAAAAGACCATAGAACAGGCAGAAAAGGAAATGGAGAAAGCGGCGGATTTGATTCGCAGCGGGGAGAGGTTCCCCAAACGTTCTCTGAGCGCTACGGACAAAATGAACAGTAGTATGGTCAATGCTTTGTTTTATCCGATGTTTGTCCATGCGAAAAAGTTTTATGCTGAGGATACCTGCATTTCCTGTGGAAAATGCGTAAAGGTCTGCCCGTTAAATAACATCCGCCTGGTGGAGGGAAGACCGGTGTGGGGAAAGGACTGTACCCATTGTATGGCATGCATCTGCCGCTGTCCCAGCCAAGCCATCGAGTATGGAAAACACAGCAAGGGGATGCCGCGGTATACCTGTCCGAAAAAAATCTGACCATACTGTTTATGGAAGCAAAAAAGACGCAGGGCCTTGGGGCCTTACGTCTTTTTTGGCTTAGAAAATTAAGAATAGATACGATTTATTCTGCAGAGGTATCCTGCAGAGCGAAATACCCTTCTTCACCGGTGTCGATCTTGATTACATTTTCAATGTCATAGACAAAGACCTTGCCATCTCCGATCTGTCCGGTATGCAGTACTTGTTTGGCGGTGGCGATGATTGTTTCCACAGGCACCCTGCTGACTACGATTTCAATTTTGATCTTTGGCAGAAGATTCATATCCATTTCCACGCCCCGGTAGTAAGAGGTGGACCCTTTTTGGATGCCGCATCCCAAGACGTTTGTAATGGTGATGCCGGTCACGCCGATCTCGTTCATGGCCTGCATGAAATCTTCCAGCTTATTCTGACGGGTGATGATGACTACCTTGGTCAGCTTATGGACGCCGGGAACCTCCAATCCTTTTTCCGCAGGAGGGAAAGCTGGAAGCATCCGGTTCCCTTTTTACCAGTTCTTTCCCGGAGAAATCCATATTGACTACCTGAAAAAAAATTCAATTTGGGGATTTACAAAATTGATAAAATGGGATATAGTAGTTTCATAATTTTTTGCGCTTTGAGAAAACAGGCGGAAAATAGAGGAAATCTGATATTGAAGATAAAATGACAAAGATGTCAAAAGAGAGTGTGTATGGATGCCATACGGGGCACACTACTTTTGGCATCTTTTTCTTTGCGGAAAAAAGAAGATAGGAGGAAAGGTCATGGTTAAGTACGTATTTGTCACCGGCGGCGTAGTGTCTGGTCTGGGCAAGGGCATTACGGCGGCATCTTTGGGCCGTCTATTGAAGGCCAGGGGCTACCAGGTCACGATGCAGAAGTTTGATCCCTATATCAATATTGATCCGGGAACAATGAATCCAATCCAACATGGAGAAGTATTTGTAACAGATGACGGCACGGAGACGGATTTGGATCTGGGGCATTATGAAAGATTTATCGATGAAAATCTGGATAAAAACTCCAACGTGACCACCGGAAAAATTTATTGGTCCGTTCTTCAAAAGGAACGGCATGGGGATTTTGGCGGAGGAACGGTACAGGTGATTCCCCATATCACCAATGAGATTAAGAGCAGATTTTACCGCCCCAAGGAACCCGGAGAGGACCGCATCGCGATTATCGAGGTAGGCGGCACAGTGGGAGATATTGAGAGCCAGCCATTTTTAGAATCCATCCGTCAGTTTCAACATGACGTGGGGAGGGAAAATGCGATTTTGGTCCATGTGACTTTGATCCCTTATCTGAAAGTCTCTCAGGAGATGAAGACAAAGCCTACACAGGCCAGCGTCAAGGAGCTGCAGGGAATGGGAATCCAGCCGGACGTGCTGGTATGTCGTTCAGAGCAGCCGTTGGGATGGGAAATTAAGGATAAGATCGCTTTGTTTTGTAACGTGCCAAGCTCCCATGTGCTGCAGAACCTGGACGTGGAATATCTGTACGAGGCACCCCTGGCCATGGAAAAGGAGCGGTTGGCCGAGGTGGTATGTGAATGCTTAAAGCTGCCTAAAAAAAAGGCGGATTTGAAGGAATGGACAGCCATGGTGGAGGCGCTTCGAAATCCTGACAAGGCTGTAAAAATTGCATTGGTAGGAAAATATATCCAGCTTCATGACGCATACCTTAGTGTGGCGGAGGCGCTCAAGCACGGCGGGATCGCCAGCCGTGCCTGTGTGGAGATCCAATGGGTGGATTCCGAGCTTTTAAATGAAAGGAACTGTGGGGAAGAGCTGGATGGTGTGGACGGTATTCTGGTTCCCGGCGGTTTTGGCACAAGGAGAACGGAAGGGATGATCGCTGCCGCCGGCTATGCCAGAACCCACAAGATTCCCTTCCTGGGTATCTGTTTAGGGATGCAGATGGCTATTGTGGAATTTGCCAGAAACGTGCTGGGCTACCACGATGCCAACAGTATCGAGCTGGCGCCGGATACACTGCATCCACTCATCGCACTGATGCCAGAGCAGGATGGCGTGGAGGATATCGGCGGTACATTGCGTCTGGGAGCGTACCCATGTGTATTAGAGCAGGGCAGTTTGGCGCGTTCTTTGTACGGAAAAAAGTATATTGAAGAACGGCACAGACATCGTTATGAGGTGAATAACGATTACCGGGAACCGCTAAAGGAGAGCGGGATGCATCTATCGGGGCTTTCTCCCGACAACCGGATCGTGGAAATGGTGGAGCTGCCGGACCATCCGTTTTATATCGGAACCCAGGGGCATCCGGAATTAAAATCTAGACCGAACAGGGCGCATCCGTTGTTTCGGGGGTTGATTGCAGCAGCCGCGGAATATCAAGAGAATAGGCGGCAAAGATGGTGTCAAGATTGATGTTTGATGAGGAGTGAGATTATGTATGAGATCAATGAAAATTATTTGAAACTGCCCGGCAGCTATTTGTTTTCACAGATTGCAAAAAAAGTAGCGGCTTATAAAGAGGACCATCCGGACAGGGAGATCATAAGCCTGGGAATTGGCGATGTGACCCAGCCTTTGGCGCCAGCTATCATTGAAGCTCTCCATAAGGCGGTGGATGAAATGGGGGATCCGGCCACCTTCCGCGGTTATGCGCCGGATCTGGGATATGAATTTTTGCGCAGCACCATTGCCAGGAACGATTATCAGGACAGAGGCTGCAAGATCCAGGCTGAAGAAATTTTTATTTCTGACGGTGCTAAGTGTGATTCAGGAAATATCCAGGAGATATTCAGTCTGAACAATAAGATTGCGGTCTGCGATCCGGTCTATCCAGTCTACGTGGATACCAATGTGATGGCCGGAAGAACAGGTGAATTTGATCCTGTCCGTGGGAATTTTGACGGCGTCATCTATATGCCATGTCAGGAGGAAAATGGATTTGTGCCGGTACTGCCCAAAGAGACGCCGGATCTCATTTATTTATGCTTCCCAAACAATCCTACAGGAGCCTTTGTCACCACGGGACAGCTTCAGGAGTGGGTGGACTATGCCAATCAGGTGGGGGCAGTGATCATTTATGATGCGGCTTATGAGGCGTATATTTCTGAAGCGGATGTGCCACATTCTATTTATGAGTGCGATGGCGCCCAAACCTGTGCCATCGAGTTGCGGAGTTTTTCTAAAAATGCCGGTTTTACCGGTGTGCGTCTGGGCTTTACTGTCATACCCAAGGAGCTCAAATGCGGCGGCGTTTCCCTGCACAGTCTGTGGGCAAGACGCCATGGAACGAAGTACAATGGAGCCCCATATATTGTACAGAGAGCGGGAGAGGCGGTCTATTCGCCGGAAGGAAAGGTACAGCTTAAGGAGCAGGTGGCGTATTATATGCAGAATGCCAAAGTCATATCTGAGGGCTTAAAGGCTGAGGGCTATGAAGTATCCGGAGGGGTGAACGCCCCTTATATCTGGCTGAAGACGCCAAAGAGGATGAAATCCTGGAATTTCTTTGATGAGTTACTTGAAAAGGCTGGTGTGGTGGGAACGCCGGGGGCCGGATTCGGAGCCCATGGAGAAGGCTATTTCCGCCTTACTGCATTCGGCTCCCATGAGAATACGAAAAAAGCGGTGGAACGGATTAAGGAATCTTCATAAATTATAAATAGAGCAAAGACTGAGAAGGAGACTCTGTATAGGAAAGGTTCTGGATCTTTTGAAAGACCGGTTAAAATAGTAAGGACAGACGGCGCGGGACAACCCTGCGCCGTTTGGCTGTAAAAATAAAAAAATCCTTTGCATCTTTTTAATAAAAGTTTTCGTTGTATAATATGTAAAGCGTTTTACAGAACGTAAGGCTGGAACCATCGATGTGTCCACGCGGCTGTATACAAAAGAGGAAGGGGGTGGCAGCGGGTGACAGACGGACAGCTGATCCGAAGGATTCAGGCAGGGGATGCCGGAAGCTTTCAGGTGTTGATTGAAAAGTATTATGATGAAGTGTTTGGCTTTTGCTGCTACCGTACCGGAGATCGGGAAGCGGCGTATGACTGCACCCAGGAGACCTTCCTGAAGGTGACGAAATATATTTGGAATTATCAGGAACAGAACAAATTCAAGGGCTATCTGTTTTCCATAGCCAGAAATGTCTGCAACGATTATTTCCGGGGAAAACATCCGGAATATCCCAGTGATGACGGCATGGAAAATGTGGCGGACCAAAAGGATTTTACCGGAAACAGCGAAACGGCCTGGGTGCTGCAGGAGGCGTTACACAAGCTGCCACCGTTTCAGAGGGAAGTGATCGTATTGAAATATTATCACGGATTCAAAATAAAAGAAATTGCGGACCAATTGTCCATACCCATGGCCACAGCAAAATCCAGGCTGCGGCAGGGAATGATCAAATTGAAGGGAATATTGGAGCAAGGAGGGAGCTTATGAGGGAAAAAGATTGGAAACAGTTATTTGACCAATACCGGATGCCTTGTCCCAGCCAGGAGCTAAAGGAGGATCAGATTCGGCGGGTGCTGCAGGCATACCGGAGTATGCGTCCGGTACACAAGAAGACGAAGCTGCAGCGGTGGGCGGATGCAGCGGGACATCTATCCGCATTTACCTGGTTCTTCCAGGCTGTGCTTTTGTTGCTGCTGGGGGCTGCATTTCTGGTGGATTGGATCGATGCTTTGGGTGTGGCCGTGTTTACCGCCCCCTTGCTGGGGATTATCGGTACACTGGAGCTGATGCGCAGCTATGCATGGAATATGTGGGAGCTGGAGCAGTCCTGCCGTTATCACCTTCCGCAGATGATGGGCATGAAAATGGTAGTCTTAGGGATTTTAGACTTCTTAGTCCTGATTGTTTTTGGCGTAGTTGGAGGCTGTGGAGGATGGGGTATGAATGGCTTCTTGATTCAGATTCTGATCCCGTTTTTGTTGTCCAATGCGGTTTCTCTGTGGCTGATGAGGCGCTTTCGCAATTCTTATGGGTTTGGAATCCTATTGGCGGCAGGGCTTTTCATGTCCGTGCTCAATGTCCAGGTGTCAGCTGTCGTGGGCAGATATTTGCGGTCAATCAGTCAGTCGGGGGGCCAGTCAGTGATTCTTTTGGTGAGCCTGGCCAGTGCCGGCATTTTGGCAGTGTCCATCCGGCAGTTTTTGAAAAGTTGTAAAGGAGAGGAGAAAAGAACATGGAGCTTCAATTAGATCGGATCACCAAGCAATATGGACCTAAGATCGTGGTAGACCATATCGAGGCGGCAATGACTGGAGGCGTCTACGGACTTTTGGGAGCCAACGGCGCGGGCAAGACCACATTGATGCGGCTGATCTGCGGGATTTTGTCCCCGACTTCGGGGGAGGTTCTCTATGACGGTCAGAATATCCTGCAGATGGGAGAGGACTACCGGGATCTGCTGGGCTATCTGCCGCAGCATTTCGGATATTATCCGGATTTTACAGCCAGAAAATTTATGATGTATCTGGCGTCCTTAAAAGGTCTTGGCAGAAGCCAGGCATTTGAGAAAACAGAAGAGCTTTTGGATCTGGTGGCATTGAACGATGTGAAAAATAAGAAGATCCGGACCTTTTCCGGCGGAATGAAGCAGAGGCTGGGGATTGCCCAGGCATTGTTGAACGATCCCCAGATTCTGATCCTGGATGAACCCACCGCAGGGCTGGATCCCAAGGAAAGGGTGCGCTTCCGGAATCTGATCAGCTCTATTTCCAAAAATAAAATCGTGCTTTTGTCCACCCATATCGTTTCAGATGTGGAATATATTGCAGGGGACATTCTGGTGATGAAAAACGGAAGTCTGATCCACCGGGGCGCGCCGGAGGAAATTGTCAAAGAAATAGAGGGGCGTGTTTGGGAGATGACGGTCCTCCCCAGGGAAGCGGATCTATATGTGGAGCGTTTTAACGTGGGAAATCTGAAAAATGAAAATGGGCGGACGGTGTTGCGCATCATTTCCGATGAACAACCCCAGGAGGGAGCCATACTGGTGGAGCCTAATTTGGAAGATTTATATCTGTACTATTTCCGGGAAGAGGACGAGAGGAGGTGCAGTCTGTGATGGATATTCTGCGTTATGAATTGGGAAAAGTCTTTTCCAGAAAGCTCACCTGGGTCTGCACTGCGCTTTTGTGTTTGCTTGCTTTTGTCATGTGGAGTGGTGAGGATATGGTCATCACCCCCGGCGGGGAACGGCTGGGCGGCCGGGCGGAGGTGGAGTATAACCAAAGGGTTGCCCGAAAATATGCCGGCGAATTGACTCCGGAAAAAGTCTATGAAATCATGACTACGGAAGGCCCCGGTGACTCAGGAATTGATAGTGAAATGACGGAGTATTACAGGCAGCCGCTGATGAATGCGATGCATTACCTGTTTGCCGACGTGGAAGATGAGCTGTTTGGGGTGGGAGAATGGGGGCAAGCCTCTTCTGAACAGATTGTTTCCCAAAAGGAGGCGTATATCCAAGGGGTGGAGCATGCCAGCCAGAAAATGGAGGCGGACGGACTGGAGATTCGGCTGGGATATTCCGAGAGCTGGGAGCGTATCCTTTATCTGACAACTCAGGGAATGATGTTCGCCGGGGCCATTGCAGCGATACTGCTGGCAGGGATTTTTGCCGATGAATATACCAGAGGGACAGATGCTTTGATTCTCACCTCCCGGTATGGGAGAAAACGAGTGGCAGCTGTCAAAGTGCTGGCAGGCATATTGGCGGCGGCAGTGATCTATCTGCTCTATTTGCTTTGTGTGTTTTTGCGAATGTTTTTCTCCTATGGACTAGAGGGTTGGGATACCAGCATTCAGGTTTCTTCTCTGGGCGTGTATACGGATGCAGCACTGCCCATCAACTACCTGCAGGCGTTTTTACTGGAATTTGCCCTGTGGATGATGGGGATGCTGATGGTGGCAGCTACGACGATGATCGTTTCTGTATGGAGCCGCTCCTCTTTTATTGCCGTTGTGGCTGCGGTAACCTTGTATTTTTTCCCGGCTATCATAGCTGCTGGCATTCCTGCTTGGCTGTTGTGTCTGACTCCCATTGGGATGCTGTCTGCCACAGTGCTTTTGCTGGACCCTGTACGGATAGGGACAGTGGCACTTCCAAGCCAATGTTTTAGTTTTTTGGTTGGAATCGTGGTTATTGCGCTGGCGTTTTGGCTGTGCCGGAGGAGCTTTTCTAAGCATCAGGTGAGCTAAGGTGACAGATTCCAGGTGCCGCAGGACTTCATTTGCAGAACCAGCGGCACCTGGATTGGTTACGGATGAAAATGGTGGAAAGAAAAAACGGTCTGTCATGGAGCGGCTTCCTGGCGAATAAGCTATTAAAAAGCGAAGCGGAGAAGATCATGGCAGATGTACAGAGTATGCAGGAGCAGCAGTTGGTACCTCCTGCGGTGAATGAATCCTATGCAGATTTTATCGTGCAATACAGCAAAAATGTCCATGGACCGATCGATTATGTATCGGATAACTTTTTCCAGATTATCAATGAGAATTTTGCGGTGCTTTATGTGCCCTTGGAGATCGTGGGAAGTCTGGTGGTGAATAATTATTCTTATAACAGTATTCCTAACTGCTATACGTTTATGGACTTGGACAGCTTGAACAGCTCAGGGATAACAAATTTGCATAATCATCCATACTTACAGCTTAGGGGGAGAGGGACTGCGGTGGCGGTTATCGATTCCGGCATCGATTATACCCATCCGGCCTTTTTGGAGGGTACAAGAACAAGGATCGCGGCTATTTGGGATCAGAGCCTTCCTAGCATTGGACAAGAAAATATACCTTATGGACGGGAATTTACCAGGGAGGAAATCCAGCAGGCGCTGGATAGTGACCGCCCTATGGAAATCGTCCCGTCTACAGATACCAACGGGCATGGAACTTTTTTGGCAGGCATTGCTGCCGGAAGTACCATGCCTGCTTCTAATTTTTCCGGAGCTGCCCCGGAAGCTTCTATTATCGTTGTAAAGCTCAAGCAGGCCAAGCAATATCTGAGGGATTTTTATCTTCTGCCCCAGGATGTGCCCGCCTTCCAGGAAAATGATGTGATGTTTGGAATCTGGTATGCGATGCGTAAGGCCAGGGAGCTTCGGATGCCTCTGTCGGTGTGTATCGGCCTGGGCAGCAATTTGGGGGCCCACAGAGGCTCCAGTCCGCTGGCTCAGTATTTAAGCTCTGCCAGCCGCTATTCGGAGAATGTGTTTTCTATAGCGGCAGGCAATGAAGGAAATACCAGACATCATTTTTTTGACACGATCAATGCCCGGGAAAACCAGTTGACCGTGGAGCTTAGGGTAGGCGAAGGAGAACCAGGATTTGTGGTGGAGTTTTGGGGAGATTCTCCCGGCGCCTATTCCATGAAGGTCCAGTCCCCTACCGGGGAGGTTCTGCCAGTGTCCACGGCCAGAGGCAATGGATTCCAGATTCTGTCCTTCGTGTTTGTGGAGACCCGGATCGAGGTGAGCTATGTGCCGGTGGAACGGGTGACCGGAGAAACGTTATTTTTCTTCCGTTTTCTCTCCCCGGCTTCTGGAATTTGGCGCTTTTTGGTGTCCGGGGAACAGCAGGAGGAGATGCCCTTCCACATGTGGCTGCCCTCCCGGCCGTTTTTATCAGAGCAGACCTATTTTCTCCAGCCCTATCCTTATAATACTATCACGAATCCGGGAAATGCGGCAGAGGCCATCACGGTGACCGCCTATAATTACCGGGACCAAAGCCTGTATCTGGCGGCCAGCCGGGGATATGCGGCAGGGGGCGGCATCAAGCCTGATTTGGCGGCTCCCGGGGTGGACATTTTAGGCCCCGGTCCGAGAGGCAGCTTTGTGAGCCGCTCCGGCACCAGTGTGGCAGCGGCATTGAACTGCGGGGCGGCCGCTCTTTTGTTTGAATGGGCCATTGTCCGGGAAAATGTGGTATATATGAACGGGATTACCGTAAGGAATTATCTGACCCGGGGGGCCAGGAGGAGGGATGGGGAGAAGTATCCCAATCCGGACTGGGGATACGGAGCTTTGGATCTGTACAATGTTTTTGAAAATCTATTGTGAGAGCAGTTGATTTTAAGGGATGAATAGATTTTCCCTGTGCATTAGTGTCAAAAAGTTTGACTAAAAATTGGGAATATCTATGAAAGTGATGAGACAAGACGAAAAAAGAATGTTAACTTATTGACATTTAAAGGGAATAACGGTATCTTAAAAAGTGAATTGATTCATTTTTAGAATCGATTCACTTTTTGGCGTACAGAGATGTCAGCCGATCTGCTTATCTTCTTCCACCCATTGATGGAGCAGTATAAGAAGATTGTGCTTCAAATCTTCGTCGTCAAAGACGTAACCCACTTTATCCCGGGTCACTTTGGAATGTGAGTATTGAATCGCGTCCAGCAGGCTGGCGTGAGACATCAAAATAGCTTCTTCGGTGTGAGGACAAAATGTCTTTAAAAGTAAAATGATCTGGGCCATGTAACTATGGGATGCATCCTTTACCTCAAGATAATGTCTGCCTACGGTGATGTTAGCCTCTTGTGCCGCTTGGGCCAGGCGGACGGTGATCTCATCCAGATCGAAGGAATTGGAATTGTCGATGAGGTAATTAGCCAGATCTTCCGGCGTGGTCAGATGGTTAAGCGTTTCGGTGGCTTGGTTGATTGCTTTTACGGCATGTTCATTCCAGATTTCTGCTAATACGTCTTTTTTCGTTTGGTAATGATTGTAAAAGGAGCCGATGGAGTAGCCGGAGGCAATGGCAATATCCTGGATGCTTGTATTTTTATAGCCTTTTTCCAAAAAAAGCGTAAGCGCGGCATTTTTTAATTCCTGGTGAGTCATTTCTGATTTTTCTTTTTGACGAATACCCATGGGGATACCTGCTTTCTGTAGTTTAGAAAATCCTTTGATTTTCAAATATTAATTATAGCAATAATATCAGCTGTTGTGAAGAGTGGATGTGATTGCTCTTAAACGAAACCTGTTACTGTTTACAGGGCCTGAAAAACAAAGGCCCCTACATAAAAAAGGAGGTACACAAATGAATAAGTATCCACACATTTTTACACCTGGAAAGATCGGACAGGTAGAAGTACGCAACCGCACGGTGATGCCTTCCATGGGGACAAATATGTCAGACCATGGATATGTCAATGATGCCATTGTCAATCATTATACAGCCAGGGCCAGAGGCGGCATTGGACTGATTATGGTGGAGGTTACCTGTGTGGACACTCCCCTGGGAATGAATACGCTGAATATGCTGGTGGCAGATGACGATAAGTATATTCCGGGGTTGACGCGTTTGGCTGCGGCCATTCATGAAGCGGGAGCGAAGTGCTTTCTTCAGTTAAGCCATACAGGACGGGGGGCCAGACGGAAAAACATCAAAACCCAGCCGGTAGGGCCTTCTGCAGTGGCGATGCCTTTTTCTTATATGATGGGTTTTGGAAATGAAGAACCCCGGGAATTGACCGTTGAGGAAATCCAGACGATTGAGGACAAATATGCAGCGGCAGCATTCCGGGCAAAACAAGCAGGGTTTGACGGCGTAGAGCTGCATGCTTGTGGTTATTACATGGGCCAGCAGTTCCTGTCCTCCACTGCCAATATCCGCACGGATGAATATGGCGGCAGCCCGGAAAACCGCAGCCGTTTTTATTCCAATGTGATCACAAAAATCCGGAAAAACTGCGGCTGGGAGTTTGGCCTTGTGGTAAAACAAGCGGTCATGGAGGCCGGGGCGGAAGGCGGCATCACACTGGAGGAAGGCATGTATTACGCCAATAAATTCCTGACGGTGGGTGCGGATGGTATTGAGGTCATGGGCGGTTCCTGGAAAACGAATCCGGATTTGGAGGATATCCCCAGCACCGCAGATAAACCAGGGAGAATGCTCGGCTTATGCGGCTTGGTGAAAAAATCGGTGCTGTCCATGCCGGGTGAGAAGAGAAATCCTGTCTTTATTGGCGGCGGACGTTCCTATCTTCCGGATATGGTGGAGGAAGCATTATCTGCCGGACAGTGTGATTTCGTATTTATGGGCCATGGAGTGCTGTCTGAGCCGAATTTGGTCAATCTGATTGCCGAAGACCGTTATGATGAGGCGAGACCGTGTATTGGATGCAGCGTCTGTACAGATGACCAGCTTACCTATGAGCGTCATATCCGGTGTTCAAACAATGCGGTCCTTGGTCATGGGGATAATGACTATACCATGCCTCCTGCAAAGACGCCGAAAAAGGTGTTGGTGGTCGGTGCCGGCATTGCTGGTATGGAGGCGGCCAGGGTTGCTGCAAAGCGGGGCCATATGGTAACTCTGGTGGAAAAAAGCGATCATATCGGAGGCCAGCTGGACTATGCGGTGGCTCCCCCTTATAAAGACAATTTAAAACAATTGTACCCTTATTTTGAAAAACAGCTTCAAATCAATCATGTGAATGTGATTTTTCATACGGAAGTGGACGAGAAATATATTTTAGAGCAGAAACCCGATGTAGTGATCTGGGCAGCGGGAGTGCTTCCGGCAGTGTTGCCGATCAAAGGTTTTGACAAGCCTATTGTTTCCAGCGCGAAGGAAGCTTTGGCTGGGAAACCGTTGGGACAGAAGGTGGTTATTATCGGCGGCGGTGTCGTAGGCTGTGAAACAGCAGAGCTGCTTCTTCAGCAGGGGAAAGAGGTTACCGTTGTGGAAATGCTGGATTCCCTGGCGGGGAAAATGGCCGCCACCACGCGATCCATTCTTATGGGACATTTAAAGGGTCTGGGCCTGAAAACCTATATGGAATGTACCTGCAAAGAGATTACAGACACCGGCATCGTGCTGGAGGATAAAGCGAAAAATGAAGTGGCGTTGACCTGTGATGATGTTCTTATCAGCATTGGGGATAAGCCGAATAATAAGCTTTGTGACTCCATTCGTGCCAAAGTTCCTGAATTTTATAATATTGGTGACAGCAGCCAGCCTGACAGCTTTGCCGCCTCTACCAGCGCCGGATATTATACCGCTTTATCATTGTAAAATAACCCATCAGCTATCAACAGCAAAGGAGAAAAATATGGACAGAATTAAGGATAAAGTAGCTATTGTTACCGCATGCACCAGAGGAATCGGGCGGGCAATTGCGGACCGGTTTGCACAGGAAGGCGCCATTGTTTATATGGCAGTGCGCCGTTTGGATGCCGCACAGGAAATTGCAGATGCCCATAATGCCAAGGGATGCCGGGTCCATGTGGTACCATTTGACGGAGATGATCTGGATACCATTCAGCCGATGATTGAGAAGGTCTATCAAACGGAAGGCCGTATTGATATTCTGGTCAATAATCTTGGCGGCGGGGTCCGTCCGGGAAACAAAGATATCGCCGGCAGCGACCTGGAGGCCATTCACAAGGCGTTCGAGTTTAATACCATTGTAACAGCTATGTGCTGCCAGTATGCCATTCCTCATATGATCGCAGGCGGTGGCGGCAGTATCGTAAATATTTCCTCTGAAACGGCAGTGGTCCCGCAGCTTACCAGGAGCTGGTATGGAATCGCAAAGACAGCGGTCAATGCGGTGACGGAACACATTGCAATTCAATATGGCAGACAGAACATACGCTGTAATGCAGTGATGCCGCCATTTACAAAAACTGATTCCGTGAAGGTCCTGCCTCCGGAGTTTGTGGAACAATATGCCAAGGCCGTGCCCTTAGGACGGGTAGCGGAACCAGAGGATATGGCAAACGCTGTGTTGTTTTTGGCAAGTGATGAAGCCTCCTTTATTACCGGACAGTGTTTGCTGGTGAATGGGGGATATACCCTTCCTGGGGCCGATTATGCGGACGCGATGTCACTTGAAAAATAATCAGTTGCCAGCATACATTTGCCGTCAGCAATGACTGGGGCAGATCAGGGAGGGCTTACAATGTCTAATGAAATCAATGTGGAATTGAGTGCAGGTAAAAAGAAGCTGGTGATCGCTGCCTGCATTATCATGTATTTTAACTATATGGTCATTAATTTAGGATGCGGGGTGGCTTTGCCTAAGCTGCTTACGGAGATTGATGCCATGAGTATTTATGCGGTGGTGACGGTGTTCAGCTCCGTGGGTTTGATGATTGCGTCACCGGTTGCCGGAAAGCTAAGTGACACTCTGGGTAGGAAATGGCTGACGATCATATCGTTGGCAGCCTATCTGCTCTGTGTGGCAGGAGGCGGGCTGGCGACGGCAGGCTGGGTATTGCTGGTCTGCTGGGGACTTAGTGGAATTTGCGGCGGGTTTTTTATATCAGCGGCTTTTTCCATTATTGCCGATGTGACCACGATGAAGGAACGCCCCAAATTTTATGGATATCTGGCTACCGCTGCAGCGGTGGGGATGCTGGCAGGTCCATTGCTGGCGGGTGTATTTGCCGACGCCGGAGTGCCCAGGGCAGCGTATTTTATTGGAATCCCGTTGGGAATCGTCGTGATCGTAATCTATATTCTGTGCTATCCGAATAAAAAATTTGCGGTCAATCCGGGCGGCCGTGTGGATGTGCCCGGGCTGGTGCTTTTAGTAGTGAGCCTATGTTCGCTGGTGGCGTATTTGAATTTTGGAAACGTGATGTTTTCCAGGACATCAGCACTTGGTATCGGACTTCTGGCGGTGGGAATCGTAGGACTTGTGGTACTGGTATATTATGAGTACCGGGCCCAAAATCCGGTCATTTCCGTCCGGTTGTTCCGTTATAAGGAATTTAGGGTGGCATGGATCTGCCATCTGCTGTTTACTATGTATGTGGTAACCGCCAGCGCTTATATTGTTTTGTTCGCACAGCAGGTTATGAAGGTATCTGCGACGGTAAGCTCAACTCTTAGCATGCCTCAGACCATCTGCAGTGCGGTGTTGTCTTCCTTTGTAGGCGTGTTTATTGGGAAAAATATTAAAAATTACCGTTGGGCTTATATGGTTATGGGATTGTGCGGGGCGGTTCCGCTGCTTTTGTGGGGGTTCTGTTTAAAACCGGATTCTTCCACGCTTTTGATCTATGGCATGACGCTGCTTGGCGGTGTTGGTTATGCTTGTGACCAGGTGATCAATACTCCGTATCTGCAGACCACAATGCCGAAGGAAAATTATGGAGCTGCCCAGGGCATGATCGCTTTTGCGGGCTCTGCCGGCGGTACGATCTGTGGGGCTATTGCAGGCGCGTTCTTAAACAGCGGGGCTCCGATGGAAACCTCTCTAAGCCGGATTTATCTGTTCTTTGGCGTATGCCTTGTTGTTATATTTGTTATGGGCATTACGTTGAAGCCAGGGGCAGTGGCTGAAAAAGGGAAATAAGATTTCTGTAGGTGAATACTGCTCTAAAGAAAAATCCACAAATATCTTGAGATTTTCTTGTCTATTATTTTACAAAATTTTTTAGGTAGCCTAATTGTTTTTGCAAACACGGTTTGCTATAATGAAGTTACAAAAATAACGGGCAGCGGAGGTAAGATACCGCTGCCCATGAATGTAAAATAGGAGGCAAGTTATGGCTCAAATGACAAAACGGCATGGTAGTATTTTTCAGCTGAATGGAATCCCGCGTTTTGGGGAAGCGCTTCCTTTGGCGCTGCAGCATGTGGTTGCGATGATTGTGGGCTGTGTCACCCCGGCGATTATCGTAGCCGGTGCGGTGAGCGGGGGCGGGCTGCCCAGTGAAGACCGGGTCATTTTGATCCAGGCGGCACTGGTGGTGTCTGCGCTGTCCACGCTGCTTCAGTTGTTCCCGATCGGAAAAAAGGGAAAATTCAGTATCGGCTCCGGCCTGCCGATGATCATGGGAGTCAGCTTTGCTTATGTGCCCAGTATGCAGGCCATTGCGGAGGGCTATGGGGTTGCCACTATATTCGGCGCCCAGATCGTGGGCGGCATCGTGGCAGTGGTCATGGGACTTTTGGTGAAAAAGATCAGAATCTTCTTCCCGCCGCTGATCACGGGCACGGTGGTATTTACCATCGGCCTGTCTTTATATCCTACGGCTATCAACTATATGGCTGGTGGGACCAGCAGTGAGACATATGGGTCCTGGCAGAACTGGCTGGTCGCCTTTTTCACCTTGGCGGTAGTGACGGTGCTGAACCATTTCGGCAAGGGAATTTGGAAGCTGGCGTCCATCCTGATCGGCATCATCGCCGGGTATCTGGTGTCCATGTGCTTTGGCATGGTGAATTTCCAGAGTGTGGCGGAGGCGGGAATTTTTCAGGCGCCGAAGCTGATGCATTTTGGCATTCATTTTGAGATATCCGCCTGTGTGGCCATCGGCATTCTGTTTGCGATCAATTCCATCCAAGCGATTGGTGATTATTCAGCCACCACTATCGGCGCGATGAACCGGACACCGAAGGATGGCGAATTGCAAAACGGCATTGTGGGCTATGGCATCACCAATGTGCTGGGAGCATTTTTCGGAGGGCTTCCCACCGCTACATACAGCCAGAATGTGGGCATTGTCACCACGACGAAGGTCATTAACCGCTGTGTGCTGGGGCTGGCCGCAATTATTTTAGGCTTGGCGGGCTTGATGCCGAAGTTTTCCGCGCTGCTCACCACCATTCCCCAGTGCGTTTTGGGCGGTGCGACCGTTTCCGTATTCGCTTCCATCGCTATGACGGGTATGAAACTCATCGCATCTGCGGAAATGAATTACCGCAATTCCTCCATTGTCGGTCTGGCGGCAGCATTGGGCATGGGAATTTCCCAGGCCTCTGCGGCTCTGTCCACCTTTCCGGAATGGGTTACTACGATTTTCGGTAAGTCTCCGGTGGTGCTGGCAACCATCATTGCAGTGCTGTTGAATATCATTCTTCCCAAAACCCACGAAATGGAGGAGGAAGAGCGGCAGCAGGCAGAGAGGGCAAAGGAAGCCATAGAAAAGCAGGAAAGTGAGTCAATCGAATAAAAAAATGAGAAAAGGGTATCCTAAATCCGCAGGATACTCTTTTTTTGTTTGATAGGCTTTGGGCGTCAAAAGAGGGGAAATACCTGCCCGGCCCCGCTTTTTGACACCCGAATCTCAAAAGTAAAGGTTTTTTTTGAAGGAGATATGACGGATGAAGATTTTATTTTATGGAACGAAAAATTATGATGAACAGTTTTTCCAAAAGCTTTTGCCGGAATTTCCGGGAATAGAGATAAAATTTATTGAGGCCAATATCCATGAGGAGACAGCCTGGCTGGCCACGGGTTATGATGCGGTGTGTGCTTTTGTCAATGCGGATCTGGGGAAAAATGTTATGGAAGTGCTGCACAAGGCGGGGGTAAAGCTGATCCTCATGCGCTGTGCAGGATATAACAATGTGGATACGGAAACTGCCGCCGGCTATGGAATCACCATTCTGCGGGTTCCCAGCTACTCTCCAGAGGCCGTGGCAGAGCATGCGATGGCGTTGGTGCTGACGGCCAACCGTCATACCCACAAAGCCTATATAAAATGCAGGGAAAACAATTTTGCGTTAAATGGCTTGATGGGGGTGAACTTGTTCGGCAAGACGGCCGGCATCATCGGCACAGGAAAGATCGGCCAGGCGATGGCCAGAATCTGCCGGGGCTTTGGGATGAAGGTCATCGGCTATGATGCGTATCCCAATCAAAGCCTGGATTTTCTGGAATATGTGTCTTTGGATGAGCTGCTAAAGCGCAGCGACTTAATCAGCCTGCATTGTCCTCTGACAGACGAGACCCATCACCTTGTCAATGCCAACTCCATAGAGAAAATGAAGGACGGCGTTATTTTGGTAAATACTTCCCGGGGTGGCTTGATTAAGACGGATGATCTCATCGACGGGATCCGTGACCACAAATTTTTTGCCGTGGGATTGGATGTGTACGAAGAAGAGACGGATTTTGTATATGAAGATATGTCTGAACGGATCATGCCCCATTCCACGATGGCCAGGCTGTTGTCCTTCCCGAACGTGATGATCACCTCCCACCAGGGATTTTTCACAGAGGAGGCGCTGACGGCTATCGCCAGGACCACCTTGGAAAACGCCAGGGATTTCATGGAAGGAAAAGAATTGGGAAACCAAGTAAAATAAAAGATAAGAAGATCCCGCCCGTATGGCTTCCTTAGGAAATCCATGCGGACGGGATTCTTTTTGACCAGTTGTGTTATGAAATCAACCAACAATCGCAATTTCATTGTAACGAATGTCTGGTTTATTTATAATGGCATTGGAAAGGAAAAGAAAGAGGTGATGATCATGCAGGTAGAAATTAAAATTGACAGTTCCTATACTGACCCTAAAGTAATCATATTGACTGCTTCAATGACAGACGATGTGAACAGCATTGTGAAAAAACTTTCAGAAGATGTTTCACAAATAATCTCTGGCTATAAAGATGAAAAAATTGAAATATTGGAGCAGGCAGATTTGATTCGGATTTACGCAAATTCTGGAAAAGTTTTTGCAGTTACCAATAAAGGTGAATATGTTCTTCGGCTTAGATTATATGAAATAGAAAAGCGATTACCCCCGAACCAATTCATTCGTATATCAAATTCGGAGATTATTAACCT
>JBMNRL010000037.1:0-27596 GCA_050944615.1 Blautia sp.
TATTTTGATATATAGAAATATTTCTATATGAGGTGATTGATTTGGAAAAGATTTATACAGAGACAGCCAAAATCCTTAAAGCATTGTCTGATCCGAAAAGACTTAGGATTGTTGATATGCTTTCCTGTGGAGAATTATGTGCCTGCCAGATACTTGAAGCATTCCATATTACACAACCGACATTGTCGCATGATATGAAACTTTTAGTCGAGGCAGGAATTGTAAAAGACCGCAGAGAGGGGAAGAATATTTATTATTCACTTGATGAAGAAGTATTAGGAGAATTGCAGAACAGGCTTTCTACAATGTTTCAGTCAAAGTCGGAATGCATATGCCACAATAATTCAGGCTGCGGATGTAATAGCTGATGTTCATATATTGATATGGCATCAGCTATCATTTAACACAACATATAGAAAGATTTCAATAATTCAATCTAAAAGGAGATAACAACTATGAAGAAAATGAGTATTTACGAACCGGCACTTTGCTGTGAAACCGGGCTTTGTGGAGTTAATGTTGATTCTGAGCTTTTAAGAATTACAACAGTATTAAATAATCTGAAAAATAAGGGAATTATTATTGAAAGGTACAATTTGAAAAGTACACCAATGGAATTTGTGAAGAATAATACAGTAAACCAGTATGTAAATGAAAAAGGTGTTGAAGGACTTCCGGTCACACTGGTGGATGGTGAAATTGTAATTACCGGAAGATATCCTGCAAATGAAGAAATTCTTAATCTGCTTGAACTTCAGGCAAGTGTTTTACTTCCTGAGAATGCAACATTACAGGGAGGCTGTTGCTGTGGCGGTAACTGCTAGTAAGAAAGGAGAAATTATGATGGAATTATATAACCCAGATATTATAGGTCTTACAAAATATATTTTTTTTACAGGAAAAGGCGGAGTTGGCAAAACATCTGTTGCGTGTGCTACTGCTGTAAAACTGGCAGATGAAGGAAAAAAGACATTACTTGTCAGTACAGATCCGGCATCTAATCTGCAGGATGTATTTAACACAGTTCTTAACAATAAAGGTGTTGAGATAAAGAATGTTCCCAATCTGGTTGTAGCGAACCTTGATCCTGTGCAGGCAGCGGCAGAATATAGGGAAAGTGTTATAGCACCATACAGGGAAAAACTTCCAGATTCTGTAATTGAAAATATGGAGGAACAGTTATCAGGCTCATGTACTGTAGAGATAGCTGCATTTAATGAGTTTTCCAGATTTATTACAGATAAGGAAACAGCAGAAAAATATGATTTTATCATATTTGACACAGCACCAACCGGACATACCCTCCGAATGCTGGCACTTCCATCTGCATGGAGTGGGTTTATAAGTGAAAGCACACATGGTGCATCATGTCTGGGACAGCTTTCAGGATTAAATGATAAGAAGAAAGTTTATAAAAAAGCGGTAGATACGCTTGCTGATAGAGATAAAACAACACTTGTACTCGTTTCCCGTCCTGAAGAAACACCATTAAAAGAGGCTTATCGTGCATCGTTAGAATTGTCACAGCTTCGTATCAATAACCAGATCATGGTCATAAATGGAATGCTTATGGAACATACAGATGAAGTATCTGAAAAACTGTATGATAAACAGCAGAAAGCCTTAAATAATATGCCAGAGTTTTCTTCCATAAAGAAAATGTATTCTGTACCACTCAGGGCATATAACATTATGGGAACCCGGCAAATCAGGTCATTACTGACACATGATGATGTTAATGTGGATGAACAGGACTTCAAGGAACTAAGTCTGCCACATTTTCAAAAAGTAATAGACGATCTGTATATTTCAAAGAAAAAAGTAATCTTTACTATGGGAAAAGGTGGCGTAGGCAAAACTACAGTGGCTGCAACGATTGCTGCAGGGCTTGCCGACAAAGGTGTTAAAGTACATCTTGCAACAACTGATCCGGCTGCCCATCTGAAATATGTTATTTCAGAAAGCTCTAATATTACTATAAGCAGTATAGACGAAAAAGCAGAATTGAAAAGATATCAGGATGAAGTTCTTTCAAAAGCCAGAGAAAACATGTCAGATGAGGACATTGCATATATCGAGGAAGATCTGCGCTCACCTTGTACACAGGAAATTGCAGTATTTCGTACATTTGCTGAGATTGTGGATAAAGCGGATGAAGAAGTTGTTGTTATAGACACAGCACCAACCGGACATACGCTTCTATTGTTGGATTCATCGCAGACATACCATAAAGAGGTGGAAAGAACACATGGCGGAAATATTCCGGAATCTGTGAAACGACTGCTTCCAAGACTTCGTTCTGATGAGACGGAGGTAATCATCGTAACACTTGCAGAGGCAACGCCTGTGTATGAGGCAATGCGTCTGGAGGAAGATTTGAAACGTGCAAAAATACCGGTAAAATGGTGGATTGTAAATTCATCATTAGCTAAAACGGAAACAACGAATCCTTTGCTGAAAGCAAAAGCAAGTCAGGAAGCATTATGGATAAAGAAAATCTCTGAACATTCAGACGGTAATTTTGCAGTCATTGGTTGGATGTCAGATGAAGTGAAAAATGAGAATCTGAAGAAACTATTATAAGGAAGGTGACAACAATTGAAAAAAGAAGCCACAGGCATTAACTTTTTCCAGAAGTATCTTACAATATGGGTAATTCTGTGTATGGTAATAGGAATACTGATAGGAAAATTCATTCCAATCATACCAGATTTATTGGGTAAAATGGAGATTGCCGGAATTTCCATCCCGATTGCAATCTTAATCTGGATCATGATATATCCTATGATGTTAAAGGTTGATTTTCAGAGTGTGAAGCAGGTTGGGAAAAATCCCAAAGGTCTGATTGTTACATGGATTGTTAATTGGCTCATAAAACCATTTACTATGTATGGAATTGCATATCTGTTTTTATTTGTGGTGTTTGGAAAATTTATTCCTGCTCATCTTGCAACAGAATATCTGGCAGGTGCAGTCCTGCTAGGTGCAGCACCATGCACAGCGATGGTATTTGTATGGAGTACATTGACACACGGAAATCCGGCTTATACAGTAGTTCAGGTTGCAACTAATGACCTTATTATATTGGTAGCATTTGTACCAATTGTAAAATTCCTGCTTGGAGTTTCAAATGTAAGTGTTCCATATAGCACATTATTTATAAGCGTGTTTCTGTTTGTTGTTATTCCGCTTGTTGGAGGAGTACTTACAAGAGTCGGGATGATTAAGTTTAAAGGAATGGAGTATTTTGAAAATACATTTGTGCATAAATTCGACAATGTGACAACAATAGGATTGCTGCTTACCCTTGTACTTATATTTGCTTCACAGACAGAGGTTATTTTGTCAAATCCCATTCACATTGTATTAATCGCAATACCGCTTATCATTCAGACATTTTTTATCTTTTTCATTGCATTTGTGGCGTGCAGGATTATACAATTACCATTTGATGTTGCAGCTCCGGCAGGAATGATTGGTGCATCGAATTTCTTTGAACTGTCTGTAGCAGTAGCAATCGCACTATTTGGAACGACAAGTCCGGCAGCGCTTGCAACAACAGTTGGTGTATTGACGGAGGTTCCGGTTATGTTGACACTTGTAAAAATAGCAAATCATTTGAAGGGAGATTTTTATGAATAAGAAAAAGATTGTATTTGTATGTGTGCATAATTCATGCAGAAGCCAGATTGCGGAGGCATTGGGAAATCATCTCGCAGGGGATGTGTTGGAGTGTTATTCTGCTGGAACGGAGACGAAGCCACAAATCAATCAGGATGCAGTTAGGCTTATGAAGAAGCTGTACAATATAGACATGGAGAAAACACAATACAGTAAGACATATGACAAAATTCCAACACCAGACATTGCTATTTCTATGGGATGTGATGTTGGCTGTCCATATATCGGCAGGGATTTCGATGATAATTGGGGATTACCAGATCCGACAGGCGGCAGTGATGATGAGTTTATGGAGGTAATATCGGAGATTGAAGGAAATATTTTGAGATTGAAGGAAAGATTTAGTTAACAAAGATAAAGAGCGAGGAATAATGATATCCCTCGTTCTTTTTATGTAATCACATATTCAGATAGTCTTTTGCATCTGCCCACATCTGCATTGTTCCATCTAGATATAATCTTGCATATTCTAGAGGTTCATCAATCGCCAGTGCGTTTAATGAGCATTGTGAGTTTGGTGTAGTTCTTAGACCATCCTCCGCCTTATTACAGTCAATGCGTAACATATATCCGGCAGATGTATAAATGTCAATGCTGTTGTTGTACATGTTGTATTCTGCATAAATGGTATTCATGTTGTATCTCCTTCAAATAAATCAAAAATATCGAAGCATTTCAATCAGTTCACCATGTCAGTCTTATTTTGTGTTATACTGTTTTATAAGATTTTCCTTCCCTTACTTTTTCCCTTATCAGAGTTCGTAAACTTGTATGGGAAGATATAACACAAGGGAAAGTCTAAGGGAAAGCTCACCTGTCACAAACTTAGTATTTTCAAGGGCTTGTGAGAAATTCAATAACAAAATATAACAGTTATTAAATCTCTTAAAACAGGTGAAATCTCAATCGGAATTTGTGGATCGAAACAGAAGAGAAGGGGGCGGTTTTTTGATGGAATGGACAAGCAGCAGACAGAAGGAGCGGATCCAGCGGATGGAGATCAGCCATCTGATCGCGGCGGGAAGGGTATGGAATTTAAAATGCGTGGGCAGGGATGAGACCGGCCAGGACGGTTTCCTGCGGGCGTCCATACTGACCTGGTATGATCTGGTCATCCGCAAGGGCTATGTGGTGCAGGGAAATATCCGGTGCCATAAAAATGTGACCCTCCAGGACGGGGCAGTGGTGTGTGGAGATGTGACTGCCGATGGGGATATTACGGTGGGAAAGCATGTACGGATTTATGGTTCTGTCCGGGCGAAGAAAAATATCACCATTCACGAAGGGGCTGTGATTGGGCGGGAGGGCATCCGCCAATTTGTAGCCGCCCGCGGAGATCTGCGGATCTCCGAAAACTGTTGTATCTACGGCAAGGTCCAGGCGCAGAAAAAAATACGCGTATTCTCGCTCACTAAGGAAAAAGAATCTGCAAGGAGGTAGAAATCTATGCTTTTTGTGGTATAATGAGAACACTTAGTGAGTGCGAGCCAAAGGCGAAGAACGAGGTTAGCAAGACATATGCCTGGACACTTAATAAGCAGAAGGCGAATTTAGTGACCACGGCGTAATGAGAACACTTAGTGAGTGCGAGCCAAAGGCGAAGAACGAGGTTAGCAAGACATATGCCTGGACACTTAATAAGCAGAAGGCGAATTTAGTGACCACGGCATAATGAGAACACTTAAGCGTAAGCCAGCCGGAAGGCTTACGATAATCAATTTGGAGGAACAGATGAAAAAGAAACCATGGAAGAAACCAAACATTCCCTGGAAGCAGATCCTTCTGGGGATTTTGATTGCCCTGCTGGCCGGGGGGTTGGGCGAAGTTATTTTCAATTGGAACAGCCTGACCAACCCGAATAAGCAAGGCAGCGTGCAGATCGATCACCAGTCCATTAAGGTCAGCGGCGGCGAGTGGAAGGATGGGCGGTTTCAGTCCAAAGGCGGCAAGATGACCCTGCGGTTTGCGCTGCCCCATCAATATGTGAATAAGCTCCATTATGTGTACCGGTCTCCTGGTCTGAATATGGATGCAGAGGTTATCGTGCACACGGAAGGTCCGATGGGACAAGAACAGAAGGAAACCTATGAAAGCAAGGTCAGCATCCTGCGGAGCGTGTCCGTAGTCCGCATCGACAGTGTGGTGGATGAGGTGGAAATAAGGTTCCGGGCGCCTACTGAGGGGCTGCTGGTGGAGATGGTAGGGATCAGCGATGCGTATTCGGTATCCAAAATGCGTTTCCTTTTCCTGGCGGCTGCCGCGGTTTTGATTTATCTGCTGGTTTTGTGCAGGGAATCTTTGAAATTTCGTTTGGAGCGGGTCTTCCTGCTTCTGGCTCTGCCAGTGGGCCTTTTGATGATTTTGGGACTTTCCCCCAGGGAAGCCGGATGGGATGAGCACATCCATTTTTACCGGGCGTATTCTCTGATGTATGACATCATGGGCAAGGATACCATGCCTGTCACGGATTCCATGTACACTTATATGACCACGGGGATGGCAAACCAGCCTTTTTATTTTCCAAGATCTCAGGAGGAAAATGCCCAGGAACGGGAATATGGGGAAAAAGGCTGGCATGTGGACAGCGGCGGCACCAAGGTGTATCAGGAGACGAACGGGCTGCATCTGTACAGCGTCGCCTATCTGCCGCAGACACTGTTCTTAGCGTTGGGACTGCTGTTTCATGTGCCGTTTTGGCTGCTGGTAGCTATGGGGCGGGCGGGAAACCTGATTTTCTACTGTCTGCTTTGTTACTTAGCGATCCGTCATATGAAGCGGGGCAAGGGACTTGTGACCGTCATTGCCTTGCTGCCCACCTCTGTATTTTTGGCGGCTACATTTTCTTATGACGCATTCATCAATGGATGTATTTTATTGGGAATGGCTTACCTGTTCACAGAGGTGGCAGAAAAGGACCGGCCGGTATCCATGAAAAACCTGGCGGTTTTTGCCGTCTTTCTGGTGCTGGGCAGTTTGCCAAAGGCAGTGTATATTCCGCTGATCCTTTTGGGATTTCTGCTGCCGGCCAAGCGCTTTGAGAATCCAAAAGCGGCTAAGATCTTTAAAGGCGTTCTGATTCTTTTGATGCTTTTGCTCATGGCTACGTTTGTGATGCCCGTGGCAGGGGGCGGTGAGGTGGCAGGGGATCCCAGAGGCGGAGATACCAGTGCGACCAGACAGCTGGCTTTGATCTTTTCTCATCCGTTGGGATATGCTTCACTGGCACTGTCTTCTATTTGGGAAAATCTGATGGGATTTTTGTTCGGTCAGTCTGTGGCCGGGAATTTGGCGTACCGGGGCGCGCTGACCTGGGGTGCTTGGGTCTGTCCCTTTGTGGTTTTTGCCATTTTCACCGGAGAATTTAATGAAGATGGAAAAGGGCTTGGAAAGTGGCAGCGGCTGTTTACCGGGATTCTGGTATTTGGCGTGATCGGTTTGATCTGGACCGCATTGTACCTAAGCTTTACGCCGGTGGGAGCGTCAGTGATCAACGGCGTCCAGGCCAGGTATTATATTCCCCTGTTGCTGCCGGCTTATTTAGCGCTCCAATGCGCAGGGATCCGCAACAAAATGCCGGTGCTGGTCTATCATCGGATTCTTATGGGCGGCAGTCTGTTGTTTTTGCTGGATGCTTTGTGGACCGGCGTGATCTGCCGGTGCTTTTGACCAATGCCGTTCATAGGTGCCCTGTAAACGGTAACAGAATTTGGCTCATTGAAAGCCGCCTTTGGCGAGGGGCCTAATTCTTTGGCTGTTTCTCTATACTGGCCCGTGCATCTTCAGCAGGTGAAAATGCCGGGAGTGAGCAGTAACTTTTCTGAGACAGGGAGCGGTCAAACCGCATAGAAATCCTTGAATCAGGGATGCATAAATGCTATAATAACCAGGAAATCTAAGATTGAACGGCAAGTTAACAGCTGTTTTATGAAAATACGGAGGAAGATAACAGATGAGAACATATCTGGTAACCGGAGGGGCCGGCTTCATCGGTTCTAACTATATTCATTATATGTTTGATAAATATGGAGACGAAATCCGCATCATCAATGTGGACAAGCTGACCTATGCAGGCAACCTGGAGAATTTAAAGGATGTGGAAGACCGCAGCAATTACACATTTGTCCGGGCGGATATTTGTGACAGCGATGCGATCCAGAAAATCTTTGAGGAAAACGAGATCGACCGGGTGGTGCATTTTGCAGCGGAAAGCCATGTGGACCGCAGCATTAAGAACCCGGATGTTTTTGTCAAGACCAACGTGCTGGGCACCTTAGTGATGCTCAATGCTGCCAAGGCTGCCTGGGAGCTGCCGGATGGCACATTTAAAGAAGGGAAGAAATTCCTTCATGTGTCCACGGACGAGGTATACGGTTCTTTGGAAGAGGACGGCGGGTATTTCTATGAGACCACGCCTTATGCGCCGCACAGCCCGTATTCTGCCAGCAAGGCATCTTCTGATATGCTGGTGCGCTCCTATATGGATACCTACGGATTTCCGGCAAATATCACCAACTGCAGCAACAATTACGGGCCTTTCCAGTTTCCGGAGAAGCTGATCCCTCTGATCATCAACAATGCGCTGCAGGGCAAGAAGCTGCCGGTATACGGAGATGGCAAGAACGTTCGTGACTGGCTGTACGTGATGGATCACGCCAAAGGCATCGATATGGTGCAGGAAAAAGGTCGCCTCTTTGAAACCTACAACATCGGCGGCCATAATGAGAAGCAGAATATTGAGATCATCCATATCATTCTGGATACGCTTCAGGAAATGCTTCCGGACGGCGATCCCAGAAAAGAGCTGGTGAGCAAGGATTTGATCACCTATGTGGAGGATCGTAAGGGCCATGACCGCAGATATGCCATCGCTCCGGATAAAATCCAGGCAGAAGTGGGCTGGGAGCCAGAGACCAAATTTGAGGATGGTATCCGGCTGACGATCCAGTGGTTCTTTGAGCATGAGGATTGGATGAAGAACGTAACCAGCGGGGATTATCAGAAATATTACGAAGAGATGTACCGGAACCGATAAAGACGTGAAATAGAGGCTGCTGCAGGACTGCTTTGGTTTTGCAGCAGCTTTTCATTTTTGATAAGACTAGGTTGTCAGAAGGCGCGGGCTAGAGGAGGATGCCTGCCAGAGCTCCCTTTTGACATCCACGGATGGGGGAACGAAATGAAACAGTGGTTGATGGATTTGGGCCGCCGCCTCAGGGAGGCAGTTCATTTTCATATATATGGCAGCGTGGCCGGGACGGTGCTGTTTTTTGCTTTGCTGCTTTTGATGTATCTGCTGCCCAAAAGCTTTGGGCTCCATGAGGGGAATCTGACTTGGTATTTGGTCTTGGATGCTATGCTTTGCCTGTCTTTTGCTTTGCGGATTCAACTGCCCGCAAAATGGGAGGCCTGGTTTGGTGCGCTCCTGCTTTTTGGGGCCCCGGCCCTGTGCTTTTACCAGACGGAGTATCTGCAGGAAAATCCCATCCGGAGCATGGAATTTCTGATGGTATTTTTCAATTATGTTTTTTATCTTTCTGTATTCCTGATACTTTATCTGCTCACGAACCGGATCCGTATCGCAGTGCCTGTGGGCGTGGGATTTTTCACCTTTTATACCATCGCTAACCGTTTTATCTGCCTGTTCCGTGGAAACGGCATCCGCAGCTACGATATCTATGCGTTGCGCACAGCCATGAACGTGGCGGGCAATTATGAGCTGGTCTTTTCCAGGCCTATGGTCCGGGTGCTTCTGGTGGCAATAGCGGCGGTTTTGGTCAGCGTCCGGTGTCGCTATAAAAATACCAGGAGGCGGACCCGGCTGACGGTGGATGCGGGGATCCTGGTCTTTATGCTGGTGCTGGGCAGCGGCTTTTTTGACAGGGAATTTTTAGAGGCCAATTATATTAAGCCCTATCTTTGGGAGCTGCAAAAGAGCGCCCAGTATCACGGGACGCTGCTAGATTTTACGGCGGGGCTTTGCTATCTTACGGCAGATAAGCCTAAGGGATATTCTAAGAAAAAGGCGGACCGTCTTTTGACGGAGGGCAAGGCTGAAAAATCTGGGCTTGCGGTGGGAAAGGGACTGAAAGGGGAGAAGCCGGATATCATCGTGGTGATGAACGAGTCCTTTTCCGATTTAGATGTGCTGGGGGAACTGGATACTACTTGGGAGGAGCTGGAGGCTTTCTACCGGAGAAAGAACGATGCTATCCGGGGAACCTTGAGTGTTCCTGTCTATGGCGGCTTGACGGCCAACACAGAATTTGAGTTTCTCACTGGTTATTCCAACGCTTTTTTCCCGGGAGGTATCATCGCGTTCCAGGCTTATGTGAAAAACAATACCGCTAATCTGGGCCGGCAGCTGTCCGGGGAGGGCTATGAAACCATTTTCATGCATCCCTTTGCCCGCAGCGGATGGAACCGGAGCAATGTCTACCGAATGTTCGGCTTTGATGAGATCTATTTTGAAGAGGACTTTGCACATGCCAAAGAAGAGGACCGGGTCCGGGGATATGTATCCGATTCTGCCAATTACCAGGAGGTGTTTCGGCGTTATGAAGAGGCGGTGAAAGAGGGCGGCCCGGTATTTATTTACGATGTGACGATGCAGAACCACGGAGGTTACGAAAGCGGTGCGATTGAGAAAAGCGTCTGTGTCAAAGGCAGAGAGGGCCAGTATCCGAAGGCAGAGGAGTATTTGAGCCTGATGAGGGAATCCGACCGTGCCTATCAGGAGCTGGAGAATTATTTTTCCAAAACGGACCGGCCCACACTGGTGCTGCTGTTCGGTGACCACCAGCCAATCATCGAAGAGGATCTGGTTGCGGAGCTCCTAGAAAAAGGCGGCGGTACCGAAGTGGAAAAAACGGCTAGGAAATATCAGGTGCCCTTTGTGATGTTTGCAAATTATGATCTGGAAGAAAAGGAATACGAAAATATCAGTGTCAACTATTTGTCCACTCTTTTGCTGGAGGCAGCGGGTCTGCCGTTATCCGATTATCAGAAATTTCTGTCCGGTTTATATGAGGAATATCCGGTGGTGAATTTGTTCGGTGTGAAAGACAGCCAGGGATGCTGGAGCTGCTGGGAAGAAGCCGGAAGCTATGCGAAAATCGTGGATTACCAGACCATCCAGTACCGGCAGTTGTTCGATTAGATGATTGGGGTGCCAAAAGGTGGCTGCGCAGGTATTGTCCTTTTGCTGCAGACGCCGCTTGTCCTGGCACCCGAATCTTAGACAAAATCTATGTCCGGCGGGGCAGGATTGCTGGTGAATTGGCCCAAATCTGGGCTGTACCCTTGAAGTGGTTTTCTATCGGTGGTATAATATTACAACTAATATGCAGAATTATGCGAATAATCAGGTCGGAGAAATTTTTGCCGTGATTTTGCGGCCCTTTTTCCGATGCGAATGGAGGAAATTATGAAGGGAATTATCTTAGCAGGCGGTTCAGGGACCAGGCTTTATCCATTGACAAAGGCAGTTTCCAAGCAGATCCTGCCGGTATACGATAAACCGATGATCTATTACCCGCTGTCCACGTTAATGCTGGCCGGCATCCGGGAGATCCTGATCATCTCCACACCCAGGGATCTGCCCGTATTTGAGGAATTATTGGGAAGCGGCGAGCAGCTGGGCTTAAAGCTGTCCTACAAAGTGCAGGAAAGCCCCAGAGGACTGGCTGAGGCGTTTATCATCGGAGAGGAATTTATCGGTGACGACAACGTGGCTTTGGTGCTGGGAGACAATATTTTCTATGGACAGAGCTTTTCCAAGGTACTGCAGCGCGCGGCCGCTCTGGATAAGGGCGCGGTGATCTTTGGTTACTATGTGAGAGATCCCAGAGCTTACGGTGTGGTGGAATTCGATGAAGATGGCAAGGCGCTGTCCATCGAGGAGAAGCCGGAGCATCCGAAATCCAATTACGCGGTGCCGGGACTTTACTTCTATGACAATGACGTGGTGGAGATTGCTAAGAATGTGAAGCCGTCCGCCAGGGGCGAGATTGAGATCACCACGGTGAACAACGAGTATTTGCAGAGAGGAACCCTTCAGGTGGAGACACTGGGCCGCGGATTTGCCTGGCTGGATACGGGCAACCAGGATTCCCTGCTGGATGCGGCGGATTTCGTCGCTGCGTTCCAGAAACGTCAAGGGCTTTATATCTCCTGTATTGAGGAGATCGCCTATAAGAGAAAATTTATCACGAAGGAGCAGCTGGTAGAGCTGGCACAGCCGTTGCTGAAGACGCCTTACGGCCAGTATCTCATTGAGGTGGCGGAAGGCCTGTAAAAATTAGGCTGACAGAGAATTTAAGACGAAAAAGCAGTGTGAGGATAGATGCTTTTCCGGGTCCTCCCGGGACATCTATCCCCATGTGCGTTGCGGGCACTGCACAAAATGGAGCGCTTTTGTGCCTGTTTTTGAGCCGGCCCGGTACCAATTGTGTGAACAAGGAGGAAAAACAGCATTTTTTCAGAGGGCAGAAGATTTTCGGAGGGCATCTGTGAAAAAATGGCTGTACAGCGAAAAAATGGGAAAAATTACAGTAGAGACATGTGAAATTGAAGGCCTCAAGGTGATCACTCCGGCGGTGTTCGGGGATGAGAGAGGCTATTTTATGGAGACTTACAATTATAATGACTATAAAGCGGCTGGTATCGATATGGAATTTGTCCAGGACAACCAGTCCAGCTCCAAAAAAGGAGTGCTTCGGGGGCTGCATTTCCAGATCAATTATCCCCAGGATAAGCTGGTCCGTGTGGTAAACGGCGAGGTGTTTGATGTGGCCGTGGATCTTCGTCCCGGTTCCGCCACCTATGGAAAATGGTTCGGCGTGCTCCTTTCCGCGGAAAATAAAAAGCAGTTTTTCATTCCGAAAAACTTTGCCCACGGATTTTTAGTGTTGTCTGACTACGCGGAATTTGCCTACAAATGTACGGATTTTTATCATCCCAACGACGAAGGCGGGCTGGCCTATAACGATCCGGATATCGGCGTAGAGTGGCCGATCCCTGAGGGGATGGAGTTGATTCTGTCTGAGAAGGATCAAAAGTGGGGCAGCTTTCAGGAATTTCAGCAGAAATAGGCGGTAGAAGAATGGAGAAAAAGTTTTCCCTGATCAAGGAATTGATCCAAAACAGACGTCTGGTGCTTTCCTTGGCCAAGAACGACTTCAAAACCAAATATGCGGGTTCTTACCTGGGGATCGTCTGGGCATTTATCCAGCCGGTGGTTACGATGATGGTGTACTGGTTCGTGTTCACCGTAGGCTTCAAAAGCGGCAACGCAATGAACTATCCCTTTGTTTTGTATCTGATTTCCGGCATCGTGCCCTGGTTTTTCTTCCAGGATGCCCTAAACGGCGGCACCAATGCCTTGTTAGAATATAATTATCTGGTGAAAAAAGTTGTATTTAAGATCAGCATCCTGCCGGTGGTGAAGGTTATTTCCGCAGCGCTGGTGCATGTGTTCTTTATCGCTTTTGCGCTGGTGATGTGCACCTTTAACGGGTATCCGCCGACGATCCACACCATTCAGGTCATTTATTATTCCGGCTGCGTGTTCATGTTTGCGTTGGCGCTTTCCTATGCGACCAGCGCCATTGTGGTGTTTTTCCGGGATTTGACCCAGATCATCAATATTGTCCTGCAGGTGGGAATCTGGATGACGCCAATCATGTGGGATCTGAACATGCTGGCGAACCATCCTCTGGTGATGAAGCTGTTCAAGCTGAATCCCATGTATTATATTGTATCCGGTTACCGCGATTCCATGCTGGGCCGGATGTGGCTGACGGAGCACCTGGCGTGGGGCCTGTATTTTTGGGTGGTAACTGCGCTTTTGTTCTGGCTGGGCTCCGTGATCTTTAAACGGTTGAAGCCACATTTTGCGGACGTATTGTAGGAGGATGAGCCGGATGAGTGAGACTGCGATCACAGTGAAAAATCTGTACAAAATGTACAAGCTATATGACAAGCCCATGGACCGCCTTAAGGAGTCCCTGGGACTGACCAAGAAGAAAAAATACCGGGAGCATTATGCCCTTCGGGATGTATCCTTTGATGTGCCAAAGGGGCAGATGGTGGGTATCATCGGGACGAACGGTTCTGGAAAATCCACCATTTTGAAGATCATCACCGGCGTGTTAAACCCCACGGCGGGAGAGGTGACGGTGGACGGCCGGATTTCCGCTCTTTTGGAGTTGGGGGCCGGATTTAACATGGAATATTCGGGACTTGAAAATATCTATCTCAACGGTACGATGATCGGGTTCTCCAGAGAGGAGATCGATGAAAAGCTGGATGATATTTTGAGCTTTGCGGATATCGGGGATTTTATCCACCAGCCGGTGAAGACCTATTCCAGCGGTATGTTCGTGCGCCTGGCCTTTGCCGTGGCCATCAACATCGATCCGGAGATTCTCATCGTGGACGAGGCTCTGGCGGTGGGAGATGTGTTTTTCCAGGCAAAATGCTACCGCAAATTCGAAGAATTTAAGAAAAAAGGCAAGACGATCCTGTTTGTCAGCCATGACCTGGGCAGCATCAGCAAATACTGCGATAAGGTGGTGCTTCTAAACCATGGTGTGAAGCTGGACGAGGGTTCCGCCAAGGAGATGGTGGATCTTTATAAAAAAGTCCTGGTCCATCAGGAGGACACACAGCCGGAGCAGGAGCGTTCCGCGGATGTCCGCCAGCAGGAGGCGCCTAAGGAGAAAAAATGGGTGCAGCCGTTCCAATTGAACCCCAACGCCATCGAGTATGGGGAGAAAAAGGCGGAGATCGAAGAATTTACCCTGTTGGATGAAAATGGGACGCCTACCAATACGATAGAGAAATTCACGGATTTTACCATTAAGATGCGGGTCCGTTTTCATGAGGATGTGGATGACCCCATTTATGCGTTTACCATCAAGGACCTGCGGGGAACGGAGATCACCGGAACCAACAGCATGTATGAGAAGGTGTCCATCAAGCCTCGCAAGGAAGGGGATGTCCAGGAGGTGACCTTTACCCAGAGAATGAACCTCCAAGGCGGGGAATATCTGCTTTCTTTAGGATGCACCGGATATCACGGGGGAGAATTCGTGGTGTATCACCGCTTGTACGACATCTGTAATATTACGGTGGTTTCCGTGAAAAATACCGTGGGCTTTTATGATATGGATTCCAAGGTTACGGTGGTGGATGAGTAACAGACGGGGGAGCATGAAAGTGGGGAACCGCACACGCTTTTGAAGGGAAGTGTAGATATGAACAAATACGTAGGCAGGGTGCTTCTGGATGACACTTATTATCCGGGAGAGGATTTATACAGCGACGGCGCTGTGGAGGATGAAATGCTGGAATTGGCTTCTTCTTATGAGGAAGGCGATTTCAACCGGGAGATCGACCGGAGAAAAAGCTGGCCGATTCTCTATCATTTTTCCCATATCCGGGAAAATATTGCCAATTGGCTGCCTCTGACCAAGGAGGACAAGGTGCTGGAGGTGGGCGCTGGCTGCGGCGCGGTCACAGGGGCGTTGGCGGCTAAGGCTGGTCATGTGACCTGTATTGACTTGTCCATGAAGCGCAGCTTAATCAATGCCAACCGCCATAAAAATGCTTCTAACATCGAAATCCTGGTGGGCAATTTCCAGGATATCGAGAAAAATCTAAAAGAAACCTACGATTATATCACCCTGATCGGGGTGTTTGAATATTCCGAGGGGTATATCGGCGGGGAAAATCCTTATGTGGAAATGCTCCAAAAGATCACCTCTCATTTGAAGCCGGATGGAAAGATTGTCATCGCCATTGAGAACCGGCTGGGCATGAAATACTGGGCGGGCTGCACGGAGGATCACAACGGACTGTTCTTTCAGGGCTTGGAAGGATATCCGGATACCCATGGGGTGAAGACCTTTTCCAAGATGGAATTAGAAGGGATCTTTGCTGCAGCTGGGGCCTATGACTGTGAGTTTTATTATCCCTATCCGGATTATAAATTTCCGATGACCATTTATTCCGATGAATGGCTGCCAGGCATTGGGGAGCTTCGGGAAGTGAATTATAATTTTGACCGGGCCAGGCTGCGCCTGTTCGATGAGACCAGAGTCTACGATACGGTGATCGCCAATGGATTATATCCGGTCTATGCCAATTCCTATCTGGTGGTGGCGAAGCCCCGCCGGGCAGAAGAGGAGACGGCCAAGAGCGCAACGGAAGCTTCAGGTGCCAGATCCGTAACTTCTGTGGCATCAGCAGCGGAGGTCCAAGGGGGTACGGTGGAGAATGCTGCACCTGAAATCAGGCCGGAGGCAGCGGTGCCATCTGCGGCAGAAGTCCAGGCGGATGCGCCTGCGGATTCTGCCTTGGCGGACGCAGCGTTACCGGCGAAGGGTTTGGCACGTAAGGAGCGTATTCTCTACGTGAAGCATTCCAACGAGCGGGACCCGCGTTTTGCCATCCGCACGGAGATCCTCGAGGGCGACGACGGCCGCCGGAGGGTCCGCAAGGTGGCGGAGACCAAGGCGGGGGAAGCCCATCTGAATCATATCCATAAGAGCTATCAGCTTTTAAAAGGGCTGTACCGGGGAACGGCCATCGAGATGAACCGTTGTGAGAAAGAGAACGGCGCCATCAGTTTGGAGTATCTCACAGGAACCACGCTGGAGGAGATGCTGGATGCCCTGTTGGAGGACAAACAGATTGATAAGCTTTGGGAGACATTGAACGGGTATTTGGACGTGCTGCGCAAGGCCGGCGGCTTCCAGCTATTTGTGCCCACGGAGAAATTTACCGAGGTCTTCGGCCGGGTGGATTTGCCGGACGGGCTGGTGAGTGCGGATGTATCCAACATTGACTGTATTTGCAGCAATCTGTTATGGAACCAGGAGAAACAGAAATGGCAGATGCTGGACTATGAATGGACCTTTGCCTTCCCTATTCCGGTGAATTTCCTGATCTACCGTGTACTGAATTATTATCTGTATACCAGCACGATGCGGAATGTCCTGCTGGAAGAGGACTTCTTCGGAAGGGCTGGCCTGACCAACGTGGAATGCCTGGCCTACCGTCAAATGGAAATCAATTTCCAGCGGTACATCACCGGGCGGCTGGTGCCCATGAGGGATATGTATGATGCCATCTCTCCGGGCACCTTGATTGATATGAAGAACCGGTCCTGGGAGAAACAGTGCTTTACGGACTGCCTGCAAGTCTTTGTGGACTATGGCGAGGATTTTTCCGAGGAAAATGCCTGGCTGCTTCCTTGCAGGGATGGGTTTTTCGAGGATGTGATCCCGGTGCCGGAAGGGGCGAAACGGATCCGTCTCGATCCCACAGACCGGTGCTGTATTGTGAAGCTGCGCTGTTTGACGGCGGAGCAGATCCAGGGTGTCTCTGTGCCGGAGAAGAAGCTGACGGAGGAGGATTTTTTAGAATTCACCACCAACGGATGGAAATACGGGCCTGGTGAATATTTCTTTGACAATGAGGATCCCCAGATCGTCATCGACGAGCTGCCGCCTTACACCAAGGGAATTGCCCTGGCTTATGAAGTGACCGCCTGTGACAGCGCTATGGCATCCATGGTGCGCAGGCAGCTGGAGGAGAAGCGTGCTTTGGAGACGGAGCTTTCTGTGTGCCAGCAGGAGCTGTGCCAGAAGAAGGAGCTGATCCAGGCCATGGAAAACACGAAGGTATGGAAGCTGTACCGGAGCATTAAAAAGGATTGATAGGAGCGGACATGAAGAAACTTCTGAAAAGCATTGATATTGCCCAGATGGAGATGCACGGAGAATTTGTATACCGGATTGAGGGCTGGACCTTTTTCAAGGACGGGCGGGATTTTGAACTGAAGCTTTTGGCGGATGGGGAGATCCCTGTGCCGTTTCAGATGACGACAAAACCCAGGCCGGATCTAAAAAACGTGCTGAAAAATGTGACGATTCCCCAGGAGCCGGGGTATACGATTTTGATTCCAAAGATCGGCCGGGTGATTGAAGAATACGGACGACTGGAGCTTATTGTGGAGGCGCAGGGAGAGAGGGAGAGTCTCTTTTGCCGCACCTCTTTGGAGCTTTTGAAGGAATATGAATGGGTCACATTGTTCTTCAAGGTGGATACCCTGGATCTCTTGGGCGGCCAGATGGTTATTCAGGGCTGGGTCATCGACCAGTATGAACAGGATTCCATTGCCGTTAAGGATGAGCATGGCCAGGAAATCGAACATCAGATTGAACGTTTTGTCCGGCAAGACGTGAACGAGGGATGTAAGCTGGAAAATAAGGATTACAAATGTGCCTTCAATATCGCCGTCCAGCGGGAAAGTATCCGGTCAGAGGAGCTTCATGTGCAGTTTTCCAACCGGTATGTGACCAAGGAATATGTGGTCAACATGAAACAGTTTGACTATGAACAATCCAAGCGGGGACGGCTGAAAAAAGCCTTGGCCAAAGAAAACAAGGATAAAAATAAGGCCTATATTAAGGAGCATGGCTGGAAGGGGTTCTATTACTATCTGCAAAGCCAGATGGACCCTCATTATGCCGATTACACCCTGTGGGTGAAGCGGCACAGCGCTTCGAAAAAGGAGCTGCGACGCCAGAGGGAGTACCGTTTTCCCTATACTCCGCTCATCAGTGTGGTGATTCCCCTGTATAATACGCCTTTGGATTATCTGAAGGAGATCTTAGATTCCCTCACCGGGCAGACCTATTCCAATTTGGAAATCTGTCTGGCGGACGGCAGCACCGAGGATGCGGTGGGGGCGTTTATCCGGAAGGAATACGGCAGGGATCCCCGTGTCCGGTATCAGCGATTGAAGGAGAACAAGGGGATCTCGGAGAACACCAACGCGGCTCTTTCCATGGCCTCCGGGGATTATATCATGTTGTCAGACCACGATGACGTGGTAACGCCCGATGCCCTCTTTGAGATCGTGAAGGTGCTAAATAAGGAGCCAGATACGGATATCGTTTACACCGATGAAGACAAGGTGACCATGGATGGGAAGAAATATTTTGAGCCCAGCTTTAAACCGGATTTCAATCTGGATCTTTTGCGGAGCAACAATTATATCTGCCATATTTTTGTGGTGAAAAAGCGGATCATGGATGAGATCGGCGGATTCCGCAAGGAGTTTGACGGGGCACAGGATTTTGATTTGATTCTCCGGTGCGTGGAAAAGAGCAGGATCATTACCCATATCCCCAAGGTGCTTTATCATTGGCGGTCCCATCCGGGCTCCACGGCGGGCAACCCGGGGAGCAAGAGATATGCCTTTGAGGCCGGGCGGAAGGCTCTAAAGGAGCATTATGACAGGCTGGGCATCGATGCCAAGACTGAGCTGACCCAGATTTTTGGCAGATACCGTACCAGATATCAGATCCACGGAGAACCGTTGGTGTCCATCATCATTCCCAATATGGATCATGTGGATGATTTGGACCAATGCCTGAAATCCGTGGTGGCGAAGACCACCTACCCCAATTATGAGATTCTTGTGGTGGAGAACAACAGTCAGCTTCCGGAGACCTTTGTCTATTACCAGCAGATCGAGGAAATGTATGAAAACCTCCGTGTCATCCATTGGCCGGATGAATTCAACTATGCCGCCATCAATAATTTTGCGGCCCGGGAAGCCAAGGGAGAATATTATTTGTTCCTGAACAACGATGTGGAGATCATCGATGGGGACTGGATGGAAGAGATGCTGGGCATCTGTCAGCGGGACGATGTGGGAATTGTGGGCGCTAAGCTTTATTTCCCGGACAACACGGTGCAGCACGCCGGTGTGGTGATCGGCCTCGGCGGCGTGGCGGGCCATATTTTCACCGGTCTTCCCAGGCGGGAATACGGTTATGGGGCCAGACTTGTGAGCACTCAGGATTACAGCGCGGTAACCGCCGCCTGTATGATGACTCCCGCGGCTGTCTTCCAATCTGTGGGAGGATTTGATGAAGGCTTTCAAGTCGCCTTTAATGATGTGGATTATTGCATGAAGGTGCGCGCCTTGGGCCGGCTGGTGGTATTTACTCCTTATGCACAGCTTTTTCACTATGAATCCAAGTCCAGAGGCAAGGAAGAGACGGCCGAACAATTAGAGCGTTTCCACGGGGAGATCGACCGGTTTGAGAAAAAATGGCCGGCGATTCTCCGGGACGGAGACCCTTATTATAATAAAAATCTGACCCTGAGAAAAGGGGATTGTTCACTGCGGCAGGAAGGAGAACGATGGAACGAGAGATCTTCGAAGTAAAACGAGAACGTTTTGATTTGACCAATAAACACCGTTATCTGCTCCAGGGAGACTGGCCCAAGGGCTACGAGCCTAAGGCATACCTGGATAAGGCGCGGCTGGAGACCAGGGTGGAGCCTTGGGAAAACAAAAGCGCCATGGAGCGTTTCCGGGATTTGGATGCGGATCATGGAGAGCGGATCACCATGTCCGTCTATCTGCCTGAGGATCTGCATGGCTACCAGATGCTGGAGATCTACGGAACCAAGGGGGATAAGAAAATTTCCTGGTTTAAGATCAAGGCGAAGGATCTGGCCAGACGGCAGGGGAAGCCCCAATATTATATCGAAGAGGAAAAGGTGGGCTTCAAAGACCATTCCTGCCAGATCAGAGGCTGGGTGGCGGCCAGGGACCATGTTTCCATTAAGGTGTTCGATGACCAGAAGAAGCCCATCGAGTGCAAAAAGCAGATGACCAACCGTATCGATGTGGTGGAGCTGTTCCAGGAATGTGAAGTGGAAGCAAAATGCGGCTTTTTTATCGAATTGTCCGATTTGCAGAGCAAATGTCTGTATCTGGTGTTCAAATCCGGCGATGCCAAGGCGGTTCACGTGGTGGATCTGCAGAGGAGTAAGGTCATCAAAAATAAGGTGGGGTATTACTGGAAAAAGGGTATGCGCTACTATTCCAGCCATGGCGTGAAGGCCTTTGTGGGCAAGAGCGTGAATAAGCTGGCCAATGTGACCAAGCGGCCGGTAACTTATGAAAAATGGCTGCCTAAGCATCTGCCCGACGAGGGAGAGCTGCGGGAGCAGTGCAATGAGGTATTTACCTATCAGCCCAAGATCAGCATTGTGGTGCCGTTATACAAGACTCCGGCGGAATATCTGGAGAAAATGATTGCATCCGTGCAGAAGCAGACCTATGGAAATTGGGAGCTGTGCCTCTCCGACGGAAGCGGTGCGGATTCCCCCATCGCAAAGCTGCTTAAGCAATATCAGGAACAGGATCAGCGGATCAAGGTGGTTTATCATGAGGAGCCGCTGCGTATTGCGCCCAATACCAATGCGGCCATAGAGGAGGCGGACGGGGATTATGTGGCTTTTATGGATCACGATGATGAGCTGCTGCCCCATGCGCTGTATGAATGTGTGAAGGTTCTCAATGAGGCGCCTGCCACGGAGGTGATTTATTCCGACGAGGATAAGATGTCCATGGACGGCAACAAGTTTTTCCAGCCCCATTTTAAACCGGATTTCAACATTGATCTGTTGTGCACGGTGAACTATATCTGTCATTTGTTTGTGGCAAAACGCAGCCTCATCGATCAGGTGGGGATGCTCCGGGAGGAATTTGACGGGGCTCAGGACTATGATTTCATCCTGCGCTGCATCGAGGCGACCAAGGAAATCCGGCATATTCCGAAAATTCTCTATCACTGGCGCAGCCATGAGGATTCCACCTCCGAAAATCCCGAGAGCAAGCTGTATGCTTTTGAAGCCGGAAAACGGGCGGTCCAGGCGCATTTTGACCGGATCGGGGTCCGGGCGCAGGTGGAAAAAGGGGAATATCTGGGGCTGTACCGGACCAAATATCTCCGTGGCCGGGATCCGTTGGTGTCTATTATCATCCCAAATAAGGATCATATCGAGGATTTAAGACGGTGCATCGGCTCCATCGAGGAAACATCCACCTATCAGAATCTGGAATATATCATCGTGGAGAACAACAGCACGGAGGAAGAGACGTTTACCTATTATAAAGAATTGGAGGCCGCCGATTCCCGGGTGCATGTGGTATACTGGGAAGGGGAATTTAATTATTCTGCCATCAACAATTTCGGCGCGGCCCATGCCAAGGGTGAGTATTATCTGTTGCTGAATAACGATACGGAGATCATTAATGAAGACTGCATCGAAGAGCTGCTGGGGTATTGTATGCGGCCGGATGTGGGAATCGTGGGAGCCAGGCTTTATTATGAGGACGACACGATCCAGCATGCAGGCTGTGTCATCGGCTTTGGCGGCATTGCCGGACATTGCTTTGTCCAGCAGCCCAGAGGCTATACAGGCTATTGCCACAGGATCATCTGCGCCCAGAATTACAGCGCGGTCACCGCTGCGTGTATGATGGTGGATAAGAAGGCATTTGAAGCGGTGGGCGGACTTTCCGAGGAGCTCAAGGTGGCCTTCAATGATATTGATTTCTGTCTCCGGGTGCAGGAGGCTGGCTATCTGGTGGTCTATAACCCCTACGCGGAGCTGTATCACTATGAATCCAAGTCCAGAGGGCTGGAGGATACGCCGGAGAAGGTGGCCCGTTTCCAAGGCGAGATCAAGACCTTCGAAAAACGCTGGCCAAAGATCCTGAGGGATGGGGATCCTTACTATAATCCCAACCTGACCTTGGAAAGTCAGGACTTTTCTTTAAGAAGAATTTAATCTGCAGGAGGTGCGATATGCGTGTATTTGTAACGGGAGTCAAGGGCCAGTTGGGCCATGATGTGATGAATGAACTGGCGAAGAGAGGCCATACCGGCATTGGCGTCGATGTGGAAGAAATGGATATCACCGATGAAGCCGCTGTGGATCGGGTGATCAAAGAGGCAGCGCCCGAGGCTGTGGTGCACTGTGCCGCATGGACCGCGGTGGATGCGGCGGAGGATCATCTGGAAACCTGCCGCAAGGTCAATGCAACGGGTACCGGATATATTGCCCGGGTGTGCAAAGAGCTGGATATCCCTATGCTGTATCTGAGCACGGATTATGTGTTTGACGGGGAGGGCACCCGTCCCTGGGAGCCGGATGATCCGGTGTCCGAGCCGCTGAATGCCTATGGATTGACAAAATATGAGGGCGAGCAGCTGGTGGAAAAATATTTGGACAAATATTTTATCGTGCGGATTGCCTGGGTGTTCGGAGTCAACGGCAAGAATTTCATCAAGACGATGCTGCGTCTGGGCCGGGAAAATGGTGCGGTATCCGTTGTGGATGACCAGGTGGGATCTCCTACCTATACCTACGATCTGGCCAGACTGCTGGTGGATATGATCGAGACCGATAAATATGGCCGCTATCATGCCACTAATGAAGGATTTTGCTCCTGGTATGAGTTTGCCAAGGAAATCTTCCGTCAGGCCGGTATGGATGAAGTGAAGGTGACTCCAGTGGACAGTACGCAGTTTCCGGCTAAGGCAAAGCGGCCCCACAACAGCCGCATGAGTAAGGACAAACTGGACGCCAACGGTTTTAAACGTCTGCCGGCCTGGGAGGATGCTTTAGGCCGCTACTTAAAGGAAATCATGTAAAAGATGTATCAAATAGTTACAACGAAAGGATAGCATGAGACAGAAAAATAAGAAAGCGTATGGGGAATGGATGTTTATCGGCGCTGTTTTTTTATTCGTTTTCCTGTGGGCGGCAGTACAACCCTTTGATGTGTCCCCAGACGAACGGATGCGCTATGAGATCGTACAATATCTATGCAAATACGGGCGGCTTCCCCATGGAGGCGACCCTGAACTCCGCAACCAGATCTGGGGCATTTCCTATGCATTTAATCCGATTATTTCTTATATGATATCGGCTGTATTCGTGAAAATCGCGGGGATCTTTACCGCCGAGGAGATCGTCCTGGTGGTGGCAGCCCGGATGGTGAACGTGCTGTTTCTCACGGGGACGGCCTGGTTTACCTTGAAAATTGGCAAAAAGCTGTTTCCGGGAGAAGGAAAATGGCTGTTCACGGTATTGGTGATCTTTCTTCCGGGTGTGCTTTTTGTGGGTTCCTATGTGAACAACGATGCCATGGCGCTCTTTTCCACGGCCTTCATCTGTTATGTCTGGGTCAGGTATCTGGAAGAGGGCTGGACCGTGAAGAATTGTATCCGGCTGGGCGTGGGTTTGTCTATCTGTTTACTTTCTTATTATAATGCTTATGGATGGATCCTGGTGAGCTTTCTGCTTTTTACCTTTACCGCATTGTTTGGCGGGGATAAAGCCTGGGATTTTAAATTTTGGCTGAAACGCGGACTGATCGTGGCAGCGGTGGCTGCCGTATTGGCCGGCTGGTGGTTCGTGCGCAACGGGATCCTCTATGACGGGGATATTTTAGGAATGAAAACTTCCTCCCATTACGCCCAGCTCTATGCCCAGGATGGCTTTAAACCCTCTCAGCGGATGACGCCGCAGAGACAGGGGATGAGTCTTTGGGATATGCTTTGGTACGTGCCGGGGCAGTGGAACCATAACTGGCTGATCACTGTATTAGTGAGTTTTGTGGGGACCTTCGGCTATATGACGGTGTTCATTCCCTATGGATTGAGCAAAGCCTATTTGCTGTTTTACGTTTTGGGCGGCGCGGGAATCCTTTTCTCTCTGCGGATGTTCGGTTTCCGCAAAAAAGAGGTGTTTCGCACCAGGTCTTTTGTGGGCGGTCAGCAGGTGCGGATCAAATCGGTCACGATCATGAAGGAGTGGGATAAGCTGCGGATTTTTCATGTGGCGATGCTGCTTGCTATGGCCATTCCGCCGGTTCTGCTGCTGCAGTATGCCTGGGCCAGCGATTTCCAGGCCCAGGGCAGATACCTTCTTCCCATGGTGATCCCCATGATGTATTTTGTCACCAAGGGCTATGAGAATCTGCTCACCCGGTTCGTGAAGAAGGAAGCGGTGAGAAGGGGCTTTTATATGGCAGCCTGTGCAGTGCTGGTGCTGGCTGCGGTCTACACGTTTGGATTTGTGTTCTACCCATCCTGTTGATGGCTGGGCTGGGAGTTTTCTTTACAGGCAGGACAGTCCGGAAAATTTTCCATCAGGATTTGAGGGCGAAAAGTGGGAGCGGGCGATATCTGACAAATTTTTTTATCCTATAAAATAAAAAAGATAACCGGTACAAGATTGGGATCACGTCCCATCTTGCACCGGTTTTTTAGCGGTTTCAGCAAACTATTTGGTTTGTATGATGCCGGATACAGGGCCTATCTTCTCTTCTTCCGGCTTTTGATACGGCTGATGATGGCTGCAATGCCCAGGAGGATCAGCAGACAGAGAACGCCGATGACGATGTAAGGGACCACGGATTTTGTTTCTTTGAGCTCCTGGACCTTGGTTTTAAAGATTTCAGAGGGAGCGATGGTGGTCAGGGTGGTTTTTTCTGTTTCCTTTAAAAGGGCAGTTCCCACATATGTTTTTTGGCCGAAGCGGTAAGTGCGGCGGATGTTGCCGTTTTCTTCTGCCGCTTCATAGGTCAGGTCGCTGCGCTTGGTGTCCTTGGGAACCAGGAGTGTGCCGTCGTCGATGAGGATGTCCGCATCCTCGGCCTGGATCTTTTGAAAGTTATCAAAGCCGTAGTTGAACAGATTGGTAGTATCGTTAATGACGCCGCCAATATCGGAGCCCAAGGTGACAGCAACATAGGTGGTATCATCCTTTTTTGCGGCAGATACCAGGGTATTTTTGGACATATCTGTATATCCGGTTTTGCCTACTAAAATGCCGTCATAGTGATACGGACCTGGTTGAATCAGCGGGTGATGATTGGTCAGAGGACGGGGGGCCGGATTTAAATTTGTGGCCGCCAGTTCATACTGGTAAGTGCCGCTGATGGCGAGGAAAGTTTCATTTTTGACACATTCCTGAAGGATCAGGGCCAGATCGTAGGCAGTGGTGTAGTGGTTCTCATCGGGAAGGCCGCTGGCATTGTTGAAGTGGGTGCCGGTACAGCCCAGCTCTTCGGCACGTTTGTTCATCATATCCACAAAGCCGGCTACAGTGCCCCCGATATGCTCCGCCAGCTGGGTGGCTACCTCGTTGGCAGACTCTAAAAGAAGGGCATATAAGCACTGTTCCACGGTCAGGACTTCACCCACCTGCATGCCAATGTTGGAATTGTTGCTGTAGATTTCATTGATGCCAGTCTGGGTAAAGGTGACTTGGTCATCCAGCTTGCAGTTTTCTATGGTAAGAAGAGCCGTCATGATCTTGGTGGTGCTGGCCGGATACCGTTTTTCATTCATTTTTTTATTGTAAACCACAATCCCGGTATCGGCTTCCATCAAAACGGCGCTTAAGGAAGCGGTCTTGGGGCCTTTGGGCCATCCCTTGATGTGGTCCGTGCCGCCGGGAAGCCGCTGGATGGCAGCTGCCTGGACAGGTGCTGTCAAAAGGAAGATAAGACATAAGGTCACTGCCAGGATGGATGCGGCGCGCCGGTTTCTTTGGGGCCGCTCATGCAGCCGCCGATTATGTGAGGTGTTTTTCTTCATTGGTAATTCCTCCCTATGCTTTTAGGACTTTGCGGAGCAATACGCCGAGGATGGCCAGCAATATAACGCCTGAGCCGATGATGACGGCGTAGGGGACCATGGATTTTTCCTGGGACAGGGTTTTGAGATAGGCCTCATTTTCCACTGCCGGCACGTCGGCATCCTCCTCTTCTTCAGCTTCTATCAATGCATGTCCGACTAGACGGTTTTGGTAATAGTATTCCTGGTAGATGCCGTCAGCTTTGGGGGTCTCTTGCGTGGATATGCCATCCAAGGTCACGCCGTTGGGAAGGATAGCAAAGCCTCCGTCCAAAGTCAGGACGGGATCGGCATACTGGACTCTTTGGAAATTTTGGAATCCGTAATCCAAGAGGCTGATAGCGTCTGAGGCAGTCTGTCCGTCTGTGCCCATGAGCAGTACACAGATGAGCCGGGTGCCGTTTTTTTCCGCGGCTGTTACCAATGTGCTCCCGGAAGCTTGGGTATAACCGGCTTTTCCGGTGAGAATTCCTTCGTAGGGAGTGGCGCTGTCGGCAGCAGAAAGCGGAAAGCTGTTTTTAAGCGTCCGGGCCGCGGTGTAATCCGTGGCGGGGATCGTATAATCTGCAGTGCTGCTGATGGTGCAGAAGTCTGCATTCTGAATGGCCGCCTGCAGGATCAGTGACAGGTCTCTGGCCGTGGAGTGCTGATTTTCGTCCGGCAGACCGGTGGGGTTGGTAAATACGGTGTTGGTGCATCCAAGCTCGGCTGCCCGGCTGTTCATTTTCTCTACAAAAGCCTCTACAGAACCGCTGACGTGTTCAGCCACCTGAACACAGGCGTCGTTGGCGGAAGCCAGCATGATCGCGTACAGGCATTGTTCCATAGTCAGCACTTCGCCTTCCCGGGCGGCAATGTTGGCAGCTCCGTTGGCGGCAGCGGCTACGCCGGTCTGTGTGAAGGTGACTTGGTCCGTGAGATTGGTATTTTCTAATGCCAGGAGCATGGTCATAATTTTCACGGCGCTTCCCGGGTAACGGATTTCGTCCCCGGCTTTTTCGTATAAGATGGCGCCGGTGGAATCCTCCAGCAAGAAGGCGGAAGCGGAGCCGATCTCTGGAGCTGCCGGCCATGCATCGGCGGCTGCCGTCTGCCCGGAGCCATCTTGGGCATCCTGAGCGGTTGCTTTTATCGAAAGGGGACATACTAAGGACAGCAGCATCCCCAAGGAAAGCAGATGGACCAATAGTTTGCGTTTGTTGGGTTTCATGTTTGACCTCCGAAATGATATTGTGGTGAGTGTCGCTATTGTGCGCACGAAATTCGTGCGTCGCCTGCGGCTTGCGGCCGTGAAGTGCTCTCATGATACCGTGGTCACTAAATTCGCCTGTGGCTCATGAAGTGTCCAGGTATATGTCGCACTAAATTCGTGCGTCGCCTGCGGCTTGC
>JBMNRL010000038.1:0-24856 GCA_050944615.1 Blautia sp.
AAATCCCGATTTGTTTATCTGTCTTTTCAAATAATGGGCGACCTCGAAAGAAAGTCGCCCATTCACACTTTGAAATTATGCGATTTTTTTGCCTCTGCACGTTTTCCTACATCGATTGGTGTAAGTTTGGTGTAAGGCGTAAGGTTTTTCGTTTCCCCTGTGTCCGAAAACCCTTGATATTACGGGCTTTTTCGCGTTTCGGTCAATCTAAGGGTTTCATTGTCGGGAAGAGCAGCACATCCCGGATGGAATAGCTGTCGGTAAGCAGCATCACCAGGCGGTCGATGCCGATGCCGATGCCTCCTGTGGGAGGCATACCATATTCCAGGGCGTTGATAAAATCATTATCGATATCGCAGGCTTCCTCATCTCCGGCAGCCTTTAACTGCGCCTGCCGTTCAAAACGGGAACGCTGGTCAATCGGATCGTTGAGTTCGGAGAATGCATTGGCATGCTCACGTCCAACAATAAACAGCTCAAACCGTTCGGTATAATCGGGGTTTTCCGGTTTTCTCTTGGCAAGAGGAGAAATCTCCACAGGATGATCCATCAGGAAGGTGGGCTGGATCAGCTTGTCCTCTACAAACTGCTCAAAGAAAAGATTGAGGATGTCACCCTTGAGGTGGTGTTCCTCATACTCTACATGATGCTCCTTGGCAAGAGCACGTGCCTGCTCCAAGGTTTCCACCGTAGAGAAATCCACTCCCGCATATTTCTTCACCGCATCAACCATGCTCAGACGCTCAAAAGGCTTTTCCAGGTCAATGGCAATGCCATTATAGGTGATCTGGGCTGTACCCAGCACCGCTTTGGCCACATGACGGATGAGATTCTCGCATAGATCCATCATGCCATGATAATCGGTATAGGCCTCATAGAGTTCCATCAGGGTAAATTCCGGGTTGTGGCGCACGTCGATACCTTCATTGCGGAAAACCCGGCCAATTTCATAGACCTTATCAAAACCGCCTACAATCAAACGTTTTAAATGCAGCTCCAACGCGATGCGAAGATACATGTCAATATCCAGGGCGTTATGGTGGGTGATAAAGGGACGTGCGGCCGCACCGCCTGCCTGGGTATGCAGGGTAGGAGTCTCCACTTCCAGGTAACCGTGAGTATCCAGGTAATTTCTGATCTCCCGGATAATCATGGAACGCTTGACAAAGGTATCTTTGACATCAGGATTGACGATCAGATCTACATAACGCTGGCGATAGCGAAGTTCGGTGTCTTTGAGGCCATGCCATTTTTCCGGCAGGGGCTGCAGGGATTTAGAAAGAAGTTTCAGGGAGGTCGCCTTGACGGAAATTTCCCCCTTCTGGGTTCGGAAGGCGGTTCCCTCTACACCCAGAATATCGCCGATATCCCACTTCTTAAATTCCCGGTAGTTTTCTTCTCCCACGCCGTCCAACCGTGCATAGACCTGAATCCGGCCGGAGGCATCCCGGATATCCAAAAAGCTGGCTTTTCCCATCTTCCGGCAGCTCATCATACGCCCGGCAATGGAAACCTCGCTGCCTTCCATATCCGCAAAGTTATCTACAATTTCCTTAGCGGTGGTAGTCCGGGTATAGGTGGTAATCTCAAAGGGATTTTTTCCGGAATCCTTCAACTCCTCCAGCTTTTCCCTACGCACCCGCAGAATCTCGGACATTTCCTGCGCACTCTGTTCCGGCGCACTGTTATTTTGGTTTTCCTGCATCTTTCACGTCCCCCGTTCATTCTCTTTTGCGCTTTTCTACAGAAACAGATATAAGCGAGCTCTCATTCGCCGCGTATACCGCGGGAGAAAGCTCGCATCTGTCAGATACATCCAATTGCCACCATCAGGCTATTTTGTGATATCCAAAATCTCAAATTTCAGGATGCCCACAGGAGCCTCCACCTCGACGATATCACCAACCTTGTGACCCAAAAGTGCCTGTCCTACCGGGGATTCATCAGAGATTCTTCCGGCCATCGGGTCGGACTCGGTAGAACCGACAATCTGATAGATGACTTCTTCGTTGTATTCCAGATCCAACGCCTTCACCTTAGAGCCAATGCCTACATGCTCATTGGATAGTTCATCTTCATCGAGAACCTTTACATTTTTGAGCATAGCCTCCAGCTGAGCGATTCTCGCCTCAACAAATGCCTGCTCATTTTTCGCCTCATCATATTCGCTGTTCTCGGACAGATCGCCAAAGGAGAGGGCAACCTTGATCTTTTCCGCTATATCTTTTCGTTTAACTGTCTTGAGCTCTTCCAGCTCATTTTCCAGTTTTTTCAGTCCTTCGTCAGTCAAAACCATTTGTTTTTGATTTGCCACTGCGCATCTTCCTTTCAGTGTCTGGCCTTGGGGGCCACGACAATATTTGTATTATAGGCGAACATTCCTGACCTGTCAAGACCTGGGTCCAGTTTGTTCTACAAAAGCTTTTTATCGCTCCTTTTGCTGTATTCTGGCCATATATTCACTGACATCTGCCGCGGGAATTGGGTTGCCATTGCAGATGCACCAGTCAATTGGCAGGCTTGCCAGTTCCCGCATACCACAGAGCTGCCAAAGGGCTGCCAAAAAATCAGATTCCTCAATCAGCGGTGGTTTCAGGGCAAGGAGCTGTTCAGGGATTACCTGATGAAATCCACTGATCACCCGTCCATGTCCCCGTATGTTGGTCTTGTCGATTGTCACAATCGGCGGCAGGATTTCGTCGCTGTGCTGATCCACAAGTCCATGGGGTGCATAAACCACTCCGGAACGGTAGGCGTCGTCCTGGTTTTGTGAAACTAAGACAGATGCGCCATAGGTATCCATCATCTCTTCAGCCACCCCGTCGTACATAGCCTTGTTTGCCGTAGATACCCGCACAATCGTCGCATGACGGACAGCTTTCCTCACAAAGTCAGCCCCAACCCCCCGCATATCCACAAGGCCAATACTTTTGCGGTAAAGAGGCAGAGGGGCCTGCTGCATACACTGCAGCACAAAATGCCGTGCCAAAGCATCTGCATATTCCCATACCGAAAGCCGGCAAAGTCCCAGTTCTTCCGGCGGCTCCACCTGTCGCGGTAGCACCAGCATCCGGCCAGCCCGGCCAGTCATTTCCGCAATTTCTTCCCAATCAATATCCAAAAAGCTACCCGGCCAGGTGATAACAGCAAATCTTATTTTGTCCACATTGACATAATCTATTTGAGATTCTCTCTTTTCAAATAGACGGCGGATGGAAAAACGCTGCTTCTCCATTCCATCCGAAGCACACAACACCACAAAGATAATCTCCACCCTCTTCCCATCCTGCCTGTCCAGATCCGTTGAGACAAGGTCCTGCAACATCATCCTATGGGAAAAAGATGAGAAAAAGACCTGATTTTCATCAGGTCTTTTGGAAATCTAAATCTACCATATGCATTGTTTGAGAGGTATCACCTTTATGCTGCCGCATCCTCTTCCTCTGAAGATGACTCGCTGCTAGTGGATTCGCTGCTTTCAGAAGCGCTTTCTGTCTGTGGTGTAGTCTGGCTTCCCTCAGTGTCATTGAGTAGCATCTGATCCAGTACCGCAATCGCTCTTTGCAGTTGGGCATCTTCCTCTTCTTCCAAATCGTCAAAGGTAGTTCCATCTTCCAGCTGAAGTGCCACTTCATAGTCTGGCTTAACACCTACGCCATCAAAGCAGGAACTATAGGGCGGATTAAAGGTACCTACGGTCAAATTGATGGCGGATCCATCATTGAGGGTGAACAGCTGCTGGATTTTTCCCTTACCAAAGGTAGTGGTACCCACACACCTGGCCATTCCATAGTCTTTCAGTGCCTGAGCAAAGAGCTCCGCAGCGCTGGCGGTCTTTTCATTCACCAAGACCACCATAGGCGTGCTATAGACATACCCGCCATCGGATTCAGCCAGGACCTCTGTCGTACCATCTTTGTAGGTAGCGGATACAATGGGGCCTTCAGGCAATAGAGTGTCCAGTACTTTGGCAGCAGCATCAATGGTGCCGCCTCCATTATCCCGCACATCAAAAATCAGACTGGTAGCGCCGTTATTCAGCATTTCGTTTAAGGCTTTTCCAAACTGATCCGGAGTCACATCGTTAAAGGTGGTAATCCGGATATATCCCTTTTCCCCAATGAGACGGGCCTCCACCGTGGGAATCTCCACATTGCGGCGGGTCATCTCCAGCTCTTCATCGGTATTGTCCCGGCGGACCACCAGGGTCACAGTGGTTCCTGCGTCGCCTTGAATCAGTTCCGCCGCCTGATCAATATTATCTGTAGTTAGATCGGTGTCATCAATTTTGACCACCATATCTCCCACCTGTAGCCCCGCATTCTGTGCAGGGGAGTCATCATACACCTGGGTTACTCTCAAGGAACCTCCTTCTACTTCAAAGGATGCGCCTACTTCAACCCGTTTGCCAGCCAAAGACTCCTGCAACTCTTGATATTCCTTAGCGCTAAGATAAGAGCCATATTCGTCTCCAATACCCTCAATATAGCTGTGGGCTAGGGCATCGTTGAGCTGGGTTTCATCAATGGTTCCGCTGTAATTTTGCCGGACAATCCGGTCCACCTCAGCAATCTTCGCATACATAGTTTCTCGCTCTTTGACATTGTGAACTTTTTCGTTGAAGTTGTTCATGGCGAAAACCATGGCGATGCAAAAGGTGACGGCTGCGGTGATAATCATAAATGTAATCGCCGCACCCAGTGATATTTTTTTACTCATGAATCTGCTCCTTATGGCTGCTTTCCCTGCTAGCCTTGCAGGTAGGGCAGCGGATTTACATCATCTCCATTGATACGGACTTCAAAGTGGAGATGAGCGCCGGTGGACCATCCGGTAGAACCGACATAAGCGATGGTATCGCCCCGGCTCACCTTCTGTCCCTCAGAAACCGCAATGCCGCTGGTATGGGCATACAAGGTACTGTAACCACCGCCATGGTCGATGATGACATACATACCATAACCCACTCCATCTGTATAGGCGTAATTGGTTTTGATGACAGTGCCGTCATTGGCCGCCACAATGGGAGCACCATAGACACTGGCACCAGAAATGTCAATGCCAGTATGGAAATCAGTATTGTTAAAACGCCAACCGTAGTAAGAAGTAATATTACTAAAGCCAGGCAGCGGCCATCCGAATTCACCGCCGACAAACTCACTACCCTGACCAGATCCACTATTCTGGGCATCCTGGATAATCTGGGATATCTCTGCCGACGCAGCTTCCATCTGCTGTTGAATGGTGGCTTGGTTCGCTAAATACTGCTCCTCAAGCTGGGTAATGTAATCGATCTCATCTTCAGTCTGGTCGAGTTTGCTATCCAGATCCTGTTGCTTCGCATCCAGCTGTGCCTTATCGCTCTCGATTTCTGCTTTGGCATCATCTAAAACAAGCTTGTCTTCTTCCAGGGACTTCTTGTCTTCCTCCAGCTCTGCCTTGTCGTTCTTTAGGTTATCAATCAGTTCCTTATCTTGATCCGTAATCCGCTGGACAACATCAGCCTTGGTCAAGAAATCATAGAAACTGTCGGCACCAAGGATCAATCCTAGGGAACTTGCTTCCCCACGCATATACATGGCTCTGAGCCGCTGCTTAAACAGCTCGAAGTTGTCGTCGATGTTCTTTTCCTTTTGCTGAATATTCTCTTCTGTCTGGGCAATCTTTGCCTCCGTGGTGGAGATGCTGTCCTCCAAAGCCCCTATTTTCTCGGTGAGAACCGATATTTCCTGTCGGATAATGCTGATCTGGGAATCCAGCTGGCTTTTTTCTGCCAGCTTCTTTTCCCGTTCTGTCTTTGCGTTGTCAATCTCAGCCTGAAGGGCATCCTGTTGATCCTGCAAATCCTCTAGCTGGTCCTGCAGTTCATCAATCCGGTCCTGATCTACTGAAGATTGCTGAGAGGATTCTTCCTCCGCTGGAGGCTGTGTCTCCTCATCAGCAGCATAGGCACCACAGGTGGCAATCATCATGCATACGCATAGCAGCAATGCTGTCCATTTCAGTTTCCGCCTTTTGGGCATGTCGCATCCCCTCCCTAGAGTTTGATTTTATCCCATTATTTGTTTTCGGTAATGGTGTCAAAACACTATACCTTCAGATATTTTCTCACAAACACAAGGCTCCCTAATGCTCCTAGGAGGATGCCTCCCACGCCAAAACCAAGAGCCAACTGTCTCGCCACTGCCGTAAAAGGCACCACATTCATAAAAGCCTCTTGAATCCACTGAGAGGAAACAGGCGCCTGATCCACATAATAGATCAGGAGGTTATAGCCGCCCCACAGCAGGAAAAAGGATAGGATAGCGGAAATGAGCCCCAGAAGGATTCCCTCCACCAAAAACGGCATCTTAATAAAACCATCGGTGGCTCCTACATATTTCATGATATTGATCTCTTTTCTGCGGTTGAAAACGGTGATCTTGATGGTATTGGAAATGATGATCATGGATACAACCAGCAGAATTCCAACAATAACGATTCCCGCCACATAGACAATATGCTTGATTGTAGTCAGCGTACCTGCAATTTCGGTAGGCGCCCTGGCATAATCCACCCCGTCGATTTGCTCAATGGCCTGCTGGGTCTCCGCCAGCTTAGAAAGATCGTCTACCTTCACCCGGAAGGAAAAAGGCATGGGGTTTTGATCCTTCAAATCTTCAAAAAACTCGTCCTGCTCCCCTACGCTTTCCAGCGTCTGAGCCAGAGCCTCCTCTTTGGAAACAAAGATCACGTCGGTTAGATTATCTGTCTGATTGAGCTGCTCTTCGATGTCGTCCACGTCCGATTCGGGAACATCATCCTGGACGAATACCACCATCTCATTCTGATCCTCTACATATCCCACAATGGAATTAATGTTGATGGACACCAGCACTGCCGCCCCAATAAGAAGCATGCAGGCGATGAGAACGCCAATGGAAGCCAAGGACATCAGACGGTTGACCCAAAAGCCGCGAAACCCCTCTTTCAACAGATAACGAAAACTACTTGCCTTCATCAGTTGACCTCCAATCGTTATGGTCAGACACAATCCTGCCACTATCTAATGTGATCACTCGGCGGTTAAATTTTGCGACCAGGTCGTGTTCATGGGTCACCATAATGATGGTGGTGCCGCAGCGGTTAATTTCATTCAGAAGATCCACAATTTCAAAGGACAATTCAGGGTCAATATTGCCGGTGGGTTCATCGGCGATAATCAGAGAGGGGTTGTTCACCAGGGCCCGTGCCAAGGCTACCCTCTGCTGTTCACCACCGGAGAGCTGCTCCGGTAGAGATTTTGCCTTGGAGGCAAGCCCCACAAGGCCCAGTATGTAGGGAACACGCCGGCGGATATCATGATAGGAAACATTGGTTACCCGCAGCGCAAAGGCCACGTTGTCATATACATTCATATTGGGGATCAATCGGAAATCCTGGAACACCATGCCCAGGGTTCTCCGGAATTTAGGAATCTGTCGGCGCTTAAGGCTCCCCAGATCAAACCCGTTGACCATCACCTTTCCTGACGTAGGCTTCTCTTCCCGCATGATCAATTTGACCAGCGTACTTTTTCCCGCGCCAGAAGCCCCGACCACAAAAACGAATTCTCCCTTATCAATGAACAAATTCACATCTTTGAGCGCATGCGTGCCCGTAGGATAATCCTTGGACACATTGCTGAAACTTATCACTTTTGCACCGCCTCTTGGATTTCAGTTGGTTCAACTGGGACAAAAGGATATCTCTATCCCAGCGAAGGGTCTATCTGAAAGATAACATCAAAATGCGCCTGACGGCGCATTTTTCATTGCGGGGATGTTGTGTTCCCGCATCTCTTATTTGTTGTCATCAGTATTTCACAGGGTTAGCCGTCAAATATTTTTTCACCATCAACGCTACCTTAAAGATGATGGCATGGTCGAACTCCCGCAAATCCAAACCGGTCAGTTTCTTGATCTTTTCCAGCCGGTAAACCAGAGTATTTCTGTGTACAAACAGTTTTCTCGATGTCTCGGAGACATTGAGGTTGTTTTCAAAGAACTTTTGGATCGTGAAAAGAGTCTCATGATCCAGGCTCTCAATGGAACCCTTTTTAAAGACTTCCCGCAAGAACATCTCGCATAAGGTAGTGGGAAGCTGATATATCAACCTTGCGATTCCCAAATTGTCATAGCTGACAATGGATTTCTCGGTGTCAAATACCTTACCCACTTCCAGCGCCACCTGAGCCTCCTTAAAGGAGCGGGCCAAATCCTTGATACCAGCCACAGAAGTACCGATACCTACCACAACCCGGGTGTAGAATTCGCTGCCCAAAGTATCCACAATAGAGCGGGCCAGCTTTTCCAGGTCTTTAGATTCAATTCCCGGCTTAATCTCTTTGACCAGCACGATATCGGACTCACTGATGTTGAATACAAAGTCCTTCTGCTTGTCCGGGAAGAGGTTCTGGATGACGTCAAATGCAGAAATGTCGTTGGAGGACACAATGCGGATGAGCAGTACCACACGGTTGATGTCCGTATTAAAATGGAGCTCTCTTGCCTTGACATAGATGTCCCCAGGCAGGATGTTGTCCAAGATGACATTCTTGATAAAGTTGTTGCGGTCATACTTTTCGTCGTAGTATTGTTTGATGCTGGACAGGGATACCGCCAAAATGCCGGCAAACTTAGCCGCCATGTCGTCCGTTCCCTCTACAAAAACGGCATAGTCGGGTTTCATTCTTGTGCCGAACGGCTTATAGGTATAACCGTCACGGACAAAAATGTCGTTGGACTCCACCAGATCCAGTGAAATGTATTCGCTGGTTTCACCGATCCTAGTCAGATCACTGCACGAGATAATGGTGGCAGTGTCGTCCACTACGCCGATCACCCGATCCAGTGTGTCGCGCATCTGATGTACTACGCCTTGAAATAATCTGTTCGACATAACCTTTTATTCCCCTTCTTCTACAAATTGCGGACGCATAACCTGCGAAAAGCTTTTATGTAAAATGTACGAAACTGCTCTTATATATTTTACACAAAAAAAATACAATTTGCAACATTTTGATGAATAAAAGTTGTTAAAATCTCCTGATTTTTTGTAAAACCTCCAACTTTGGCGTAATACAGGCCTTATTTTACCCCAAGAATTTTGAGATTATATGAACAGAACATAAAGAAATCCGAGGCTTTCCAGTAAATCCCTTTGGATTTTTTAGCTTTTTCGTATACGTTCAACAAATTGCACAAATCCCTAAAGCAGGCATTTCAGCTGCTGTAATTCCGCCTCTGTCAGCTCCCTACACTGGCCAGGAGCCAGCTTCTCATCTAGATCCAGATTCCCCATCCGGATTCTTTTGAGGGTCAGCACCCGGCCGCCGAGCGTCCCAAACATCCGCTTAATTTGGTGGTACATTCCCTCTTGGAGCACCACAATGCATTCCTGGCGTCCTTCCTTCTCCACCAGGCGCAGCTGGGCACTTTTGCAGATTTGGCCCTGGCCGATATCAATCCCCTGGGCAAAGGCCTCCACCGCCCGCTGATCCAAGGGAATGTCCACTGTTGCCACATAGGTTTTGGGAATATGCTTACGGGGAGAAAGGATATCGTGGGCAAACTGGCCGTCATCTGTCAACAGGACAAAGCCCTCGGTGTCTTTATCCAGCCTTCCCGCCGGAAATAATCCTTTGCGCCGCAGAGATTCCGGCACCAGATCTACTACGGTAGACGCTTTGGGATCACTGCTGGCAGAGATGACACCCTGGGGCTTGTTCATCATCAGATAAATGTGCTTTTTATATTCAATCAATGTCCCATCCAGCAGAATTTTGTCCAATTGGGGATCAATTTTTTCGTCAGCAGATCTCACCGTTGTCCCATTGATTTTGACCCTACCCTGCCGCACCAAAGCCTTGACCTCTTTTCGGGAGCCGCAACCTGCGGCAGCCAGGATTTTGTCCAGACGTTCCATATAGCCATCTCCTTTCACAACAGTATTCGTCCTCAGAATTTAGGATTATTATAACACACACATCCGAAGTCATCACCTTTTTCTCCCCAATGCAGGGCATATCCGCTTCCCATCCCGCATATAGATAGGATAGTTTCGAAAAGGCCCCGGTTCCCCGGGTCCTTGCTCCTGTGACACCATTACGATTCGGAGAGGAAGGGGAAACCATGTTCGTCAAATCCTTTAAAACCAACAAAAAAACGCTCATCGGCGGGCTCTGTGTAATACTGGCCACTCTTTGCCTGTGTATCTGGGCCCTGTCTTCTGCTGAGGATGTAGAGACCACGTCATCTCAAAAAAAGACGGGGACCCTGACCTACAAAGCGGCTACAAACGAGGAGCGATTGGCCTTTCTTTCCCATTTCGGCTGGGAGGTAGAAAGTGATCCCGCCGAAATTGTGGAACTCATCATCCCCTCTGAATTTAATGAAATCTATGAAAATTACAATGCCATGCAGAAAAAGCAGGGGTTGGACCTGGAGAAATACAAGGGAAAAACAGCAAAGCGCTATTCTTATGTTGTGACCAACTATCCCGGTGTACCAGAGGGAGTCAGGGCTAATATGGTGGTCTACAATGACAAGATCATTGCCGGTGACATCTGCAGTCTGGAACTGGATGGCTTTATGCATGGTTTTCAGGCTGAGCAATCCTCATAACGTTCCTCCTATCGTCTCAAGCAGAAGGCCCGGAAAGATTTTCCGGGTCTTCCGCTTTGATAGTGGCGGGGGATCCTTCTAAGGTTTTTTCTCTTTCATTTCTCGATACAATAGATTTTTCGGCAGCTTAAAATCCGCAAAAAGCCGGCGCATAGCGCCGGCTTTTTATGTCTTTTGTCTTTTCATTTTCCTTCCAAGCCAGGAAAGAATATCAGGAGAAAAGTTCAGCAGGATAAGGCCTACCGTTGTGACCAAGACATCCGCACTATACACAAAATCGGTGAAGCCGCCCTGAGACATGAGGGCAAACTTACTCGCCATCACTGCGGCCAGGGTCACCGTTACTGGTGTCTTAGGAAGCTTAATCATCAGCAGGAATCAAGTTAATTATTATTAAGCAATCCCTTTCATATCTTCTGGGGAAGAAGTGAAACTATTTTGAGAACCTATCATACGTTCTTGCTTTACTATACCCCACTCTAAAATCATGAGTGCTACAAAAATCCAAAAGTGCTTTTCATAGATATAGCTATAACGTCCAGAAATCATACAATTGATGAAAACAATACATAGCCCCACCCCATAGAAAAGGGAACGACTGGCTTTGTATCGGAGTAATTGTACTAGGCATAATGCGATACAGCTCCATACTCCTAACGAGGCTCCTAATTTTAGTATCCCTCCGCTAAGAAAATCAGAAATAAGGAAATTATGAGGAGTCATCCAATATTGAGCTTTGGGCTCATAACTTTCATAAAGTTGATCTAATTTCTCACTCGAACGAACATCATATAGATAAGCTTCATAAGAAGTACCTCTTCCTACCACCATTTCCATAGGAGAGTAAGAGGCAGCTTCGTCTAAGGCGAGTCCCCAAATAGCTGCTCGCTTAGCAAACATGCTTCCTTCTCCAATACTATCAATAATAGTATCAATACTTCCCTCGGTCATTTCATTTCCAGTTTCCTCAACATAGCTTTCATATTTTGATTGAGACAAATTTTGGAATGCTCGAAAAAACGGAGCATTAATAGAAAAGACCAGAAGCGCCACCAAGACTAATGCTGCCGCATTCTTCCACACCTGAGACTTTTTACCTTTATAGGCAGTACTGATAATCTGATATCCTGCAATAATTATCAGGGCAGGAATTAAAGTCAAATAAGTTCTCCGGGAACCACAAAGATAAAGGACGGGGAAATTGACCAAAGAAACCATAAATATTGCAAAATACTTTTTAGCCAAAGACAAATTGGAATTGAGGAGCAAAACCAATAAAACCAAAAAGCCAATAAAGACTACAGTAGCAAAACGGTTGTAATCTACCAACATAGAAAGTCTGCGATAGTAAGGTACAGGAAGAATTTCCCACACAAAATAATTAAATAGAGTAAATACTGCCAAGAAAGTCCCTGAAACTCCTATGTTCCATAAGATCCTAGTAATTTTCCCCCTATTCTCACAATAAAAAACTAACATAACGCAAAAGAACGCCATAGGGACGACTACTATATATTTTACTACTGCCAAATCTTTCGCAGGGGAATAAAAGATACCGATAATGTCTAAAAGAATATAAGCCGACAAAAAGATAAGTAGCCATTTAGATGCCGCTACTCGGCGGATTAAAAGCAAAAAGCGCTCTTTGGCTTTTCGCCATCCTCCTCGTAAAAACAATACCAGAAAAAGTACTGCCGTAACAACAAAAGGGACTTCAAAAATAGAAAATGGCAGATGGATGCCAATTTCTAAAACCATAAAAAACAGGGTAATATGAAGAAAAGCTTCAAATATACTGGGAAGCTTTCCGTACTTCCTCCACCAAGTTTTACTAACCATAGGATTCCCCTTCCTCTACACGATTTATTTTTCTTTGCCTAAATATTATAAATCAAAGAAGAATTAAAAATGTGAATCAATTCTAAAAAAACAGCCGCATAAGCGGCTGTTTTTCTTTTTTAGCCTTCAATGGGAGCGATATCCCAAATATCTTCGGCATACTCCCGGATGGTCCGGTCACTGCTGAAGCGTCCGGCAGACGCCATATTCATCCAGCAGCGGGATGCAAATTTCATCCTGTCCTTGTATTCCTTATTGACCTTCAGCTTAGCTGCAATGTAGGAAGGCAGATCATATAGCAGGTAGTAATTGTCCGGGTCGTGCCATGACGCCCCTTTGAGTAGACTATCATAAAGCTCCTGGAACATTCCTGTTCCTCCGTCGTCAAATGTGCCGTCGATCAGGGTGTCCAGTATCCGCCGGATCCGCGCATTACCTTCATACAGGGCCGCCGGATCATAGTCCTTCAGCGCTTCGAGTTCCTCCACCCGGGCGCCGAATATGTAGTTATTCTCCATGCCTGCGGCTTCTACAATTTCCACATTGGCTCCGTCATAGGTACCCAGGGTTACGGCACCGTTGAGCATGAACTTCATATTGCCCGTTCCCGAAGCCTCTGTCCCCGCTGTAGAGATCTGCTCCGACACATCTGCCGCCGGGAAGAGCCGCTCTCCATAAGAAACATCGTAGTTGGTGACAAAAATCACCTTTATCAAATCATTGACCTCCGGGTCATTGTTGATGAGCTTTGCCACCTCGTTGATGAATTTGATGATAGCTTTGGCCCTCATATATCCAGGAGCGGCCTTGGCTCCGAAAATGAAGACAGTGGGGGTAAAATCGGCGATGACTTTGTCCTTCAGACAATAGTAAATATCCAAAATCACCAGGGCGTTGAGGAACTGCCGCTTGTATTCATGCAGGCGTTTGACCTGGATATCAAAGATAAAGTCTGGGGAGAGTTTAATCCCCTCTCTCTTCCAGATCATATCACACAGACGCTGCTTATTGATCTGCTTGATATCCTGGAAGGACTTGAGAACCTGTTCATCCGTACCAAATTTTTTCAGCTCCTCCAGCTGATCCAAATCAGTAACCCACTGGTCGCTGCCCAGCAGCCTGGTGATATAGTTGGCCAGATGAGGATTGGCCAGCACCAGCCAACGCCTCTGGGTAATGCCGTTGGTCTTGTTGTTAAAACGCTCCGGATAGAGCTCATACCAATCGTGGAGCTCCCGCTGCTTGAGAATTTCGGTGTGAATCCTTGCCACACCGTTGACCGAATGGCTCAAATAGATAGCAAGACGCGCCATGTGGATTTTTCCATCCTGGATGATAGCCATTCCTTCCGCTTTTTCCTCGGGGATGCCCGCCGCCGCTAGATCTTTTTGGAGCTGCGCGTCGATCATGGTGATGATCTCCACCATGCGGGGAACAATGCCTTCCACCAGCTCAATATCCCATTTTTCCAGAGCCTCGGCCATGATGGTATGGTTGGTGTAAGCAAAGGTATTGCGGACAATATCCAGGGCATTTTCAAAGGTGACGCCCTCCTCATCAATGAGGATCCGCATCAGCTCCGGAATGGAGAATACCGGATGGGTATCGTTGAGCTGGATGGCGTTGTATTTGGCAAAGGCGGACAGAGAGCGTCCGTTTTCTTTATGAGTACGAACAATGTCCTGCAAGGACGCGCTGGAAAGGAAATACTCCTGTTTGATTCTCAGCTTTCTGCCTTCATCGGTGCTGTCGTTGGGATAGAGCACCCGGGTGATGTTCTCCGCATAATTTTTTTCTGCCACAGCCGCGTCGTATTCATAGTCGTTAAACTTCTCAAAGTCAAATTCTTCTACGGCCTCGCACTGCCACAGGCGGAGGCTGTTGATGGTCTGGGTATGATAGCCGATGACCGGCATGTCGTAGGGCACCGCCCTGACCTTTTTCCCTTCCAGTTCCACCAGACATCCTCTGTCCTCCCTGCGTAAGCTCCAGGGATCGGGATATTTGAGCCAATTGTCAGCATACTCCTTCTGGAAGCCATCCTCAAACTCCTGCCGAAACAGGCCGTACCGATAGCGCAGGCCATAACCGTTCAGCGGCAGGTTCAATGTGGCGCCGGAATCCAGGAAACAGGCAGCCAGACGACCCAAGCCGCCGTTGCCCAGACCCGCATCGCCCACTTCTTCCAGCAGGTTAATATCCAGGTCCAGTTTCTCCATTTCCTCTTTGAGCTCATCATAGATGCCCAGGTTGATCAGATTGTTCTGAACCATCCGGCCCATGAGGTACTCCGCCGACAGATAATAGGCGTTTTTTACTTCCCGCTGTTTCTCTACCGTCTCATCATGGAGGGGAATCAGTTCCCGCATGATGGCCTTGGACAGCAGTACACTGATCAATTCCCCTGTCAGATCTTTTTTCTGCACCCGGCATAGCTGGATGTCGCGTTTTACTTCTTCTGCAATTCTCTTGGTGTCAAGCATTCAGATTCCTCCCATTTCTCCGGCGTATTCGTTTCGTTTGTCCACTAAGAGGGTTCGCCGGTGCTCCCTATTAGGGTTGGCGTCTTTTGCGCCTTGACTATCTCTCGTATATACTGCACAGTGCTTTCAGCTTCTCTGAAAGCGCCGGGGTTAGCATTCCTTTGTTCATCCTCCACTGCCAGTTTTTCCCTACGGTGGAGGGTTCGTTCATCCGGGCCCGATCTCCCAGCAGGAGCAGATCCTGCATCTGAACCACAGCCAAATCCGCAACGCTGGCAAAGGCACAGCGGATCGTTTCCCAGGTGAGAGGCTCTGTTTCGGCCTTGCATCCCAAATAATCCGCTGCAAAGTCTTTGACCTTGTCAGGCGCATGGAGAAAAAATCCGCAGAGGGTTTCATTGTCATGGGTTCCTGTATAGACCACGCTGTTCTTTTTATGGTGATGCGGCAGATAAGCGCTGCGCTCCTCTGGGGAAAAAGCGAACTGCAGCACCTTCATACCAGGAAGCCCCGATGCCTCCAGCAGCTCTGTCACCCCGTCGGTGAGCTGGCCCAGATCTTCCGCAATCATGGGCCGGTCTCCCAGCTGCGCCTTCAGTTCCCGGAAAAAGTCCATTCCAGGTCCTTTGCACCAGTGCCCGCCCCGCGCGGTTCGATTGCCCCAAGGAACTACCCAGTAATCGTTAAATCCCCGGAAATGGTCGAAGCGGATCATATCACAGCGCTGGAAAGCGGCGCGGATTCTCTGCATCCACCAACGGTACCTATCCGCACGGTGGATTTTCCACCGGTAAACTGGATTTCCCCAAAGCTGTCCATCCTCGCTGAACAGATCCGGCGGCACCCCTGCACAGAGCACTGGCCGAAGATCCTCATCCAGCAAAAACAGCTCCGGATGGGACCAGACGTCCGCACTGTCGTAGGCTACATAGATGGGAAGATCCCCGATCAGTGTAATCCCTTGTCGATTTGCGTATAATTTTATGTTTTTATACTGTTTGTAAAACAAAAACTGTGTAAAAACGACATATTGGATTTCGTCTTTCATTTCTTGCGCCAAGGATTTTAGGGCTTCCGGCTCCCGATTTTTTGCGCCCTGTTCCCATTCATACCACGGCGCATTCTGAAACTTCCGTTTTCCCGCCATGTAAAGAGCATAGTCCTCCAGCCAGTATCCGCTGCTCCGGCGGAAGGCCTCCACCTCCTTGGCATAGAGGTTCCATCCCCGCTCATAGGCTTTTCGCAGCAGTGGCAGCCGGTGGTCAAACTGAGCTTTGAAATCCACCTTGTGCGGATCCCCTACCAGAAGGCGATCGTCGATTTCCTCCTGCTCCATCAGTCCCCATTCCACCAGCAAATCCAAATCGATGAGATAGGGATTCCCCGCAAAGGTGGAAAAGGACTGATAAGGAGAGTCTCCGAAGCCGGTAGGGCCCAGCGGCAGCATCTGCCAGCAGGAAATACCGCTTTCCTTCAGAAAATCGACAAACCGATAGGCTTCTCTTCCCAACGTTCCGATGCCATGGTTGCTGGGAAGGGAGGTAATATGCATGAGAATTCCCGCTTTTCTCTCTTTTTCTTGGGGCTTATGGTGCAACTGCACCTTTACCTTGGTCATGATGCTCCCCCATTTCTCTGTCAAGGTCTTCGCCTTTATATCCGTTATCTATCTTTTCTTCCGTCCATCCGGTGGAACCCCGTTCAATAATCTTGCAGGGATACACGGAATGGCGGTGGTTTCCCTTCTGCTCAATGATATCCAGCACGGTGGTCACCGCCTCCAAGGCCATCTGTTCACTGGGCTGGCAAACGGTGGTGATCCCCGGATAGGTAAACTCGGTCAAATCTAATCCGTCAAAGCCCATAATGGCAATGTCCTCCGGAATCCTTTTGCCCGCCTCCAGAACGGCCCGCATAGCTCCTACTGCCATCACATCCGAAATGGCAAAGATGGCCGTCACATCTGTCTCCCGGAGAAGAGACCGAGCCGCCTCGTAGCCGCCTTTGTAGGTGAAGTTACAATTTTTGTGGATATGCTCATCATAGCCAATACCATACTCCCCCAAAGCCTTGAGATAGCCTTCCAGCCGCAGGCGATTGATGCTTTTTTCCTCAAAGGCGCCTGCCAGGATACCAATACGGCGATGGCCCCGCTCCAGAAGGTAACGGGTGGCCCGATAGGCCTCCAGGGTATCATCAATGGAAATGGTGGAGTAGCATTCCCCCTCCATATCGCTGGATACCTGGATGGTGGCAAAGACAAAAGGAACCTTCAGAATGGAAAGCCTCTCTTTGGAATACTGGAAAATTCCTCCCAAAAAGATGATACCTTCCAGCCGCCGCTCCATCTGCAGCTCCGCCGCAATGTGGATTTCATCCGCAAAATCGTCGGCCTGGGTCAGAAACATGGCATAGCCTCTCTGGGCCAGCTCTCCTTCAATAACCCGCAGCATAGGAGAAAAGAAGGGGTTGGTAATTCCCTTGACTACCACACCAATGGTCCGGCTTTTGATCCTTTTCAAGTTCCGGGCGCTGTTGTTGGGCATGTAGTTGTGTTCATTCATCACCCGCAGTACCTTTTGCTTGGTTTTGGCATTGACATCCGGGTGGTTGTTGAGCACCCGGGACACAGTGCTGACTCCAACACCGCTGAGCCTGGCAATATCCCGGATATTCATACTCCCCATGGCGTCTTCCCTCCTTTCCCTTTCAAGATCATCCGTTGAAGGAAACGTTTCCGGTAACCATACCGGAAACGTTTCCAACTTTTGCGGATATCATATCACAGCGTCTTTTTTTTGTCAACATGCAAAAATTAAAGTGCCTCCACAAAAAATTGTGGAGGCACTACTTTCTGCTCTATTTCTTTTATTTGAGGATGGGTACGTTTTTGATGCAATCATACACCTGCTCCAGGGTGGGCATGGAGGGGATGGCTCCTTTCCCCGTTGTGGTAATAGAACCGGTGGCGTTGCCAAAATCAATGATATCGTGCAGTTCCTGGGCGTTTACCTGATCCACAGGTTTATCCAACTCCAGCACCTTATACAGGACACCGGAGAAGAAGGAATCGCCCGCACCGTTGGTATCAATGGTTTTCACGTCATAGGCGCCCAATTTCACGGTGTTGTCCCCGACCCGGCCGTAGGCGCCGTCCGCAGCCAGGGTAATGGTCATCATTTTGATGCCATACTGCTCCATCAGCAGTTTAGAGCCCTGATCCAAATCAGTCAGCCCCGTCAGGAACTCCAGCTCCTCATGGGAAATTTTCACAATATCAGCATATTGCATAGCTTCCAGCATGACGTCTTTAGCAGTACTCAGATCCGGCCAGAGGGATTCCCGCAGGTTGGGATCGTAAGAAATAATCTTGCCCTTGCTCTTGGCATATTTTGCTGCTTCCATGGTGGCAGTACGGGCCGGTTCATGGGTCATGGACACAGAACCAAAGTGGAAAATCTTGGTGTTGTCAATGAGAGAAAGATCCACCTCATCAAAGGCCAGCATCATATCCGCGCCCGGATTGCGATAGAAGGAAAAGCGGCGGTCTCCGGAGGGCAGCAGCTTGACAAAAGCCAAAGTTGTATTACACGCATCGGTCATCACCACACCCTTGGTATCAATGCCAGCCTGCTCCAGTGTCTCGATACAGACATCACCGAACATGTCCTTGCCTACCTTGCCGATAAACGCTGCCTTTTTTCCTAATTTGGCAACGCCTGCGGCTAGGTTGCAGGGGGCGCCGCCCGGCTTCTGTTCAAAAACGATTTTGTTCTCGGGATTGGAATAAGGAGTAAAATCAATAATAAATTCACCCAATGATACTACATCATACATCATTTTTCACACCTCTGTCTTCTCAGAATTTCTTCCCATTGTAAAAATCACTTACATTCCATATCCCTCGCAAGATCTGCTTACACGTCTAATTTTCTTTCTTCATGATGTCCATTAGAATATGAAATATATCTATTCTTATATTACAAAAATTTTTTCCAACTTGCAAGTATATTTATCCATTTTCTGTATTTTCAACAAAAGTCTTTTTAAGATACATCTTTACAGCAGAAAGGGCCCGGCGCGTTAGGCGCCGGGCCCTTTCCCATGGATTGCCTATCAGTATCGTTCTGGGAAGAACGGGAATCCCAAAATCCAATTATTTGGAACCTCTCAGCCATGCCTGGATTTCCTTTTCTTCCGGATCGACCGGATCGGGAGTAATCCCCAGATACTTACATGCCTCGTACATCACCGGGACGATGTACTCATGAATGCCAATGGCATGATGGATATAAGGACCGGTGATGACCTTTTCCTCCCACAGGGGCCAATCATTGACCTCCACCCACAGGAAGGAACCGCGGGAGAACCGGCCATGATAGCCTTTGGCCTTGCCCATGAGCAGGGAGTACTCTCCATGGTCGCCGTCAAAACGGATAATGGAGATATCTCCGCCCTTGATTTCGCCCTCGCCGGTACCCTGGGACTGGGACGGGAAGGTAAAGTGGGTACGGAATTTGCCGTCGGTCATAAGAGAGGGCGGGAAGTTGCCGCAGTGGAAAAGCAGTTCTCCATTCTCATTATCCCAATCGCGGACAGTGATATCGGCGAAGAAGGCCGGTTTCTGTCCGAAGGTCGCAGCCTGCGCCATAACAGATGAGATAGCGCCGCAGATATCGGTTTCACATGCTACCGGGAAGCCCTCCTCGGTGAGCAGGCCATTGGCAAGGCAGGGCATAATGTCCATGCAGTCCTGCATGGCGTTCCAGCACTGGATCGCAGCACAGTTGCACTGGTATTCGTCTGCAAAGGACTTCATGGCAAGCTTCATGGCTGCCACCCGGATGATATACTTCTCCTCTACCCCCTGGCAGTTTATTTTCTTCTTGATGTCTGCCACAGTGGCTTTCAGCTCGTCGCTGTTTTCTGCTTCCAATGCCTTTGTCTTCATTTCCAGCTCTGTCAAAGAGATGGGATGGGTTTCAATGCCGAATTTCTCCAGCAGCTCACCCTCATTGCAGATGACAGACCAGAAACCGGCCGGACGGGTATCGATTTGAAGAATTCTTGTCTTTTTAAAATGCTTGACCACGTTGGCGGCGCGGATAAAGTTGTCAAAACCTCTGGCAAATACTTCGCTATCCAGGGTGGAGTTGGTAATATAGGTGAATTTCACCCCGAAGCGGCGGAGTACCTTACCTGTGGCAAACATACCGCATTGGGTATCCCGCAGACGCTGCCCATCGGGCAGGGGGGCTTCATCCCGGGGACCCCACAGCAGGGTGGGTTTTCCTACTTCCCTGGCAATGCGGGCCACAGAATCCTCTGTACCAAAATTGCAGTGGGGGATGAAGATGGCGTCTACCTTGTTGACCTTCATCTTCTGGATGATAGCTTCCACATCCCTGATATTATCAACAATCAAGCCCTCTTCGTTGATATCTTCAATTCCTACAATCTCAATACGATCGGTATATTCCTCCAGCTTTTCCCGGATCAGCTTATTGAATTTGATAGCATCCGGCACACTGAAGATAGTTCTTCGGGTGGGGATATAACCAAGAATCAATTTTTCCATGAATGATCCTCCTTTTGTGGTTTTCCTATGTTTTTTCAGAAGAAGTAAGGATAAAATGCAGAGCCTCTCTGCCAATGAAGGTAAACAAAATCTCCTTATTAGAAATAAGGAGATTTTGTCGCTCTGCTTTAGTTTCGCTTATTTCTTCGCGATGACTTTCTTTGCAGCCTCTGCAATATCCTCTGGTCTCATATGATATTTCTCCTGGAGGAAGGGCAGGAAGCCAACTTCGCCAAAGTGATCTTTCACACCGATGGCCTCAGTGGGAACAAAGACACCGCGCTCGGAGAAGTCTTCCAGAATAGCGGAACGCAGACCACCGATAATATTGTGGTTCTCTGCAGTGACCAGGCATCCGGTCTTCTTGACAGAAGCCGCGATGGTCTCGCCATCCAGAGGTTTAATGGTATGTACGTTGAGGATCTCAGCATTGATGCCGTCTTTTGCAAGAATATCGGCAGCTTTCTGTGCCTCAGCAACCATATAGCCAGAAGCGGCGATGGTTACATCTGCGCCCTCTTTGAGCAATTCCGCCTTGAACAGATCAAACTCAAAGTCGCCTTCATGGACGTCCTGAGCCTCTGTTCTCTGATGACGGATGTACATAGCATGGGGATAATCATTGATGACCGGCAGTGCCTTGATAAACTCAGCAGCATCAGCTGGCTCATAGATGACCATGGTGGGGATGGAGCGCATAACGCCAATATCCTCCATGCCCATATGGGTTCCGCCGTTGGTCTCTGCACAGATGCCAGGGTCGGTACCAATAAGTTTAACATTTCTCTTTGCATAGCAAACAGAAATTGCAATCTGATCGCATGCCCGGCGGGTGAGGAAGGGGGTAAAGGTAGCAACATAGGGCTTAAAGCCATAGGCGCTCAAACCTGCCGCATATTCTACCATCATCTGTTCAGCAATACCCACATCCAACGCTCTGTCGGGGAATTCCAGTCTCAGCTTTTCACTACCATGCGCTTTTGCCAAGTCGGCGTCAATAAAGACCACCTTTTCATCTTTACGCATTAATTTAGTAAATTCTTCATGAAAAATCGGTTTCATTAATGTTTTGCTCATTCTATTCCCCTCCTTACTTTACTTCGCTGTACATCTGTGCAGCCTTTTCGCCGGCAATACCCATATGATGGCAGCCAACCTGATCCGCTTCTGCGAAGGAAACGCCCTTACCTTTGGTTGTGTGCAGGATAATCATGGACGGCTTGTTATTTTTGCCTTTTGCTTTTGCCAAACAGATGGTCTTATAGATAGCATCCATGTCATGACCGTCGCACTCGAATACATTGAATCCGAAGGACTCCCATTTATCCATAATGGGTTCAAGAGAAACCATATTATCAACCCAGTCATCGATCTGGGCTTTATTATAATCGGTAAACGCAATCAAGTTGCCCAGCTTCTGCTGAGAAGCGGTCATAGCGGCCTCCCAAATAGAACCTTCCTGACTCTCGCCATCACCCAGAATCGCATAGATATATGCGCCATCCTTCATAATCTGCGAGCCTTTAGCCAGTCCAACAGCACATCCAAAGCCCTGTCCCAAGGAACCGGCAGTGAAGTCAATACCCGGAGTTTTATTCATATCGCAGTGGCTGGGAAGATTGGTATTAGGTGCATTCAAAGTTTTCAGCCAATCCATGGGGAAAAAGCCTTTCAGGGCCAGAGTTGCATACAGGGTGGGGCCTGCGTGTCCTTTAGACATAACCACTCTGTCTCTGCCTTCCATTTGAGGATTCTTAGGATCAACGTTCAACACTTTATAGTAAAGAACGGTGATCAACTCAACGCAAGACATACAGCCGCCAAGGTGGCCAGCTCCATGAGTAGCAATGGCATCACAGGTGTGATAGCGAATTTCTTTTGCTTTCTCTTTCAAATCAACTTCTGGAAAACTCATAGTATCCCTCCTGATTTAAATTACTGATAGGCTGTACATATATGCAATCTGCACAAACGAGGCCAGTTCATACATCACATATACGCACATCTCACTCTATTAAGATAGGGCGTCCCTATTCCTAATCACCTAGTAAATCAGGATTGCAGCTATACGCTGCTATCCTACCCAACTTTACACAATAATTGTATATACATACTAAAAATTCAGATGTTAGTTCTTAAATTCTACGAAATATATACGAACAACATCTGAAAATAACCGGAAATAAGTTTGGAAATCTCCGTATTATGTCCTCATTATATACCAGTTATTCTCTAAAATCAATGTTTTTAAGGAACTTCATCCATGAAATTAGTTGTTTTTTCTTTTAGCAGTTAATAATACATTTTTTTATCTATTTTCACTAAATTGCATTGTTCCCTTTTATTCATTTAATCGAGGAAAAATGTCTTTATTGTAAATTCTGAGGATATCGAAAAGATTTGTCCCACAAATACCCCTTCTTTCATGCAAAATCAATAGCCCAACTAGGTTTATTCATAATTTAGACACAATTACTTTCTGCCATTTTTTTGTTAGTCGTGTTACAGTTCAGGTGGATTTCCTTCTTAATCGGCAAAATATGTACCGCATATTGTTCCCATCTTTCCGTATTTGGCGACTGTTTCATTGTGTTTTGATGCTTGCAATGCTATAATTGCATCATGAATAAATTAAAAAGGAGGAAGTTATGTTTTTCTATAAATATGTACTGGCGATTGATATCGGCGGTTCAAAAATGCTCGCCTCCATTGTTGACAGCGACGGTAATCCCGCCATTGTTTTCCGCAAAGAATTCTCTTCGGCGGTCAGTGTCTCCTCGTTAACGGAAGATATTCTCACTACAGCTAAAAAAGCGATGGGTGCTACCAAGCGAAAGGCGGAAGCCATCGGTGTTACCATCCCAGGTGTAGCTGACACGATCCGGGGACTTTGGCATTATGCGCCCTTCTCCGGAGTTAGCAACTTTCCTATTGGCCATATTTTAGAGGAGGCTTTTCATCTGCCAGTGTTTATTGACAACGATGTCAATGCTTGCGCATTGGGTGAGCGGGTGTACGGCTGCTGTAAGGATACGGACGACTTCGCTTGGATTACCATTAGCAATGGGGTTGGAGGAGCTATTTTTTCCAGCGGCCAGTTAATTCGTGGTTTTTCCAACGGTGCCGGTGAGATTGGCCATATTGTAGTAGAACCAGACGGAAATTTATGCCCCTGTTCACATCGCGGCTGCCTGGAAGCACACGCTTCTGGAAGAGCAATTGCCGCTGCTTACGAGAAGATGACAGGTATGCAGAGTACAGCTAAAAAAATCGCGCAGCTTGCCCGCATTGGTGATCAGGCTGCTCGTCAGGTTTATAACCAAACCGGTTTTTATCTTGGTAAAGCTGCTTCCTATATTGCTAACATTGTGAATCCAGAAAAAATTGTTTTTGGTGGTGGTGTATCCATGGATTTTGACCTTTTAGAGGGCAGTATCCGAGATGCTTTGGACCAAATGGCATTTACTACAACCAATCAAGGTTTAAAATTATGTAAAACTGCTCTAGATTATAATGCTGCACTGATTGGTGCCGCAACTGTAGCACAGACGAAAGGTGGTAAATATATTGCGTAGTACACAGGATTATATCAATACCCTTAAAGACGAGCTTGATCGTCTCCAAACTGATGAAATTGATTCTGTTATCCGGCTGCTCAAAAAAACAAAAGGAAGCGGTACTCAGATCTTTCTTGCTGGCAATGGTGGAAGTGCCGCTACCGTTAATCATTTCATGTGTGATTTTTCTAAAAATGCTGTTCCAGGAGATATTGGGCGTTTTCGAGTTATATCTCTTGCCAATTCTGTTAGCTCCATTACCGCTCTTGGCAATGATTTCACCTATAGTGACGTTTTTGTCGAGCAACTAAAAAATCTTATGAATGACGGAGATATCCTTATTGCGGTGTCCGCTAGCGGTAACTCTCCCAATATTATCAAAGCCTGTGAGTATGTCAAGTCTAGAAAGGGCGTTGTGGTTGGCTTGACTGGATTTGATGGAGGACGGCTCCATCGCCTGGCTGATCTTCCCGTGCACTGTGACTGTGACTGCATTGAGCAGGTGGAGGATATGCACCTTATGGTGCTACACATTCTTGTATGCGCCTTTAAATTTGGATTTTAGGTGAGTTATTTCATAAAACAAAAGCAGGGATGGATTTCATCCATCCCTGCTTTTGGCATTACGCAAAAATAAAGAGACGCACAATTGCTTGTGCGTCTCTTTCATGTGGGGTATGTATTAGATTAGAACTTCTGTCTGCTCTTTCTGATGATGTCGAGATAAACAGCTGCCAGGATGATAACACCTTTAAC
>JBMNRL010000039.1:0-24298 GCA_050944615.1 Blautia sp.
GAGAATCTTTCATAGAAAAATAGAATGAAAATCTTAGCTTCGAAAAAAGTGAAATGTAATTTAACAATGAGAAATTCTCAAAGAAATGAGAATTGGAGATTGTAAATGAAGATATGAAAAAGTTTATAAATATGATGGACAAAAAAGCTGCTGGCGAACCCTATTCCATCTATTTATGATAGGGCTCACCGTGTATGATCCGATAGCTCCGGTAGATCTGTTCCAACAAAATCAAACGCATCAGCTGATGGGGAAAGGTCATCTTTGAAAAGCTCAAGCGGTAATCTGCCCGCTTCAGCACCGCTTCGCTAAGCCCCAAAGAACCGCCGATGACAAAGGCCACATTGGAGTTTCCTTCAATCCCTAACCGTTCCATTTTGGCGGCCAGATCCGGTGAATCCAGCATCTGTCCGTCAATAGCCAAGGCGATCACATAATCCCCCGGCAAAATGCGGTTCAGAAGGCGTTCGCCCTCCACTGCACGGATCTGGTCCTCCAAGGCCATAGAGGCGCCATCCGGTGTCTTTTCGTCATTCACCTGGAGGATCTGCAGCCTGCAGTAACGGCTCAGCCGTTTTTCATATTCCCGGATGCCCTCCGTCAGATATTTTTCTTTAATTTTACCCACGCATATAATTTTAATCTGCATCATCGGTACCAGTCATTAGCTCCTTATTTTCTCTGCCTGCATCGGAATATGCCCTTCTTAAAACTGCATATGTCAAGATTCCCCGGAGGATGGCAGGTCGGTACGTGTCAATGTATAGCTTTTGCTGACCGGATCACTTTCCTTGCCGTTGGCTGCCACCAGAATTCCGTAAAACACATGGGTTCCCTCCGGCATTTCCACCGGACCGGTATATTCCTGGCTGGCAGTGCTCACCTGCGGCGTATCAAAGGCATAATATCCTTTGCAGCCATCCGGAATTTCCATAGTGATGTAAGTCTGTTCCGTATATTCTCCGTCTGATGGCGTGACCACCGGCGCATCCGGCCCTTTGATGACTATCGTGTATTTCCGGTAAATGATATCGCTGGAAATGCCCTTATCGTTCACACAGATAGCTTTCAATACGGTTACGCCCTCTTTCATCGGAATGGGAGCCTGATATACTTCGCTCTTCTGTGTAGGATCACTTCCGTCCGTAGTATAATAAATCATACCGTTGGTACATAATAGCTCTACGGACAGCTCTTCATCATAGACGCCTGTCTCTATTGAAGTCGTGGGATCAGAGGCCACGTAATCGGAGAATTCTTCCAAAATATCCTTATTGCGGCACTCACTCATCAATTTATGGATGTCCTCCATCCGCCCTTCCTGCTCATAGACCTGGATCAGTGCGCCATACAGCGATACAAGATCCGGATTCTCCGCAATCAAAGTCTGCAAAAGTCCGATCGCTGTCTCTGCATCATCCTCTGCCTGGAGTACCTTGGCATATAAGATATTTCCATCCAGGCTGTCCGCATCCAACTCTAGTGCCCGGTCGATATATTTGGAAGCCTTCTCATAGTCCTGGGCATCGTAGGCGGCCATCGCATGGTCATACTGATAATCGAAGGAATTGTAGTTGCGGTAATCCAGAGTGAATTTGATGATGAGAAGCACAAGAATGCACACGACAACTGCGACAACCCCTGCGACGATCCGGTTTTGCCTTTTTGTATGTGTTTTCTTGGGTTTCTCCGTCTGGTCCAGTTCTTTCTTGGACTTTTGTTTTGTCATTAGTGTTTCGATGGTATTGTATTCCGGAACCCATGGGATCTCTGTCAGACATTTCGGACAAAAGATAGTACCGGGCTCCACCTCTATTCCACAATGTGGACACTTCATACAAATTCCTCTTTCTATCTGCTAGACATTTTCTTCCACGTAATTCTCAAATTCTTCCATGGACATCAGCACTTTTCTAGGCTTGGTTCCCTCTTCCGGGCCGACTACCCCAGCTTCTGATAGCTGGTCCATAATCCTGGCTGCCCGGTTAAATCCAATCTTAAACATACGCTGGAGCATGCCGATGGAAGCTTTATCCTTTTCGATGATAAATTTGCCGGCGTCAGTAAAATAAGCATCCCTGTCGTCGGAAACACCACCGCCTGCCGCTGTATTGACAGCTTTTAACTTCTGCTCAATCTCGTCATTATATTCCACAAATGGATTTTTGTCAGAAAGAAATTCAACAACCCGGCTTACCTCATCATCTGAGACAAAGGCACCCTGCAGCCTTGCCGGCTTCGGATAGCCCTGCGGGTAAAACAGCATATCCCCTTTACCCAAAAGCTTTTCTGCACCGTTCATATCCAGTATTGTCCGGGAATCCACACCGGAAGAGACCGCAAATGCAATACGGGAAGGCATATTCGCCTTGATCAGTCCAGTGATAACATTCACAGACGGTCTCTGGGTAGCAATGATCAGATGGATTCCAGCCGCTCTGGCCAGCTGTGCCAGCCGGCAGATTGCATCCTCCACTTCTCCTGGCGCCACCATCATAAGGTCTGCCAGCTCGTCCACAATGATAACGATCTGCGGCAGCTTCTTCGGCGGCTCCTCGCCTTCTTTTGTTTCCAGCGTCTCCAGCTTACTATTATAATCTTCCAGATTCCTTACATTATATTCCGCAAAAAGATTATAACGGTCTGTCATTTCCGCCACTGCCCAGTTGAGGGCTCCTGCCGCTTTCTTCGGATCAGTAACCACCGGAATAAACAGATGGGGAATTCCATTATAAACGCTCAGCTCTACCACCTTTGGGTCCACCATGATCAGCTTCACCTCTTCGGGGGTAGCCTTATATAGAATACTCATGATCAGCGTGTTGATGCAGACGGATTTACCGGAGCCTGTGGCACCTGCGATGAGCAAATGAGGCATCTTAGCAATATCGGCAACTACCGGCTGCCCCGCAATATCTTTTCCTGCGGCAAAGGCCAGCTTGGATTTGCAATTCTGGAAAGCCGGAGACTGAATCAGTTCCCGGAGCATCACTGCACTGTTTTCTTTGTTGGGCACTTCAATTCCAATGGCGGCTTTACCCGGAATAGGTGCCTCAATTCGGATATCCGCCGCCGCCAGATTTAATTTGATATCATCGGCAAGACTGACGATCCGGCTGACCTTCACTCCCTGCTCCGGCTGCAGCTCATACCGGGTTACGGTGGGACCACAGCTCACATTGGTGATGGTGACATTGACACCGAAGTTATGCAAAGTATCCTGCAGCTTTTTCGCTGTTTCCCGAAGATGGGAATCAGAGTCCCCGCCATTTCCGCCTTTGCCTTTTTTCAATAGCGATAAGGGCGGAAAGACATACTTTTTTTCCTTGCTTTCTTTGCTTTCGATCTCTTTTTTGATGTTTTTAATCCCGCTTTCAATTTCGCTCTGGGAAGAACGCGGATTCTTCGCCGGCGATTTTTCTGTCTCAACGACAGTTTCCCCAGTCATGGCTGGCACTTCTGGAAACGCCGTTATTTTACTTTCTGCCACAGGCTGGGGCTCACTTCTGTGAATTTCAAAAGAAAGCTGGCCGGATTGTCCCTCGCCTTCCGCAGCGATCTCCAGTTCCTTCCCCGGCGTTGTCTGGGGTTTTGGAAGCTCCAATTTGGTCCCTTCTAAAAAATGACCGTCCGACGCTTTGAATTTTGAAGCACGCCGTCCATGGATAGCTACCGCCGCTTCCTCCTGCAGCTTTTTCTGCCTGCGTTCCTCTTTTTCTGCCTGGCGTTTTTCCTGCCGTACCTTGCGCATCGGCTCGTCCGCCTGACGCTTCTCTTTTTTCTTCTTGATCAAATGTCCGATTCCGGAAAAAATCTTCTGCATGAAACCGAAAAAGGAACGCTGAGTCATAAGAATCAGAGAAATAATCAAAAAGACCGTAATCAGCACATAAGCTCCTGCCACGCCAAATGCATTGCTGAATATCTTACAGATCGTTCCGCCTATAATCCCTCCTCCAGTTTTATACGTGGAAGAATTCTTATAGTAATCGATAAACGTCGTGCTTTTCATATAGCCTTCCGTCAAAAGCTGGAAAAGGCCGCAGCCCAGCAGGAAAAAACAAAAACCGGCCGCTATTTTTTTATAAGCGATTGAATTCTTATGGTTAGAAATGATAAATGCAACTCCTAGAAACAGGGCAATAGGAAATAAATAAGACATCAATCCGAATAGTCCAAATCCCACAGAACTGACAGCATTTCCTACCACGCCGCCAATCCCGAAGTTGCTAAGCAGAAGGATCAAAGCCACTGCCAGTATCACCAACAGAAGAATCTCTCTGCCGAATCCGCTCTCCTGTGGATTTTTTCTGGTGTTCGAAGACGTTTTCTTTGTTGCCATAAATCTCCCCTCCAGTTACCCGGTGCCGGGTAAATATTCCGTCTGATATTGATATGCCCCATAAAAGAGGCCGACACCCTTACGGGCGCATGAAATGGATGGCCAGAACAACAATGCCAAGCACAAAGCTGTAATAGGCAAAGGTCCTGCATTTCATCCTCGCGACCAGCTTTAAAAGCCAGCGGATGACCAGCATGCCTACGAGCGCTGCCACGATGGCTCCGGCTAAAAAGGTGAAAAACATAGCCACTGTCAGCTGTCCCAGGCCCAAATGGCCAATTTCAGCAAAAAAGGCGCCGATGATCGCCGGCACAGAAGCTAAAATGGAATAGCGGATCGCAAAGGACATGCCCAAACCATTGAGAAGTCCTGCGGACAAGGTCATTCCAAATCTGGAAATCCCCGGAAACACAGACAATCCCTGACAGATTCCCACCCACATGGCGCAGTCAAATCCCACGTCCTTAGGAATTTTGCGCCCTTTTTTTATAAAATCCACCACCAGTAGAACAATGCCGGATACTAAAAATCCAATGGCTGGCAGCAACAGGTCCTCGGACCAGGCGGCCGCCAGATTCCTGGATAAAAAGCCCAGGATCATAGTAGGAATGCTTGTCACAAATAGCAGTACCACCAATTTCCTATAATTATTATGTATGATTGTCACATAGGCATTATCCCTGCCAGTTTTCTTATTGTCCAGATAAATCTGCAAATTTTGAAATAAATCGTATAAAATACGGCAGGTCTCCAAAAGAATCCTCTTTAGATCCTTTTTCATACACCAGCAGATCGCAGCCAATGACCCCATATGTACGAATGCTGCAAAAGGAATGCCTGTATAATCACTGATTCCCAGCAGATTCTCCAGCACCGCCAAATGGCCGGAGCTGCTCACCGGAATAAATTCTGTAACGCCTTGTATCAAACCTAACAGTATAATATATAAAAATGACATAAGCCCGTCCTTTACCGATTTTGTAAAATATTAGTCCAATTATCGTACCTTATTATGTAATCATTCTGCAATCAAATATACACACTGTACAAATTATATCATATTTATGTAAATTGTACAATCACACATTTTTGGCTGCCGAAGGGCACAAAGGGGTGGCAAAATCTAAAAGAGGGACAATCCCTTCATGGAATTGTCCCTCTATCCGTCTTTACTTTTTATATTAGAAACAAATTATGCTTCTGTTTTTTTCGGAATTCTCTCATCGATCATGTTCATCAGATGATCTGTGCATTTCAGTGGATCTGCGAATTTCGCATCTTCTACAGCAACTAAAGCAGCATCCTTACATGCGAGCACGCCACCGGAAATCTCACCGATATAGGCTTCCCTGTATGCAGGAAGAACTGCATTCATCTCTTCTGAGATATCTACCGCGTCATCGTAAGGCATTTCCACTTCATATACGTGTGCCAGCTCTGCGGCAACTTCCCAGTTATTGAACACAACATCCTCATCGATGGCATCCTGTACCACCTGCATCCTGCGCTCAGTATTGGTATATGTACCATCCGCAGAGGCAAACCCGGTGCCTGGGATGACAACATCAGCTTTTTCTGCAGTAGCTGTCAGGTGAGTATCGCATACCATTAAGAACTCCAGGCCTTTGAGAAGCTTCGCATCCACATCCTCGCCGAAGTCAATGAGTGCTTTCACGCCCTCCATAGCCTCTGCGCCGGCTGTGATACCAAGATCGATCAGACCCTGGCTGTTGTTCTTCGCCTTCAGCATCAAGATACCATCTCTGGCTTTTCCGATATGTCCGGATACCAAAGCGATATCAGCTAACAATACGGCCGCTTCCTCTGTCACCAAATTCTGCTGGAATACGATCATCGCTTTCTTCGCATTGGCATAAAGCTCTGCGATCTCCTGCATTTCTTTTGTGGTCTTAGCATCTTCCACACTCTTGGCAAAAGCATCATAGCCTGCTAAGCCTGCACCCTTGCCCATATCGGTCAGGGCTTTTGCGATACCTTTCAGATAGTTCAGGTTATTGGCCGTATATACCGTCTTATATGCGAACTGGAAGTGTTCCTGCTCATATCCCTTTGGATTGATGAGGATTACCTTTGCCCCGTTCTTCGCAGCTTCTTTTAATTTCACACGAAGTACGTGTGTACCATTAAATCCAGCTACCAAAATGACTTCGGTGGATAACAGCTCATCGATGGTATTCGGAGATGCATTGACACCCAGAACCTTCTCCAGTCCGCAAGCGCGGTTGTCAAAGCATAAGGTCTTCGCACCGATGGTATCCGCAAATTTCTTCATCACATAAGCTTCTTCGTTGGTAAAGCGATCAGAAATTGCCACAGCTACTGCATCCTTGCCGTATTTAGCTGCAACGGATTCCGCTTTTTTGGCTGTAAGTACAAATGCGTCATGGTAATCTACTTCTTCAAACTGTCCATCTGCATTCTTGGCCATCGGATCCAGCAGCTTGCCTTCTACCATCGCGCAGTCAAATCCAAATTTACCTCTTGCGCAAAGCAGGCCTTTGTTCACGGCACCGTCACGGTCCGGAACGGATTTGATCAGCATATCCCCATAAGTTTCCAGGTGCAGGCTGCAGCCTACAGAACAATGGGAACAAGTGGTATCCGTAACTTCCGTATCCAGCGGTACGGATTTCTCGATGGAGAGACGTTCCTGAAGAGCGCCTGTCGGACAGCAGCTTACGCACTGGCCGCAAGAGATACATCCGGTCTCAGACAGCGGCTGCTCCAGAGCCGGCATCACTACGGTATCGAAACCACGTTTTACCAGACCTAAGGCACCTACGCCCATAACTTCGTCGCAGACACGCACACAGGTTCCGCAGAGGATACATTTATTCGGATCTCTCAGAATGAACGGATGCTCATCGTCATAATCTACCAGATTGATATCCCCTTCAAAACGCTCCGGTTTCACATCATATTCATTTGCATAGTGGATCAGCTTACATTCAAAGTAATCGCCGCATCCACATTCCAGACAGCGGGCAGCATCTGTCTGCGCCTGTTCTTCGTCATAGCCGAAGACAACCTCTGTAAAGTTATCCTTTCTTTCTTTGGCGGTGAGCTGGTCCATCTTCGGACGGCACATACGCTCACGGTCCTCAAAGGATTCCGGCGTCAGATCTGTTCTCTTTACGGTATACTGCGGTTTGTAGGCAACGGTTTCGCCGCTTAAGTAAGCATCTACCACATAGCTTCCTTTTCTGGCATCTCCAATGGATTCCACAGCGATGGAAATCTTGTCATTGCCGCAGTCGCCGCCGGCAAATACGCCAGGAATAGCTGTCATGAAGGTATTGCAGTCATAGACAATACCGCCTTTTCTAGTCAGCTCCACACCTTCGATGCCTGCCGCATTGACCTTCTGGCCGATGGCCAGGATCACGGTATCCACGTCGATGGTCTTCGTCTCGCCTTCTACAGGGACTGGTGCACGGCGTCCGGAAGCATCCGGCTCACCCAGCTTCATCACCTGCAGAACCATCTGTTTTGCATGACCCTCTTCGTCAGAGATGATCTCTAACGGGTTGGTCAGGTTCAGGAAGATCACGCCTTCCTCTTCTGCTTCTTCAATCTCTACCATATCTGCAGGCATCTCATCCTTAGTCCTGCGGTAGATATTATAAACTTTTTTCGCGCCCAGACGCACTGCGGTACGGCAGGCATCCATAGCGGTATTACCACCGCCGACGATGGCAACGTTCTCGCCTAAGTCGATCTTCTCATTCCGCACAACTTTGCGCAGGAAATCGATACCGCCGATCACACCTTTGGCATCTTCGCCCTTGCAGCGGACGCCGGTGGACACCCATGCACCAATACCGATGCAGACAGCGTCATAATCTCTCTGAATAGCCGCAAAAGAAATATCTTCGCCAATCTTAGTATTCGGAACTAAGGTCACACCCATTTTCTCAATCAGGGCGATCTCCTCATCCAGGACTTCCTTAGGAAGACGGTATTCCGGAATTCCATAACGAAGCATACCGCCAAGCTTCGGCATCGCTTCATAAATAGTGATCTCATGTCCCATTTGACGTAAGAAATACGCCATGGACAGGCCATAAGGGCCACCGCCGATAATCGCTACATTTTTTCCTGTGGAAGGTGCGATTTCCGGCATGAACGGATCCTCTCCGAACATATCGGTATCCGCTGCAAATCTCTTCAGCCAAGCGATAGAGATCGGCTCGTCCACCATGCCCCTGCGGCAGGCTGTCTCACATGGATGCGGACAAACACGGCCGATGGATGCGGGAAGCGGAATTTTCTCTTTGATCAATTCAATGGCCTCTTCATAACGGCCGTTGGCGATCAGGCCTACATATCCCTGGCAGTCTGTGCCAGCCGGGCAGGCCAGTGCACAAGGGGGACGGCAGTCGCCTCTGTGGTTGGAGATCAAAAGCTCCAGGTTGGTCTTTCTGGATTCAATGACACGGTCTGTCTTGGTATTGACTACCATGTTCGGTGCGATCTGAGTCGCACATGCTTTACAAAGCTTAGGATTGCCTTCGACTTCTACCACGCAGAGTCCACAGGCACCATAGATTTCTGTTCTTTCATCGTAGCAAAGAGTAGGGATATTGATATCATTCTCTCTTGCTACATCGAGAATCGTCTGTCCAGGAATACCCAGGACTTCTTTTCCGTCAATATTCAATCTGAATTTATTCACAGTCTCCGCCTCCTAAAATCTTTCTACTGCGCCAAATTTACAAGATTCTTCACACTTGCCGCACTTGATACATACATTCGGATCAATTTCATGCATTTTCTTCTTCTCACCGGTGATCGCACCCACTGGGCAGTGTCTTGCACAGGCACCGCAGCCCTTACATGCGTCGGTGATCTTGAAGGAGATCAATGCCTTGCAGGATTTGGCTGTACATTTGTGGTTGTAAATATGGTCTTCGTACTCATTTCTGAAGTAACGAATGGTAGTCAGTACCGGATTGGGAGCTGTCTGTCCCAGACCGCACATTGCGCCGTCCTTGATCTTGCCTGCAAGCTCTTCCAAAAGCTCGATATCCCCATCCTTGCCTTCACCTCTGGTGATACGCTCCAGGATTTCCAGCATTCTCTTCGTACCGATACGGCAGTAATTACATTTACCGCAGGATTCCTTTCTGGTGAAATCCAGGAAATATCTTGCCATATCCACCATACAGGTGTCCTCGTCCATAACGATCATACCGCCGGATCCGACGATGGCGCCTGTCTTATTGATATCCTCATAAGTAACCGGTGTCTCGATCAGCTCTGCCGGAATACATCCACCGGACGGACCGCCCATCTGCACCGCTTTGAATTTCTTGTCGTTCTTGATTCCGCCGCCGATGCCGTAAATGACGTTCTTCAAGGTCAGTCCCATCGGAACCTCCACAAGACCGCCTTTTTTGATCTTGCCGGCCAAAGCAAATACCTTAGTTCCTTTGGATTTCTCTGTACCCATAGCGGCAAAAGCTTCTCCGCCATTGGCAAAGATCCACGGAACGTTAGCATAAGTCTCTACATTATTAATATTGGTAGGCAGCTTCCAATAGCCCTTCGCTGCCGGGAACGGCGGTTTCAGACGCGGCATACCTCTCTCGCCTTCCAAGGAAGCGATGAGTGCAGTCTCTTCGCCACATACAAATGCACCTGCACCTGCTTTGATGCGGATATCAAAACTAAAGTCCGTTCCAAACAGATTCTTGCCCAAAAATCCTCTCTCTCTGGCCTGCGCCATGGCAATCTCCAGACGGGCAATCGCCAGCGGATATTCCGCACGGCAATAAATAACACCTTCGGTGGCACCGGCAGCGAATCCGCCGATGATCATGCCTTCCAGCAGGGAGTGAGGATCGCCTTCCAATACGGAACGGTCCATAAATGCGCCGGGGTCACCCTCATCCGCATTACATACCATGTATTTCTGTGCGCCTGCATTTGATTTGATCGCATTCCATTTAAACCAGGTAGGGAAACCAGCGCCGCCGCGTCCACGAAGTCCGGAAACCTTGATCACGTCAATGACTTCATCCTGTGTCATTGTGGTGATCACTTTTTTGGCAGCTTCATATCCGCCGGTTGCTATGTACTCATCAATTTTCTCCGGGTTAATCTGTCCGCAGTTACGCAATACCACTCGCTTCTGCTGGGATAAAAACGTCTTATCCTCATCGGAGATCATATATTCTTCCACAGGAGTGCCGCCAATGAGATGTTTCTCCACAACCTCGGCCACTTTCTCCGGCTGCAGTTTCACATATCTTGCTTCCAGCTCATCGTTGTCGCCATAAACATCCACGATTGGCTCTAAATAGCAAGTACCGATACATCCGGTCTTGTCAATTACCACATTGCTCAAATTCTTATCTGCCACTAACCTCTTGAATTCGTTAGAGGTCTTCTTAGCACCGGTAGCAATACCGCAGCTACCCTGTCCAACAACAACTTTCATCTTATTTACCTCCTACGCATTCTGTGCCTTGATATCATCCAGGATCTTCACAACGGATGATTTTGTCAGGTTACCAAAGGTCTCTTCCCCATCGGCAGTCTTAACCATCATAACAGGCGCAAGGCTGCAGCACCCAAGACAAGCTACATTGTTGAGGGTGAAGATGCCGTCTTCTGTTGTCTCGCCATCTTTGATACCCAAATGTTCTGTGACCGCTTCCTCGATCATATCGGATCCGTTCACATGGCAGGCGGTTCCTTTGCAGAGCATGATCAGGTTCTTGCCGATTGGCTGGAGACGGAACTGTGCATAGAAGGTTGCAACACCGTAAATCTTCGCCGGCATAATACCTGTCTTCTCTGATATGTAGTTGATTGCGTCCATGGAAAGGTACCCATAAATATCCTGAGCTTGCTGCAGAATGGTAATGAGACTTCCTGGTACTTTCGCGTACTTTTCAAGTACGGGCGCCAGCTCAGTGAAATTAGCTTCAGGATTTCCACCGCACTGGCATCCACTATTCTTGCTATTCATGATTTTCCCTCCTAGATATAAAATTTAATATAAAATATTAATCCAGTAAGAATTATAGCATAATATGTATGAGATTCAAAGGAGAAAATATGTACCGTACGGCAAAAAACGCAATCTTCGTGAGTTTTCCCGTGAAGATTGCGTAATTTTGGTAAAAGTTTGTCAATTGTGTTTTTGTAACTACAAACATGCAAAAAATGCAGCCGTTTTTTTGATTTTTCCCATCAGTGTTCCGAACATCTCCGGTGTTAAGGACTGCGGACCGTCGCAGAGCGCTTTGGCCGGGTCGTTATGAACCTCAATCATCAGGCCGTCTGCCCCTGCGGCGATGGCAGCCATGGAAAGGGGTTCCACCAGATGACGCAAGCCTGACGCATGACTGGGATCCACGATGACCGGAAGATGCGTTTTCTTCTTGAGCATTGGGATAGCGGAAATATCCAGCGTATTCCGGGTAGATGTTTCAAAAGTACGGATCCCCCGTTCACAGAGGATAACTTTTTCATTTCCTCCAGCCATAATATATTCCGCACTCATCAGCAGCTCATCCAGCGTGTTCGCCATCCCCCGTTTTAAAAGGATCGGCTTGTCCAGCTTTCCCAGCTCCTTGAGCAGTTCAAAATTCTGCATATTTCTCGTACCTACCTGGATCACATCTACATGCTCAAACAAATCGATATGCCCTACACGCATAATTTCCGTCACCACCGGAAGCCCTGTGGCTTTCTTTGCCTCCAAAAGCAGGTCCAGGCCATCCGCCTGCAGTCCCTGGAAAGCGTAAGGAGAAGTCCTGGGCTTAAATGCCCCGCCGCGCAGAAACCCAGCACCGGCAGCTTTCACCTCTTCTGCCACCAAAGTGATCTGTTCCTTCGTTTCAATGGAGCAAGGGCCCGCGATCACTTGGAAATTACCGTCTCCGATTTTCCTGCCGCCGATATCAATCACTGTATCTTTCGGATGTACATTCCGGTTGGCCAGCTTATAAGGTTCCCGGATTCGTTTGACTCCCTCCACCGCTTCATAGGTGAGCAGCTGATCCTCAGAAAGGGAAGCCGTATCCCCAACCAGCCCTAAAATCGTCGTCGTTTTCCCCTGGGATTCATGGATTTCCAACCCCTTGTTTCTAAGCTCCCCCTTTAATGCTTCAATACTTTGTGCTGTGGCATCCTGTTTCAAAATTACAATCATTTCTCTTCTCCTCTCTTGTTGCATTTCCTATGAAATAACAAAGTGGTCAAGCCCACCTCAAACTCCCTGCCCCTCAACCTTTGAGGGGCCCCACAGCTTTGCGCGCCAGATGTCATTTGCTCTTGCATCTGTGCCCATCCTGCACGGAGTGTTTTTTATTTCATAGGAAGCAATTTCCTATGAAATAAAAAACCGGTGTCTGCTATGCAAACACCGGCCTGGATTCATTGAGATCTTTTTTGGATATCCTCCATCTCTTACTGACTTCCCTTGGGATGTTTTGTCATAGCAAAATAGCCGGCGCCGTAATAATAGCCCCAGAAAAAGAAAAAGGAATATGCATTTGTATTCACTTTACTATTTGCTGTCATAACATAACACTCCCTAATTTTTTGTTCTGCCGTTTCGTGCTCAAATGTTTTTGCACTTTAAAGCAGAAAATCATTAATATTTATTATAATGAAGCATTCGGATTTGTCAATCCCTATTTTGAAATTTCCCGGCATTTCTTCTGAGAATGCCTGCCACTGCCCTTTTCCTGGCACGTCTCAATCATATCGTACAGTTTGTCCAGGGCCTGGCGAATGCCGCCCACCTCATTGATCAGACCTTCCCGCACTGCATCGTCCCCTTCCAGCATGGTCCCCACATCCTTCACCAATTGGGAAGTATCCAGCATCAATTCTTCAATACGCTCCTTGGACATCTGGGAATGACTGGAAATAAAGGTGGTAATCCGGTCTTGGATTTTCTCCATATTCCGGTAGGTCTGCGCCACACCGATGAACATTCCGTTGGAGCGCACCGGATGAATCACCATGGTTGCACTTTGTACCACAAAAGAATAATCCGCGGATACAGCCATTGGCACCCCGATGGAATGCCCGCCGCCCAGCACCAGGGAAACGGTAGGAATACTCAATGATGCAATCATTTCCGCAATGGCCAGCCCGGCTTCCACATCTCCTCCTACCGTATTGAGCAGAATCAACAGTCCGTCCACTGTCTCATCATCCTCGATCATGGCTAATTTCGGCAGAATATGTTCATATTTTGTAGTCTTACTGTGGGCCGGAGCAGACTCATGTCCCTCTACTTCGCCAATAATGCTCAGCAGTTCCACTCTGTGTTTCTGCGGATTATTTTCCAGCATGATCTGCCCCATCTCCTTAATCTGGTCATTCACCGCCTGCTGATTATCCAATTCCTTTTTTTTGGCTTCTTGATTCGTCTCTTCCTGGTTTGTGTCCTGCATCTTACTAACCTCCGTTTATTCTGTTTTTTCCATTGTTTTCAGTTAGTATGTGCAGTTTCCTGGAAAATAAAATCACAATTTTAGAATTTAAAAATAATTCCGATCACAGCCGAAATTCCGATAAATACCACCGGATGCACCTTACACTTGCGCATCAACGCAAAAACTCCAGCAGCCAATAAAATCGTTTTCACATTCAAAAGATCCGCGATCTGTCCGGTGGCCTCAAAGACATCCAGCCGCAGCAGAGCAATCTTGGCCACACCGAGACCAGCCGCAGTGATCAATGCGGTGGACGCCGGCCGGAGGCCGTAAAATACATTTTGCACCACAACCGATTCCTTGAACTGCTCCAAGATTTTGGAAATGAGAACAATCACAATCACTGAAGGGAGTACCAGACCAAACGGCCCGATGACCGCTCCAAGCACTCCAGCAGAGGTATAGCCCACATAAGTGGACATGTTCACTCCCATAGCGCCCGGCGTGGATTCAGATATGGCGACCATATTGGCAACATCCTGCGCCGTAAACCACCCGGTAGCCTCTGACATATGATACAAAAACGGAAGCGTCGCCAAGCCGCCACCCACAGCAAACAGCCCTGTCTTAAAAAATTCATAAAACAGCCGAAGTAAAATAAGACTCATGGATGGTCACACCGCCTTTCTCTTTTTGCCGCCATTCCGGCCAAGCCTGCAAGAATTACCAAAATCGCCGGTGACAGCGGCGTAAATAAAGACAGCAATAAAACGACGCCGTAAATAAGGACACAGACCTTATCCACCACAGATTTTTTGCCTAATTTTAAGACCGCATCCAGGATCAACGCACAGACACCAGCCCGGATGCCGTTAAATGCATAATTCACTACCGCAATATCAGAAAAATTCTGAAGAAAGGCGGCAATTATTGTGATAATGACCACAGACGGAAACACAAAGCCCAAGGTGGCCAAAATCCCGCCCGGAATTCCTTTTTTCTTATATCCGATGAACGTTGACGTATTCACAGCGATAATCCCCGGTGTACATTGGCCGATAGCATAGTAATCCATCAGCTCTTCTTCCGTAGCCCAATGACGTTTCTCCACGATCTCCCTCTGTAAAATGGGCAGCATGGCATATCCGCCTCCAAAAGTCACTGATCCCATTCTCGCAAAAAGAAAAAACAACTCCCAAAGCTCTCTCAATGTGATTTTCCTCCTCTGGAAAGCACAGCAAAACAGCGGGTTTGCACCCGCTATTTTTGCATTTTCCTATTTTTTTTACTCTTCCCAGTTGTGCCACACGTACTGCACATCGTCATCATCTTCCAAAAGATCCAGCGTCTTCTGCAGATCCTTGATGTCTTTTTCATCCGTCAGCTCCACATAGGTCTGAGGGATCATCGCCACCTCTGCATCCATCATGGGCACGCCCTCTTTTTCCAGTGCCTCACGCACAGCGCTGAAATCATCCGGATCTGTGAGCACCTCGTAGCTGTCCTCTTCCTCAGAGAAATCTTCTGCTCCGGCGTCTAAAGCCATCATCATCAGATCGTCCGCATCCATCTCACACTCTTCCTTGTCGATGATGATCTGCCCCTTACGGTCAAACATGAAAGATACACAGCCCTGAGCGCCGATGCTTCCGTTGCCCTTGGTAAACGCGCTGCGCACATTGCCGGCGGTCCGGTTTTTATTGTCTGTCAGCGCCTCTACAATGATGGCGATTCCCTTTGGGCCATATCCTTCATAAGTTACGGATACATAATTGTCTGCAGTGGCATCACCGGCCGCCTTCTTAATTCCACGCTCGATGGTATCATTGGGCATGTTGTTGGCTTTTGCCTTGGCGATGACATCCCGCAGCTTGCTGTTATTGGCTGGATCCGCTCCGCCCTCCTTCACAGCGATAACGATCTCACGGCCGATTACCGTGAAAATTTTACCTTTTTTCGCATCATTTTTTTCTTTTTTGTGCTTTATGTTCGCGAATTTTGAATGTCCTGACATGCTATGTCTTCTCCTTTCGTTTCTTTCATATATAATTTCTCTGCCCGTACCTTTTCTATGACATTGTTAGCCACGGACAATATTTGAAAACGGTAGCCATTGGCGATAACCTCTTTGTCCTCATCTGTGGGGATATGCCCCAGGATATTGGTCAGATACCCATTGAGTGTCTCAAAACGTTCTTCGGAAATGGTGATGCCAAGCTCCTCCTCCACATCCTCCAGCTCCGTCAGCCCTTCAATCAGCACGCTGTTGTCATGCTGTGGCTGGATCAGAATTTCTTCCTCATCATATTCGTCCTCGATCTCACCGACGATCTCCTCCAGAATATCTTCCATCGTCACCAGACCGTCTGTCTGGCCGTATTCGTCCACCACAATGGCCATATGGATTTTCTTATGCTGCATCGCCTGAAAAATCGTACTCAAGCTTCTGGTCCCCGGTATGAAGGAGGCACTGCGGATCAACCCCGGTATACCGCAAAGCGGCTTGTCCCCAGAGCCGTCTTCTTCTGTGAGAATCTTTACCACATCTTTAAAATGCGCAATTCCCACCACATCATCCAAATCCTCCGCATAAACCGGATAACGGGAAAAGCCCTCTTCCAGCATAACCTCTATGGCCTCATCTAAAGAGGTGTCTTTTTCCAAGGCGATGATATTCTTGCGGTGAGTCATGATGTCATTGGCTTCTTTGTCGCTGAAATCAATGATATTTTGGATCATCTCCGCTTCATTTTCCTCAATCACCCCTTGCTCATGGGCTTCACCTACCATGGAAATGATCTCTTCTTCTGTCACATCGGTTTCCGCCTGATGCGGATCGATGCCAAAAATGCGCACCACTAGATTGGAGATCTTGCTGATGACCCAGGCCAGCGGCGCAAACACATACAAAAACAGGCTGACAAAATTCACAAACGCATACGCCGCTTGCTCCGGATAATATGCACATATCTTTTTGAAAGAAAAGACACCAAGAGCCAAAAGCAGGATCACAGAGACTAAAATCACCAGGGCCATAGCCGCTTCCTCTGCTATGTATGGGCCAAAATACCGGATGAATCCCCGGATTCCAAAAGCTCCGAAACAGATTCCCAAAAGCGTAGTGATAATGGTGATCACCTGTATCAGATTGGATGGGTTTTTCTTCAAGGCCATAAGCTTTTTGGCCTTTTTATTTCCGGTCTCCAACCGGCGTTCCACATCAGAATCGCTGAGATTTTGAATGGCCGCACCAAATCCGTAAAACACTCCATTGAACAGGATAAATAAAATAAATACGATGAAGCCCCACATAGGACTACTGCCGTCTTCCATACGTTCCTCCGCTGTTATTTCAAAAAAATCTCCTTGCCTTTGCGACGCAAAAGCCTGTGAAATGCTGTCCGCAACTGTTAAAAATATACCACCGTCCCGATGATTCGTCAAGAATTGCCTATGTAGTCAGCTCCAGGCTGATCTCCAGCGCATAATTGACCCGTTTTAAGATATTCTGATCCAAATGGCACACTTTATCCTTCAGTCTTTTTTTATCAATAGTCCGAAGCTGCTCCAAAAGTATAACGGAATCTTTCACGATTCCATACTCGGAGGAGTCAATTTCGATATGCGTCGGCAATTTGGCTTTGTTCATCTTCGATGTGATGGCCGCACAGATTACCGTCGGACTATGTTTGTTGCCGATGTCATTCTGAATGATGAGCACCGGACGTATTCCTCCCTGCTCGCTACCTACTACAGGCCTTAAATCTGCATAAAATATATCCCCTCTTTTTATAACCACACGATTCACACTCCGATTTCTATGTTTTACCAATAGTATTTCCATAATTTTCGGGTGTATACATTTCTATTTTGATGTCATGAGCGCCTGTAGACCCGCGGCACTCTTTTGCTGATGCCGCAGACAAATTCATAGCTGAACCGGCCGCTGAGATCCCCTAATTCATCCACGGACAAAAATGCTCCGTGATCTTCGCCGAATATAGTCACTTCGTCCCCCATGGCCGCGTCCGGAATATGCGTCACATCCACCATAAACTGATCCATGCACACGCGTCCTAAAATAGGAGCCTTTTGTCCGTGGATGAGCACATATCCCTTGTTGGAAAGGCTCCTGGGATAGCCATCCGCATACCCCACCGGTATGGTCGCCACTTCGGTCATCCGATCAGTGACATAGGTTCCTCCATAACTGACAGCCACGCCAGGCGGTACCGTTTTGATATGGGAAATATGACTTTTCAGTTCCATCGCCGGCAAAAGCTGCACCGGCTCTCTCTCCACCTCCGCGGAAGGGTAGATTCCATAGATGGTGATGCCTGCCCGAACAGCGTCCAGGTTCGCCTCCTGCATCCGCAGGATACCCGCACTGTTGGAACAATGCTTCATGGGAATGGTAACCCCAGCCTTCTCCAGAGCCTGTGCAAAAGCCTGGTAACGTCTCAGCTGTTCATAAGCAGGGCTTTTATCCGCTTCATCCGCCCTCGCAAAATGGGTGAACAGCCCTTCGATTTCCAATCCATCCATTCCAGCAATGATTTGAATCGTGCGGACACTCTCTAAGGTATCAGAAAATCCGATGCGGGTCATGCCAGTATCCACCGCCAGATGGATCTTTATCTTTTTCCCCGCCTTTTTCGCTGCCGCAAGGAGCTGCTCTGCCATATCCAGCCGGAAAACGGCCGGACGAATTTCTTCTTCAGCAAACCTTTCGTAGGACTCCGGGAAGGTATAGCCCAAGATCAGAACCGGCTTATGGATCCCAGCCTCTCGAAGCTCAAAGGCTTCCTCCGCGGTAGCGACCGCAAAACCCCATATGTATTCCTTATCCTCCATCATTTGGGCGATGGGCACCGCCCCATGGCCGTAGCCGTCGGCCTTTACCACCGCGATGATCTGTGTGTCATCGCAGATATTGTCTCTCATAGCTTCAAAATTATGTAGGACAGCATCCAAAGATACTATCGCTTTTACTCGGCTGTTTCCTTCCATGCTAATCCTCGATTCTTTTTAAGACCCGGGCAGCTCCGGCAATCATATCCGTCGCGGTCATCGCCCTGGCCCCTTTTCTTTTCCTGGCCTCATCTCCTGCCAGCCCATGCAGATAAACGCCAAGAGGTGCAGCCTTAAGCGGCTCCATCCCTATCGCCAAAAGTCCGGTAAGCATCCCGGCCAGCACATCTCCGGCGCCTGCGGTAGCCATCCCGTCATTTCCGCTTACATTCAGATAAAGCGTCCCGTCTCCAGGACAGGTCCAGGTTCTGGCATCCTTCATCACGCAAACCGCACCGGTCCGTGCCTGGAATTCCTGCAAAACGGTCCGGGGAGCCCTTTGGATCTCCTCTATCGTCCTTCCTGTCAGCCGGCTCATCTCTCCCAAATGAGGCGTCAGGATACAATGCGGCCCCAGATAGCTTTGAAGCTGTGGATAAAGGCTGAGCAGATTCAAAGCATCCGCATCCAAAACCATGGATTTCTTACAATGGGTGAGAAGGTATTCCAGCAGCCTTCTGCTGTCTTCTTCGGTGCCAAGTCCCGGTCCTGCGCCTGCCACAGTACACCAAGACAGGTCTTCCTCCAGAAGCTGCAAGTCTACACCGGACGTTTTCTGACAAGTGACCATGGCTTCCGGCAGGATGGACTGATAGACTGTCCGGTTATCTTCCTGGGTATGGATTTTGACCATTCCCGCTCCCATGGTAAAACAGCTCTTCGCGCTCAGATACCCAGCTCCAGCCATATTTTTCTGGGAAGCCAAAATCAGAGCCTTGCCAAAAGTGCCTTTATTGCCGGAAGGATCCCTGGCCGGGAGCGCTCGCTTTAAGTCCTCCCAGGTAAAGGCAGCCATCTGCGGCGGCTTGTTGTCCATCGCATAGATGCCGATATCCGCCACAGTCACATCGCCCGCATAGCAACAGCCCGGATAGAGAAAAAGTCCAGGTTTCCCATAGGCAAAGGTCACGGTTTCCTGTGCCTGAAAAGCCACGTGAAGGACTTGTCCGGTATCCCCCTGGATGCCGGATGGCAGATCCACCGCTAACTTTCTGGCAGCGGCAGCGTTCATTTCTCCGATAACGCGTGCAAATTCCCCTGCCACATCCCGTGTAAGACCCACACCGAAAACAGCATCTACTATAGTAGTATATTCCTGCCATCTGGGGTTATTCACAAATGACACCTGATAGTTGGCGGCAATGGCATACTGGGTCTTGGTCTCTTCTGTCATCCGCTCCTTTTTTCCAAGGAGAAACAGATCGGCTTGGTATCCCTTCAGATGCAGAAGCCGTCCGATGGCAATGCCGTCACCGCCATTGTTACCCATACCACAGACGATAAGGACACGCTTCAATGTCTCAGGCTTTTCCTCTAATTTTTTCACCACTTCCAGCGCGGCACGCTCCATCAGTACCAAAGCAGGCACCTGCTTCTTCGTAATGGTCTCCGCATCCAGCGCCTTCATCCGTTCACAGCTTACGATCTCTCTCATAAAAACCCTTCCTATAGAACGAAAAGATGCTGCCGCAACAATATGCGGCAGCACTGATCTTTTATCGCTTATTTATCCGTATGTTCCTGCCGGTACTGGCTTAAATTATAAGACAGAGTCATCAGGCTTTCGGACAAGTGGACATTTTCCACGATCACATCCTCAGGCACATTCAAATCCAAATGGGCAAAATTCCAAATCGCCTTGATTCCATTTGCCACCAGCATATTGGCCATTTCCTCCGCCCGATGCTTTGGCAGTGTCAAAACAGCGATTTCCACCTTATTCTCCCTGAGGAATAACGGAAGGTTACTGATCATCTGTACTTCAATGCCACGGACGCTGATCCCTTCCAGCACCGTATTCACATCGAAAATACCCACCAGCTTAAATCCGCGTTTTTCAAATTCGGCATAGTTCGCCAAAGCCTGTCCTAAATTGCCGGCGCCTAAAATGATCATGGGATGGACCTGGTCCAGCCCCAGTATCTTGCCGATCTCCGTATACAGATAACGGACGTTGTATCCATATCCCTGCTGTCCGAATCCGCCGAAATTATTCAGATCCTGGCGGATCTGCGATGCGGTCACATGCATTTTCTCGCTCAGATCATTGGAAGAAATCCGTTCCACCCCTTCTTCCATTAATTCACCTAAATATCTGTAATACCTTGGCAGCCTCTTGATGACCGCTTTGGAAATTTCTTTTACCTCCACACGAATTCCCTCCTAAACTCTCTCGTTACATTATATATAAGTGTCAATTTATTGTCAATTAATTCTTTGCTGTTTTGTATGATATTACCAATGTTTTTCCTCATATTTCAAATATATTTTTCTCTGAAGAGTTGCCATTTTTCCATTTTTCGTTATAATGGTAACGTGTAGAAAAGGGAGGAACCCAAAATGATACTATCATGCCAGAATATCAGCAAAGCATTCGGCGAACATATAATTTTAAAAAATGCATCTTTTCATATAGAAGACAGAGAAAAAGCAGCTCTGATCGGCAGCAACGGCGCCGGCAAGACCACACTTCTTAGAATCATCGTCGGAGAATCCACAAGAGATGAGGGACAGGTGGTCCTGGCCAAGGACAAGGTTCTGGGATATCTGGCCCAGCACCAGGAGGTCTCCGGCGATCAGACGATCTATCAGGAGCTCCTGGAAATGAAAAAAGACGTGATCCTTCTGGAAGAAAAAATCCACAACCTGGAGGAACAGATGAAGCTGGCCGCAGGAAAAGAACTGGAACAGCTTATGTCCGCCTATACCCGCGCCACCCACGAATTTGAATTGAAAAACGGCTATGCGTACCGCAGTGAATTGGTGGGCGTTTTAAAAGGTCTGGGCTTTACCGAAGAGGACTTCCAAAAGCCTGTCTCCACCCTATCCGGAGGCCAGAAGACCCGCGTGGCTTTGGGACGCCTGCTCCTCTCCCGCCCGGATATCCTCCTGCTGGATGAGCCTACCAACCATCTGGATATGGACTCCATTTCCTGGCTGGAAACCTATCTTTTGAATTACCCAGGAGCCGTCCTCATCGTCTCCCATGACCGGTATTTTCTGGACCGGGTGGTGACCAAGGTGGTGGAAATCGACCAGGGGGAACTGATGACGTTCCAAGGCAATTATTCCTCCTACAGCCTGAAAAAGGCGGCGGTCCGCGATGCCAGATACAAAGCCTGGCTGAACCAGCAGCAGGAAATCAAACACCAGGAGGCTGTCATTGCCAAGCTCCGTTCCTTTAACCGGGAAAAATCCATCCGCCGCGCGGAGAGCCGGGAAAAAATGCTGGATAAGCTGCAGGTTTTGGACAAGCCCGTACAGGCACAGACACAGATGCGTCTGGAGCTGGAGCCCAGAACCGTTAGCGGCAACGATGTGCTGCAGGTAGAAGGTCTTGGAAAAGCTTTCCCCGGCCGGCCTCTTTTTACAAATCTTACCTTTGAAATCAAGCGCGGAGAACGGGTCGCACTCATTGGCAGCAACGGTACCGGCAAGACCACATTGCTGAAAATTTCAAACGGACTCTTGCCTGCAGACCAGGGCTCCTTCACTTTGGGATCGAAAGTACAGATCGGCTATTATGATCAGGAACACCATGTGCTTCATATGGAGAAGACAATTTTCCAGGAGATTTCTGACGCCTACCCCACCCTGACGGAAACGCAGATCCGCAATATGCTGGCTGCATTTTTATTCACTGGAGACGAAGTATTTAAAGAAATATCCGCTTTAAGCGGCGGGGAACGGGGACGGGTCTCCCTGGCAAAGCTGATGCTCTCCGAAGCCAATTTCCTGATTCTGGATGAGCCCACCAACCATTTGGATATCGCCTCCAAGGAGATCCTGGAAGAGGCGCTTAACAGCTATACAGGCACCGTATTTTATGTCTCCCATGACCGGTATTTCATCAATCAGACAGCTACCCGGATTCTGGATCTGACCAATAACCAATTGGTCAATTATATTGGTGACTACGATTATTATCTGGAGAAAAAAGAAGAGCTGACAAGGATCTATGCTCCGGCTGCCCAGGAAGAAAAAGCCGTTTCCGAGGCTACGGCCACCAAGCTGTCCTGGCAGCAGCAAAAGGAAGAACAGGCCCGTCAGCGGAAACGGGAAAATGATCTGAAAAAAGTAGAAGAACAGATTCTCCTGCTGGAAACCCGGGATCAAGAGATCGATGAAGAGCTCTCTCTTCCAGAAGTAGGAACCGACGCTGCCCGGTGCGCTAAACTTGCCAAGGAAAAGGAACAATTGCAGACAGAGCTGGAAATGCTCTATGAAAAATGGGAAGCGCTGGCTGAATAAGCCAGCGCTGCTGCTTTTAAAGATTCGGGCGTCAAAGACCCTCCTTTTGACATTCTAAGCTTTTAAAGCATCTGCTCCAGTTCCTGGCGGACTGCTAAAATAAAATCCTTGCTATTTAGCACTTTTACCTTCTTCAAAGTGGTGATCAACGCCAGATCCTTTGTCATCTTTCCTTTTTCAATGGTGGCTACAGTAGCCATCTCCAACTTGTCAGCGAAATCTGTCAACGCTTCATTACCATCCAGCTCCCCTCTTTTTCTAAGCGCACCGGTCCAGGCAAAAATCGTAGCCACAGAATTGGTAGAAGTTTCCTCTCCCTTCAGATGGCGGTAATAGTGACGCTGTACAGTTCCGTGGGCAGCCTCATACTCATAATAACCATGAGGAGAAACCAGCACAGAGGTCATCATCGCCAGAGAACCAAAGGCAGAAGACACCATATCGCTCATCACATCTCCATCATAATTCTTACATGCCCAAATAAAGCCACCTTCCGCTTTCATGACGCGGGCCACAATATCATCAATCAGGCTATAAAAATATGTAAGGCCTGCCTGTTCATATTTTTCCTTGAATTCCTCTTCAAATATCTTCTGGAAGATGGCCCGAAAGCGGCCGTCATAGGTCTTGGAAATAGTGTCCTTGCACCCAAACCATACGTCCTGCCTGATATCCAGTCCATAATTAAAACAGCTTCTGGCAAAGCTCTCCACAGAGGCATCCAGATTATGCATACCGCAAAGAACGCCTGGTCCATCAAATTCCTGGATCAATTCCTGCCGTTCTTTGCCATCCTTAGAGGTGAACAGAAGCTTCGCTGTGCCAGGCTGGTCAATGTAGAACTCTGTATTCTTATAGATATCACCATAGGCATGGCGCGCAATGGTGATCGGTTTTTTCCAATTCTTGACGCAAGGTTCGATGCCTTTGACCACGATGGGCGCACGGAATACCGTGCCGTCTAAGATCGCCCGAATCGTGCCATTGGGACTTTTATACATTTTTTTCAGCTGATACTCTTCCATACGCGCCTTGTTTGGCGTGATCGTCGCACATTTTACAGCCACCTTATATTTCATGGCGGCATTCGCTGCATCCACAGTCACCTGATCATCTGTCTCATCTCTATGTTTGAGTCCTAGGTCATAATACTCCGTATGAAGCTCGATGAATGGACACAACAATTCTTCCTTGATCATCTTCCAAAGAATCC
>JBMNRL010000040.1:0-24103 GCA_050944615.1 Blautia sp.
GTGATAAGGTTCTGGAATTGAAAAATATTACAAAAATATTTCCGGGAACGAAAGCCCTTGATCATGTTGCTTTTGAACTCAAGGAAGGAGAAATACATGCGCTTCTGGGGGAAAACGGCGCAGGAAAATCCACATTGATAAAGGTGATTACAGGGGTCCATGAACCGGAAGCAGGAGAGATCTATGTCAGGGGGCAGGAGGTGAAAATCAGTAATCCCAATATTGCCAGGGAAATGGGGATTGCAGCTATTTATCAGCATGCAACTGTATACCAGCATTTGACAGTGGCGGAAAATATTTTTTTGGGGCATGAGCAGACAGAGGGTCCGCTTCGGAGAATAAATTGGAAGGAAAATAACCGCAGAACTAAAAAATTATTGGAGAAGCTGGGCAGTGATATTGAACCAACAGCTGTGATGGGAAATCTTTCTGTAGCTAAGCAGCAGCTGGTGGAAATTGCGAAAGCACTTTCATACGATGCATCCATACTGATTATGGATGAACCGACGGCAGCTCTTTCTGAAGGAGAAAGTGAAGAGTTATATCAGATCACAGAAAATTTGAAAGAAAAAGGTGTTTCTATTATTTTTATTTCTCATCGATTTGAAGATATTGATCGACTGGCGGACCGGATCACGGTATTCAGGGACAGCAAATATATTGGGACCTGGGAACAGGGTGAAATTTCTCATGAAGTATTGATGCGGCATATGGTTGGTCGGGAAATCAGCCAGATGTTTCCCAAGGCTTCCGTGGATATCGGAGAAGAAATATTAAGAGTGGAAGGTTTGGGACGTATAGGATTTTTTAAGGATGTTTCTTTCACTCTTTATAAAGGGGAAATCCTCGGTCTGACCGGGCTTGTGGGTGCAGGACGAACCGAAGTAGCCCAATGCATTTACGGAGTGGAACAGCCGGAAGAAGGAAAAATCTACATAGAAGGAAAAGAGATCAAAAACAGGAATACCGCCCAAGGCTTAAAGAATGGTATTGGATATGTACCTGAGGACCGGCAGAAGGAGGGGCTTTTGTTATCCTGGAGCATTGCTGATAATATGACTCTTCCATTTTTGAAAAAATATAGTAAAAAAGGTCTGTTGAGGAAAAAGAAAATTTTGGCTGACGGAAAAAAATTGGCAGAAAGATTGGAAGTAAAGGCAGTGAGTGTATTTGATACCGCAGATTCTCTTTCCGGAGGAAACCAACAGAAGGTAGTTGTGGGTAAAGCGATTGGAAGTGATGCGAAAATTATTATATTGGATGAACCTACCAAAGGAGTCGATGTGGGGTCTAAAGCTTCCATGTATCGAATTATGAGTGATCTGGCAGGTCAGGGATATGGAATCTTGATGATATCTTCAGAAATGCCGGAAATTTTAGGAATGTGCGATAGAATTTTAGTGATGAGGGAAGGACGGATTTCCGGTGTCATGAATCGGGAGGAGGCCAGCCAGGAATTGATTTTGAGGAAAGCCCTGCCCATGAAATCTAAAGAGAGGGGAAAAGACTATGAGTACGAATAGAAAAGTGATGGGACTGGAATTCAGTCTATTGATTTTTATTGTACTGCTGAGCATAGTGATTGGTATCCGGAATCCGGAATTTTTGACAATCCATAGTATTTTGGATGTGCTCAAAGACAGCTCCATCTTATTGATTAGCGCCGTGGGAATGATGATGATTATTCTGACGGGCGGCATTGACCTTTCCATTGGATCGACACTGGGGTTAAGCGGAATGGTTTGTGCGTTGGCGGTGAGAGACTTTCCTAGTCTGCCGTTGGCGGTCATCTTCTGTATCGCATTATTCGTAGGAGCTGTGATCGGATGTGTGAACGGAGTGCTGGTGGCAAGATTTGACATTCTGCCCATCATGGCAACACTGGGAATGATGAATATCTGCCGGGCGCTGATCTATTTTGTAGCAAAGGGAAAGTGGGTCAATACTTTTGAACTCACCAAGGAATTCATAGGGCTGTCAAACAGTAATATTTTGGGGATTTCCTATTTGGTATTGATTGCGGTGTTGATTTTCGCGGTGTTTAGCTACTTTTTAAAATATAGCCGTACCGGAAGGAAAATATATGCGGTGGGTTCCAATCCCCAGGCAGCAAAGATCAGCGGGATCTCCAATAGGAACATAATATTTTTGGTTTACTTGATGATGGGGTGTTTGGGCGGAATCGCCGGCCTTCTTTATACGTCCCGCTATGCCTTTGCTTCCTTTGAATCGGGAACAGGATTTGAGATGTCAGTGATAGCTGCCTGCGTGTTGGGCGGGGTATCTATTACCGGAGGAACAGGAAAACTTACAGGTGTTTTATTTGGCGTTTTGCTCATCGGTATCATTGATGCGGCTTTACCTATGATACAGATATCTTCTTTTGTGAAAGAGACACTGGAGGGCGTTATCATTTTGGTGGCGGTTGTTATTAATGTATTAATGGAAAGAAAATCCAAAAGAATGGCGCTGAAAAGCAGGATTATTTAAGGGGGCAAAAGAATGAAAGCACAGTGGGAGCTAAAGACAAAACAGCAGATGACGGGAGTGGGAAGGCTTCTTAAATGGGAATATCTGCTGATACTTATTTTATTAGCCGTTTTGCTGGGGCTTAAGGTCATGGAGCCGGGCGTGGTAAATATGTCCTCCATACTGGAAAATTCCATGGTCTTTATGGATAAAGGGTTTATTGTATTATCCATGATGCTGATCCTGGTGCTGGGAGAAATTGATATTTCGGTGGGATCTATTTTGTGTTTAAGCGGTGTGGTCATGGCGGTGCTGAATGAAAAGGGAATCCCTTTTGGGTTGGCTCTGGCGGCGGCTCTTGCTGTTGGTGTTGTCTGCGGCTTTTTTAACGGATGGATCATCACGACTTTCAAAGAGCTGGCACCCATGATCGTCACCTTGGCAACAATGACCATCTACAGAGGCATTGCTTATATGATATTAAGGGACGAGGCGGCTGGCGGGTTCCCGGAAGGCTTTAGCGAGCTGGGATGGGGATATGTGGCAGAAGGAGTGCCGATACCGATCAATTTGGTTGTATTTCTTTTGATCGCGGCAGTGTTTTATATTGTGATTTCACATACGATGCTGGGAAGACAGATCTATGCCATCGGAACAAATGCTTTGGCAAGCGAATACAACGGAATACCGGTCAAAAGAATAAAATTGGCCTTGTATACATTAAATGGTCTGATGTCTGCCGTGGCTGGGATTTTCTTGATGGCACGACTGGGAAGCGCAAGGCCGAATGTAGCGGAAGGGTATGAGTTAGACGTGATTGCCATGTGTGTACTCGGTGGTGTGAGCACGGCAGGTGGCAAGGGAACAGTAGGAGGTGCAGTGCTGTCGGTTTTTCTCATTGGATATTTCAGATATGGAATGAATATCAAGAATGTGCCGGGCCAGATTATGCCGATGGTGATCGGAATCCTGTTGATCGTTGTTTTGGTGGTTCCGAATGTAGTGAAGGAAATTAAGGTGAGGAGACAAGTGAAACATAGGAGTATATCCTAAAACAATAAATTACCAAGGAGGTATCTTATGAGGAAGCGAAACAAAAAGATGATGGCCATGATTACAGCGGCAGCTCTGCTGGTGGGCATGGCAGGCTGCGGAGGAAATGCGGAAAAGGCGGCTGGGGACAATGACGCAGGTACGATTGAACAGAAGGGGCAAAGCACAGCGGCAAGTGAAAGCGGTAAGTCAAAGGTAGGAGTGGTAATCAAGATAGCGGGCAACCCATTTTATGCCGCCACTGACAGAGGTTTTGCGGAAGCAGGAGAAGAGCTGGGTGTAGAGTTTATTACCAATGGACCTTCAGAGGCGACAGTGGAGGGGCAGATCCAAATTATCGAAGGATTTATCAATCAAAAAGTAGATGCCATTGCCATTGCTACCAATGATTTTGACGCAGTCAGCCCTGCATTGAAGAAGGCGGAAAAAGCAGGAATTAAGGTTCTGTCCTGGGATTCCGCTGTAAATCCACAGTCTAGGGCGCTACATGTGAATCAGGCGGATACGTTGGATATCGGTTCCTGTGAAATTCAAGGAATTGCCGAAGCAATCAGTTATGAAGGACAGATTGCAGTGGTGTCCGGCAGTGCAACTATGGTAAATCAGAATGCCTGGATCGATGCTATGAAAACAGAACTCGAAAAAGAGGAATACGAAAAAATGGAGTTAGTAGACGTTGTGTATGGAGACGAGGATTCCCAGAAAACGTATAATGAAACATTGGGCCTGGTAAAAACTTATCCAGATCTGAAAGGGATCGTTTCTCCTACCACAGCAGGATTGGCTGCCGTATGCAAAGCGATTGAGGATCAGGGACTGACGGGTAAGATCATGGTGACTGGCATTGGACTGCCAAGTTTGCAGGCGGACTATATCAAAAGCGGACTTTGTCAAACAGCATATATTTGGAATCCCATCGATTTAGGCTATCTGGCTGCTTATGCATCTGATGCTTTGCTAAAAGGCGAGATTACAGGTGCTATAGGAGATCAGTTTGACGCGGGCCGCCTCGGGAGCTACGAGGTGATCGATGATGGCGCTGGCGGGACAGAAGTGATCTTAGGACCACCATTGGAATTAACGGCGGATAATATTGATGAATATAAGGAAATTTTTTGAAAAGGAGAGAAGACATGTCAAAACCATTATTTACGAACCAGCCTTATACAGAAGGCCGAAAATCAAAACCGATACATTTGACACGGGAAAATATTGGACATTTCATATATCCGGATGAAGGGCTGGATTACAGCGATTATAATCAGATGTACATCAGTACGGAAAATATGACCGTTTGCACGATGGACATTGGCCCTGGCGGCTTTTTTGATCCACCAGACTACCATCCAGGAGATGAGATGTATTATGTGCTGAAAGGAGCAATTACACAATACAACCCTGAATTAGGACAGGTGATCCGGGTAAAAGCAGGAGAGTCCCTGTTGATACCTAAAGGAGGGGCCCATGTGGCTTACAATTTTGAAGAAGAGTCATTGCGGATCATGGCCGTAATCGCACCTAAGATTGTGGAGGATCAGCTGTTTCCCACGGATGGAGAAGCGATGAAGCGTAAGACGTTTATGGGAAAAGATAATAAGAGTATGCCGCCAAACCCTGTGCTCATGGACAATGGGAGAATCCCTACCATTGAAGACGCAGGAAGTTGGCCGCTGCCAGGTGAGACCCTGCGGAAAAACGGATATTTGTATCATGTAACTGAGAATAAAAAATTGCTGGCGATTCATGGACATAAGCATCCGACTCTGATTAAGCTGTCAATCAGCAATGATTTTATGCAGGTCGGAGAAATGATTGTTCCTTTTGGGGGAAGCGTCTGCCGCTATACGGAATCCTTCCAGAATCATGGAGAAACCTTCTTATATGCGCCGGAAGATAAGGTGACGGTCTATTTACCAAAAGAGCATGACACGATTGTGCTTTGGCCGGAGGAGGGCTTGTATCTTCCTCCATCAGAAGAGTTTCAAATTGTGAATTACGGGGATAAAAATATGAAAGTATTCTTTGCTATGGAGCCTGGCAAGTAAACCCTTTTATTATAAGATCTGCAGGGAGCTTTAAATGATACACAAGCTTCCTGCAGAAAATATCCACTGACAATCGAAATAAAATATGATAAAATAAGTTTATAAAATGGTAAAAATTAACAATAAAAATTACCTAATCCAGGAAGTGAGAAAATGACGATAAAAAATAAAGACATTGCAAAGATGCTGAATTTATCACCGGCTTCGGTATCCTTGGCTCGCAACAATAAGCCAGGAGTCAGTGAACAGACCAGAAAAATGGTCAATGAATTGCTAAAGGATTTGGAAAGAGAGAAAATTTCTGGGGAATCTGCAGAGGTTCAAGGTACAATTGCATTAGTCATGCATAAGGCTTATGGCAAGATCATCGCAGAGACTCAGTTTTTTTTGACGGTGACAGAGATCATACAGGAGAAGGCTTTGGAGCTGGGGTACCATGTGATAATTCTGCAGTTTAACGCAGGAGATGATATTGGGGATTTTATCAAACATTTAAATGAGCTGAATATTTGCGGGCTATTTTTGCTGGCAACGGAAATACAGAACGTCGATTTGGAGCATTATAAGAAGATAGGTCTGCCAATGCTGGTCTTAGATAGCTTTTTTCAAAATAGTATGGCCACGAGTGTGGTTATCGATAATTATGACGCTATGTATCAGGTGATAAGATATTCTGTACAGATGGGGCATAGAAAGATTGGGTTTCTGCGCAGCAAAATTGAAAATAATAACTTTAAAGAACGCTATCAGGGATTTCAGCTGGCGTTGGAGGAGTTTGGAATAGAGAAAGAACCAAATTACATTTTTGAAGTGGGAACGGGAATTGATGATTCTTATGAGGATATGAAACAGATCTTAAGTGAGGGCAGGGAACTACCCAGCCTTTTAGTGGCGGGCAATGATATTTTGGCTATTGGCGCTTTGAAGGCATTGAAGGAATATGGTAAGAAGGTGCCCGATGATATCTCGATTATTGGATTTGATGATATGCCGGTTACTAGAATGATGGATCCTCCGTTATGCAGTGTGAAGATTTACATGGGACAGTTCGGAGAGCAGGCGGTCAGCCAAATGGTTGGTCTCCTTGGGGGGAAAACTCAGGGACATGTGTGTGTACGTGTGGGATGCGAGTTGATGGTGCGAAACAGTGTGAAAAAGCTGAATTAGATCATTTAAATATCAGAAAAAGAATTTCCTTGACAAATTTTTTCCTTCTGGGTAGAATGTTTTATGATATAGAATGATCATAGGAAAGAGACTTAGAACAGGAATAGTAGGGACCGGATGTATTTCCAGAGAGCCGCCGGAGGGTGTGAGGCGGCAGCAGAGGGTTTTGAACTGGCCTGGGAGTTTCCGGCGTGAAGGAAGGACAGTAATGCCGGGCGGGAGTTCCCGTTATAGAACCAATGAGTGCATCCGCATTTGCGGATGAATTAGAGTGGTACCACGGAAAAAGCAGGCCCTTTCGTCTCTAAAGAGATGGAGAGGGCTTTATCTTTTTTAGGATCGTATCATAACAATTAGGAGGAAATGAATATGGCAGCACCTTATAATCATAAGGCAATCGAAGCCAAGTGGCGAGTGAATTGGGAGAAAAAGCCGGTCAATGTCAATGACGGCAAAAAACCTAAATATTATTGTTTGGATATGTTTCCATATCCTTCCGGCAATGGCCTGCATGTGGGGCATTGGCGCGGGTACGTGATTTCTGATGTCTGGAGCCGTTATAAAATGCTTCAGGGATATTATCTGATTCATCCCATGGGCTGGGATGCGTTCGGACTTCCGGCGGAAAACTATGCCATCAAGATGGGCGTACATCCGTCCAAATCCACGGCGGAGAATGTGGCCAACATCAAAAGACAGATCAACGATATTGCGGCCATCTATGACTGGGATATGGAAGTGAATACGACAGATCCCGAATTTTATAAATGGACCCAGTGGATTTTTGTGAAGATGTTCAAAGAAGGCCTGGCCTATGAGAAGGAATTTCCCATCAACTGGTGTCCGTCCTGTAAAACGGGGCTGGCCAATGAGGAAGTGGTGAACGGATGCTGCGAACGCTGCGGCGCTACAGTGACGAAGAAAAACCTGCGTCAGTGGATGCTGCGGATCACCAAATATGCCGACCGTCTTCTGGATGATTTGGATAAGCTGGATTGGCCGGAAAAGGTGAAGAAGATGCAGACGGACTGGATCGGAAAATCCTACGGCGCGGAAGTGGATTTCCCTGTGGACGGCAGAGAAGAAAAAATCACCGTCTATACCACCAGACCGGATACGCTGCATGGTGCGACTTTCATGGTCTTGGCGCCGGAGCATAAGCTGGCAGAAAGCCTGGCTACCCCGGAGAATAAAGAAGCGGTAGATCAGTACATCTACGATGCTTCCATGAAATCCAATGTGGACCGTCTTCAGGACAAGGAAAAGACTGGTGTGTTCACCGGGACTTATGCCATCAATCCGCTCAATGGGAAAAAGGTGCCCATCTGGCTGTCTGACTATGTACTGGCTGACTATGGTACCGGAGCGATCATGTGCGTGCCTGCCCACGATGACCGTGACTTTGAATTTGCGAAGAAATTTGATATTCCTATCATTCAGGTCATTGCCAAGGATGGCAAGGAAATTGAAAATATGACAGAGGCTTATACAGAAGCTTCCGGAACAATGATCAATTCCGGTGATTGGAATGGCATGGAATCCGCTGTGTTGAAGAAGGAAGCGCCGATGATCATCGAGAAGATGGGAATTGGCAAGAAGACCACAAATTATAAGCTTCGTGACTGGGTATTTTCCCGTCAGCGTTACTGGGGAGAACCTATTCCTATCATTCACTGTCCAAAATGCGGGGCCGTTCCGGTTCCGGAAGAAGAGCTTCCGCTGACTCTGCCTGAGGTGGAGAGCTATCAGCCTACGGGAACTGGAGAATCTCCATTGGCCGCCATTGACGAGTGGGTGAATACCACCTGTCCATGCTGTGGCGCTCCGGCGAAGAGAGAGACCAACACCATGCCGCAGTGGGCGGGATCTTCCTGGTATTTCCTCCGCTATGTGGACAATAAGAATAAAGAAGAGCTGGTATCCAGGGAGAAGGCGGACAAATATCTCCCGGTGGATATGTATATTGGCGGCGTGGAGCATGCGGTTCTCCATCTGCTGTATTCCAGATTTTATACGAAATTTTTGTGTGATATCGGTGTCATCGATTTTGATGAGCCGTTTAAGAAGCTGTTCAACCAGGGTATGATCACCGGTAAGAACGGCATTAAGATGAGTAAATCCAAGGGCAATGTGGTATCTCCCGACGATCTGGTACACGATTACGGCTGTGATTCCCTGCGTATGTACGAGCTCTTTGTGGGTCCGCCGGAATTGGATGCGGAGTGGGATGACAGAGGCATCGATGGTGTATACCGTTTCCTAAACCGTTTCTGGAAGCTGGCATCCGATAGTTTGGAAGCAGATATTCCTGCCACAAAGGAAATGATCAAGCTGCGTCATAAGCTGGTCTATGATATCACCCAGCGTTTGGAAAGCTTCAGCTTGAATACGGTAATATCTGGCTTCATGGAATATACCAATAAGCTGGTGGATTTGGCGAAGAAAGAGGGCGGCATCGATAAAGAGACCATCGAAACCGCAGTGATCCTTTTGGCACCTTTTGCCCCTCATTTGGCGGAAGAGCTTTGGGAAAAAGCCGGTCATACGGACTCTGTATTCCACAGCACCTGGCCGGTAGCAGATGAAGAGGCGATGAAGGACGATGAGATTGAGGTGCCGGTGCAGATTAACGGTAAGACCCGTGCGGTCATCTCTATCCCGGCAGAGATCTCCAAAGAAGACGCCATTGCCAAGGGCAGAGAAGCGGTGGCCGATAAACTGACAGGTACGGTGGTAAAAGAGATTTACGTGCCGAAGAAGATTATCAATATTGTACAGAAATAATATAGCCACCTTGTAACAGGGGATGGTTTTTAGAAGCAAGGGACAAAAAGCGGGCAGCGCATACTGCCTGCTTTTGTCTCTTGTCCTGTTGTCTGCCGTCTGCGAGTAGATTGGTAGCATAATAAAAGTAAGGAAAACAAAATACGATGGAACATAAAGATCAGAAGGCCAGGGGCTTTTTTTGCACCTTGGTGGGAGCGGTGAGTTGGGGCTTTTCCGGCACCTGCAGCCAGTATTTATTTATGAATTATGATTTGGACTCCGGATGGCTGGCAGTGGTAAGAATGCTGATCTCCGGACTTTTGATGTCACTGTATATGGGAATGCGGCAGAGAAAGGCTGCCGGCGAAATTTTGCGCCAGCCCTCTGACCGGGTCAAGCTTCTGGGCTTTTCTCTGGCCGGGCTGATGCTGTGTCAGTATTCCTATCTGATGGCGATCCACTACACCAATGCCGGGACAGCGACGGTACTTCAATATGTGGGGCCGGTCTTTGTGATGGGATATGCCTGTATCCGGGGACTTCGTCTGCCGAAGAAGACAGAGGCTGCCGCAATTGTGCTGGCTGTGGCAGGAACCTTTTTGCTGGCTACCCATGGAAATATACATACAATGGTTTTATCGGAGGAAGGGCTTTTCTGGGGGATGGTCGCGGCTGTAGCTTTATTTTTTTACACCGTCATCCCACGAGGGTTAATCCAGCGCTTCGGCAGCATTGTGGTCACGGGCTATGGAATGCTCATCGGAGGGATTGTGCTGTTTTTTTCGCTTCGCATCTGGCGTGTGGAGGTTTTCCTGGATACCAGGGGAATTTTCGCAGTGGCAGTGGTGGTGATTGTCGGAACTTTGATGTCTTTTACCTTATATTTACAGGGGGTCAGCGACATCGGCCCGGTGAAAGCCAGCATGCTGGCCAGTATTGAACCTGTGGCCGCCGCTTTGTTCTCTGCCCTGTGGCTGGGAACAGAATTTTCCGCTATGGATATCCTGGGCTTCTTATGCATTTTGACTACCGTCTTTTTATTGGCAAAAAAATAAGACAGCTTCTTTTCATTTGCGGGAAATAAGTGTACAATAGGGGAAACACGAGAGAAAGGAAGTGCCGATATGCACACAAATATTACGAGAGAACAGGCGATGGGTCTGTTGGAAAAATATAATAAGGATACCTTTCATCTTCTTCATGCCCGGACGGTAGAAGCAGTCATGAGATGGTATGCGGTGGATCGAGGCTATGAAGCTGAGGCTGATTTTTGGGCAACAGTGGGCCTGCTCCATGACATCGATTTTGAAGAATATCCGGAGGAACATTGTTTAGCAGCGCCGAAGCTTTTGGCTGAGATAGGGGCAGAGCCGGAACTGGTGCATGCGGTGTGCAGCCATGGATATGGCATCTGCAGTGAAGTGGAGCCGGAGCATCCCATGGAAAAGATTTTGTTTGCTTCTGATGAGCTGACTGGGTTAATCTGGGCGGCAGCGAAGATGCGTCCTTCCAAGAGCGTCCAGGATATGGAGGTTTCCAGCCTGAAGAAAAAATTTAAGGACAAACGTTTTGCAGCAGGCTGTTCCCGGGATGTAATCCGTAAAGGCGCCGAGATGCTGGACTGGGATTTGAATGAGCTGTTTGAGAAGACGCTGGAGGCCATGCGCTCCTGTGAACCGGAATTGAAAGCGTGGGAAGCAGAGCACAGTGCATAGAAAATGCATTGCATTTTCTGGGGGCTTATAGTAAACTAGGTAACAGAAGATTGAGACAATCAAAAAAACAGGTGCCCGCAAAAGCGGGAGAATAGGAAAGTAAGTTACACTTCACGGTCACGCCGCTGTATGGGTGGAGTGCAGTTTTAAAGAGCCACTGGGAAACTGGGAAGGCAAAGCTGCATGAAGATACCTTAGTCAGAAGACCTGCCTGTTTTTGTCCGGAAAGAAGATTCTGCCCGGAGCACAAGGAAAGTTACGAAAGATGGCTTGCTTGTTAAAGACAAGGGAAAATTGGGCTGTCTGTCCGTACGGAACAGATGGTCCTTTTTTATTTTATAGGAGGATAAAAATGAAACAGAAGAACAGCAATAAGAAAATCATCATTGCCGCTGTCATTTTCGTTCTGGTGGTTGCCGCACTTTTTGGCGTCTATCAGCTGAATAAGGGGAAAACGACGGCAGGAGATAAGAGTATCACGGTGAAGGTTGTACATAAGGACGGTGCCAGCAAGGATTTTAACTATGAGACGGACCGGGAGTTTCTCGGCGACGTACTGAAGGATGAGAAGCTGGTTGAGGGAGAAGATGGCCAATTCGGCATGTTCATCACCACGGTGGATGGGGAAACTGCAAAGGAAGCCGAACAGGAATGGTGGTGTCTGACAAAAGGCGGCGAGCAGGTAAATACCTCTGCGGACCAGGCACCCATTATGGACGGAGATGTTTATGAGCTCACGTTGACGGTGGGCTATTGATAGGGGGCTAATCCATGAAACAGCCGAAGCAGGGAACGATGCGTGTCCTATATGTGGTGACTATGGGATTCTTAAGTGCAATCCTGCTGTTGGGACAGGTAGGTATGGCAATTCTCCCAAACATTGAACCGGTGTCTTTCCTGATCATCGTCTACACATTGGTCTACCGGAAAAAGGTATTTTATATCATATATACGTTTGTTTTCTTAGAAGGATTGATTTACGGATTTGGGATCTGGTGGGTCAGCTATCTGTACATCTGGACGATTCTGGCGTGTATTGTGCTTTTGATGTGTAAAAATGAGTCTGTGGTGGTGTGGAGCATCCTGGCGGGAGCCTATGGGCTGTCCTTTGGATTTTTGTGTGCGATTCCGTATTTCATCACCGGAGGGATCGGCGGCGGTATCGCTTATTACCTCATGGGTATCCCCTATGATATCTCCCATTGCATCGGTAACACGGTGATCACCCTTGTCATGTTCAAGCCAGTCTACGGTGCATTGAAGAAAATGCACCAGTCACAGACGTCGTTCCTGAGAAATACCGGAAAATCAGGAACGACGATCCATGCATAAGAAAGGGCAGTCAGGATTCTACTTCCTGTATGCCGGTGATGTCAGGCTCCGCCATCAGGGAATAGTTGGTGTAATACACCACGAAGCCCGGTTTGGCGCCGCCTGGCTTTTTTACGTGCTTTTTCTGGATATAGTCGATCTCCACCTTAGGGGCGGTGCGGCCTTTGGAATAGTACCCTGCCAGACGTCCCGCTTCTTCGAAGGTGCGGTCTGGGAGCTCTTCATTGTTGCTTTTGACGATGACATGGGAACCGGCCATTCCCTTAGCGTGGAACCACCAGTCATTGCCTGTGGCAAAGCGGAAGGTCAGCTCATCGTTCTGGTAGTTATTTTTCCCTACGTAGATGTGGTAACCATCGCTGGAAATATAATGGAATGGTTTGGATTTGCTTTGGAATTTTTTCTTGTTGGTATAGTGCTTTTTGATATAGCCGTATTCCATTAGCTCATCCTTGATCTGGGAAAGATCGCTCTCGGATCTGGCGATGTCCAAAGAGGTGGCGATGGATTCCAGATGCTCGATTTCAATTTCTGTTTCGGCAAGCTGTTCCGTGAGCGCTTCCTCAGTACGTTTCATTTTGTTATATTTATCGAAATATTTTTGTGCGTTTTCACCGGCGGAGAGCGTAGGATCCAGTGGGATTTGCATTTCCTCATTGGTATAGTAATTGGTGGCGGTAAAGGATTTGGCTCCTTCCTCCACGCCGTATCCATAGGTATGGATCAGTTCTCCGTAAATCCGGTACTTTTCTTTTTTTTCGGTATCTTTCAGCTGTTTTTGCTGCAGAGCGCATTTTTTCCGGTTGCGTTCCAAAGCTGTTTGCACAATCCGGCGCAGATCCGCGGATTTCTGACGGATGCGGGTCAGGATGTTTTTCTTTGCATAGTATTGCTCCAGCATGGCAGAAACGGACGGATACGTTTCCTCCCGGTGTCCCTTTTCATACTGTTCCAGATGGATCGGCGCATATTCCACCGGTTCGCTTTCCCGATAGAGGATGGCCGGTGAGAAATCGTGTTCTTTCACCTGGTCCATCAGACGGCGGAAGGTGTGGAAGAGATGAAGGCGTTCTAAGTCCGTCAGGGAGTCAGTGGGCAGGCTGCCATCCAGAGAGGCCCGGTAGCAGATCTCTTCCGCGATGACCGGACTTAGGCCGGTCAGGGAGGTATAGATGGCCTTGGCGATGGGCAGCGGTTTTTTGCATACTGTTTCACAGAACATTTCTTCGGTGATTGTCAGAGGGTCCAGCTTATCCTGGGTATGAGGAATGAAATAGCTGCGTCCCGGGAGTACTTCACGAACAGAACTCATATGGGAGGAGACGTGCTTGATGCTGTCCAGGATCATTTCCTGTTCATCACAGAAGATGATATTGCTATGCTTTCCCATCAGCTCCACGATCAGGAATTTCCGGCAGGGATCTCCCAATTCATTGAGATGTTCCAACTCGAAGCGGATCACGCGTTCTAAACCAGGCTGTGTAATGGAAGCAATTCTGGCACTGCCGATATGCTTGCGAAGGAGCATACAGAAATTAGGTGCTGTCATCGGGCTGGGTTTATTTTTATCTGTAAAATAGATCAGAGGAAGGGAAGCGCTGGCAGAGAGAAGCAGCCGGCAATTTCCCTGGGGGCCTTTGGCTGTGATCATCAGTTCATCGGCCTCCGGCTGGGCGATCTTGTTAATCCTTCCGCCTTGAAGCTTTGTTTGTAATTCTTGTACCATCGCTGCGATGGTGATTCCGTCAAATGCCATGTGGTCCTCCTTTGGGATAGAAAAATTTCATTTTATTTACCAAGTGTTCTCATTATAACAAAAAATACAGATTTGTCCATTTTTCCTAGGATTTTTGTGAAAAAGATTTGACTGGGATAGGAGAATCTACTATAATAAATCTGTATGTTAAAAAGTAAGTAAATGGCAGGACCCGGCCATTTTTTACGGCGTGCATTGTGGAAAGCAGTACACATACGGAGGACAGAATGATTAAAAGTATGACCGGCTTCGGCCGCGCGGAAATGGCAGATAACAACCGCAAGCTGACGGTAGAATTAAAATCTGTCAATCACAGATATTTAGACATGAACATTAAGATGCCGAAGAAGCTTAGCTTCTTTGAAACATCCGTACGGACTCTGCTGAAGAAATATATCCAGCGGGGAAAAGTTGATGTATTCCTCACCTATGAGGATTACACACAGAACCAGGTAGCCCTGAAATACAATAGGGAGCTGGCTGGTGAATATTTGAGATACCTGAAAGATATGTGCGATGATTTTCAGTTGGAGAACGATATCCGTGTCTCTACGCTGTCCAAGTATCCGGATGTATTTACCATGGAGGAACATGCGGTAGATGAGGAGGAGCTTTGGACAGTGCTGGAGAAGGTAATCAGGCAGGCAGCGGATCGCCTCGTCGCCTCCAGGGAGGCGGAAGGGCAGAACTTAAAGGCAGATTTATGTATGAAGCTGGATGGCCTGGATACAAAGGTCAGACAGGTGGAGAGCCGTTCGCCGGAGGTGGTGGCCGCCTATCGGGAGAAGCTGGAAGCGCGTACGAGAGAGCTTTTGAAGGATGCACAGATCGAAGACAGCAGGATCGCGGCGGAGGTGGTCCTTTTTGCAGATAAGATCTGCAATGATGAGGAGACTGTGCGGCTGCACAGCCATATCCAAAGCATGAAGGATGCGTTGACCGAGGGCAGCGGCATCGGCAGAAAGCTGGATTTTGTGGCTCAGGAGATGAACCGGGAAGCAAATACCATATTGTCAAAATCCTGTGATCTGGAGGTTTCCAATCTGGCCATCGACCTGAAGACGGAAATTGAAAAGATCCGGGAACAGATTCAAAACATCGAATAGACGGAGAAGATATGGCCAGACTGATCAATATTGGATTTGGGAATGTAGTGAATTCGGATAAGATCGTGGCAGTCGTAAGTCCCGATGCAGCGCCGGTAAAACGGATGGTGCAGAATGCAAAGAACAGCGGGGATGTGATCGATGCCACACAGGGGCGTAAGACAAAAGCGGTGATCGTAACGGAGGGCAGGCAGATTTTATTGTCGGCTCTGCAGCCGGAGACCATCGCAAAGAGGTTTTCTGAACAATTTGATTTTGAAGACAGGGGAGAAAAGACGCCATGAACAAAGGGATTTTAGTGGTAGTTTCCGGATTTTCCGGCGCAGGCAAGGGCACTTTGATGAAGGCTTTGCTGGATCGGTATGACAATTATGCGCTGTCTGTTTCTGCCACCACCAGAGCGCCAAGGCCTGGGGAACAGGACGGCAGAGAGTATTTTTTTAAGACCAAAGAAGAATTTGAAGAAATGATCCGCCAGGGGGAATTTATTGAATATGCCCGCTATGTGGATAATTACTATGGGACGCCTAAGGCTTACGTGGAAGAGAAATTGAGTGCTGGCAAGGATGTGATCCTGGAGATTGAAATCCAGGGGGCACATAAGGTGAAGGAACAGATTCCGGAAGCACTTCTTCTGTTTGTGACCGCACCCAGTGCCTCAGAGCTGAAAAAACGTTTGGAGGGCCGCGGAACGGAAAGTAAAGACGTGATCCTCTCCCGCTTAAGGAGAGCCGGTGAAGAAGCACAGGGAATGAGCGATTATGACTATATATTGGTAAACGATGACTTGGAGGAGTGCCTTAAGACCATGCATGAGATCATCCAAAGTGAGCACTGGCGTGCAGCCAGGAAACAGGAGTTTATCCAAGCTATTAATGAAGACCTGAAGGTATTTATGAAAGGAGATAATAACATATGATCCATCCATCTTATTCAGAATTGATGCAGGTAGTGAACAAAGAGGCAGACGCAGATGACCAGCCGCCAGTAGTGACCAGCCGTTATTCTATCGTACTGGCTACCAGCAAACGTGCCAGGGAAATCATTGACGGCGCACAGCCGTTGGTGGATTCTTATGGGAAGAAACCGTTGTCCATTGCCATTGAAGAGCTTTACAAAGAAAAAGTAAAGATCGTGGCAGAGGAAAATCCTGACCAGGAAGAGGAATAATCAGCGTAAAAGGTGTCACAGGAAAAATCCGGTGACACCTATTCTTAAAAATGGGAGAATTTTGTAAATGAAAGTACTTTTTATTTCTCTTGGATGCGATAAAAACCTGGTGGATTCGGAAGAGATGCTGGGACTGCTTTGCAGCAAAGGCTATCAGATAACCGATGATGAGACACAGGCGGATATCATCGTAATTAACACTTGCTGCTTTATCCACGATGCCAAGGAAGAGAGCATCCAGAATATATTGGAGATGGCAGAATACCGTAAGAGCGGGCCTTGTCAAGTATTACTGGTGACCGGCTGCCTGGCCCAGCGTTATCAGGAGGAGATCCGTCAGGAAATTCCTGAGGTGGATGCGGTCCTTGGAACGACGGCCATTGATGAGATCCTCACGGCCATTGAAAGCTGCCAAAGCGGAGCGGCATACGAAAGCTATCCGGATATCAACGCCCTTCCGCTGATCCAGGAGAAGCGGATCCTGACCACAGGCGGGCATTATGGTTTCTTAAAAATCGCAGAGGGCTGTGACAAGCATTGTACATACTGCATTATTCCAAAGCTTCGTGGAAATTACCGCAGTATACCGATGGAGCGGCTGATGTCCCAGGCAGAGGCCATGGCAGACCAGGGCGTCAAAGAATTGATCGTGGTCGCTCAGGAGACCACCTTATACGGTGTGGACCTGTATGGGGAAAAATCCTTGCATGTGCTTCTGGCCAAGCTTTGTGAAATTCCGTCGCTTCAATGGATCCGTGTGCAATACTGTTATCCGGAGGAAATCTATGAGGAGCTCATCGATGTGATGGCAGAACAGAAGAAAATCTGCCATTATCTGGATCTGCCCATTCAGCATGCCAGCAACCGCATTTTGAAACGGATGGGCCGCCGGACGGATCAGGCACAGCTTAGAAATCTGGTTCATCATTTAAGGGAGAGAATTCCGGATATTGTTCTGAGGACCACATTGATCACTGGTTTTCCAGGGGAGACGGAGGAAGACCACCAGGAGCTTCTGGCTTTTGTGGATGAAATGGAATTTGACCGGCTGGGTGTATTTACGTATTCCCAGGAGGAGGATACGCCAGCGGCAGCCATGCCGGATCAGGTACCCCAAGAATTGAAAGAAGAACGGCAGGCAGAGCTGATGGAACTGCAGCAGGAGATTTCCCTGGAAAAAGGGCAGGACAAAATCGGCAGAGAGCTTTTCGTTATGATCGAGGGAAAAGTGGCCGGTGAGAGCGCTTATGTGGGCAGGACCTACGGTGATGCACCGAAGATCGACGGGTATCTGTTTGTACAGACAGGAGAAATGCTGATGTCCGGGGATTTTGTGCGCGTTCGGGTGACAGGCGCGCTGGAATATGATTTGATTGGAGAGATAGCAGATGAATACACCGAATAAATTAACTGTGGCAAGAATGATCATGGTGCCTGTGTTTGTGGCGGTGCTGCTGGGCGGTTGGTTCGGCAGTGCAGATAAATGGATCGCCACTGGAATTTTTATCATAGCGAGTATGACAGACTGGCTGGACGGCTATCTGGCCAGGAAGAATCATCTGGTGACGAATTTCGGGAAATTCATGGATCCGCTGGCGGATAAGCTGCTGGTATGTTCCGCTATGATCTGCTTGATTGAGCTGGGAAAGATCCCTTCCTGGATTGTGATCATTTTCATCGCCAGGGAATTTATCATCAGCGGTTTTCGTTTGGTGGCCGCTGATAACGGCATCGTCATCGCCGCCAGCTATTGGGGAAAATTCAAGACAGTGTTCCAAATGTTCATGACGATCTTCATGCTTTTGGATTTGGGAGGAGTCTTTGGGACCGTGGAAACCGTCCTGATGTATATTGCCCTGCTATTGACTGTCGTATCACTGATTGATTATGTATGGAAAAACAAGCAAGTGATTTCCATGCAGGACTGATGAAAGAAGGAGGCACTTATGATAGTAGAGCTGGTTTCTGTGGGGACGGAGATACTGTTGGGAAATATTGTGAACACCAACAGCACCTATTTGTCCGAAATGTGTGCAAAGCTGGGACTGTCCTTATATTATCAGACCGTGGTGGGAGATAATGAGGAGCGTTTGGCAGAGGTTTTTGGGACGGCATGGAAACGTTCGGATGTGGTGATTCTCACAGGCGGCTTAGGGCCTACCAAGGATGACCTGACCAAGGAAGTCTGCTGTAAGGTATTGGGGCTGGATATGATGGAAGATACCCATACCAAAAGCCGGATTGAAGAACAGATGGATGTCTATATGTCCAACGATCCCAATCATAAGATCACTAAGAACAATTGGAAGCAGGCACTGGTGCCTTTGGGTGCAGTGGTGTTGGATAATGAAAACGGAACAGCACCGGGGCTGATTCTGGAAAAGGACGGCAAGACGGCGATTCTGCTTCCGGGGCCTCCGGGAGAAATGATTCCGCTTTTTCGGGATAAGGTCTATCCTTACCTGAGCAAAAAACAGCCTCAGGTTATTTACTCTCAGATGGTAAAAATCTGCGGTATCGGCGAAAGCCAGGTGGAAGAGGAGATTCAGGATCTCATTGAAGCCCAGGACAATCCCACGATTGCGCCATATGCCAAGGTTGGGGAGGTGCACCTGCGCGTCACTGCCAAGGCCAAGGATGAAAAAGAGGCGAAAAAGCTGGTGAAGCCGGTGGTACGCGAATTGAAGACACGGTTTGGAGCCAATATTTATGCCACGGAAGAGGATAAGAGCTTGGAAGAAGCGGTGGTGGATTTGCTCAATGCCAGGAAAATGACGCTGAGTCTGGTGGAATCCTGTACCGGAGGTGCGATCGCCTCCAGGATTGTCAATGTGCCGGGAGCTTCTGAGGTTTTCGGGTTCGGATATGTAACCTACAGCAACAAAGCGAAACGCAAGCAGGTGCTGGTCAAGAAGAGCACCTTAAAGACTGTGGGACCGGTGAGTGCGAAGACAGCCAAGGAGATGGCTAAGGGCGGATGTATGGTATCCGGTTCTGATATCTGTATATCTGTGACCGGACTGGCCGGACCGGCCGGAGGGACGGATAAGACGCCTGTGGGCACCGTATTCATCGGATGCTGCATCAGTGGGGAAATCGCGGTGCAGGAATGCCATTTCAGCGGCAGCCGGAACAAAATCCGGGAGCAGGCGGCAGTCTATGCGCTGACGTTTTTGAGAAAATGCATGATTGAAGGCATTGCCAAGAAAAAATAGAGAAGTATTTTGAAACCTAATTTTTGAAAAGCAGGGAAGAAGCTGCCGTATTGGCTGGCTCCTTCCCTTTTTTATTTCATAGGAATTGCGTCCTATGAAATAAAAAAGCACTCCGTGCGGGATCGCACTGTGGCGGAAGGGAAGAATGCCGCGTATGCGGCCCGCCGCAGGCGGAGAATCCTGCGAGCAGGATTCTTTCTTACCGGATCATTTTTGCATCATTTTCATGATGTTTACAATTTTATCCAGCCTGGCGGCCTCCTGAGGGGATTTGCCCATTTTGATCACTTCGATGATCGTCGAGATTTCATTGGAATTGAAGGACAATCCGCCGGCTTTTCCCTGGCTGGCGGTTGCCATGAGGAAGGGCATGAGGTCGGATTTATTTTTCTGGCTGCCTTGATCAGCCAGGTTCTGGAGCATTTCCAGCTTACTTTTGTCCATGCCCTGCAGCTTGGGATTGTTCATCCAGTCGTTGTTTGCCTGGGATGACTCAGAGTTGGTATCCTGGCCGGGTCCGCCGGCATTATGAGACGATCCGTTTTGCGGGTTGCCATTTGGGTTTTGATACTGCATAGGTTTGACCTCCTAGGAAAATGGTTTTAGGGTTCCTGGAATACCTCCAGCATTTGAATCATGGCCATAGCTTCCGTAAGCTGATCGAGCTGTTCTTTGCTCTTGCCATGGCAGAAACGCCGGATGTCATTTAACATGGAAAGCGGGTCTGCGGACTTTTGCGCATCGCAGGCAGCCATGGACTGCATAGGGCCGGAAAACAGAGACATGGTATTTTTAAGCTCCATAAATTTGGCATAGACGGAGACGAAACGCTGCCCCTGCACCGGAAGGTAGGGGAGGGCGGCCTTTAGCATCTGCACCTGATCACTGCCTACCATTTCGTCAAAAGGTGTCATGGGATAAGAATTTTCATCCATACAAAAAACCTTTTTTTGTTCTATCTTATGTATGTACTGAGTGAAAAATAACCGATTTTTATTTTGTACATATGATATATTATATTGTTCATCAATGATGAGAGGGTTATATAGATGGAAGAGGAGAAAAAAGAAAAGCTGGTCATAGAAGGAAATTCTGTGTATGAGATAGATATGGAATGCTGGAACCAAAGATTTGGAAAAAAGGAACGGACAGGGACGGAAAAAGATGGACAAAAGGAAGGGGGCAAGCCTTAAAGGGCTTGTTCTCCATGGTGTGCTTTTCGATTGGATAGGAATGTTAGGGGTATTTTTCTTTCACACAAAGACAAAGCAGGGGCTCAGTGGCCCCTGCTTTCGGGTAAAGACTAGCATCCACAGCCATTTCCGCCGCAGCAGCACAGCAGAAGAAGGATGATCAGGATACAGCTGTTGTCACCGCATCCGCCAAATACACTTCCGCCGCAGCCGTTTCCGTTACCGCCGCAAATGCAAGAAAGAAGCAGGATCCAGATGATGCAGCTGCAGGAATTACCGCCGCCGAAGAATCCCATTCCGTTACCGCAGCCGTTATCACAGCCGTTGTCGCACCCACATCCACAGTTTGTAGCAGCTAAATCACTCATTGTTAAATCCTCCAAATTTTGATTACACTCCATCATATGTGTGTTAGTGAATTTCGGTTACAAAGCTTTGCAAACTTTTTGATTTCTTTTTTCTGACCGTTGTCTGCCATTTGAATATGGTATTATATGTGGATTTTTTGGGATACGCCCGCCTGTGGGCCCCAAAATCTGCAATATCCATAGGAGGAGATAACTATGACTGATCAACAACTGACCGGGAAGAATATCGGTGTGGCTGTTTTGGATACCGGGATCTTTCCCCATATAGATTTCCACGGACGTATTTCTGGATTTGTGGACTTTGTATTCCGTAAAAATCAGCCCTATGATGACAATGGGCATGGGACCCATGTGGCTGGGATCCTTTCCGGAAGCGGGGCAGCCTCCGGCGGCCGGGTAAAAGGCATCGCGCCGGGCTGCACCATCGTATCCTTAAAGGTTTTGGATCGTTTTGGAAATGGCAGAAAGGAAGATGTGCTGCAGGCTTTTTTATGGATCCGTCAGCATTATAAGGAGTATCACATAAGGATCGTCAATATTTCCGTGGGGACCACCTATAATACAAGGAGAGAACATGAGGCCCTGGTGGCTGGTGTAGAGGAGCTTTGGGATGAGGGGCTGGTCGTAGTGGCTGCCGCCGGAAATCAAGGGCCGGCGCCCGGCAGCATTACAGCGCCTGGCAGCAGCAAGAAGATCATCACGGTAGGATCCAGTGATATGATACGGGAAAATCAGGGGATATCCGGGAGAGGGCCAACCATGGACTGTATTTGTAAGCCGGATATTGTAGCGCCCGGGTATCATATTGTTTCCTGCGCGCCATACCGTAACGGGTATCTGATGAAAAGCGGAACTTCTATGTCTACCCCTCAAGTCTCCGGCGCCATCGCTTTGCTTTTGGAAAAAAAGCCGGATCTAACCAACGGTCAGATTAAACTGGCGTTGAAAGAAAGCGCCATTGATTTGGGGATGCCGCACAACCAGCAGGGATGGGGAGCCCTCAATCTTAGCGGTTTTCTGCAGCATTTTCCAGACTAAAGCCGCGGACGGGGACTTCCATCGGATTGCAGCGAAAAGATTTTGCCGCAATCCGATGGAGAATCCTAAATTATGATAAATTATTATGATAAAGCAGAAAAGTATTTGACGAATGAGGAGAAGTTGGATACAATGGTATGGAATTGCAGGATACTTGAACTTGAAGGATATAGGAGGTCTGGTAATGAATCGAAGAAGAGAAATGGATAACCGGGTGGTTCGTATGGACAACCATACGAATCTGCTGCAACTGGAAGAATATATGTATCCGTTGGTGGATGTACAAAAACCCAACACTTTCCGCAACCTTTTTCCATATACGGAGGTGCCGAAGATTGCATTTAACGATAGAATCGTGCCTCATCATATGCCGGACGACATCTGGATCACGGATACTACGTTCCGCGACGGGCAGCAGTCCCGCGCTCCGTATTCCACAGAGCAGATTGTCAGAATCTATGATTATTTACATAAATTAGGCGGTCCGGACGGAAGGATCCGTCAGTCTGAATTTTTCCTGTACAGCAAAAAAGACAGGGATGCCGTGGAAAAATGTTTGGAGCGCGGCTATAAGTTTCCGGAAGTGACAAGCTGGATCCGGGCGAATAAGAAAGACTTCCAGCTGGTAAAGGATATGGGGATGAAAGAGACCGGTATCTTAGTCAGCTGTTCCGATTATCATATTTTCTATAAAATGAAGATGACCAGGCGGGAAGCCATGGAGCATTACCTGAGCATTGTGAAGGAATGCCTGGAGATTGGCGTCAGCGTCAGATGTCATTTGGAGGATATCACAAGGGCGGATATCTACGGTTATGTGATTCCTTTCTGTCTGGAATTAATGAAGCTGATGGAGTGGTATCAGATCCCGATTAAGGTACGCTGCTGTGATACGATGGGATATGGTGTCAACTATCCCGGTGCAGTGATCCCGCGTTCCGTTCCGGGGATCATCTACGGCATTTTGACCCATGCGGGAGTTCCTTCAGAGCTGATCGAGTGGCATGGCCACAACGATTTCTATAAGGCAGTGAGCAATTCCACCACAGCCTGGCTGTATGGCGCCTGCGGCGTAAATACTTCTCTGTTCGGCATCGGAGAGCGCACGGGAAATACCCCATTGGAGGCCATGGTCTTCGAATATGCGCAGATTCGCGGCAATCTGGGAGGCATGGATACAACGGTTATCACAGAATTGGCAGAGTATTACGAGAAGGAGATTGGCTACCATGTGCCGGAGCGTACGCCTTTCGTAGGACAAAACTTCAATGTGACCAGAGCAGGGATCCATGCGGATGGACTGTTGAAAAACGAAGAGATCTATAATATTTTTGATACGGATAAATTCTTAAACCGCCCGGTGGAGGTGGCTGTTTCCAATACTTCAGGGGCGGCCGGCATCGCTCATTGGATGAATACCCATTACCGCCTCAAAGGGGACGCGCAGATCGATAAGAACAGCGAATTGGTGGCTGTGATCAAAGCATGGGTTGACCAGCAATATGAAGATGGGCGTGTCACGGTGCTTTCTGACGGTGAATTGGAAGTGGTGGTTTCCGATGCCTGTGAGAAACTGAATATTATTTTAGGACAAAAACTGGAGGAGAAATAACATGGACAAGATTAAGATGCCTGTCCCGCTGGTTGAGATGGATGGAGATGAGATGACCAGGATTCTTTGGAAGATGATCAAGGAAGAATTGTTGTGTC
>JBMNRL010000041.1:0-23196 GCA_050944615.1 Blautia sp.
GCAGGAAAATGACAGCCGCCATGAACGATAACATTCATGGCGGCTGTCATTGTATGCAATTGGTTATTTGGGGCTAATAGCCCGCTTCTATATTATAAGGGGATTTCTTCCAAAAGTAAAGGGATTATTGGCAAATAGCTGATTTTTCCGGAAGGTCTTTCCTTGTTGACGGTTGGGAAAGAAGTAGTTAAGAATATCTATTATGGATAAAAAGATATTGAATACTCAGGCGGGCAACACCATTTCGGGATAGATTGGCTGGGATGGGGACGGCAGTCTGGAGAAAATTACGGATATTATTTCGAATTTACTGAAATGCAGCTGGAAGTTGTGCGAAAAATCGGAAATCTTGTTGCGGTCTTTCGGGTTTTGTGATATAATGGAAAAAATGAAATTAGACAGGTGATGTCTAATTATAATGCTAAGGGAGGATGAAAAATGAGTATTTTTGCAAGAGCGAATGAGCTGAAGAAAAAAAGAAGCAATAAAAAAGGTTTTACGTTAGTGGAACTGGTTGTGGTATTGGTTATCCTGGCAATCTTGATGGCGATTTTGGTGCCGTCATTGGTAGGGTATATCAATAAGGCGAAGAATAAACAGGTTGAAGCAAATGCCAGGGCGGTGTATATTGCAGCACAGGCTACAGTAGCTGAATTGTTGAAGAATAATGATACGGTCACTTCAGAACAGGTAGAAGATAAATTGCCACAAATTTATGAGCTGGCAGAAGTAAATGATTTGGTAGCAGATACTAACAGTCCATCTTTAGTAGGTGGTACTGAGAACAGTAAGTTTGAATTTGATTCTGCTAATAAGACTCAAAAAGTGTATAGTGGTGTTAAAATTAGTGGTTTTAAATGGATTCAAGGAGATAAACAGATTACGATGGAAAATAATAAATGGGGCGAAGTGGTAGATAAGGAATAGGTTTATAAATTAAATATAACCTCAAAGGCGGCGGTGGAATTTTCCACCGCCTTTCTCTTCCTTAACAGACTAAAATAGTCATTTATCAATTTTGTCAGCTGGACAGCGGGCAGAATGATTATTTATTTTGTAATTAGTCTTGAACCCTTTACCATGCTTTTGTGATAATATATAGAAATGAGCGTGGCAAGCACCATTGTTTAAAGAACGCTGTGATACGGAATGCCTAGAAGGGTATACATTAACAGGCGCGAAAGCGCCATCATCCCAGAGGGCATTATGATAGGAGATGCTCGGAGGGGAGCAATTTTACAGTCACACGGAGGAACCTATGTCAAAGGAAAACAAGAAAAAACAATTTCCCATCCATATCATCACAGGGGTGCTGATGGCAGCGGTCATCGTGCTGCTGTGTGTTCCTGCGGGCTTTCGCTATGTTCACAGGACAGAAGCCAGGCAGGTCCTCCGCCATGGCAAGAACCTGTATTTAGCGGTGGAGGTCACCGCGATCCAGTGGGAGGGGACAAATAAGAAATTTATGGATGGAGACCGTTCTTCAGGTGTGACCAAGCTGGCCGAGAAGGAAGTGACTGCATTGTCCCAGGTTCCGGGCCGTTACCGGGTGCAGTCCTGGAGTGTGGAGCCGGATGCCAAACGGGAGCTTTGGTACTACGAAGGTGGTTATTTGGCCCATTTGGTGAGCGAAGGAGAGACAAACAGTGACTGGACGGTGTATCGGATGGATGAGGTGCTGCATTAATGAGTGGGTATATGCATAGCCATGGGGGCGGCCTCACCTGTATTAAATTAAGTGTGAAAATTCACACAATTTTTCATGGAAAAAACCGGAGACGGGGTATATAATAGTGGATATAGTGACAATATTTGTTGGTGTTTTGATTTTTTGTATGGGGATCTGTGTGTTCTCTTTTTTGAATGTGGTAATTTATCGGGTACCTAGAAAGTTGGATTTTATCAGTGGGCGCAGCATGTGTCCCACCTGTGGACATAAGCTGGGGGCCAAGGATTTGGTCCCGGTATTCAGCCAGTTGTTTTTGCGGGGAAAATGCCGCTACTGTAAGGAACCGATATCCTGGCGCTATCCTTTTGTGGAGCTGCTGGGAGGCGTTGCAGCTCTCTTATGCTGGAGACAGTATGGGTTTCAGTGGCGGGCGCTGATCGTTTTTTTGTTTTTCTGCGTGCTCACGGCAGTTGCCTTTGTGGATGCGGATACGATGGAGATCCCCGATGGCTTTGTGGCTGTGGTGGCAGTGATTGGTATCGTATCCATACCGTTTTTTCCAGAGATTGCTTGGACGAGCCGGTTGCTTGGTGTTTTCGTGGTGAGCGTGCCCATGCTGGTGTTGACCCTTGTGATTCCAGGAGCCTTTGGGGGCGGAGATATGAAGCTGATGGCCGCCTGCGGAATTTTCCTGGGCTGGAAATACAGTCTGTTTGCCTTGGCCTTCGCTGTTTTTACCGGGGGCGTATATGGCATTTATGTGCTGGCGTCAGGCAAAAAAGGACGGAAGGAGCACTTTGCTTTCGGGCCTTTTTTATGCATGGGAATGGTATTTGCCCTCTTCTGGGGCGATGGGTTGTGGAATTGGTATTGGGGACTGATGTTCCAATAGGATGTGGGAGGAACTGTAACTATGGCTTTATACCGGTACAAAGCGAAGACGGCGGAGGGGAAATCTGCCAAGGGGCGTATGGAAGCGGCAGATGAGGCAGAGCTGTACGGGAAGTTGAGAGAACAGGGACAATATCTGGTGTCTTGTTCGGAAGTGTCCAACAAGCAGCGAAGCCAGAAAATCAAAGCGAAGCCTCTGGGAGAATTCTGCCGTTCCTTAGGCACTCTTTTGAAAGCGGGAGTCTCTTTGGTGCGGGCGCTGGCAATTATCTGCCAGGAAGAAAATATTAAGCCGCAGCATAAATTGATCTATGAAAATGTTCTGCGCCTGGTGCGCCAGGGAACGGTCATGTCTGAAGCAATGGAGGAGCAAGGGGAAGCCTTTCCTCCGCTGCTGATCCATATGATCCGTTCGGCGGAAGCCAGCGGCAGTCTCGACAAGGTGACGCTGCGTATGGCGGATCACTATGAGAAGGAATATAAGCTTCACTCCAAGGTGACCAATGCGATGATCTATCCATGCATTCTTCTGGTGCTGATCGTGGTGGTCGTGGTGTTCATTTTCACTTTTGTCATTCCACAGTTTCAATCTTTATTTGACCAGATGGATTCTTTGCCGGTGCCGACACAGATCATGCAGGCGATCAGCAGTGCGATTACCAACCATTGGCTTTTGATTCTTATTATTCTGGCTGTGGTGGTGATGGGAATCACCTTTATCTTGCGGATTCCGGCAGTGCGGCTTCAGTTGGATAAGCTGAAGGTCCATATGCCTGGTTTCGGGAAGCTTTTGAAGATTGTCTATACCGCTCGTTTTGCCAGGACGCTCAGTTCTTTATATTCGGCAGGTATTCCCATTGTGGGCGCCTTGCAGATTTGCCGGAACATCGTTGGCAATAAATATATCGAAATGCAGTTTGACGAGGCGATTGCAAAGGTGCGGACCGGAGAAAATCTATCCGCGGTCATTCAGAATATTGATGGTTTCACCAATAAACTGGCTTCCTCCGTCATGGTGGGGGAAGAAACCGGCAGTCTGGATTCCATGCTGGATTCCATCGCAGATACGCTGGATTACGAGTCTGAAATGGCGATTAATAAAATGGTCACGTTGATGGAGCCGATCCTGATCGTGATCATGGCTGTGATTGTGGCCTTCATCATGATTTCCGTATTGATGCCGATTTACGGATCTTATGAGGCAATTGAGAATTCTGCCAATTAGCAAAAGAGACAGAGAGGGAACAGAAATGATTACATCTGTATATCTATCTAATAATATCCTTCATATCGTCACAGGAGAACGGAAAAAAGGGCTGCCGGCTGTGCAGCAGACGTATTCTGTGGAAATTCCGGAGGGGAGCCTGCTCAACGGGCTCATCACCAATGAACAAGAATTGGTGGAGCAGTTAAAAGAAATCTGGGAGAACAACCATCTGCCCGCAAGTGATGTGGAGCTGGTGGTGGATACCTCCAAATTTGTGACGAAGCAGGTGAGCCTGCCTAAGCAGAAGGAAAAGCATCTCCTGGAGAATCTGGCCAGGGAATATTCGGATGTGGAACGACGGGAAAATGCCGTCTATGACTATATGGTGATCGGAGAAAATAAAGGCACAAAGCTCCGGGAAATGATGGCAGTGATGACCGACAGCGATTATCTGGAGGGAATCCTGAAGGTTTTTAGGGAAGCGGGGATCTCCGTAAAATCCATCACGACCGCCAGGAGCAATGCGGTCAAGCTGCTCCCGCACATTCTGAACCAGGGAAATACGGCCAAGACCTGTATTTTGCAGGTGTTGGTGGGCAGTACGCTCACCAGTCTGCTATGGATTGACGGTACATATACGTATGCCAATAAAAAGCGTCTCTTCTGTGAGAGAGGTACCGACCAGTTTGCGGTGGAGGTCATCCGAAACATCAACTCCATGGTGCAGTTTCATTCCTCTTTGAAAAGTGACTCTGAGATCAAAAATATTTATCTGTGCGGCTTTACCCAGGAAGAAATCGGGTCCTGCCAGGAAGCGGCCGGGCAGTTTGAGCTGGGCATGGAAGTGGCAGCTTTGGATTATGAATACAGGGATTATCTGTATGCGGCAGGAAGTCTGACTTCCATCGGTAAGGATATCAACCTGCTGGCCGCTATGAAGAAGAAAAAGAAGGCGAAAAATGGCGGTGGGGCGGCGGCTCTCAAGCCATGGATCCCCGTATTTGTGCTACTTGGCATCTGCCTGATAGCGAGTACAGTGTTGATTGTTATGGTGCATATGAAGCAAAGCACGGTGGATGAATATGAGGAATATCTTACGGATCCGGCCAATTTGTCAAGCGTCATGGAGGCGGATACCATCAGTGCACAGAATTCCTGGATGCAGTCCGTGATTTCCGAGACGGACCAGATGCAGGAGATCATCGCTTCTTACCCCAAGGTGACCAGTAAGGTGTGGCAGGCCATTGAAAATAGCGGCGACGGGCAGACACAGGCGGAAATTTTGAGCTATGATTCTGCCACCGGAGTTTTGGACATGAGGCTGACCTCTACAGTGGTCACTTCCCCCAACCAGTATGCCGACGCCCTGGAGGCCACCGGATTGTTCCATTCCGTGGAATATACCGGTTATTCCAAAGAGGGCAGCCAGAAGGCAAAAGAGGAAGCGGGACAGACTTATACAGTGAATATATCTTGTACCTTAAATGAAAGTGCCGGAAAATAGAGAGGAGTATGTTTATGCTGACGATGACAATTACAGAACGTGATAAAAAGCTCCTGCGTTTTATGGCGGTCTTTCTGCTTCTGATCGGTTTTGTTATGCTGATTTTGCTGCCTATGCTGGATAAATTGGAAAACCTGGATGCCCAGGCGGCTGACATGTCCACTCAGAAGATGGAGATGGAGGAGAAAATTTTATCCCTGCCTGTCTATGAGGCTCAGAGTAAGGAATTGGAAGAGAAGTTTTCAAAGGCGAGTGAGAATTATTACGCAATGATGTCCAGCCAGGAGATTGACCGGCTGCTGACAGGAATTGCTTTGGGTTATAGTCTGGATGTGGTGGAAATGGATATTTCCATGCCTACAGAGCCTACAAAGACAGCGCCCTATTTGTATTCTGGAATAGCTATGGAACAGCAGATGCAGGAGGAACAGGCCCAGGGGGCCGATCCTGCGGATGCATCTGGTCAAACCGGCTCTGAGGCGGCGGAAGCAGCGGCAGCGGATACCTCCGGCAGCGCTGCCTCTTCGGAACAGAGCGCTTCTTATATTTATGAAGCCGATGTATCCATGGGTGTGGAAGGAAGCAAGGAAAATATCCAGGCGTTCATCGATTCCCTGAATTACGACAATACCAGTATGCTGGTGACGAGATATCAAATGGACGAGGCGAAAGACAGCGAAGGCGGCGGCCGCCATCTGACAATCAGCATCGCGGTCTATATGTACCGTTCTTAGGAAGAGGGAAGGAGCGAGGGAGCACCCGTGAATAATTTTAAGAACATACGAATTGGTGAAGTCCTGATTGACTATGGCTATATCACCAGAGAACAGTTGGAGGACGCTCTGGCTTACCAAAAGGAGAACCGTGGCAAGCGTTTGGGCGGGATTTTGATTGAGCTGGGCTTTATCAACGAGGCCCAGATGCTGGAAGCGCTGGCTCAGCGCGTGGGATTGGAAATCGTACAAATCAGTGAGCTGCATGTGGATGCAGAGGCGGTGGCGAAGGTGCCCCAGCCCTTGGCAGAAAAATATGACGTGCTGGCCGTGTCCCAGAGGGATAATGTGCTGACGGTAGTCACCAACGATCCATTGAATTTCTATGGTCTGGAGGATGTGCGGCAGACTACAGGCATGGAGCTGGAGCTCTATTTAAGCGAGCTGGCGCCACTGCAGAAGGCAATCTCCTATTTCTATTCCGAGGTGGCGGCTAAGAAAGCGGCGCAGGAAGCCAATACCACCATGGGTTCCAATGCAGAGCTGGAAGAGATTGATCTGGGCGAAGGGGACGGCGATACGCCGGTCATCAACCTTTTGAATTCATTGGTGCAGCGTGCATATAGCACCAATGCCAGTGATGTGCATATAGAGCCTTTTGAGAAGCAGTCTCTGGTGCGTATGCGTATTGACGGAACTATCGTGGACTATGTGACCTTGCAGAAGAATATCCATGCACCGCTGGTGGCCCGCATTAAGATCCTTTCCAATCTGGATATTGCGGAGCGTAGGATTCCGCAGGACGGCCATTTCCGGATGAAGGTAGAGGATAATTTTGTAAATATCCGTGTTTCAGTGATTCCGGCCATATTTGGGGAAAAGGTGGTGCTAAGGCTCCTCTCCGGCAATGCGGTCATTGATCATTCCGGCACCTATGGTATGATTGATGAGGATTATAAGAAATTTAAGCGAATTCTCCAGTCCCCCAATGGAATCATCTATATGACAGGACCTACCGGTTCCGGTAAGACAACGACTTTGTATATGATTCTGGAGGAATTGTCCAAACGGCAGGTGAATATTTCCACCATTGAGGATCCGGTAGAGAAAAATATGAACCGGGTGAACCAGATGCAGGTGAACAATATGGCCGGCTTGACCTTTGATGTGGGGCTGCGCGCTCTGCTTCGCCAAGACCCGGATATCATCATGGTAGGTGAAACCCGTGACTCTGAGACCGCCAGCATTTCCATCCGAGCGGCGATCACCGGACATTTGGTGCTGTCCACACTCCATACCAACAATGCGGCGGCGTCCATTGTCCGTTTGATTGATATGGGGATGGAGCCATATATGATTTCCAGTGCCCTGGTGGGGGTGGTGGCCCAGCGTCTGATGCGTAAGCTCTGCCCGGAATGCGCCTACGAGGAGGAACCGACAGAGGAGGAACGCCTGATTCTTGGAGGGGAGATTCCTAAGGTGAGGAGGGCCAAGGGCTGTCCACGGTGCAACAATACTGGCTACCGCGGAAGGGTGGCGATCCATGAGATCATCGCCATCGATGCAGAGATACGTAAGATGATCACCAAAGGCAGTTCTGTGGAGGAAATTATGGATTATGCCGTAAGGACTCAAGGGACCCGGTCTTTGGGAGAGAGGGCCACAGAGCTTGTGGCGCAAGGCGTCACGACAGTGGAAGAGCTGTTGAAGATCGCTTATTATTCTTAATATTCTGGGCATCAGGAAAAAAGATGCCAAAACAGGACAGCGCCGGAAGGAGAATAGCATGCACACATTGGAAGAAATGATTTTACAGGCCAGGGATATGCGGTGTTCGGATATTCATTTGTCAGAAGGAATGCCGGTCTTTTACCGCATCGACGGTCGGCTGCAGGATGCGGGGCTTCTGCTGGACGACCAGACTGTGCGCCATTTGATTATGGATACCTTAAATGATAAGCAGAGGGCATATCTGGAAGATGGACATGATGTGGATTTCGCCATCGAGACAGTGGATGGGAACCGGCAGCGTGTGAACGTATTCCGCCAGCAGAAGCGCTTGGCAGCCACCATCCGTCTATTGAACAGTGAGATTCCTACTTTAGAGGAATTGAAGCTGCCACCGGTGCTGCGGGAGCTGGCAGAGCAGCCCAGGGGGCTGGTGCTGATCACCGGGCCCACAGGAAGCGGCAAATCTACGACTTTGGCGGCTATGGTCAACCATATCAATGAGACCCGTGCCAGCCACATCGTGACGATAGAGGATCCCATTGAGTATGTTTTTCAGAGAAAAATGTCATTGATTCACCAAAGAGAGGTGGGGGAGGATACCTTATCCTTTGCGGATGCCCTCCGTTCTTCCCTGCGTGAGGATCCGGACGTGATCCTGGTGGGAGAGATGAGGGATTATGAGACGATCTCCGCTGCCATTACGGCTGCTGAGACCGGCCATCTGGTCTTATCCACCCTGCATACCACGGGAGCTGCCCAAACCATTGACCGTATCATCGATGCCTGTCCGGGAGAGGCGCAGAACCAAATCCGCAGCCAGCTCTCCGGCATGCTTAAGGGGATTGTGGTTCAATGTTTGATTCCTCTTTTGCGGCAGAAGGGACGTGTGGCGGCTACAGAGGTTTTGGTAGGCACGGATGCGGCCTTGAATTTGATTCGTGAAAATAAATGCTATCAGATGAACACGATCATGCAGTCCGGCAGCGCTTATGGAATGCACTCTCTGAACAAGGATTTACACCGGCTGGTACAGTCTGGCACCATTTCCATGGAAGACGCGTATCAGTATTCCAATGATAAAAAAGATTTAGAACAATATTTTGCATAAAGAGAAAATGAGCCCTCGGCATCACATGCATTTTTGCATAGAGGTGCCGGGGGTTTCTGCTTGTAAAACGATTCTCGGAAAGTCTTAAAAATGTATGAATTGTCTTGTTTTTGTTGACAAGACCCGGATAGCAGATATAATTGAGATATAGGAAAATGATGAATTTGACTAGATGATTACGGGGAGGAAAGTAATTATGAAGAAAAAAATTGTGCTGCTTGCTGGCTTGCTGGCGCTGTGTCTGGCGTTTAGCGGCTGCGGTGATAAGGATAAGAAGAACGACGACGGTAAGAACACGGATCAGGTAGTGGATACAGATACGGACGGAGAAGATACCGGAAGTGACAATGTGGTGTCCATGCAGAAGAATACGGACGGCATTGATAAGTCTAAGATCAGTAAGTTTTTAGGGACGAAGACAGCCACTGCAGGGGAAGTGGTGATCACCAATGAGACCGGAAGAGAGATTTCCGAGTTTTATTTAAGACCCACACCCACAGCTGACCAGGAGAGCGATGAAGATTACGAAGGTGACAGCTGGGGAGGGGATTTGATCCAGGGGAATTTCACGCTCAAGGATAAGGAGCAGGCACTCCTGTATTACGATAAGGATAATAAGGATGTCAGCGGCAGACAGATCAAGAATTATGATATGCAGATTGCGTATAAGGACATGGATGCCTCCGAGAATTGCTTTTTCCGTAACCTGGATCTGACGGTGACGGAAGAGATCAAGATGCAGCTGGATGATGGTATACCTTATGCAAAATATACCAATACTACTACTAAAAAAGAAGTTTCCACATTAGCTGCGGCGAAGAAGCGCATGGGTATTGAAACCGATGCTACGGACAGTGAAGAGACTCCGGAGGTGTCTAGCACCCCGGCGGCACAGACACAGGAGCCTGCTGAGACAGCCACACCGGCGCCCACAGAGGAACCAGATCCTACAGCAGCTCCGCCGGAACCGGCAGTGAATCCGGGCTCCAAGGCGACAGAATACATCGGCAAGACGTTGGATAATATGATTTCTGATTCTGATATCGGCAGTCCCGATGCCTCTGAATACGATGAAGATCCAGCTACCGGAAGCAGCGTAGGTTTCCATTATTATGATGGCTTTACGGTATATACGATCAAAAATGACGATGGCTCAGAGACAGTCAAAGATGTATATTAAGATGTGACAATGCGCAGCATGCGCTATCGCCCGGGCCCTTGGGGCTTGTGGGCAGAAATACAGCAGATGGAGGAAATGAAGACATTATGAAGCGAGTATTGCTGAAATTAAGCGGAGAGGCCTTAGCGGGAGAGAAGAAGACAGGATTTGACGAAGACACGATCCTGGCAGTGGCCAGACAGATCAAGACCGTTGTGGAAGAGGGATGCCAGGTGGGCATTGTCATCGGAGGCGGCAATTTCTGGAGAGGGCGCACCAGCGAGACCATTGACAGGAATAAGGCGGACCAGATCGGGATGCTGGCCACAGTGATGAATTGTATCTATGTTTCTGATATCTGCAGGTATGTGGGGTTGAAGACCGATGTGTATACGCCGTTTACCTGCGGGGCTTTTACAAAATTGTATTCCAAAGACGCAGTGGAGAGCAGCTTTAAGCACAATAAGGTGGTATTTTTTGCTGGCGGCACAGGACATCCGTATTTTTCTACAGATACTGCTACTGTGCTTCGGGCCATTGAGATTGAAGCTGAGGCAATCCTTCTGGCGAAGGCGATTGATGGAATTTATGACAGCGATCCCAAGGTAAATCCCCAGGCGAAAAAATACGATGAGATTTCTATTGATGAGGTGATCGCGAAGAAGCTGGCAGCAGTGGATATGACCGCTTCCATTATGTGCATGGAGAATAAGATGCCGATGCTGGTATTTGCTTTGGAAGAAAAAGACAGTATCATCAACACTGTTCATGGAAAATTCACAGGGACGAAAGTTACCGTGTAAGATAGGAGAGGGAGAGAACATTATGGATGAGAGAATTCAAAAGTATGAAGACAAAATGACAAAGACGTTAAACGGCCTGGACGCGGAGCTGGCAACGATCCGCGCAGGACGCGCAAATCCGCATATCCTGGATAAGATCCAGGTGGATTATTACGGATCCCCTACACCGCTGCAGCAGGTGGCAAATGTCACGGTACCTGAGGCGCGTATGATCCAGATCCAGCCATGGGAAGCCAGCCTGGTCAAAGGCATTGAGAAGGCCATTTTAACCTCAGATTTGGGCCTGAATCCCACCAACGATGGCAAAGTCATCCGTCTGGTGCTGCCAGAATTGACAGAGGAGCGCAGAAAAGAATTGGTCAAGGATGTGAAGAAAAAAGGCGAGGCTGCCAAGGTAGCTATCCGCAACATCCGCAGAGACGCCAATTACGCTTATAAAAAACTGGCAAAGAGCGATGTATCTGAGGACGAGATCAAGGAATTGGAAGAAAAGATCCAGAAATCCACAGATAAATATGTGAAAGAGATTGATGCGGCAGTGGAGAAGAAATCCAAAGAAATACTGACCGTATAAGTGGACAGGAGCGCCACTACCTAGGCAGCAGCGGTTCCTGGACAGGAAGCAAAGGGGATGCAGATCCGCTTTACGTGAACGGGGGAGCTCATAATATCCATGGGCTCTCCTTTTTCTGGATTCGGGCTGCACATGATAACAGGAATGGAGAATCTTTGATATGAATGTTCCAAATCATATTGCCATCATTTTGGATGGAAATGGCCGGTGGGCGAAGGAAAAAGGAATGCCCAGGAGCTACGGGCATGTGAAAGGCTGTGCCAATCTGGAGACGATTTGTGATGATATGAAGCAGCTGGGAGTGAAATATCTGACGGTGTATGCTTTTTCCACAGAGAATTGGAAGAGATCCAAGGAAGAAGTGGATCAGCTCATGAAGCTGTTCCGGAATTATTTGAAGAAGTGTATTAAGATTTCTGACCGAAACCGGATGCGCGTGCGCGTGATCGGGGATATCACAGCCTTTGATGCGGATATCCAGGAACGTGTCCGTCTTCTGGAGGAGCATTCCAGCAAGTATGATGAGCTGCACTTCCAGATCGCGCTCAATTATGGCAGCCGGGATGAGATCACCCGGGGGATGCGTCATCTGGCCAGGGATTGTGCCGACGGGAGGCTGGTCCCGGAGGAGATCACGGAGGATACCATAGCTTCTTATTTGGATACGGCCGGGCTTCCGGATCCGGATCTGATGATTCGTACCAGCGGGGAATTGCGTCTGTCCAATTATCTGCTGTGGCAGATGGCTTACACAGAATTTTATTTTACGGATGTGGCATGGCCGGATTTCAATCGTGAGGAATTAGTACGTGCCATCGAGAAGTATAATATGAGAGACAGAAGATACGGGGGAGTAAAGGAGGAATAGGGATGTTTAAGACGAGGCTGATCAGCGGGATCCTGCTGTTGGTAATCGCATTTTTGACTATTTACAGCGGGGACATCGTGTTGTTTGTGACGCTTTTGTGCGTGTCCCTGATCGGAATGCAGGAGCTGTACCGGGCCATGGGTGTGCGTAAGGACACTTTTACGCTGCTGGAGATCACGGGCTATGTGGGCGCTGTCATCTACTATACGGCGATGCTTTTAGATTTTGAACGTTATGGCCTGATGGCTCTTTTGGGTGCTTTGGTGCTCGTCATGTGTGTCTATGTGTTTACATATCCCAAATTTCACGCAGATCAGATCATGGCGTCCTATTTCGGCATTATTTATGTGGCTGTGATGCTGTCCTTCATTTATCTGACCAGAAGCCTTCCCGGAGGAATCTGGCATGTATGGTTGATTTTCATCTGTTCCTGGGGCTGTGATACCTGTGCATACTGCGTGGGAGTGCTCATCGGCAAGCATAAGATGGCGCCTGTGCTCAGCCCGAAGAAATCCATCGAAGGCGCAGTGGGCGGTGTCGTGGGAGCGGCGCTTCTGGGCGTAGCCTTTGCGGCTGTCTCCGGCGGCGATAAGATGGCCTATGGCATTATCTGTGCAGTAGGTGCGCTGATCTCCATGGTCGGCGATTTGGCCGCTTCTGCCATTAAGCGGAATAAAGAAATCAAGGATTACGGCAGACTGATTCCGGGGCATGGCGGAATTTTGGACCGCTTTGACAGCGTGATTTTCACAGCTCCGATTATTTACTATCTGTCTGTCTTAATGATGTAGGAGGATGAACATGCGGAAGATTGCAGTTTTAGGTTCTACCGGGTCCATCGGTACGCAGACGCTGGATGTGGTGAGGGCAAATCAAGATCTGCAGGTGCTCGGCATCAGTGCCGGGAGTAATATTGACAGGCTGGAGGCCCAGGTGCGGGAATTTTCCCCAAAGCTTGCGGTAGTCTGGGAGGAAGAAAAGGCGAAGGAGCTTGCGGCGAGGATTGCCGATACGGATACAGAGGTGGATTACGGTATGGACGGCCTTCTGCGGCTGGCTGTGCTGGAGGAAGCAGAAGTATTAGTGACTGCCATTGTGGGCATGATAGGTATCAGGCCGACGATGGAAGCCATCCGTGCGGGCAAAGATATCGCTTTGGCAAATAAAGAAACATTGGTGACAGCGGGGCATCTGATCATGCCGTTGGCAAAGGAATGCGGCGTGCGCATTCTGCCCGTGGACAGTGAGCACAGTGCCATTTTCCAGTGCCTGAACGGAGAGGACGAAAGAGAGGTCCATAAGCTTTTGATTACGGCTTCCGGCGGGCCGTTTCGGGGATATACCAGGGAGCAGTTGAAAAATGTGCAGGTGGAGGACGCTTTGAAGCATCCTAATTGGTCTATGGGCCAGAAGATTACCATTGATTCTGCTTCTTTGGTAAATAAGGGCCTGGAAGTGATGGAGGCCAAATGGCTGTTTGGCATGGATATCGATCAGATTGAGGTGGTGGTACAGCCTCAAAGCGTCATCCACTCCATGGTGGAATTTGAAGACGGCGGGATCATGGCACAGCTGGGAACGCCGGATATGAAGCTTCCTATTCAATATGCATTATATTATCCACACCGGAGATATTTAGCAGGGGAGCGGATGGATTTTGCAAAGCTTGGGTCTATCACCTTTGAAGTCCCGGATATGGAGACGTTTTTAGGGCTTCCCTTGGCCATGGAGGCGGCCAGGGCGGGCGGTTCTATGCCGACAGTATTCAATGCAGCCAATGAACGGGCGGTGGCGAAATTCCTTGGCCAGAAGATCGGATTTTTGGATATTTATGATATTATTTCCCAGTCTATGGCGCGACACAGTAAGGTGGAAGCTCCAGATCTGGATACGATTTTAAATGTGGAAGAGGAGACATATGAATGGATAGAAAGCAGGTGGTAGCTTGAAAATTGTCATTGCATTGCTGATCTTCAGCGCGATTGTGCTGTTTCATGAATTGGGGCATTTTCTGCTGGCCAAGAAAAATCATGTGGTAGTGACAGAGTTTTCCCTGGGGATGGGGCCGAGGCTTATCAGCACCACCAGGGGAGAGACGCGGTATTCTCTGAAGCTGCTGCCTTTTGGCGGTTCCTGTGCCATGCTGGGAGAAGACGGGGAGGATGCCTCTCCGGGAACCTTCAATGGCGCCTCTGTCTGGGCAAGGATGTCTATCGTGGCGGCCGGACCGATTTTCAATTTTGTTCTGGCCTTTTTCATGGCGCTCATCATCATTGCTAAGATCGGCTACGTGCCTGCCAGTGTGGTGGAATTTGAGAAAGGCTCACCGGCGCAGGAGATGGGCCTGAAAGAGGGAGACATCATTAAAGAATTCAACGGATACCATGTGGATATCGGCAATGATATTTACACATATCTGACGTTGAATGAGCTGAAAAATGAGCCCATTACCATTGTTTATGAACGGGATGGGAAGGAACATACCATTACCTACGATCCTATGGTGGAGAAAAATTATCTGCTGGGTTTCCAGCGGACAGATACTTCCAGCATGGTGGTGGAGACATTAATGCCCAATATGCCGTTGGGTGAGGCGGGTGTGAAAGAGGGAGATGTGATCACTGGAATTAATGGGGTGACAATTTCCGACGGGGATGCCTATACAAAATATATTGAAGAACATCCTCTGACCGGAGATCCGGTGGAGATTACCTATGAACGGGATGGCCTGAGCTACCATGCGACGATCACCCCGCGGCTCCATGAGACAGTTTCCATGGATTTCTATTACAATCTCGGCTCTGTAAAAACTTCCGGCTGGAATGTGGTGAAATACAGTGTCATTGAAGTGAAATATTGGATCCGGACCACAGTTTTAAGCCTTGGAAAGCTGATCACGGGCCAATTTGGCGTCAAGGATCTGTCCGGCCCGGTAGGTGTCGTGGATGTGATCGGAGAGACTTACGAAGAAAGCCAGAGTATGGGAACGACCATGGTTTGGATGAATATGCTGAACATTGCGATTTTGCTGTCTGCCAACTTAGGTGTTATGAATCTGCTTCCGGTGCCGGCACTGGATGGCGGACGCCTGGTATTTTTCATCATTGAGGCGATCCGGCGTAAACCGGTGAACCGGCAGGTGGAGGGTATGGTCCATTTTGTGGGCTTCATGTTCCTGATGGCGTTGATGGTTGTAGTCATGTATAATGATATCGTGAAAATATTTTAACTGCTTTATTGTTGCAATCTATTCTAAAGAGGAGTTAAGCTATGCATTATGCCATCGAATCAAACCTGCGGCCGCTTGCGGGTCCGGAGGAAGAGGGACAGCAGCTTCATATCATCGCGGATTCTGGAGAAGGTCTGGATCAGTTTTCACTGCCGGAGGGGCTGGAGGCCGAAGAATTAAAAGCCTCCCAACACAGCCGTTTCTGTAAGGCAGAGTCCCATTCGGGATATCTGCTGGGCACCTTGTGCATTCCGGCCAAAGGAAAGGGCAAGAAGACCCACTGTCTGGTCTATGCAGTATGGGAAGATCATTTGCTGCTTTTGGATCAGGAGGGATTTGCCGAGACCTGCTGTGAGAAGATCAGTAAAAAGAGCCCCTGGAAAAATCCGGGGCTGGGGCAGACGCTCCATGATTTTCTGTCATTGCTTATTTTTGATGACCTGCGGCATTTGGAAAATCTGGAGGGAAGCATTACAGCTTTGGAGAATCAAGTGATGGAAGGGAAGCTGGAGAATTTCAACCGTCAACTGCTTCACTACCGGAGAGAAATTATGGCTTTGGCCCATTATTATTCCCAAATGGCTGATATGACAGAAGAGTTGCTGCAAAATGAAAATCATTTTTTTAATAGCGAAGAGCTGCGTCTTTTTGAATTGCTGGAAAACCGTCTGCTGCGTCTGAAGGAGGAGGCCTATATCCTCCGGGAATATGCCTTACAGATCCGGGAGGTCTATCAATCAGCGTTGGATCTTAGGCAGAACTCTATCATGCAGACGTTGACCATCGTGACTACGATATTCCTTCCGTTGTCTTTGATCGCCGGCTGGTATGGAATGAATTTTTCCAATATGCCGGAGCTTTCGTGGGAATATGGATATCCGGTGATCGTCATCATCAGTGTGGCCGTGGTGGCTTTTTGCATTTGGCTGTTTAAGAAGAAAAAGTTTTGGTAAAATGAAATCCCCCGGAAGGGTCTTATGCTTGAGAAGCATGGAGATCTTTCCGGGGGAGTTTTTTATTTCATCGGAAATTACGTCCTGTGAAATAAAAAAGCGTTTCGAGCGGGATTCTTTCTTGCTTATTTTACGGTAATCTTGACTGCTTTGGAAAGGCTGCCGTAAACAACCTTGCCTTTGTGGTCTTTGACATAGGAACGGACCTTGATGTAGTTGGTTCCTTTTTTCAGGCCTTTCATTTTATAAGGCATCCGGGGACCCCTGGCTACCACGCGGTAATGCTTACCATCGGTGGAAACGCAGTAAGCGTAGCCTTCGGCTCCTTTTGCTTTCGTCTTCAACGTCACATAAGCAGTACCCTTACCAGGCACTACGGATTTGATCACTGCGGTGGCAGGTTTAGTGGCAGTATCCACGCGGTTGGAAACCTTGCTGAATATGTTTTTGCCGTCCACCTTCCGGTAAGCCTTGATGTAATAGTGACGGACTGTTCCCTGCGGATATTTCAAGGTGACAGAGGTTTTAGAAGAACCTAAGATCTTCCGTTCGGTGTATTTTCCACCTTCTGCTTTAGAATAGCCGTAGATTACATATCCGGCGATATCCGGCACCCGATTCCAGGTGAGAGTGATGGAACTAGTGGTATTGGATTTTACCTTCAGCTTCGGCGCTGCTGGTTTTTCCGGCTGTGGCACTACCGGGGTATCTGCTTTCCAGCCTGCGTACAATGTGATGTTATTCCAAACAGTGTTCAAAGCGAAGTCCCACGCCTCGGTACAGCCATAGTCTTTGTACCATCCGGTGAACAGATAGCCCTCTTTGGAAGGTGCTTCTGGTTCGGCTATTTTTCCGCCATAGAAAATATAGGGATCTACCGGGGTGCCGCCCTGGCTGTCAAAGGTGACGGTATAGCGTACCACCGGTGACGGGTTGTAGTTTGTTTTCCATTTGGCATAGAGAGTGGTATCCTGTAAAACGGCATCTTTGTTAAAATCCCATGCCTGGGTGAATGCGGCGTCCTGATACCATCCTTGGAAGGTATAACCACTTTTGACCGGGTCATCGACCGCTGTTGCCAGCACATTTTCTGCTACTTTCTGCTCCGGAATGGAGGTTCCATTTCCTGGATCGAAGGAAAGTGTGTGGAGAAGACCGTTTTCTGCAGTGGCTTCCTTATATCCGATCACAAAGGGGCTGAGGCTGTTTACCGTGATCTCCAAGCCTTCCGGAAGTGCCCGATAGTGGACGAGCTGGCCGGAGTATGTGCCATCAGTAGCGCCAGTGAGCAGATGCAAGATGGAGAATACATATTTTCGGTAATCAATATTTGTGCCAGATCCGAATATCTCTGAATAAGGGATCAATATGGTGGTGCTGTGGGTAAGTTCTACCTCCTGGTTCGTTGCGGTATCTTTTAGAGAGATATCTTTAATCGTTGTGTTGTTATTGTCGATTTCATCAAAAGCTTTTTGATATGTTGGGTTATTGCTGATTAAAGCATTCGCACTGTCTTTGATCGTTTCTTGGTTAGCTGGCGCTTCAATTACAATCTTAGTCTCAGAAGGAAGTGGTGCCTTTTGCGCTACCGTAACCTCGCAGGACGCGGTGATATCCGTTCCGGTGAGCGTTGCTGTTATGGAGGCGGTTCCAGGAGATACGGCCGTTACGATTCCGTTTTCATCCACGGAGGCTACGCTTGGGGTGTTGGAGGTCCAGGTGATGTCCAAGGCATCTGTGGCAGATGGGAGAGATGCGGACAGTGGAGATTTATCATCCACAGTAAGCAACAGGGTATCTTTTGAAAGTATTAAATTCGTTTTATTATACCGCCAAACGGATTTTTGATTTCCTTCTTCACCTTCTAGAGAATAAGTAAGCGTATATGGGCTGTCAATGGTAAACCATTCATTCTCACCCAGGTCAGTATCATCACAATAAATCAGCGGATTACCTAAAGGGATATTCTGTGGTATTAATTTGGTGGGTTGGTTTTCATTCTTATATAAAAACTTTCTAATATTAATTGCCTTATTTAAGGTGATGGTATCAAAACAGGTAACGGTGTTTGTGATTGTTGTATTATCTAGTATAAGGTCGGCAGTGCATTGTGTGGAGGCTGGGTTGCTGCCTCCGATAAGTCTCGCACCCCAAACATCTGATACGATAGAATTTGTCAAAGACATTGTGATATTAGAATTTGGTGCGGCAGTTGTTCCTTCTTGATCGTCCCATTCAAGATCAGTGACAATAGAAGGTAAATATGTTTCTCCATTATATTCATAACCTTTGAAATCGTTTATATTTATAGTGGCACTTTGACTTGTTGCAGTTCCTTTGTCTTTAGCTTCTCCTGTACTGAGGATATAACCGGCACATTGTAAGTTATCACAATTTAAAGTAATGGTATTTAATATATTAGCATTGGCATTGGAACCATTGGCAGATCCCCCTCCGTATATATTGGCAGACACGACACCCCAGCCGGGCCTTTGTTCATATGCAGGAACTGCAGAATCTGTAATGGACAAATCTACAGAATTACAAGTAGCAATACTGTTGCTGTTTGCACAACCACCACCATATATTTCTCCATATATGTAAGAACAGTTTCCGAATTTTGCTGTAATAGAACCATTTACACAGGAGGAGGCTCCGCCGGAAGCCGTGCCTCCGCAACAGGTGCTTCCAATTTCGTTACCTTCCAGGATTTCAATGTTGACAGAACCACAGTTTGCGGTAGCTCCAGTATTAATGGCATGGCCACCCATATATGCATCACGGTAGTCTGTTTCTGTAAGACGTACTTTGACAGCATCTGATACAGAGGCATTAGCCGTACCTGTGCTTGAAACCTGTGCGTATCCACCGCCGGTAATAGTCTTTACTACACTATTGACGTAGGTATCCGTAGATTGGCAGGTAGCGGATGCATTGTGTCCGTTTGAAGCATAAGCGTAACCGCCGCCGTAAATATCTCCATGGCAATGGTTCTGTGGAGCACCTTCATCACCATTATGATCATCCGGCCCGATGGGCTCATGGGGAGTAGCAGGGATGGTAACGGTGATATCCCCAGCCACATTTGCGGAGGCATCTCCGGAGGTTGCAAAGGCATAGCCTCCACCGTAAGCTTTTTTTACCTCAGTGGTCCCGTCAATGGAAATCGTAACATTTCCTGACACATCGGAATTTCCCTTACCGTTGGCATAGCCGCCGCCATAGAAATTAGAAAATACTTTTGCGCTATGGAGCTGTATTTGGATATTGCCATTTACTTTGCCATTATTTCCTCCGCCATATAAAGAGGTGGAAGTGACGCCATCTCCATCCAGTAAAATGGAGATATCTCCTGTGACGGAAGCACCATTTCCACCGCCATAAATCGTGCCCGCGGAGGCACCGTTTTGCAGTGTAATGGATACATCACCTGTGAGATCGGCAGCGCTGCCGGCTGTGGCATAACCACCGCCATAGATATTTTGTACTTTTACACCGTCTATGGTGATCGATACATTAGAAGTGACGGAAGTTCCTTTTCCGCCGCCATATATCGTCAGGTTTTCCGGGTTGGAAATTGCATTTTCCAACAGTTTCGTAGTACCGGCGCTGTCATAGACGTAGACGCTGCCATCGGAGTCTTTTTTGATCACGATGGGTGTACCGTTTCCGTACAGAGTGGATCCCTCTAAAAGAACACCACTTCCGTCTTCAGCGAGCAGCTCTTCCTGGAAGCCTCCGTCAGATGAGTTTTCCACGATTTCTGCCTGGAAATCCGCTTCGGATGAAATGTCTTCCTGTTCAGAAGATACTTGAAATCCGTTTGTTTCAGAAGGATCAGAAACTTCATTGTTAGAGATAGTTTCTGGTGTAATTTCTTCGGGATCCATGGAAAAGCTGGAATCTAAGAGACTGGTATCCTGGATTTCCTCCTGAGGGATTTCTTGGGGTGCTGGGTTTTGGGAAGCCCAGACAGGGACAATGGGTTGAATGGTTAAGATGGTGCTCAGCCATATAGCTGTGAGTTTAGATGCTTTCTTTTTCATTTGGATTCCCCCTAATTTGTTATTTGAATTTCCTATGCTGCTTCGGCATAGAAGGGGGGAAGATGAGATGGGCGCAAAGAGGTGGGAAAAAGAGTAAAAAAAATACCCTTTTTCCGGGCATCAAAAATAGACAGAGAAAACTCTCTCTTTCTAAGGTGCAACCGGCTGCCATCCCGCAAATCACGGATTAGGCCCTTTGGCTTTGCGTCATCGGATTTCCCCGATTTTGCCAAAATATGATGTTAAATTTGCCGAATATGACGTTATCTATAGTATAGACAGTATCGGTGAAAATGTCAATGAAAAGAGTAGAAAAAACCTCCAAATTCCAGTGCTTTCCAGCGCTGCTTTGGAGGTTTGATTGTTTCTCTTATTTTTCTATAAGAAGACCGTCAGTTTAACTCGGCAATTCTGGTCACGGCGACATAAATTTCCTGGATTTTATACCAAGTGGGGTAGTCTACGATGCCGGATTCCGGGAGGCCGAAAATATTTTGGAATTTCATAACTGCTGCCCGGGTGTCTTCGTCAAAGGTGCCAGTGACAGGGACTTCTAAAAGCGCCGGGTAAGCACCGCGGATGGTATCCAACTGTTCCTGCATTTGACGCACCTTGTCTCCGGTGCTGCCTACCGTGAGGTCTGCCCCGGGCCAGGAGGCCGGAATACCGGAGATTTCCTCTGCCGTATTGATATACATGTCATCACCATAATAGTATCGAAGGATTTCAATGGGGGAATATCCCTGGTCACCCAAAGCCTTGCTTCCCCATTGACTCATCCAATTTGGACAGGTGACCCGTTGGCCATCGCAGTATTGAGTGAGGATAGGCTGGCGGACATTGGGGCGGGAGAGATAGCTTTCGAAGAGCTCATCCACAATCCGCGATATGCTGTCGAAGAAATTCCGGCTGGGAATCCATTTATGGTCATAGGCGGTGGAAGAGGTGATGGTGAAATCAAAGCCTTTATTCCGGTACCATTCAGTATAGACGCGGTTTAGGGTAAAGGACATGATGGCAAGCACATTAGCCCGGATGGTATCGTCTGGCCAGGTGGCATAGATTTCACTGGAGGCCACGTTTTTGATGTAATCCCGGTAGCGGACATAATAATCCTGTGCGTTGTTGTCACCTACAGGCCCGTCATGCACAACCACGTATTCCGGCACCACGACACGGCTTAATACGATTTCCCCGGTCTCATTCATTGGCTTGATTTCATCTTCGGGAATTTTCGGTGGATATTCCCCAAACAGGGTATGTGCCGGAATGACGTAATTGCGGAAATATTGGTTGGGAAACAGGGGAGGCATGGTAATTGGCTGGGTGGAGATCGTGCCGGATAGGATTTCGGATCCGGATACATCTATGGTCTGGAGGTCAGGGGATGTGACACGGATAGTATATTCGGAATACGGCTGGTATTCAGAAGGGGCCAGGCTGTATTCCACAGGAGGGGCATTAAGTTCGATGACCGGTGTCTGACCGGAGCTGTCTGTGGTCAGACGTTCGATTACGCTGTCGGGATCCCCGGAGTAGGAAATTTCCACATTGGCCCCTTCTATGGGGTAATTATCAGATGACCGGACTACCACCTGCAGGTTTCCTTGGTCTATCTGATCCTGCTGCATGACGCGCATCTGAGGCCTGCGCACATCATATTTGCTGATGTCAAAATTCATAGGCGTCCTCAATAGATTCTGTTCATAACATCCTATGCGGGGACGGCGGAATTCATGCAGGGGGGAGATTCCTGATATCTGTTAATGACAAGTATAAAAGGATTTTATTTATTACAATATTCTGATATAATTAAATTGTTATAAAAGTTGGGGAGGTGCCATATGAGTTTGATAAAATGTCCGGAGTGTGGAAAGGAAATTAGTGACCAAGCAGAAATGTGTATTCATTGTGGGTTTAATCTGAGTAAACACCAACAAATACAAGAAATTAATGAAGAATTTGATAGAATGCTGGAAGAAGAAATTACAAGAATTCAAAATAGTGAACCACCTACAATACCGCAAAGTTTAGATGGTCTTATTGGTTATGGAGACAATGAGGGATTAAGGCATGTTTGTTTGTTTGTTTTCTGGAATTGGATTCATGATGCTTTGTCCTATTGTAGGGGAACCTTCATGTTTGTATATAAGTGTACTTAGTTTGTGTGGCTACTTTTATTTGAAAAATAAAGATAAGAATAAACTGGAACAATTACAACAAAAGGCACGTGATGAAATAGAAAATGATGAAAAACTAAAATTGGATGCAATTGAACGCGCAAAAAAATCTATTGAGGAACAACGCCAGGATCGTATAAAAAAGATAACTACGCCATTAAACCAGTCAAATCAGCAACAAACAATCGATGCTAGAATGAGATGCCCGGTCTGCGGAAGCACAAGTATTGCTAAAATCAGTAAAACTAGCAGAATTGTTTCGACAGCAATGGTTGGAATTGCAAGTAGCAAAATAGGAAAGCAGTGGCACTGCAATAGTTGTAAGACGGATTTCTAAGAAATTCATTACAAATAATTATATTACTGGGGATAAGTCAGTATTACCACAAGGGAAAGTAATATACTATCCTGAGTATCACAATGAAGTCGTAGAAGAGATACAAAGAAATATATAATTCTATTATTTTGAAATACAATAAATACAAGTAAGGGGGAGAGGGGTATGGGACTCATTAAATGTCCAGAATGTAATTATCAGGTAAGTGATAAAGCAGAGACATG
>JBMNRL010000042.1:0-22058 GCA_050944615.1 Blautia sp.
TCCGGAAAGCCAGGTCAGCCCCCGCACGAGCTTGGAACCGGTATGCCTGCTCTGTTTCCGGTTCATCCTCTCTGCCGCCTCTTTAAGCCTTGCTTTCTTCCAAGAGTCCTTCCACAGACCTGCCACAGCACCGTCTGCCAATTGTTCCTTATTCATGGATCATCCTCCGTTTTAATACTGACAGGCATAGGTTGATGAGCAGGATAAACACGAACAGCACCACGCCGGTGGCGATCAGCGCCTCCCGGTGCAGGTCCGCCGCATACCCCATCTCCATCACGATATTCGAAGTCATCGTCCGCACGCCTTTAAAAATACCTGCCGGCATTCTGGCCTGATTTCCCGCTACCATGATCACCGCCATCGTCTCGCCGATGGCTCTGCCGATGCCTAAGACCACGCCAGCTAAAATGCCGGATTTGGCAGCCGGAAGCATCACGCAGAAAACACTCCGTTCATGGGTAGCCCCCAATGCCAGTGCCCCTTCATAATAGCTTTCCGGCACGCTGCGGATGGCGCCCTCCGCCACCCCAATCACCGTAGGCAGAATCATGATGCCCAGCAAAACAGATGCTGTGAGCATGCTGCTGCCATCCCCTTCCTTCGGAAACATCTGACGGATCAATGGTACGATCAGCACCAAGCCAAAAAAGCCATAAACGATGGAAGGAATCCCTGCCATTAGCCCAATGGCTGACTTCAGCGGCTGATATAAAATCCTGGGACAGAATTTAGCCATAAAGACCGCTGTCAAAACGGCCAGCGGAACACCGAACAAAACGGCGCCGCCCGTCACATAGATGCTTCCCAGGATCATCGGAAGGATTCCGTAGAGATCATTGGAAGGCCTCCAGGTTTCTCCGGTGAGAAACTGAAAGAATCCGATCTTCCCCATCGCCGGAATCCCATTGGCAAATAAAAAGAAACAAATGAGTGCTACCGCCAGCACACTGGTGCATGCCGCCGCCAAAAACAGATACTTCATTCCCGCTTCTTTTGCTTTTTTCATATTGTCCTGCTCCTGTCCGCATTCCCTTATGCCAGCGCGTCTTCCCAGGAAGCGGCCTCGCCGGTGTAGATGGCTTTGACCTGCTCACTGGTCAGATCCGTCAGCGGATTTTCCTTGTTTACAATCACAGCGATTCCGTCCGTGGCAATCACCTGTGCCTTCAACCCAGCTTCCGTCTCACTGTCCTTGAGCTCTCTGGAGGCCATGCCGATATCGCACACGCCATCGATGGCAGAGGTCATTCCTGTGGTGGAGTCAGACTGCTGTACCTCAATCTCTGCATTGGGATTCACTGCCAAATAGGCTTCCTTTAATTTCTCCATGACTGGAGACACAGAAGAAGAACCCGCCACCGTAATTTTTCCCTCCGGCTGCTTTCCTTCATAGGCTCCTGCATCAGAAGCTTTGATATAGCCATTTTCCTCCACCACAGCCTGTCCGTCCGCGCTCATGATAAAATCGATGAAATCCTGGGTCACTTTTGTCACATCATTCATGGTGGCGATATTAAAAGGTCTGGACACCTGATAGCTGCCGTTTGTCACATTTTCCGTGGTTGCCTGTGCCCCATCGATCTTCACAGCCTTCACCGTATCATTCAAAGATCCCAGGGAAATATAGCCGATGGCATTTTCATTTCCCGCCACCGTGGTCATCATCACGGAAGTGCTGTTGGTGATATTGGCCTCCGGCGTGGTCATATCCACCTTTTCTCCATCGATCTCCTCCTGGATGCCGAATAATTCCACAAATGCTCCTCTTGTTCCGGAACCGTCCTCTCTGGAAATCACGCTGATGGCACCTGTGGGACCTTCGCCTGTTGATTCCTCTTTCATGTCCTCACTATCCTCCGCCTGCGTCTTTGCCTGTTCTTCATTTCCGGCTGCTTTCGCGGCTGTATCCCCGCCGCAGCCTGCCAAAGCTCCTGCACACATCACCGCTGCCAATAAAACACCTAAGAATTTTTTATTTTTCATAATTGTTTTCTCCTCTTTTTTTGTCTGAATCTTGTGTTCCTGTGATGGGTCTATCATATAAAACAAATGTAAAGTCCAAAAGCATCCCCATGTTAAAAGAATGTAAAAGGCCGGAGGCTTCCATTTTACAGAAAGCCTCCGGCCTTTACATTCTTTTAATAAACATATTTCAAAAAAGTCCCCATATCCATACGGAGCCCCAAAAGACAAACTGCCAAGAGCAGCAACCGTTTTCCATTGACATTTTTTCTTCCTTCGAATCCGTTCCCAAAAGGCTTTGCATTCCCAGCCGCAAAACTCACCAAGTATCTTCGGATGCTGTGATGGCAAAAGAATAACGGATATCCTGTTCCCCGGATATCTGATACAAAGCCTCCACATCGCTGCCCCAGCTGTCAATGCCGCCGACTCCGCGCACGGCTCCCAAAATACTGAGCACCGTCCTCCGCTTCAGGGGAAGTTCCTCCTGATGGGTGGCATTTTCCAGTTCCTGTGCCGTATAGGGCAGGCAGGAAAAGGCAAACGGCTCTTTTTCTGCCTCAAAACGGATGTCTCTCACCTCGCGGGATTCCTGTTTATTCCAAGGATTCCTCTCCCCATAGACCTCCAGCCACCAAGTCTGCATATGGACCCCGCAGTCCTGGGGAACCAGATAAGGTGTGACCGGCAGCCCTTCTACCCGGAAAATCCCTCGGGCAGCGCCTGCCATGCGGTCCGGGTAGGTTTCGCCGGACAACCCGTCATAGAGATAGCCAAACGCCGGATCCGGCACGATAAACCGCAGGCCGAATACCGGAAGCTGGGGAAGGCCCTTTTGTCCATGATAGTGGACCGACACATGGATCCGCCCATCCGCCCCCACCTCATAGGATACCGATACAAAAGCCGCCGGCACGGTATTCGTTTGATATTCATAGGACACCTGCACCCGGGACGCCTGCTCCTCTTCCCCATACCGGTTGTTCACGGGAGCTTTGGGAGTCTCAATTTTCTCGCCATCCACCGTCACTGCAATGGCTGTACACCGGGAAAAAAGATCCGCCCCCAGCCACATGCCGGACCGGAAAGGAAACCCGTTCCCCCTGTCATTATCTGTTACCGCCCGCCAAAATGCAGGCATGGGTGGACGATACAGCCATTCCTTACCTCCAAGGACCAGAGATTCCATTCCGCCAAGCTTATAAGAAAAAATGTAGTGAAATCCATCGCCGCCAAGTCCCAGCCCGCCATCTCCATAGATTACGCGCAGTTTTCTATCTGTAGATCCCATAATAATATCTTACCTCCTGCATCGCTGGTTTCTCCGTCCGGTCCGCAAAGACCAGTCCATTGCCGGAAAATTCATAATCAGAGGGCCGGTCCCCAAAATCCCCTCCATAACGCAGCACCGTATTTCCTGTGCACACATCCTCAATAGCCACGGCCTGATCGATAAAATCCCAAAGAAAACCGCCCTGATACCTCTCATAACGATCCAACAAATCCATATAGGATTTCAGCCCGCCCAGGGAGTTTCCCATCCCATGCATATATTCGCAGAGAATAAACGGCTTCTTCGGCTGGTTTTCCAAATACTGCACCACCTGGGAGGGCGGCGCGTACATCCGGCTTTCCACATCGGAAATGCGGTCCTCATAGGTTCTGTCCTGAAACACCCCTTCGTAATGGGTCAGCCGCAGAGGATCTTTTTCTTTATAAAAACGGTCCATGGCAGCCAGCGTCTCTCCCGTATAGGATTCATTTCCCAAAGACCAGAACAATACGGAAACATGATTTTTAAACAGCTCAAAATTCGTCCTGGCCCGGTCTAACACAGCATTCTGCCACTGGGGAAGGCTGCCCGGCACATTCCAAGAGGGTTCCACGGAGCCCAGCTTCTGCCAGGAACCATGGGACTCCAAATTGGTCTCCGCCATCAGATAAATCCCCTCCTGGTCACACAGACTGTACCAAGGGATCTGATTTGGGTAATGACAGGTGCGCACCGCATTGATATGGTTCCTCTGGATGCACGCCATATCCCACTCCATATCCTCTCTGGTGATGCTCCGGCCTCTGGATGCGCTCCATTCGTGACGGTTCACGCCGTTTAAGACCAGCCGTTTTCCATTGAGGTATATCACCCGGTCTTTGATCTCCAGCCTCCGAAAACCAATGGCATAGGGGACGACCTCCACCACAGCTCCCTGCGGATCCATAAGCGTCACTTCCAGGTCATAAAGACAGGGATCACTATGCTCCCAAGGCTGTACGGCCCCGATTTCTTCCGGCGCCAGTTCCACCTGCTCTTCAATGGGCACCTCTTTATGATAGCAAATCTTTCCGTCCGGACCAGTCAGCACGAGCTTTGCATTCCCGCCCGGCACGACAGAGGAAAAGGTGAGCGAAAACCCAAGCCTTCCCGTCTTTAAGTCCTCGTCCAGCCAGGGCTTGGCCCACAAATCCTCCAAATGAAGCTTGGGCCTGGCGCACAGCTTCACATCCCGGAAAATCCCAAAAAAGCGGAAAAAGTCCTGATCCTCCAAAAAAGCTGCCGTGCTTCTTTTATAGACCTCCACGGCCAGCATATTTCCCTCGTCCTGTATGTAAGGGGTCAAATCGAACTCAGAGGGCGTAAAGCTGTCCTCACTATACCCCACAAAATGGCCATTCAACCACAGATACATGGCCTGTTCCACTCCTTCAAAGGAAATGACCACCCGTTTGCCCCGAAGCCCGGCCTCCAAGTCGAACACCTTCACATAGGAACCCACAGGATTGTCCTCCCCCTGGCTGAAGGAGCCCTCCTTCCCGGTCACATCGCCCAGGCTGTAGGCGGGCCTCCGATAGACATGGCCTTCCCAGGGGTATAGGGTGTTGATATATTGGATCTGCCCATAGCCGGCCAATTCAATATGGCCCGGCACCGCGATCCGGTCAAACCCGGACCGGTCATAATCTGGACGGTAAAACTCTTTGGGACGGCTCATGGGATCGGGGGAATACCAAAATTCCCACGTCCCGTTCAACAGCTGAACCAGACTGGATTCCTTCCGGCTGCAAGCCTCCCGGCTTTCATAATACAAATGATCGCTGTGCGCCTGCAGACGGTTCACCTGGAACACCTCCGGATCGTCCAGCCATGCGGTATTTGCTCTCATCTTTTTTACTCCTTCCCGCTATCTGTGGGGTACAGCTTTTTCATCACATACACATAGACATCATGGTACACTTTTTCTTTCTCCGTCTCATTGAGGATCTCATGGCGCATCCCCGGATACAGCTTGCCTTTCACATCGTGATAGCCTCTCAGGCGCATATGCTGCACTGTCTGGGCAAACTTGCGCACATTTCCCAGACAGGGGTCCTCCGCGCCGGAAATAAACAGGATGGGCAGCTTAGGATTTTTCATATCCCAGCCCTTCTCGCTGTAGGTCTCTTCCATCAGATCAAACAGCGCCTGGTATCCGTCCACGGAGAATGTGAAGCCACAAAGAGAAGACTCAGAATATTCAGTGATCACCTGGGGGTTGGAGCATACCCAGGCATTCTTATTCTTCTCACCCGGGAACCTGGCCGCATATCCGCCGAAAGAAAGCGTCTCAATGAGCCTGCTCTTATGCCTCGGCCCGAATAACCCCCGCTGGATAGATGCAATGGCCTTCCCCATCTTCAACGCAGGATTTTTGCTGGGAGAACCGCAGACCACCAGCATGTCCATACGGTCATCATGCTTTTTTGCAAAGGCGCGCACAGCCAGAGAACCCATGCTGTGCCCTAACAGGACGAACGGCAGCCCTTCCCACTTTTCGCGGATCCAGGTATTCACCTGGAGAATATCCCCCACCAATGCCCGGCCCCGGCCATTGTACATATAACCCAGATCCTCCTCTTTGTAAATGCTGGCTCCGTGCCCTCTGTGGTCATGGATCACACAGACAAAGCCCCGGTCCGCCATATATTCCATAAACGGAAGATACCGCTCCTTGTATTCACTCATTCCATGTACGATCTGGAGTACGCCGCGCACTTTTTCCGGCACAAGCTCCAGCACGGAGAGAGGATGCGCGTCATATTCGGACTGCAAACTTATCGTTATCTGTTCCTTCATCGCTCTTACCTCCTGTTCCAAAAGGGAGCTTGCTGCTCCCGGCCACATAGTTCCAAAGCCTGTCCACTTTCTCCGCTCACACCCGCTTTCTGGATGGCAGCTTTCCATTGTTATACAAAAACATCAGCACCGCCATGGCCAAAATGCAAAAATACCCCACAAAGCTAAGCGCATCCGGTACCTGTCCAAATAAGAAGAATCCAAATATGGCAGAAAAGAGAATCTGCGTATAATCATAGACAGAAATTTCCCTGGCCGGCGCATAGCAATAGGCTGCCGTTATGGCAAACTGTCCTCCGGCGGCGCTAAGCCCTGCCAGCAGCAAAATACCGGTCTGTCCTGCCGTCATCGGATGATACTGAAAGATCAGAAACGGCAGAGTCACCAGACAGGAAAAGCCAGAAAAAAACCATACGATAAAAGGCCCTTTTTCTCCCCGTTCTCCTAGCAAACGGACAAAGGTATAGGCCAGTCCGGCCCCCATACCGCCCAAAAGCCCGATCAAAGCAGGCAGCATCTCCATCCCTACCACCGTGGGCTTGATGATAAAGAGGCTGCCTAAAAATGCTCCGGCCACCGCCAAGGCCTGCAGCGGCTTCACTTTTTCCTTCAAAATGAAATAGCTGAACACCACGGCAAAAAACGGGGACATCTTATTCAGCATAGAAGCATCCGCCAACAGCAGATGATCCACTGCGTAGAAATTACACAAGATTCCGATCGTCCCGAAAAAGGAACGGCATACCAGATATTTGAGGTTTTCCTTATTTCCAGAAAACCAGACCTTTTTCTTTGCCATCAGCACCATAGCAAAAAGAAACGCCACAAAGTTGCGGAAAAAGCTTTTCTGGATGGAGGGCAGGTCCCCGGAAAGCCTCACAAAGATGTTCATCAGCATAAAACAAAACGCCGAAATAATAATGTATACGATGCCTTTATACTTTTTATTCATCTGCAGCTCCTCACAATCTCTCTTCTAACAAGTATACAGAATCCCAAAGAAAGGAACAAGGCATAAATGAAAAAAAGAAGCCGTCCCAAAGACAGCTCCTGTTACTATTCACTCCCGGCATTTTCACCTGCTGAAAATGCACGGGCCAGTGCAGATAAACAGCCAAAGAATTTGGCCCTCGCCGTAGGCGACTTTCCATGGGCCAAATTCTGTTACCGTTTACAGGGCACCTGTGAACGGTAACCAGCTCCTTTCCTCTAAGATCAACTCTGGCCGCTGATCACCTTTCTCAACACTGTTTCCACTTCCTCCACGGAAATCCCTAAAGACACCGCAAATTCATCGATCAAACATTTTTTAGCAATCTGCATATATTTTTCATCCACGCTGGTCACCCGTTTGCCCCTGGTCCGGCGCTCCTGCATCCGGCGGTAAAGGGTCTTCACCATCTTCATCCACTCTTCACATTCATGCTTGTCCATGGCTTCTTTATACTTCTGCTCCCGGGCCCGTTCATTTTCCACATCCAACGGATGCATTTTCGGCAGCTGTCTTAAAAGCTCCAAGGTCTCTTCCTTAGTGATCACCCTCCGAAGCGATGATTTCTGGCTATCCACCGGGATGTAGACTTTCTGGTCCTGCGCCCGGACGGAACACAGGGTATAATACATTTTATCGCCGCTCACATTTGACATATCCAGCGGCCCGATCGTCTCTACCCGAAACACACCGCGATTGCCATTAACAACGAGTTCTCCTACTTCAAACATCCCGCACCATCCTTTCTGACTGATGTTATACCTCCTATATGCAGCTATTTGATTGCCATACTCTCATCTGTGAAAAAAAAAGAAATAATTTTGATCCAAAGATCTTATAAAGAAGGGAATGCAAATATTTTCCGCATCAGCCGCCTGCCAATCGTCTGAGGCTGCCGATACCAGAGCAATAGAAAAATAATTAAAAAGTTTTAATTAAAATTAGAATTGAAACAAAGCGGATACGTCCGCAAAAAATATTGCATAAAGATTATTTCCGAAATCACATTATGCAAAAAAGGGGATCTGTATAAATACAAATCCCCAGAGCGATAGACGGGGCTCGAACCCGCGGTCTCGACCTTGGCAAGGTCGCGCGTTACCAACTACGCCACTATCGCATATCGCTGCTGTGTTCCACCGAGCAATAATAACTATACTACAAAAGGCGTCAAATGTCAAACCATTTTTTGCTTTTTTCTGGCAGAATTTTCAGCAGCTGGGAGCCTGATTCCTTCGTTCCCGTGCCAGTTTATTCCTGCTGGGAATCACACTGAGGATATAGTCAGAATTTTTAAAATTCTTCTGGCTGATATCCTCCAACCGGATCAGATCCACGTCCATCCAAAACTCATCCGCCGCAGTCATCAGGTGAGAAAACATCACACCAAAATTAAAATCCAGGAATTTTCCGGTCCTGCTGGAGCCACTGCCCGCAGCAAACACGTGAATCCGGTCATCCCGAACCAAAAACCGCCACGGCTGGCTGTTGAAACTGGACGGTGCCATCCTGGCCGCTTCCAAAAGCTGATATACCCACTGCCTGGGCTGCTCCTTGTACGCACAGATCTGGTGAAGCTCCAGACGCTTGGCTTCTCCGCTCTTCCTGGTACAGGTTCCTTTGGGCATACCAAAAGCCATCAGAATCACCAGCTTCTTCCCGCCCATCTCCCGGAGCGCACGGGGAACCACGGCGCCGCCGAAAAAGCAGCTGCCGATCCCCTGTCCCAGAAGGTACAAACTGATCTGCTCCATAATATAGCCCGCATTCATTCCATAACGATCCTTCTCCTCAGAATAGATCGCCAAATAATATGGGGCTTTGATTCCCCACATGCCAAATCTCCGGGGATGTTCCAGATTCTCGATGATGCTGATCTGGGTCTCAATCCCTGCAAAAATGCTCCGGATACCGGCATAGTAAGCTTTCAGCCCCTCTAATATTTCAGGAGCGACCGGATCCATCCGATAGCTCCGTACCGATTTTCGCACAAATATCGCTTCGTAGGTATTCATTGTCTCACCTTCATGTTTTTGTAACAATATTGTAACACAATAATTCCCGAATGCAATTGCTAAATCTTACTTTATAAAAAATTAATAATTATCCTCCTGTTTTTCTGCCGCGGTCTGACCCTCGGGATGATAATATCTGAGCACATGCTCCGGATAGTACTGGTCCCCGTACTTCCATTTACCCGCCGTCACGTAGAATCCGTCACTTTCTTCCCGCATGACACCGCCGCTGGCCATTTTTGCAAAATCCGAAGCCGTGTCGTGGGACCATTCCCCATGGCCATGTTTCTTCATATAAGAAATGTAGCTGTCCGCCCCAAAGTTATATCCCTGAAGCGCCAGCCGGATCGCTTCCAAATCCTTGGGACCCTTGGCCTCTGCCAGCACCAGTGCATGTTTTAGCTCCTGAATACCGCAGCGCAAAGAATAGACCGGGTCTTTGATGCCGCCGGGCTCTTTGGGATATTCCGTATTAAACTGCCCCTCCGCTGCCTGCATCACATCGGTCCCCTGGCCGGAGCTTTCCTGCATCATCACCGCTAAAATCAAATCCACATAGGGAGTCATTTCATATTCTGCAGCAATCTCCTCCACCTGGGGCCGGTAAGCCTCGCACGCTTCATTGATCCGGTCCATCTCCTCCCCAGGTTTTCTCCTGTCCAGATTTACCACCAGTCCGATGATGGCCAGGATCACAAGCGCTCCCGCTCCTGCCAGCAGGCATTTGATCCGACGCACCTGGGCTTGGCGCGCTTTCTTAGAGTTTCTCCGGTATGATGGCTTTCTGGTGTAATTTCTGGTATTTCCCCTTCGTCTTCTTGTATTCATCTGCCTCTCCATCTGTTTCTAGTCCTTTTTTTCTGAGATTTCTCTCATCCCCCTCTTCCCTCAAATGCCAGGGTTTTTACAAAAGCTGTTCCAGCTCTGCCAAATACTGCTCGAACATCCCCATCGCCTGCTCCATAGCTTCTCCCGTGGTCATATCCACGCCGCAAAGCTTCAACAATTCGATGCAGTCCATAGAGGAACCGCCGCTTAAGAATTTTTTGTAATTTTCCACCGCCTGATCCTCTCCTGCCAACAGCTTACGGCTGATCGCAATGGCCGCAGAAAAACCGGTGGCATATTGATATACATAAAAGGGCGTGTAAAAATGGGGGATTCTGGCCCATTCCCAGGCGATCTGAGGATCACATACCATGTCTGGTCCAAAGTATTCCTGGTTCAGCCGGTAATAAATGTCATTTAAAAGCTCGGCCGTCAAGGTCTCCCCTGCCGCTGACCGCTCATGAACGGTCCGTTCAAATTCCGCAAACATCGTCTGACGGAAAATGGTACTCTTACACTGCTCCAAAAAGTAATTCAGAAGATATGCCCGCTCCTGCCCATCTTTTGCCTTCTCCAGCAAATGATGAATCAGCAAGGATTCGTTACAGGTGGAAGCCACCTCCGCCACAAATATTTTATAGCCCGCATAGAGATATGGCTGTTCCCTGTGAGAATAATAGCTGTGCAGTGCATGTCCCATTTCATGGGCCAGAGTAAAAACATGGTTGAAAGAGCCATTGTAATTGAGCAGCACATACGGATGCGTCCCATAGGCCCCCCAGGAATAGGCACCGCTTCGTTTTCCCTTGTTCTCATAGACATCGATCCATCCCCCCATAAACCCTTCTTCTAAAATGGACTGGTATTCTCTGCCCAATGGAGCCAACCCCTCTTTGACCAACTCCTTCGCTTCTGTAAAAGGAATATTCCCCTTCTGCTCTTTTGTCAGCGGCACATAGACATCATACATATGCAGCTCCTCCAAGCCGAGGGCGCGTTTTCGCAACCCCACATACCGATGCATTAGAGGAAGCGCCTTATGAACCGATTCGATCAGACGGTCATAGACGGATAGCGGAATACGGCTGCCGTCCAAAGCCGCCTGCAGCGTAGAGCCATAATTGCGCATGGAAGAGAAGAAACGGGCCTGTTTCACATTGGCATCAAAGACAGCCGCAATCGTATTGCGGTATTGCCCATACGCTTGATATACTTTTTCAAATGCCTCTCTGCGCACGCTCCTGCTGCTGCTCTCCATCAGTCGCAGAAATCTGCTGTGGGTGATTTCCACCTTACTTCCGTCTTCCTCCTCCATTTCCTCAAACACCAGGTCCGCATTATGGAACATCGAATAAATATTCTGCGGTCCCTGGGCCATAACGGAGGCTTTTGCCAGCACCTGCTCCAGCTCCTTGGACAAAATGTGCGCCTTGTCCCTTAAGATTTCCTCCACATACCTGCGGTAAAGGGATAAGGAAGGCTCTTCTTCAAAAAATGCCCAGATACGCTCTTCCTCCATTTCCATCAGCTCCGGCTCCACAAAGGAAAGGACATCTGAGGTTTTTGTCATAAGGCCCTCCGCACGGCCAGTCATCTGCTGGTATTTCGCATTTCCTGTATCCTCATGGTACTTCTGTCCCGCATAGACATAGAGCCGCTCCAGCAAAAGCTCCAGCTTTTGTCTGTGGTCCAGCACCTTTTTCATACCATCCGGGTTTTGGGACAAAACACCCTGCAAACGGCTAAACTCCTCCAGCCTCTGCTCCAGCTTCCCGGCATCCGTTTCCCACACTTCATCGGAAAGATATAAATCCTTCATATTCCAACAATCTTCCACCGCCACCTCACAGCGGGATGGAAGTCCACTTTTTCCACTCATACGATTTCCTTTCTATCAAACACAATTATCTATAAAATAAATGATTACTTCTATTCTACCCTAAAAAACCTTTTTTGAAAATGCTATTGACAGATTCTGTTTTCTCATGTATGATTGTATTAATCAATTAGTACAATAGTACAGAAAGGAAGCGAGACAATGACATGGAACCTAGATTCAGGAAGACCTATCTATGCACAGATCATCGAGCGGGTACAACAGGACATCATCTCCGGCAGATTTTCACCTGGCGATAAACTCCCATCCGTCCGGGAGCTGGCGGCAGAAGCATCTGTCAACCCCAACACCATGCAAAAAGCACTGTCTGAGCTGGAGCGGAGCGGACTGGTCTATTCCCAGCGCACCAGCGGCAGATTCATTACGGAGGACATTACTATGATTGAAAATATGAAAGAGGAACTGGCGGCCTCCTGGATTAAAGATTTTCTCACCAAAATGGAGAAATTAGGCTTTACGCGCAGGGATACCATTGCATTCATTGAAAAGATGTCAAAGGAGGAATCATAATGGATTATATTTTAGAAACCTCAGACCTGACCAAAAGCTACGGCGGCCACCTGGTCTTGGACCATGTGAATTTAAAAATAGAACCGGGCAAGATCATCGGACTCTTAGGTCCCAACGGCAGCGGCAAAACCACCTTGATCAAGCTCATCAACCGGCTGATCCTGCCATCCGGCGGCAGTCTGGCCATCCAAGGCATGGCTCCCGGAGTGGAGACCAAGAAGATCGTCGCCTACCTTCCGGAACGCACCTATCTGGACGAACAGCAGAAGGTAGAAGAAGCCATCCGCTTCTTTGAGGACTTCTACGAAGACTTTGACCGCAGCAGAGCCATGGATATGCTTGGCAAGCTGGGAATTGACCTCAATTCCCGGATCAAAACTCTCTCCAAGGGCACCAAGGAAAAGGTACAGCTGGTACTGGTTATGAGCCGCCATGCGAAGCTCTACTGCCTGGATGAACCCATCGCCGGCGTGGACCCCGCGGCCAGGGATTACATTTTAAATACGATCCTCAATAACTATGAAGAGGATGCCACTATCCTGATTTCCACCCATCTGATCTCCGATGTGGAAAATATTTTGGATGACATCATTCTTATACAAAATGGGCGCATCCGCCTGACTTCCTCCGTGGAGGATATCCGTATCCGCCAGGGAAAATCTGTGGATGAACTATTTCGGGAGGTGTTCAAATGCTAAGAAAACTGTTTTCCTACGAAATGAAGCAGACCAGCCGTCTGCTCCTGCTGCTCCACGGCATCGGCCTGATTCTATCCCTGGCTGTATATGCTCTACAATGCATCACTGGACTTGAGAGAGGGCATTTTCTGCTGTCAGTTCTCATGATGGTTTCCGTGCTGATACTGGTTTCCATCGGAGTTTTTACTCACTTTACCTTTGCTGCCAGATTCTACCGGACCATATTTTCCAATGAAGGCTATCTGACTAACACCCTGCCTGTGACTACGGGACAGATCCTGCTTTCCCGCTTTTATACCGCATTGATTTGGGGCTTTGCCGACCTGATCCTTTTGTTTTTGTATGTTTCCTTGATATTCCGGATTAATTTTTTCAATATGTTTGCTGATTATTTGCCAGTTATAACTGGGAATCTGGGCTTTTTCCTGCTGATACTGCTTCTCTTCATCCTGGAGGTGATTGTAACCATTTTAACCCTGTTTGGCGCAATAGCCATAGGCAATCTCTTCGGCGGACATAAAATCATCGGCAGCATCATCAGCTATTTCTTCCTGAATTTTGTGCTGCAGATTATATCCTTGATTCCTTTTTTATTTTTCCTGAAGGACTTGATGAAAGTCCCCTCCGGAAGCTATGGACTCTTTGAATTCCAGCGGGCTTATCCCACTGCCTTCCATTCTATTGAAATGGTCCTTGGCGCTGAAACGATTTTGTATCTTCTCTGCATCGGAGTCTTATACTGGCTGACTTGGCACCTGATGGATAAGAAACTGAATCTGGAATAAAAGCCTGCGCCTGGCTGGAATTTATGATATAATAAAAGCAGAAAAATCAAGAAAATATTTTCCCGGACTCCCGTGAAAATACTGTTTGAAAAAGGAGGAAACCGTATGCTATATGTAACCACAGAAACAATCACCGGCAAGAAATTTGAAGAATTGGGCATTGCCATGGGAAATACCATACAAAGTGTCCATGTTGGCAAAGATATTATGAACAGCTTCAAGACCTTAGTTGGCGGTGAACTGACTTCCTATAATGAAATGATGACCACTGCCCGTGAGATCGCAGTGAAAAGAATGCTGGAGGATGCCAGCCGCATGGGCGCAGACGCTGTGGTAGCCATGCGTTTCGTCACCAACTCCATCGCTGCCGGAGCCGCAGAAATCCTGGCCTTTGGCACCGCGGTCAAGTTTATTGACTGACACCTGCCGGTCTGCGGACCGCGGACGCATTTAAGCAAGAAAGAATCCCGAACGGAGTGCTTTTTATTTCATAGGGCACAATTTTCTATGATATGAAAAAAGCTGCCGTCTGGCTGGAAAGATTCCGGCCGGATGGCAGCTTTTGTGTCTATATATAAAATTTCTAACGATCCTATCAAGAATAAAAAACGGGCTCTTTATTCTTAGTGATGGAACAGACGGATTCCCGTAAATGCCATCACTATATCGTATTTATTACAGCATTCAATGACCAGATCATCTCTGACAGAACCGCCTGGCTGTGCAATGTATTTCACACCGCTTTTCTTCGCGCGTTCAATATTATCGCTGAATGGGAAGAAGGCATCGGAACCTAATGTTACATCCGTGAGTTTGTCAATCCAAGCCTGTTTCTCTTCCTTCGTAAATACCTCTGGTTTCTCCTTAAATACCCTCTGCCATGCGCCATCCGCCAATACGTCCATATATTCCTCACCAATATAGACATCAATGGCATTGTCACGGTCAGCTCTCTTAATTCCGTCAATAAACGGCAGATTCAACACCTTAGGACATTGACGCAGCCACCAGTTATCCGCTTTCTGGCCGGCCAGACGGGTACAATGCACGCGGGACTGCTGTCCGGCACCGATGCCGATCGCCTGTCCGCCTTTGACAAAGCACACAGAATTGGACTGGGTATATTTCAGTGTGATCAGAGAAATCTTCAGATCCATCAGCGCTTCTTCACTCAACGCTTTGTTTTCTGTGACAATATTGGACAACAGCGCATCGTCGATGGAAAGATCCTGCCTTCCCTGCTCAAAGGTGATGCCGTAAACCTGTTTGTGTTCCAGGGGATCCGGCACATAATTCTCATCGATTTGAATCACGTTGTAATTTCCATTTTTTTTCGCCTTAAGGATCTCCAGCGCTTCCTCGGTATACCCCGGTGCGATCACACCGTCAGAAACCTCCCGCTTAATAAGCATAGCGGTATCTTTGTCGCAGACATCGGAAAGAGAAATGAAATCTCCGAAGGAGGACATACGGTCTGCTCCTCTGGCTCTCGCATAAGCACAGGCCAACGGTGAAAGCTCCCCTAAATCGTCCACCCAATAAATCTTAGCCAGAGTCTCTGTCAGCGGCAAACCTACAGCAGCCCCTGCGGGAGAAACATGCTTAAAAGAAGTGGCTGCAGGAAGACCTGTGGCTTTCTTCAACTCACGCACCAGCTGCCAGCCATTAAAAGCATCCAAAAAATTGATATAGCCAGGCTTGCCGGATAATACGGTGATCGGAAGCTCGCTTCCATCAGCCATATAGATTCTGGACGGTTTCTGGTTGGGGTTGCATCCGTATTTTAACGCTAACTCTTTCATGATCTTTTGTCCTCCCGCTTATTTGTTCTTGTTCACAATCCTGGTCTCATAGCTGCCGGTCTCAATATCAATATACCTCACAAACAAAGATACCTTGTTATCCTCGTTCAAGCTGTTCCACAGCATATCCGTAAACGCATCCATATCATCCGGAATGGACACCAATTTCGGCTCTCCTTCAAAGCTTGGAAGAGGATTGCCGTCACATTTGTAGGTATGGATGAAATGTCCCTGGCCTGCCAGGCAGTTTTCATAAGCAAAGGTATAACGGCAACAGGAATCCGGATTGCCGTCTGCGCTTTTAAGGATGGATAACGCATAGTTATATTTTCCTTTTTCCACATGCATCACACCGGAAATCCTCGGTGTATAATTGGGCGCATCCGGTTCAAATTCCCGGCACCGTAAGCTCTGCTCAAAGGTCAGCTGCTTATCCAAGCCTTCATAAATAGTGTCCGTTTGATCGCCGTTTGTCACGATCGTCTTATTTCCTAAGACACGTACCGGCGCATAGATGATCAAACTGGGGTCCGTCAATTTGGAAGGGTCAAACGCCTGTGTGCGGATCCCTTCTCCATCTTCCACAAAAACACGGTTTCTGCTGTTTTCACTTCTTCCCATGATAAAATAAGCAGCCACCGCTTTTTTTCCATCTGCAGAACGCCCCAGCACAATCCCTCTGCCTGGGTATGCATTGCTCTGCAATTCTTGATCCAATGCTATCATTTTCATGGTTTCCTCTCCTTTACTTGAGAATCTGTCATTCGCTGCCGCCCGCTGTACCTGACCTTCTCCACTCCATTGGATAGAAATTTCCTATGAAAGAACAAAGCGGGCAAGCCCGCTTCAAGCTCCCCTACCCCTCAATCTTTGAGGGGCTTGACAGCTTTGCGCGCCAGATGCACTTTCCTTTGCATCTGTGCGATCCCGCACGGAGTGCTTTTTATTTCATAGAACGCAATTTCCTATGAAATAAAAAAACCTGGACAGCCATTCGGGCTGCCCAGGCGGTCGGCACATATAAGTCACTGCACTCCCTAGTGGTTCCCCACTATTATCCGCCAGTCATGCAGCTTATATCTGTATACTACAATAGATTTCAAAAATTTACAAGCCCCAGGTGAAAACTTTTTTTCTCTCCTTTTCACAACATAAGATTCCCGACGTTCCCTCTAATGTGTCATCCAAACTGGATGCGGCTCCTGCAAATAGTCCATCAGCCGCCGGAAGTCCTTAGCTGAAGTAAGATTCAGCTCCAGCCTGCCGATACCGGCTCCTTTGGAGATACCGCACATGATACTCTGAATATCCCGGTTACCACGCAAATCCATGCCATAACAGGTAACTTCCTGCTCGCATCCGTTCACGATCTCAAAAAACCGCTCTGCCTGATTCAAATCATATAATGTCATCTTCATGGTGATTCCTCCTTCTTATAAGATTTTCCTGTTTTCTTTATCTAACTATATCTTATGCTGTTTTACCGGTTGCAGCAATCAAAAAACAGACTTATAATATAAGAAAAACGACCAAACACTGCCGCAATGAAGCCTGATGGAGGTTATCGTATGCCAAAACAAATATACCAGCTGCAATTAGCAGAGGATGGAAAAGAGCTGGACATCCACGGAACGCCCATGTTTCCCTGTGCCTGCTACGACATCGATGTAAGGCGCAATGCCTTACAGGAAGTCCCCTGGCACTGGCACGAAGAAATTGAAGTTATCTGTCTGATACACGGCAAAGGCACTGCCTATGTGGATCAGACTGCTTATCCCATGAAAGAAGGCGATGGGCTCTTCATCAACACCAATGCCCTCCACAGCCTATTCATGGAGGAAGGACAGCCTTGCCAGGTGCATTCTTTTGTATTTTCCCCGGAAATCCTGTACGGGACTGCAGGAAGCCTCTTCGAGCAGCGCTATGTGAAACCCCTGCTTGACGCCCCGGCCCGTGGAATCTGGCTTACCCCCCAAATTCCTTCCCATAAGCAAGCTATCCGGCATATCGAAGAGGCTTTCCTGGCCTACGCTTCTGAAGAATTCGGCTGGGAAATGCTGGTCCGCGCCCATTTAAGCCAGCTCTGGGTCCAAGTGGCCGCTTCCCAGATCCGCCCTTTGGGGGAAGCCCCGGCCACGGAGACCTCCGACACCCACCGTCTCAAGGATATGCTGGCCTACCTAAACGGACATTACCAGGAAGACATTAACCTGACTGATCTGGCCAGGATCGCCCACGTCAGTGAACGGGAATGCCTGCGCTGCTTTCAACGCACGATCGGCATTCCTCCCATGAAATATCTCCAAAAACTGCGCATTTCCAAAGCCTGTGTCCTTCTGGCTGACACCGCCACGCCAATCACAGACATCAGCGGACAGTGCGGTTTCGAAAGTCCCAGCTACTTTTCCCAGATCTTCCGCCGTCTTGTGGGGGTAACTCCCAAGCAATACCGACAGCAGAGCACGCTCCACTAATGCCCCTTCCCTCAGTGGCAAGGGGAAGTGACTTTCCATCTTTCCTATGGTAGAATAAAGACAAGAATCAAAAAGGAGAAGCTATCATGAATTGTCAAGAAATCCTAAACAGGCTTCAAGCAGAAGCCTCTGAAACATACAAATCCAATGTCGTGCGGATGGGAATTCCGGAAGAATACAGCATTGGCGTATCCACCGCCACCGTACGCAGCCTGGCCAAGGAAATCCCAAAATCCAAGGAACTGGCCTATGAACTGTGGCATACCGGCTATCATGAAGCCCGTCTATTGGCCGTACTCCTTTTCGACAAAAAAAGTTTCACCCTCGAAGAGGCAGATTCCCTCATGTCTGATGTCATTTCCTGGGATCTGTGCGATCACCTTTGCAAAAACCTGGTGGTCAAACTGAAGGACTACCAAAGCCTAATTGGCCAATGGGTCGACGCTTCCCAGACCTATAAAAAAAGAGGCGCCTTCACATTGATGGCTTCCTCTGCGATCCATGATAAGAAAATTTCTGATGAAACTTTGGACGATTATCTAGGGCTCATCCGGGAATACTCCGCAGCTGAACAAGAGCATGTGAAAAAGGCTGTCTCCTGGGCTTTGCGGGAAATCGGAAAACGGGACTTCACATACAATGAAAAAGCCCTGCTGCTGGCATATGAATTAAAGGAATCCAAAGATAAGTCACAGCTGTGGATTGCCAAGGATGCCATCAAAGAGCTGGAGAACCTGGTAAAGGTAGAGGGACGGAGCCGGCTGATCTCAGCCAGCTCCCGGATGGGCCAAAATGTATAATTGGCCCATCCGCCCATGGTTTCACAAAGTACCGCAAAATGACCGCTGCAAAAATAGCGGATAGGATTCAAGGCCCCGCTTACCATATGCAAATTGCGGTAATCAGCAGAATGATTGCTTCAGCAGGAGAATCTTTTCTTCGATTTTCTGTATGACTTCTATAAATGCCTGGTCATCTTTTCCCGTGGGATCTTCCAACCCCCAGTCCTCCCTAAGCCTGCAGGGAAGGTTCGGGCAATTCACATTGCACCCCATGGTCACCACAATATCCACCGGAGGAATTTCAGATAGAAGCTTACTTCGCTGTGTCCGCTCCATGTCGATGCCGTACAGCTGTTTCATCAGACGCACCGCATCCGGGTTGATCCGGGGCTTTGTCTCTGTCCCCGCGGAATAACTATCAAATACATCCGATGCCAGATGCTTCCCTAACGCTTCTGCAATCTGACTGCGGCAGGAATTATGGACGCAGACAAAGGCTGCCTTTGGTCTTCCCATACCCCTATCCTCTCGCTTTCCGGAGCACTTCCTCCGCCTGGCTGGTGCTTAAAACCTTTCCATAAGAAACCACCTTACCATCCACCACCAATGCAGGCGTGGTCATCACGCCATACGCCGCGATCTGCGAAAAATCTGTCACATGTTCAATATTCGTGTCCATTCCCAGGTTTTCCAGCGCTTCCCGCACGGATTTCTCCAATTGATTGCATTTGGCACAGCCGCTTCCCAAAACCTTGACAGCACTCCCTTCTGTCTTCTTCTGCATTGCTTGCTCCATACCTTCCGGCGTACAGCCTCCACTACAGCAGCATTCCTTTTTTTCTTTCTTTTTTCCAAACAATCCCATCGTCATTTCCTCCCTTCGTTCTACTAGCAGCATCCGCCTTTGCAAGAGCAGGAACCGCTTTTTTTGGATTTACCATCAAAAAATGTTTTCAGGTTGACAGGCAGCGAATAGCAATCACAGCCCTGCCCGTCAGCCGGAGCAAAGATACTGCGCAGAATTTCTTCCGCCAACATCGCTTTGGGCGGGACTTCGTAGGTCTGCCCCTCATATTCAAACACACGGCAATCAACATCCGTGCCGCTGATCTCGCCGCAGCAGCCGCAGGCGTTTTCTTTCACCGACGAGCAGATGTCCCGCCCATTGACACGGATAGTCGGAGAGGAAAGGAAACGATATTGCTCCGCGATTTGCGCCGTGGACATTTCAACCTTGTGATATTCCAAGTGATAGTCCGCCAATTCCAGCGCCGGAGAAATTGCCTCAATAACCTCCTCCAAAACCTGATCCGTTCCCATACAGCGGTCACAGGTCTGAAGATCAAGAAACAGGTATTCGATTTGAACAGCTTTTTTCATTGCCAACACCTCCTGAAATTATATTAACAAGAATTGAAACACATTGAACAGATAACCCACAATGATGATGCCCACGGTGCAGATGCCGATGAACAGACCCAGCAGCTTCGGCTTGACGGCCTTGCGCAGCATAATCAGCGATGGCAGAGACAACGTAGTGACCGCCATCATAAAAGATAAAATTGTGCCAAGCTGCGCTCCCTTGGAAAGCAGGGCCTCCGCCACAGGAATGGTACCAAAAATATCCGCATACATGGGAATGCCTACCAACGTGGCCAATACCACACCGAAAGGATTCCGGTTTCCCAGCACTGCTTCGATCCAGCTTTCGGGAATCCAGTTGTGGATGACAGCCCCAATCCCCACACCCACCAAAATATACGGAAATACCTTCCGAAAGGTTCCAGTCATCTGCTCTTTGGCATAGACCAGGCGGTCCCTTTTCGTCAGCTCCGGCGATTCCATATCCACTCCTTTGGCGGATAAAATAAAACTTTCCACATATCTCTCCATATGCAGCTTCTCTATGAGGGTGCCGCCTGCCACAGCAATCACAAGCCCCACCGCCACATAGATGAGCGCTACCTTTGCCCCAAAAATACTCATAAGAAGGACCAGGCTTCCCAGATCCACCATGGGTGAAGAAATCAAAAAGGAAAAAGTCACGCCCAAGGGCAGGCCAGCGCTGGTAAAGCCCATAAAAAGCGGAATGGAGGAGCAGGAACAAAAGGGAGTCACTGTTCCCAGCAAAGCGGAAACCGCATTGGCCCAGATTCCATGGAAACGTCCCAAAATCTTCTTGCTCCGTTCCGGCGGAAAATAGCTTTGGATATAGGAGATCAAAAAAATCAAAAAACAAAGCAGCACCGTAATTTTCACCACATCATAGAAGAAAAACTGTATGCTTCCTCCCACCGGTCCGTTCAGATCCAGCCCCAGCCCGGTAAGCGCCCTGCCGATCACTGCATTTAGCCATTTCATTCCCAGGATCTGATCCTGAAGGAACTGCCATATTCCCATAACAATACCTCACTTTCCATTTGTTCGATATCACATCAAGATTTTTTGATGTTTTGAGTAAAAAGGACAGACCTTTCCTACACTTCCGTATTAGGTGTAATCAATTTCTTCATCAGCCGCATAGCCTGTTCCCCGCCGGATGCACTCAGCCGGTAGTGGGTCCACTTGCCTTCCTGGCGGCTCACAACAATGCCGGATTCGCATAATATCTTCATATGATAAGAAAGACCGGACTGTGTCAGATCCAATGGCTCCTGCAGCTTACAGGCACATTTCTCACCGCTGCGCAGCTGCTCCAGAATCGCCAGACGCTTCGGATCACACAGCGCTTTGAATACCTTGGCATTTTCCTGATGTTCTCTTTCCATCGCGCCACCTCACATCAAAATATTTTGATATAAATAGTATATGCGTCCGGCCTGTATTTGTCAAGTGCAACTCGGTAACTTTTCCGGTAATGTCCGCCAAGTCCGTTAGATGGCAGAAATTGCCTTAAATACTTATAACCGCCTTTCCCCGCATAAACAATCCAAAACAGCTCTAAAATTACTTAAATTGCAATATAGTATCATATCAAATACCTAAACACAAAAATACAGCCGGAAAAGCCTGATTTGACAGGCCTCCCGGCTGATTCTGAATTTATTCCCACTCGCTCCTGTTAGATGTTTTCTAAACAGATTTGCTTATAGGATTTAGCACATAGTATTAGCATTATTTCCATTATTCAGATAGTAGAGACTATCTGATTTTTTGTTGCCATGGTGTTGCCACATTATTGGTGTTAATCTACTGTCCCT
>JBMNRL010000043.1:0-21308 GCA_050944615.1 Blautia sp.
ATTCATACGGAACTCCTGCTACAATGTAATCTGGGTTATAATCAAATTCAGGATCTTCTATATAAATAGTAAATCTACAGAATATACTACCATTAACTTCCGCTAGAACCCATATTGTCCCACTCTGTTTTAACGTTACTACACCATTTGATGTAATTGATGCCTTATCTCTAGGATTAGCAAAAGCATTGACACTCCATTTTACCTTATTTTTTGTCCCATATACTTTTAAAGCAACCTTTGTTCCTTTTAGTGCGTAGCCACTTTCCTTATCCGCTGCAATCTCAATGCTATTGGGAATCACTATTTTAGGATCTTCAACTGTAACTGAACACTTATAGGTTTTACCATTTACTTTAGCATAAATGTTGGCTTTTCCTGCTTTTAGTCCCTTAATTTTCCCTTTTGATGTTACAGACACAATCTTTTTATTACTTGATTTCCAAGTTACTTTGGCTTTTGTTCCAATCATTTTTAAATTCATAAATGAATTTCTGTTAAGTACAACTGTCTTTTTATTCAATTTGACTGTCGCTGCCTGAACCTCTATTGCACCAAAAACATTTGTGGATTCATGGAATGTCATTGTGGATGCAAAGCAAATCATTAAGCATAAACAAAAACCGAACAAAACTTTCCTCAACATTTTCATATTAATTTTATTCCCCCTTCTTTTTCATATAATAATCATAAAATAATACAGCTAAAAATGCAACACAAAACCACTGTTAAATTAAAATTATTCAGAAAATTTTACAAAAACCCAGTCAATCCATTATATAATACAAAAGAATCCTGCAAACAGGATTCTCCGCCTGCGACAGGCTGCATCAGAGGCATAATCCTATTCTGCCGTAGTGCAATCCCACACAGAGCACTTTTTGATTGGATAAGAAAATCCAGAAAACTTTACTATCAAAGAAAAAAGTGGGCAAGCCCACCTCAAACTCCCCCTCCCCTCAATCTTTGAGGAGCCCCACAGCTTTGCGCGCCAGATGCATTTTCCTCTTGCATCTGTGCGCATCCTGCACGGAGTGCTTTTTGTTTCATAGGACGCAATTTCCTATGAAATAAAAAATCTCCAGCCACATCACGTAGCTGGAGATCTCCAGTCTTATTCCCCAAAATCTTCCGCCGCTCTTTTCATCATCTCGCGGATGGGCAGATGATACGGACATCTGGTCTCGCAATCCCCGCATTCGATGCAGGAAGAAGCCTTGGCATCCAAGGTTGCATAGCGCTCTCTAGCCCAGCCCTCCAGATCATATCTTTGCAGATATCCGGCAAACAGAAATACATTTGGAATGGAAATTCCTACTGTACAAGGCGCACAGTAATTGCAGCGGCGGCAGAAGTTACTGCCCAACGCCTTTTTCACTTCCTCGATTTTCTCCTTCTCTTCCTCCGTCAAAGGTTCTGTCTTCGCACATGCCTCCAGATTCTGTGAGAGCTCCTGGGGTTCTGCCATACCCGGGATCACCACTGTGACTGCCGGATTGGAACAGACAAAGCGCAAAGCAAGCGTTGCATTCTCAATGGCCCCGCCAGCCAACGGTTTCATATCGATAAATCCGATGTTCTTTTTCTGGCATTCCTCGATGAGCTTCGCTCCCTGGCTCTCCACAATATTATAAGGGAACATGATGGTCTCCACCCAATCCAGCTCCAATGCTTTCTCAAATACCTCAACAGAATGGGCCGTCAATCCGATATGACCAATCTTGCCAGCCTCCTTAGCCTCAAACAGCGCTTCCAGGGCACCGCCTTCGGCGATCACCTGCGCAAGCTGTTCCATGTTCGGATTATGTACCTGATAAAGATCGATATAATCGGTCCTCAGATTATGTAAGCTGATATCCACATCCTTCGCCATAGCTTCTTTAGTACGGGCCATACTCTTTGTCGCCAGGATGAATTTGTCACGCATCCCTTCGATTGCCTCTCCAATATAAGACTCACTCACGGTATAGCCTCTGGCTGTATCAATATAATTAACACCGGCTTCTGCCATCTGCTCCATCAAAACCCGGGTGCCTGCTGCATCGATTCTCTGGATCGGGATTCCACCAAACCCCATCCTTGAAATCTTCAGTCCTGTTTTTCCAAGTGTGCGATATTCCATCTTTTTTCCTCCTCTATCCATGTTCCTCACCACCGGCCATCTGCCAGTGATTCCTTTCGCTTACGTGATCCCATTACGCCATGGTCGCTAAATTCCCTTCGGCTTATTAAGTGTCCTGGCATAGTCTCACTAACCTCCTGCTTCGCCCTCGGCTCGCATTCGCTTAAGTGATCTCATTATATCACATTATTTTCTATTGTTCCAGAATTCCTTGGGACATCCTCCCGCAACAGCACTTTTTTCCGGATATGGAGCCAGAAAGCCAGCAGGAATCCGTCGGCAAACAGCCAGGCCACCGGATTGGCCAGGCACAGGCCGGTAAATCCAAGAGGCTTCGCCAAAAACAGCACCACCAGCACACGGGCCGCCAGTTCACTTACCCCCGCAAACATAGCCGCAAAGCTGTAGCCCATCCCCTGGATGGAATTGCGGATCACAAAAAGAAAGCCCAGCAGGAAATACGTATAGACATTGAATTTCAAAAAAGTCATAATCTGGGTCATAATCGCTGCCTCGCCTTCGTCGATGAACAACAGCGCGAGCTTCCTTCCCAAGCTCCACAGGATCACTAAGCAGATGCCACAGATCACCAGCTGCAGGATACTGGCCTGCTTCACGCCTGTACGGATGCGCTGGTATTTTCCGGCTCCCATATTCTGGCTGCAATAGGTGGCCATAGTCATTCCTAAGCTGTCTAAAGCGACCGTCAGCATCATGCTGATCTTTCCTCCGGCTGTCATAGACGCCACTGAGACTGCTCCTAGACCGTTCACCGCCACCTGAAGGATAATCGTCCCTATGGCCGTGATGGAAAACTGCAGCGCCATAGGCAAGCCGATCCGAAGCAGCACCAGGTTCCGCCTTCCGCTGAAAGCAAACTCCCCTTTCCGTATACGCAGATCCTCATAATGTTGAAAAATATAAAACATGCTCACCAAGCCGGAAAGCCCCTGGGCGATCACAGTGGCAAGCCCTACTCCGAAAGTCCCCATATGGAACACCAGCACGAAGATTAAATCCAAAGCGATATTCAGAAGCGCAGCACCCACCAGCGTCAAAAGAGGTGTACGGCTGTCTCCCACCGCCCGCAGGATGGCAGATGCTAAATTATACATCATGGTACAGACCAGGCCGGCCAAAATTACGATCAGATAATGGTATGCCTCCTGATAAATTTCTGCAGGCGTATCCATCCACCGGAGGATCGGTTTGCATAAGATCATCGTCAGTGGCGTCAGTACCAATATAACCAAAGCTGCCTGATAAATTGTGTTAATAATATTTCTTCTCATTTCACTGAGATCTCCGCTGCCAAAGCTTAAGCCGATCCGCACACCATAGCCAGAGGAGATTCCAGTGATAAAACCGATGATCAGGAAATAGACACATCCGGTGGCTCCTACACCTGCCAGCGCGTTGACTCCCACATATTTTCCCACAATGATAGAATCCACCATATTGTAAAACTGCTGAAACAAATTCCCCAAAAATAAAGGAATCAAAAACCGGATGATCAGCTTCATCGGGCTTCCACTCGTCATATCTTTCATAATATTATTCTTCCATCCTCATAACTGATCTCAAAGTGGGCAAGCCCACCTCAAAAACTGCTCCTTCCCTCAATCTTTGAGGAGCTTGACAGCTTTGCCAGATGCAATTTCCTCTTGCATCTTTGCGCATCCTGCACGGAGTGCTGTTTGTTGTCTAAGAAAGCTCGAAGGACTTTCCTATACAACAAACAGAAAGTCCCAGATCAGTCTGAGACTTTCTGTATTTTGATTTTCCAGCCAAATGAGCGCCATGTAAATACCAGCCTCCTATGACAGGCGAATCCTATTATAAAAGATAATTCTGCCAGCTGTCCATTGTCAAAACCGATAAAGAATCCATATTTTTCCCACAGATTCCTGGCAATATCCCCCCTTCTATTCCATGATACGGATCCGGTCCACCACGCTGGTCTTGCAGAAATTCTGATAAGCCAGCACCGGCACCAGAACAGAAAGCCCCAATAGCACCGGCAGACAGATCACAAGAGGAAGGATGGTAGGATGATACGTAAAATAATCCATCTGGCCCGTAAACATCTGGATAAACGCATAGCTGATGCTCATACCGATGGTCAAACACACCAAGAGCGTGCTGATAGCATAACCGCAGCCTTCCCACATGAGCATACGTTTCTGCTGTCCCCCTGTCATTCCCACTGCCTCCATCATGGCCAGTTCCTGATGCCTGGATAGGATGGAGGTCACCGTGGCATTGATAAAATTCAGAATGCCAATCAACCCCAGGATAAAACTGAGAAGACCGCCTATGATGGAAAAAGTATCTATGATCTTGGTAAATTCCTTTTCATAAGCGGCTCTGGACATGGAAATCAATTCTGTATCCACCGTCTCACAGTAATCCTCAGACCACTGCGCCACCGCTTCCTGTTTCTCTTTCTCCACCTCTGCCATGACGCGCAGCGGCTGCCAGTCATCTCCGTAACTATCCAAAAATTCACCGGAAGATAAAATAAACTCCTGATTGATGAGCAGACCGCTCTTTGTCCCCATAGCCCATGGCAGGCTTGCCACGGCGATCACCTCATACTCACGCGTCTTAGCGTTCTCCGGATCTGGCCCCACATCTAAGGTGACCTTATCCCCCACGTGATAATAATCGATTCCGTCCTTTCCGGACAGGAGCTCCTCGCCGGAGACCCGGTTGACAATGATTCCCTCGCCGGAAGCGAGCTTCTCTTTATCCATGACTCCTTCTTCCAACGGAATCTGATCCCACAGGTTCTCATCCACTCCATACAGCCGGGCAGAAATCCCTTTATTTTTCCGGTATTCCTCCAAGGCATCTTGATAAATGGAATCCTGCAGCAGCTTAGACTGCTCCATGATCTCTTCTACCACTGCCCATTCCTCGTCGGAAAGATTAGGGCGCCAAAGGAGAGCCGTATAAACATTAGAAATCTTCGTCACGCCCTCCTGTGCTCTGAGTCCATCCCGATATTCCTGTGTGACGGCCTTCTCCTGATTCCGGCTCTGACTGCTGTTGCCCGGCCGTTCCACTCCGACACCGGTCACGGACAAATCACCCTCAATCTGTGCTTTTAAAAATTTGTCCATGTCAAACCCCTTGACTAAGGTATAGACACAAGTCAACAAAATCAAACTCAAGGACAAGGAAAGCACAGTCACCGCCAGTTTCCGCTTATTGCGTCCCAAATTAGCCATAGCCATGGAAAGGGGACTCACCTTCTTCGTTTTTTTCTGTCTCTTTTTCTGCTTTGCCTGCTCTGTATAACGAACCGCCTCCACTGGTGATACCTTTGCCGCAATCTGGCAGGGTTTCCTGCAGCTTAGCAAAACCGTGAATAGGGAAAAAAGTGCCGCTCCCACAAATACCCAAGGCTTGGAAGAAACTTCGAAGCCGGTATAACTGAACGTGCTGCTGGAAAAGGCGATAGGGGTCAGCACATATCCCACCCCGTAGCCGATGAGCAGCCCAACGGGGATGCCGATCAAGCACAGAAGCAGTGCCTGCCGCCTCACCAGACCTTTTAATTGTCTGCCCGTGGTGCCTATGGTCTTTAATAAACCATAAAAACGGATGTCACTATAAATATTGATATAGAAAACATTATAAATAATCAAATAACCGGACAGCGTAATCAGCAGCAAAAGCCCTGCTACCAGCAATATGGATTCCGTATCCACCGAAGAAAAACCATAAGCCCAATTGATCCCCAGGTGTGTCGTTTCTGGGTTAAAGCCGCAGCGCGCCAGCAGTTCTTCCCCTTGTTTTTCCAGGTTCCAGCTATTCTTAAAATAAATATTCACATTCCAATATCCATCTGGTTCTGTGGCTTTGGCTTCGTCAAATGACTGAGTTGGCTCATCGATGACAGAATCACAAAATTCCCTGGAAACCGCCACGCTCTGGGCCCCCATCACCATATCTCCCTGCCAGTAACCACTCAAACGGAAGGTCTTTTCTATGGTCCTTCCCTGAACCTGTAAAATAAGCGGCACCTGGGCGCCAAGCTCATGAGGAACACCCAGTCCATCCAAAAGCAATGTGCTCAAGGCCACCTCATCCATTTTCTGAGGAAGAGTACCGGTAGTGGGATAACAAAAACCCCATTTTGCATCCTTCTCCTCAAAATACCGAACCTCACTTTGGTATTTGTTCAGTTTGGGATTGCGTAGGAACCCCACAAAAATATTGTAGGATACATCCTTAACTTCCGCATCCCTTGCCACTTTTTCATAATCCTCGGGCATCACATTTTTCAGGCCCGCATGGGCGCTGGTCCCCACCTTGCGCATGGTCTCGTTCTGGCTTGACTCGATCGCGCTTCCGCCCACCACAAATAAAGTGGTAAACAACACGGTCGTCAATATGATGGCAAATACTGCGATGAGGTTTTTGCTCTTCTTCGCGGCTAACGTGCGGGTGGAAAGGCGCCGGAGCACTTCCTTGTTCTTCACCTGATTCATCCCGGTCACCGCCTTTCGATCCGGCCGTCTTCTATCCGGATGATACGGTCCGCCAGCTGGGCAATCTCCTCATTGTGGGTGATCATCACCACCGTCTGTCCAAAGCGGTCACTGGTGATCTTCAAAAGTCCGAGCACATCCTGGCTGGTCCTAGAATCCAAATTTCCTGTTGGCTCGTCGGCCAGCACAATCGCAGGTTTTGTGGCCAATGCCCTGGCAATGGCCACCCGTTGCTGCTGGCCGCCTGAGAGCTGGCTTGGCAGGCTGCTTGCACGGTCCTCCAGCCCCAAAACTCTCATGATCTCTTTCACATACTCATCATCCACCGGATTGCCATCCAATTGGATCGGCAAAACGATATTTTCATAGACGTTCAGCACTGGCACCAGATTATAGCTTTGGAACACAAAACCGATCTTCCTTCTCCGGAAAATACACAGCGCGTCATCCTTTAAGGAAAAAATATCCTTGTCATCCACCCACACCTTCCCAGAGGTAGGACGGTCCAAACCGCCTAGCATATGCAGCAACGTGGATTTTCCGCTGCCGCTGGTTCCGACGATTGCCGCAAATTCCCCCCGGGATACGGTCAGGTCCACGCCGTCTAGTGCCTTCACCTGGCTCTCTCCCTGCCCATAATATTTCTTCAAGTCTTTCGTCTGTAAGATATCCATATACTCCTCCTTTTGCCTCTATGGGACATCCCATAGACATTTTGTTTCATCTTTGAGTACATCATATCCTAACAGCCTTGCCAGAGTCTTTCCGAAATCTTAAACTTTTGTAAGATTTGCACCGCAGATGACAGGCAGACGACGTTTTTGCCTATTGCATCCAAGATTCCCTAGGCAGGTAAATATAGAAAATACTGCCGCCCCCTTTAGCGGCTGCCGCCTTGATGAAGCCACCGCTTCTTTGCAGGATTTCCCGGGTCAGATATAAGCCGATGCCTACCCCTTCTTCTCCCTGGACACGAGGGCTCCGGTAAAACCGGGTATAAATCTGCCCCATCTCTTCTTCCCGGATTCCCATGCCCTGATCCTGAATGCCAATCCTGGTATACATTTCATATTCATGGACGAAGATGCGAAGGATGGTATCTGGCGGTGAATATTTGATCCCATTGTCCACCACATTGTAAATGGCTTCTCCGGTCCATTTTTCATCAAAATATGCCTGCAGCTCTGGATCTGCTTCCACCAATAGTGTAATTCCTTTGGCAGCGGCTTTTTCCCTAGCCTGCAAAGCCACAGCATCCAGCATCGGACGGAGCTTTCCTATCTTGGGACTGACCTGCAAGGTGCCGGCCTCCAGCCGGGACATTTTGACCAAGGACTGGATCAAAAATTCCAGGCGTTCGGTCTGCGCAGACAGACGCTCCACCAGGGCCCGGCTGTCCGGATCCAGTTTCTTCTCCGCCAGCAGCTCCCCATAGAGCCGGATGTTGGCAAGAGGCGTCTTCGTCTGGTGTGAAATATCCGAAACCAGCCCCTTCAACACCTCCCGCTCTTTTTCCACCTCCTGCCGGCTTCTGCTGGAATCGTTCAGATACCGTTTCCATTTAGCTTCCAGCTTGGACAGCTCGCTCTCATCATAATCCCCCTCCACAAAGGTGCCCGTCAAAGCTGCATCCAGCATTTCATTGAGCCTTCGGAAGGTCTGACGCTGGGTATGAAATTTCATGACCTTATGCCTCCTTCCAAATATAACCGATCCCGTAGACTGTCTGAATGTGCACCGGCTTGGATGGCTCGTCCTCCACCTTGGAGCGCAGACGGCTCACTGTGACAGACAGGGCATTTTCATCCACATATTCCGCTCCGTCTGTCCACAGCCGGTCCACAAGCTGCTCCCTTTTTAAAATCTGCCCCCGGTGATCCACCAAAAGCTTTAGCAGCTTTTGCTCCGTCTTACTCAAAAAAAGCTCCTGACCCCGTTTGCGGAACTCCATCCGGTCAAAATGAAAAACCAGCTCCCCACATACGTAAGCCCCTGTATCCTGCCTGCGGCGAAGGAGATTGGCGATCCTGGCCCGCAGCACCGCCAGGGAAAACGGCTTCGTCATATAGTCATCCGCTCCCAGCTCCAGTCCCATGACCTCATCCATTTCCATATCATTGGCAGTGAGGATCAATACCGGCACCTGGCCCGCCTGACGGATTTCCCTCAGGAAATCATAACCGCTGCCGTCCGGCAGATTGATGTCGAGAATCAAAAGGTCATATGCTTTTTTACCAAATGCTTCCTTTGCACTGGCTAAATCAAAACACTGGGTGAAGAAATTGCCTTCCCCGCCCAGTGCCAGACAGATGCCGTCGCTTAACGTCCGGTCATCTTCAATGATCAATAATTCCATTTTTTACTCCATTTAAATTCCTAACTTGTGCGCCAGCCCTGCAATAGTGCGGCCTCCCGGAATTCCGGAAAGCTCCTCTGCGGTAGGCCTCGCAATAAACAGATATGCCAGAAAATAAACGATCACAGCTAATGTAATCGCAGGTATCAGCGCGATCAACAGCCCCAGACGGCCTCCCGGCAGGAAGAAATGCAGTCCGTAATAGACGCCGGCTGCCACCAGCCCCATGGGAATGGATGCCAAAAGCGGCGGCAGATACGCATATCTCCAAGGATTCCGGTACTTCATATATTTCTTCATCGCCCGGTCATTGAGCACGCACATCATGATGGCATATACGATCATAGCCACCACTACCGTATAGACTCCCAGATTTGTCAAAAACAGAAGCGCCGCCATCAAAATCACATCGGCCACCAACGCCAGCGCCGCATGGATCATAGGAATCTTTGGCTTGCCAATGCCCTGCAGCACGCCATTGGAAATATTGGACATGCCGTTCAGCACGATAGTCACCGCACCCAAATACATCATATTGGCAGCAAAGCCTTCCGTGTTGGAAAACAGAAGCTGGGAAATGGGAACTGCCAAAGCTCCAAGTCCCACTGCCGCCGGAATGGAAATGAGCATGCTCACCCATGTCGCCTTATCCGTCTTCTCATTGGCCAGCCGGATCTCTCCTCTGGCATAGTGGGCAGAAACCTCCGGTATCATGGAGGTAGGCGCTGTGCTGGCCAGCGTCAATGGAATGTTCACCAATGTCATATAATAGCCGTATTCTGCGAACTGGGCTTTGATGGTGCTGCTGTCCATGCCCCGGGTTCCCATGATGCCCGTGAACATATAGCTGTTGATAAAGCCGTTCACATTATAGATAAATGCACTGAAAATAATCGGTGATATGATCAGCAGAATTGTCTTGAACAAAGAACCGAAGGCCTCGTCCTTGGAGGAGCGGTCTCTGGCAATCTTTCTTCGAATAGTCCTGCGGTTGATCCCATAGACAAAAAGCATGAATAACAGTGCAGAAAGCACACCCGCTCCGGTTCCTATAGTGGCCCCAGCCGCGCTCCAGCGCTGGACCACGTCGTCCGGCTGTCCGGCAAAATGAGTCAGCATCACATGCGTCATCAAAATAGCTACCACTGCCACCATGATCTGTTCCACGATCTGGGAAATGGAAGTGGGCATCATTTTCCGGTAGGCCTGGAAATACCCGCGCAGCACGCCCAAAATACCGGATATAAAAATCGTCGGAGCCAGCATCTGCAATGCCAGCCTGGCATTGGCCATATCCTCCGGCACCAGAATCTTCGTACCGAATACGCAGACCAAAGCCACGATTCCGCCAATGATCACTGCATACAGCAAGGAACAGTAAAATGCCTTCTGTGCATCCCGATACCTATGGAATGCCAGCCGCTCCGCCATGATCTTGGACACCGCCTGGGGAATGCTGAAGGAGGCGATCATCAACAGGATAAAATACGCATTCTGCGCATATTGAAAACATCCATAGCCCTCATTTCCCAGAAGGTCGGACAGAGGGCTTTTGTAAATCATTCCTATAATCTTAGAAATCAGTGCCGCCACCATCAAAAAGGAGGCGTTTTTTACCAGTGTATTGTCTTTTTTATTTCCCATCTTTACTTGTTTTATCCTTTATAGATTTATGGTGCGCCAAGCGCCGCCTTGAGGGCTCTATCCAATGGAATGGCCGAAAGATCATACGTTATCGATCTGCCAGTCAATGGGGGCCACATGATTCGCCTCCAAAAACTGGTTCGCCTTACTGAAATGGCGGCAACCCATAAATCCGCGATAAGCAGACAGCGGGCTGGGATGCGGAGCCTCCAAGATCAGATGCTTCGGATTATGAAGCATGCTTTTTTTCATTTGCGCCGGTCTTCCCCAAAGCATGAAAACGATCGGCCGGTCCTGTTCATCCAGCACCTTTATCGCCGCATCGGTAAATTCCTCCCAGCCAAGGCCACGATGGGAATTGGCCTGATGCGCCCGGACAGTCAGCACAGTATTCAAAAGTAAAACACCCTGTCTCGCCCATTTTTCCAGATAGCCGTTATTTGGTATGTAACATCCCAGATCGTCGTGCAGCTCCTGATAGATATTCACCAAAGACGGTGGAATCTCCACGTCCTTTTTAACGGAAAAGCATAGGCCGTGGGCCTGTCCGTCATTGTGGTAGGGATCCTGCCCTAAAATAACCACCTTTACCTGATCCAGCGGGGTGAATTCAAAGGCGTTAAACATATCCTGTGGCGGGGGAAATATTTTTCTTGTCTTGTACTCCTCTAATACGGTTTTATACAGCTTTGCATAGTATGGCTTCCTGAACTCTCCCTGGAGAGCTTCCAGCCATTCACCAGTTAATGCTCCCATATGATTATCCTTCTCTTTCGTGGTCAAATTTATTACGGTTTTCAAAAAATATATTTCATCAGAGCAGATCTATCTGCGCACGGACACACCTTTTTCTGCCAGATATTCCTTCACTTGGGCAATCTCCAGCTCCTTATAATGGAACAGTGATGCTGCCAATGCAGCCTCCGCCCCTCCTGTGGTCAAAGCTTCATAGAAATGCTCCAAAGTCCCGGCGCCACCGGATGCAATGACCGGTATGGACACACTGTCTGCGATGGCCCGGGTCAGCTCCAGATCATACCCTGCTTTCGTACCGTCACAGTCCATGCTGGTGAGGAGAATTTCTCCCGCCCCCAGCCTCTGGGCCTCCTTCGCCCAGGAAACTGCATCCAGTCCCACATCGATCCGGCCACCATTTTTATAGACATTCCAACCGCTGCCATCCGTCCTTCTCTTAGCATCGATGGCCACCACCACACATTGGCTCCCAAATTTATAGGCAGCCTCTGAGATCAGTTCGGGCCTTGCAATGGCAGAAGAATTGATGGAAATCTTATCGGCCCCCTCGCGGAGCAGCGTCTTAAAATCCTCCACCGTGCGGATACCGCCTCCCACAGTAAACGGGATGAACACATTGGCTGCCACCTTCCGAACCATATCCACCACTGTTTTACGGTCATCCGAAGAAGCTGTGATATCCAAAAACACCAGCTCGTCCGCTCCGGCCGCATCATAGGCTTTGGCAATTTCCACCGGATCCCCGGCATCTTTTAAATTCACAAAATTGACGCCTTTGACCACCCTGCCCTCATGGACATCCAGGCAGGGAATGATTCTCTTCGTAAACATCCATCAAACCCTCCCCTCAAGCTTTGCAAAATTCTCCAGTATTTTCAGGCCGCTTCTGCTGCTTTTTTCCGGATGGAACTGACAGGCAAACAGATTGCCGCTCTCTACGGATGCATGGACACAGGTGCTGCCATATGTGGCCGTTGCCGTAACGATCTTTGGATCTTTGGCTTTCAAATAATAGGAATGGACAAAATACACATAAGCATCCTCCGGGATCCCTGAAAACAACCGCCCACGGTTAGGAAACTCCAAAGAATTCCAGCCCATATGAGGAATTTTGAGACCTTCCTCTTTGGGAAAACGGACAATTTCTCCGGCAAGCAGTCCCAGCCCCGGTACTCCCGGACTTTCCTCACTTTTTTCAAAAAAAAGCTGCAAGCCCAAGCAGATTCCCAGAAAAGGTGTCCCTCTTGCGGCTATCTCCTGTATGACCCCCACCAAATGAAATCTATGTAAATTCTCCATGGCATCGCCAAAGCTTCCCACACCCGGCAGCACTACCTTATCCGCTGCCAAAAGCTCCCCGGGATCCCTGGAAACGCTCACCGGCTCTCCCAAATACTGGAAGGCCTTTTCCACACTCTTTATATTTCCTGCGTCGTAATCAATAATACCAATCATATGCACCTCCGAAAAACGCAAACACTCCTTTTGTAAGTTTACTGCAAAAAAGCCTTAAAGTCAAAAGATAATGGCTTTAAGGCTTCATTTTTTAATTCTCTTTCCCGGGAGCTTCCCAAGCCTCCCATTCGGCCCAGAACTCCACGCCGTTTTCAAAATTTCTCACGCCGCATTCCTGGTGATGGGAATCCATAATGGCTTTCACAATAGACAAGCCGATGCCGCTGCCGCCGTACTCCCTGGTCCTGGCTTTGTCCACCTTGTAAAATTTATTCCATAGCTGGGGCAGAGACTCATCCGGTATGGGCTGCCCGGTGTTGAACACGCTTAATCGCACCTTGTCCTCTGATTTGACAATCTTAATCTCAATGATCTTATTCTCATCCAGATGATTCAAGGCATTGGTGAGATAATTGGTGACCACCTCTTCGATTTTAAATTCATCGCCGCGGACATAATACTCTTGCTCCCTGGCAAAGGTCACCTTGGCTTCCTTTTGCTGGATCAGGATTTGGGAGGCCTGGATGACTCCCTGTACCAAATCGCAGAGATTGAATACCTCCAGCGTGAGCATATCCTGTCCGGATTCCAACTGGTTTAAATTCAAAAGGCTGCGCACCATCGTATTCATCTTGGCAGATTCATCGATGATGACCTCGCAATAAAAGTCCATGCTTTCCGGATCATCGCTGATATTTTCCTTGAGGCCTTCCGCATAGCCTTGAATCAGGGCGATGGGCGTCTTCAGCTCATGGGAAACATTGTTGAGGAACTCCTTTCTCATCTCATCGATTTTGATTTTCTCCTCGATATCCGCCTGTAGCTGTTGGTTGGCCTGACGCAGCTCCTGAATCGTCCGTTCCAGCTGTATGGACATTTTATTGAAATTCTCGCCTAATACGTCAATCTCATTATGGGTCACAGACTGGTATTTTGCATCAAAATCCAACTCTGTCATCTGCTTGGACAGCTCCGTGAGCTCGCTGATCGGCCGGGTGATCCGCTTGGTCACCACCCAGATGAGCAAACCGCTCACTGCCAGAATGCCAAGACCTACATATACAAAAAATCCATTGGATATGGAAACACTTTCCCGGATGCTCTCCAGCGGGGATCGGATCAGACACACATTCCCGTTGTCCAGCACGCCCCACATCTCCACATAGTCCATGCCGACAAACCGGTCTTTGGATTTTTGGATCACATATCTGTCAGTCTCTTCCAAAACCTTGGCCTCCGTCTTCTCAATCCCATAAATATATCCGAACAGACGAGAAGCCATGATTTCTGCCCGCTGGCCAAACCCAGCCACATACTCGGTCTGGGGATCCAAAAGCACCCAGTTGAGATTATTTTCCGTGCTGATCTTGACCAGATCCTCCGGGATGCTTTCCTCCTGCTTTTTTCTGTCGTCCCCTTCTTCTCCCTCTGCCTGTCCATCTTCCCCGGAATCCTGGACATCCTCCGGAATATAGTCCTGGAGCTCCTGAAATACCGATTTGAGAACAGAGGTCTTCTTGGCCACATAATAATCCTCCAAAAAGAAACCGTTGATCAGAATGATGGATGCCAGTGTCACCAGGATCAGCAAAATAAAGATGATGGCGATCTGACTGCGCAGGCTGTGCCGCCTGCTTGCTCTGCTTTTTGTGTGTATCATTGGGTAACCTCGAATTTATAGCCCATGCCCCAAACCGTCTTGATGTAATCCCCTTTTTCTCCTAATTTACTCCTGAGCTTCTTCACATGGGTGTCAATGGTTCTCGCATCGCCAAAATAGTCATAATTCCACACAGAATTTAGGATTTTTTCCCTGGACAGGGCCAGCCCTTGATTCTCCATAAAATAAGTCATCAGTTCAAATTCTTTATAGCTTAAATCCACCGGCTTGCCATCAATGGTCATCAAATGTGCCGCTTTGTCGATGACGATCCCTCCGGCGCTGATGGCTTCCCCTGTGGCGCTTTGGTTCGTCCGCCGCAGAATCGCTTCCACCCTGGCCACCAAGATCTTCGGGCTGAACGGCTTGGAAATATACTCATCCACACCCAATTCAAATCCCAGCAGCTCATCTCGTTCATCCCCTCTGGCCGTGAGCATGATGATCGGCACCTTGGAATCCTTGCGGATCTCCCGGCAGACTGCCCAGCCATCCATTTTCGGCATCATCACATCTAAAATAATCAGCGCTATATTCTTCTCCTGGTAAAAAATATCCACCGCCTCTTCCCCGTCGGCGGCCTCCAGCACAGTAAAGTCCTTCTTACTCAAAAAGTCCTTCACCAGCTTGCGCATCCGGCTTTCATCATCCACCACTAATATTTTCAGAGAGTCCATGTGATATCCTCCTTCGTTTCCAGTCGGTTCCAATTTTTTATGATAACTAAGATTATTTTTATTATACTGTGAAACTGTGTCTCTTTTGTGATGAATTCTAATTTTTTTCAAAGCCCCAGGAGACACTGCCACCGATTCTTTCCGCCGCTGCTTATGTTCTTATATTTATTTATTGCAAATTTCAAATTAATACAACCAAAGGCTTTGCATAGGTTCATTATATACATTTACACCTCATATGACAAGCGGCTGCGCATTGTGACGGCTTTTGCCCCAATACATGGGAAGGACAGAATTAATTTATTACATTTCTGTGACTTCCCTTGACAAAGTTTCAATCTTGTACATATAATGATGATGTAATACTTCGTCTGTCCATCTGTACAGGATGTTCACTGTGAGGATGTTTGCAGTGAGGATATCCAAATTTTATTTGACATATCCGGGCTTGTACTGGTTTCGACGGGGGTTTTGAAGTTGCGGAAGCCATTCGCAGACTCCTGGACTGCGTCATCAACTGGGAACTTAAATTTAAACGCAGACGAAAATTTAGCGTTAGCTGCCTAATTGCAGCTCGTCAGCCTTAGAGCACTCACACTTTAAGAACCTGGCGTCGACTATGTGAGAAACCTTGCCGGGTAAGCTTTGCCCCGGTAGATGTACCATGAAGCTACTGAAGTGATAAGCCTGTCGGTGGGCGTATCATAGAGGGAATGTCAATACAGCGACTGTAATGGGAGATGCCGCAAGGGATAGGCTTTCGGACGCGGGTTCGATTCCCGCCAGGTCCATCTAAGAAAGGGCCGCCGTATCTGTACGCGCGCTATACAAGAGGCAGATATCTGATATTTTATATCATTGATAGAACCCCCTTTCTATAGATTGCTTCAAAAAAGAGCTGTTGCCAGTGCATACTGACAGCAGCTCTTTTTAACAAAACACATACACAAACAAAAGCACCATTCCATGGAGCAGCAGAAACACCGGAATCCATATGGTGAATTTACGGTGCCTGGTTTTATGGTGAAACAGTGACATCCCGGCCAGAGCGCCCAAAGAGCCGCCCAAAAAGGCCACGGTCACAAGAGCCGTCTCCGGAATTCTCCATTTCCGCCGTTTGGCCTTGTATTTGTCCAGACCGAATAACAGAAACGCAATCACATTGACTGCCGCCGCATAAATTCCGATCCATTCCCACAACCCAAAACTCATCTGTAATTTCCACATCCTTTGTCCTCTGAACCTTCCAGTGTCCAATAGACGCCCGACGGATAGGACCTGCCGGGCGCCCTTTGGGTGACACCTGAATCTTCTAGTGTACTGACGCATTCATGATAAAAGTAATTGCACAGAATAAATATTCAGGCAGGCAATTGACTTGACTTTGAATGTGTCAGTGCACTAGTATAAATTCTTCACTTTAAATTCCCGCTCGGCTTCCCGTCTCTGGTCTTTTTTGGCGATGTCCTGCCGCTTGTCATAGAGCTTCTTACCTTTGGCCAGACCGATTTCCACCTTGACCAGGCCGCCCTTGAAATAGACCTTCAGCGGTACCAGCGTAAATCCTTTTTCCGCAATCTTATTTTCCAATTTATTGATCTCATACCGATGCAGCAAAAGACGTTTCACCCGCAATGGATCCTTGTTGAAAATATTCCCCTTCTCGTAAGGACTGATATGCATGCCGTAAATGAAAACCTCGCCCCGCTCAATGCGCACAAAAGATTCCTTCACGCTGCACTTGCCCATACGCAGGGATTTGACCTCCGTGCCGAACAGCTCCACACCGGCTTCATAGGTCTCTTCGATAAAATAATCGTGATATGCCTTTTTATTGTTGGCAATCAAATGCATTCCTGATTCCTTAGCCATTTTCCCTCTCTTCATCCTCCACAATCTCTTCCTGTAAGACAAAATCGATGGTTTTCTGGGCAGTGTCCACATCAGCCACACGCACCCTGACCTTTTGTCCCAGCCGGTAGCTCTTATGCATCACTTCCCCTACAAGCTCATAGCTGTCCTCCCGGAACACATAATAATCATCCCGCAGGGTATTTACATGTACCAATCCTTCAATGGTATTGGGCAGCTCCACATAAAGCCCCCAGCCAGTGACGCCTGAGATCATTCCCTCAAATACCTCGCCCAAATGATACGCCATATATTCTGCCTTTTTCAGCTTCACGGTCTCCCGCTCCGCCTCCTCCGCCCGGCGCTCCATCGCGCTGGACTGAGTTGCCACATGTTCCAGTATTCCCGTATACTGCTCCACACGCTCCGGCGTCATCCGTCCCCGGATCTGGTCCTTAATAATCCGGTGGATCTGAAGATCCGGATATCTGCGGATCGGTGAAGTAAAGTGACAGTAATATTTTGCCGCCAGCCCAAAATGGCCGCTGCACTGTACAGTATATTTCGCCTGTTTCATGGTGCGCAGCGTCAGTCTGCTGATGAGCGGTTCATCGGGCCGCCCTTCGATCTGCTCCAACACCTTCTGGATTTCCAGAGGCGTAATCTGTTCTTTTTCTTTTTGCACCTTTAAGCCCTGGTTATGCAGCAATGTCAAAAGGCTCTCTACCTTATCTCCGTCAGGCGTCTCATGCGTCCGGTACACAAACGGCAATCCTCTTCCGAAAAATTCCTGTGCCACTGTTTCGTTGGCCAGCAGCATAAAGTCTTCGATGAGATCCGTAGCCACATTCCTCTCATAGGCTTTGATTTCCACCGGCCTTCCTTTGGGGCTTAAAATAATCTTGCATTCCGGAAAGTCAAAATCAATCGCACCCCTGCGGTGCCTCTTCTGACGCAGGATTTTAGAAAGCTCTGCCATCCGGTGAAACAAAGGAATCAGCTCCCGGTACCGGTTCTTTGCTTCTTCACTGGTATCTTCAATGATGTCTTTCACATCGGTATAGGTCATCCGCTCCCGGACCCGGATCACGGTCTCGGCAATCTGATGGTGTACCACTTTCCCATGCTTATTGATCTCCATCAGACAGCTCAGGGCCAGCCTGTCCTCACCCTGGTTCAAGGAACAGATGCCGTTGGAGAGCCGCTTGGGGAGCATGGGAATCACCCGGTCCACCAAATAGACGCTGGTGCCCCGCTTAAGAGCCTCCTCATCCAGCGCGCTGCCTCCCTGGACATAATTGCTCACATCCGCAATATGCACGCCCAGATGGTAAATGCCATTTTCCTCCGTGAGGGAAATCCCGTCATCCAAATCCTTCGCATCCTCACCGTCGATGGTCACCACCGTCCAGTCCCGCAGATCCAGTCTTCCCTGAAAATCCGTCTCCAGCACATGGTCCGGCACACACTCTGAAGCGTTCATAACCTTTGGAGGAAATTCTGAAGGGATGCCATAGCTTCTGGCAATGGATAAAATATCCACGCCCGGCTCATGGCTGCTCCCCAGAACCTCTGTGACCTTTCCCTCTGGGCTTTTATTCTGGCTTCCGTAGCTGGTAAGCTGTACCACCACCTTGTCCCCGTGGCTGGCTTCCATGGATACTTCTCTGGGGATGAAAATATCATTGAGTATCCTATGGTTATCGGGAATGACAAAACCATAATTCCGGTTTCTCTGGTAGGTCCCCACCACTTCAGTGATGCCATGCTCCAGAACCTTCACCACCGAGCCCTCCCGGCGCTTCCCATTCTTTTCTTCCTTCACCAAGACCCGCACTTTATCCTGGTGCATCGCCTGGTGAACACAGTTTTCCGGAACAAAAATGTCCTCTTCTTCGCCCTCTACCTCCACAAAGCCAAAGCCCTTGGGATGTGCCAGGAAGGTTCCCTCCTGGTAGACGCCCTCCTCTTTGCGGATGCGCCCATCCCGGCCCACAGAAATCTTCCCCTCCGCTTCCAGCGCATCAATGACTTTATAAAGATCCTTGCGCTTGGGTTTGGGGATGTTCAGCAGGACTGCCATATCCCTAAGACGCATCGGCCGGTAATTGGAATCCTCCAAAAGCGCTAATATCGTATTTTTCCGTTGTTCAAATTTTTCTTTTTTCACATAATTCCTTTCTTATTACATAAAAAACACCCTTGCATGATCACAAGAGTGTTTTACGTCCATTCTCATTAGAATTTCAAGTTCAGGACCACTGACAGCACGAAGAATAAAATTCCCATGACTACTGTGGCTTTCTCCAGTCCGCCTTCCATAGAACGGCCCTTATTCTTGCCCCAGTATGTGTCCGCAATACCTGCGATGGCACCTAAGCCCTGCTGCTTTCCTTCCTGCATCAATACAACAACTGTCAATGCTATACAATCAATAACAAAAAGAACTGTTAAGATAATTCTCAGGATATCCACAATCACACCTCCTAATCAACTAGAGTCTATTCTATCATAGGAGGTTTAGATTTTCAACAAGAATTTACTCAAATTTTGGAAAAGGGTTTTCATAACAGGCAATTGTGCCCAAATAATCCTCAATCCGCAGAAGCTGGTTATACTTTGCATTCCGCTCAGACCGGCAGGGCGCACCTGTTTTGATCTGCCCGGCTCCGGTGGCCACAGCAAGATCCGCAATAAAAGGATCCTCTGTCTCGCCGGAACGATGGGAGATCACCGCCCGGTAACCGGCGCTTTGAGCCAGCTCCACAGCGGACAGAGCCTCTGAAAGCGTTCCGATCTGATTGACCTTGATCAAAATAGCATTGGCTACCTTCAATTTTATCCCACAGGACAGCTTCTTTTCATTGGTGACGAACAGATCGTCCCCTACCAGCTGCACCTTATCTCCCAATACCTCTGTCAGCTTTTTCCAGCCTTCCCAATCATCCTCACACAGAGGATCCTCAATGGATACGATCGGATAATTTTCCACCAGCTCCTCATAGTAAGCGATCATCTCTTCCCGGTCACGGAGGATCTCTTCACCTGCCATTCGGCTCTCCCCTGGGAAATAATAGGCATCCTTTTCCCCATCATACAATTCACTGGAAGCTGCATCCAGTGCGATGGCAATATCCTTGCCCGGTTCGTACCCTGCTTTCTTGATCCCCTCCAGGATCAAATCCAGCACCTCATAGGTATTGGCCAAATCCGGTGCAAAACCACCTTCATCTCCCACTGCAGTGGACATCTCTTTTTCTTTTAACAGAATCTTCAAAAACTGATACGTTTCTGTGCACATGCGAAGCCCCTCCTGAAAGGATGGCGCACCCACCGGCATGATCATGAATTCCTGGAGGTCCACCGCATTATCCGCATGCACGCCCCCGTTTAGGATATTCATCATGGGAACCGGCATACGTTTGGCATGGCAGCCTCCGATATATTGATAAAGAGGAACCCGAAGCGCCAGTGCCGCCGCCCTTGCCACAGCCATAGAAACACCCAGGCAGGCATTGGCGCCCAGACTGCTTTTGTTATCCGTTCCGTCTGTCTCCAGGATCAACTGGTCAATATAGCTCTGATTCAAGGCATTTTCACCTAAAATCGCTTCTGCCAGGCGTGTATTTACGTTATTTACCGCTTTTTGCACACTCAGCCCCACATAGTTTCCCTTTTCCCCATCCCGCAGTTCCACCGCCTCGTACTTTCCGGTAGACGCGCCGGACGGAACACTGGCTCTTCCTGTATATCCATTTACCCCGATCACACCTTCTCCTACCGTGACTTCTACTTCCACTGTAGGATTTCCTCTGGAGTCCAATACTTGCCTTGCATACACTTTCCGTATTGGTAAATAACGAAACATGAGAATACCTCCTAGATTTTTATGATACTAGTGTATTGTACCGATGATACGGATGATCATCGTTCTAGTACACTATTGTTTCCTGAGGTAATTTTCTTTATGCATGGTCTGCCTGCGAACGGCTCATAGAATTCCGTGCAATTATCTGAATATTCTATATGTAATTTACAATTTATATTTAATTCAACTTTTTTATAGTTATTTTATAATTTTAATGTTGACAATCCGAAGCTTTTCTGTTATATTATACCTATCAAAAGAAAACGATGAAAGACGAAGAGAAAAGGAGGGTAAACCACCGAGAACGTAACGACTTACCCAATAATCTAAGCAAAGGAGGACAGACCACCAGAAATCGTAAGTTTTAATCGGAAATAATATAAGAAAGGAAGGTACGGACCACCAAAAGCTTAAGTTTTC
>JBMNRL010000044.1:0-9851 GCA_050944615.1 Blautia sp.
CTGCTTCAAATCCAGACGCCCACGCAGGAACATTAGAAGTGGCTAACATTGCGGCAACGAGAGAAATGCTCAGCGCTTTCTTCGCAATGCCCTTCTTTTTGTTTTGTGTCATGTTATAGTTCCCCTTCCGGTAGTAGTCAAAGACAATCCTTTTGAAAAAGATGCAAAAAAAATGTGCTTTTCCGCGTTGAAGTGCATTTCCCCGGTGAGAAAATTCTGTTATCGTATAAGTGGAGCAACAAAGCGTTGCTTTCCACTTTACAAAAGATAAGGAGGTATTCAAATGAGTCGAGTCAATGCAATTTATGCGCGGCAGTCCGTGGACCGTGCGGACAGTATTTCCATTGAAAGTCAGATCGAGTTCTGTAAGTACGAGCTCAAAGGGGGAAATTTCATGGAATATACGGACAAGGGGTATAGCGGCAAAAACACGGCCAGACCGCAGCTGCAGCAGCTGCTGCGGGACATTGAGCAGGGGAAGATTGCGAAGGTAATTGTGTATAAGCTGGATCGGATCAGCCGTTCTATCCTGGATTTTTCCAATATGATGGAAATGTTTCAGAAGTACAATGTGGAATTTGTGTCCTCCACGGAAAAGTTTGACACATCTACGCCCATGGGGCGGGCGATGCTGAATATTTGTATCGTGTTTGCGCAGTTGGAACGGGAAACGATTCAAAAAAGGGTGAGCGATGCTTATTATTCACGGAGTCAGAGGGGATTCCGGATGGGCGGAAAACCTCCGTACGGTTATCGGCTGGAGCCTATTATGATCCAGGGGATCCATACGAAGAAGCTGGTATCTTTTCCGGAGGAGGCGGTGCATGTGAAAGAAATGTTTGAAATGTACGCGAAGCCGCATACCTCTTATGGGGATATCACCAGGCATTTTACAGAAGCGGGGGTTACCTTCTACGGCAAAGAGCTCATACGGCCTACACTGGCTCAGATGTTAAGAAATCCGGTATATGTTCGGGCGGACCTGGACGTATATCGGTTTTTTAAAAATCACGGAACGGTGATTGTCAGTCCACCATCGGAATTTGTGGGGATAAATGGCTGTTATCTGTATCAGGGAAGGGATGTGAAAGCGGATAAGCTACACAATCTGCAGGGACAGATGCTGGTTTTGGCACCTCATGAGGGGCTGGTTTCCTCTGAAATATGGTTGGCCTGCAGAACAAAGCTGATGAACAATATCAAAATTCCAGCGGAGAGGAAGGCGATTAATACTTGGCTGGCTGGAAAAATTAAATGTGCAAACTGCGGTTATGCATTGATGAGCGTAAAAAACCGTTATGGAAAACAGTATCTGCGCTGTACAAAGCGGCTGAATAATAAAGGATGCCCCGGCTGCGGGAAGATCTATACGGCGGATTTGGAGGAATATGTCTATCGGCAGATGGTAAAAAAAATCCGGGAAAATCAGACCCCTTTAGGGTACACCAAGGCCCATCAGCATCCACAGATAGTGCAACTGTCCGAGGAATTGGACAGAGTAGAGGAGGAAATACAAAGCTTATTGACTTCCTTGGGTGGCGCCAGCGATATACTGGTCTCCTATGTGGATATGAAGGTCGCGGAATTGGACCGCCACAGGCAGGAAATCGTGGATCAGATCACATCTTTAAGCACGGAGGTTGCGACTCCGGAACAATTGGAGCATATCTTGGAACATCTAAGTCATTGGGAAAATACGGCTTTTGAAGATAAGCGGAAGGTCTTGGATGGCCTGGTTTGTGTAATACGGGCATTCGAGCAAAACGTGGAAATTCAGTGGAAAATCTGAGCAATAATTGTATCAATTTCATACATTTTTCCGTAGCAATCACAGGCTTTGTATGCTATAATAGATTAGTAATACTGTGCCTATATTTAATAAGAAATTTGTCATGTAAAAGTGGCAGTTTTTTCTTTTTGCCCAGGTGCAGACAGAGATATGAATGAGTGACAGGCTGCACATGTCTGTATGTGGATGTGTGGCGGAATCAGATAGGGATAAGCGTGATTTTTAGATAACAGGAGGAACAGCATGGGTACAGAACACACAGAGTATGGGGCCGATCAGATTCAGATTCTTGAGGGCTTGGAAGCGGTGAGAAAGCGACCGGGTATGTATATTGGTAGTACATCCAGCAGGGGTCTGCATCATCTGGTGTACGAAATTGTGGACAATGCAGTGGATGAAGCATTGGCCGGATATTGTGACCAGATTGAGGTTACCATTAATCCGGGTGATTCCATTACCGTAGTTGACAATGGCCGAGGGATTCCGGTGGGTATCAATCACAAAGCGGGAATACCGGCAGTAGAAGTTGTATTTACGATCCTGCATGCTGGCGGGAAATTCGGCGGAGGAGGCTATAAAGTATCCGGAGGACTGCATGGTGTTGGCGCGTCAGTGGTAAATGCCCTGTCTGAATGGCTGGAAGTGACGATTTATCACGAGGGGAAGATGTACCGTCAGCGTTACGAAAGAGGCAAAGCGGCCTATAGCTTGAAAGTGATGGGCGACTGTGAGCCGGGGAAGAGCGGCACCACAGTTACTTTTTTGCCGGACAAGCAGATCTTTGAAGAGACGGTGTATGATTTCGATATTTTAAAACAGCGGCTTCGTGAGATGGCCTTTTTGACAAAAGGGCTGAAGATTACGCTTACCGATCTTCGTGGAGAGGAAGTGGTGGAACGTCATTTCCATTACGAAGGCGGCATCAAGGAATTTGTCGGTTATTTGAATAAAAGCAAGACAGAGCTGTACCCTGAGGTGATCTATTGTGAGGGTGAGAAGAACGGCGTGGTGGTGGAAGTGGCCATGCAGCATAATGACTCTTACACGGAAAATACGTATGGATTTGTAAATAATATCAACACGCCGGAGGGCGGCACGCATGTGGTGGGCTTCCGAAACGCGTTGACGAAGACATTTAATGATTATGCCAGGAAAAATAAGATTTTGCGGGACAATGAACCGAACCTGAGCGGTGAAGATATTCGTGAGGGTCTTACGGCGATCATCAGTGTGAAGATCGAGGATCCTCAGTTTGAAGGCCAAACAAAGCAGAAGCTCGGCAACAGTGAAGCGCGAGGAGCGGTGGACAATATTGTAAGCACCCAGCTGGAGATTTTTCTGGAACAGCATCCTTCCGTGGCCAAGACGGCCATTGAGAAGTCTGTACTGGCGCAAAGAGCCAGAGAAGCTGCCAGAAAAGCGCGCGACCTTACCAGGAGAAAATCACCGCTGGAGGGTATGTCTCTTCCCGGAAAGCTGGCAGACTGTTCCGACAAGAATCCTGAAAATTGTGAGATTTACATTGTAGAGGGGGATTCCGCCGGCGGATCTGCCAAGACCGCCAGAAACAGAGTAACACAGGCGATCCTCCCTCTGCGTGGGAAGATTTTGAATGTAGAGAAAGCCCGTCTGGACAAGATTTATTCCAACAAAGAGATCAAAGCGATGATTACGGCGTTTGGAACGGGAATCCATGAGGATTTTGATATCAGCAAGCTTCGTTACCATAAAATCATCATCATGACCGATGCCGATGTGGACGGTGCACATATTGCGACCCTGCTGCTGACATTCCTTTACCGTTTTATGCCAGAGCTGATCAAGCAGGGCTATGTATATTTGGCACAGCCTCCTCTTTATAAAGTTGAGAAAAATAAAAAGGCGTGGTATGCGTACAGCGATGACGAGTTGAACAGCATTTTAACGGAGATCGGACGTGACGGCAACAATAAGATCCAGCGTTACAAAGGCTTGGGAGAAATGGATGCAGATCAGCTTTGGGATACGACGATGGATCCGGAAAAAAGAGTTTTGCTCCGGGTGACGATGAATGAGGAAGCTTCTACGGAGCTGGATGTGACATTTACAACGCTGATGGGCGATAAAGTGGAGCCCAGGCGTGAATTCATTGAGGAAAATGCGCGTTTTGTTCGAAATCTTGATATTTAGCGGCAGGTTTGTGCGGGAGGACAGGAATGGAAGATAATATTTTTGACAAAGTCCATGAGGTGGACCTGAAAAGGACCATGGAGACTTCATATATTGACTATGCCATGAGCGTGATTGCAGCCAGAGCGCTGCCGGATGTGCGTGATGGCTTGAAGCCGGTGCAAAGAAGGGTGCTCTATTCCATGATTGAGCTGAATAATGGGCCGGACAAGCCGCATAGAAAGTGTGCGCGTATCGTCGGCGATACCATGGGTAAATATCACCCCCATGGTGACAGCTCTATCTACGGGGCCTTAGTGAATATGGCGCAGGAATGGTCCACTAGATATCCGCTGGTAGACGGGCACGGAAACTTCGGTTCTGTAGATGGTGACGGCGCGGCCGCCATGCGTTATACGGAGGCCCGGCTGAGCAAGATTTCTATGGAAATGCTGGCCGACATCAACAAGGATACGGTGGATTTTATCCCCAACTTTGATGAGACAGAGCGGGAACCAGTAGTGCTGCCGTCACGTTTTCCGAATCTTTTGGTAAATGGGACATCCGGCATTGCCGTGGGTATGGCTACTAATATACCGCCCCATAATCTTCGCGAAGTGATCCAGGGTGTAGTTCGCATTATCGATGATATTGTTGAGGAACGCGAAGAGACAACGATTGAAACCATTTTGGAAGTGATCAAAGGCCCTGATTTTCCCACGGGAGCGACGATTTTAGGTACCAGAGGCATCGAGGAGGCGTACCGTACAGGGCGTGGTAAGATCCGGGTGCGTGCGGTCACAAATATCGAGACGCTGCCCAACGGCAAGAGCCGAATTGTGGTTACAGAGCTGCCCTATATGGTGAATAAAGCCAGGCTGATTGAGAAAATCGCTGAGCTGGTAAGGGATAAGAAAATCGATGGTATTACAGATCTGCGGGATCAATCCAGCCGTGAGGGTATGTGTATTTGGATCGATCTTCGTAAAGATGTGAATGCCAATGTAATCTTGAATCAGTTATATAAGCATACACAGCTGCAGGATACCTTTGGTGTGATCATGCTGGCGCTGGTCAATAATGAACCGAAGGTGCTCAATCTTCTGGAAATGCTGAAATATTACCTGAAGCATCAAGAAGAGGTAGTTACCAGACGTACTCAGTATGAGTTGAATAAGGCGGAGGAGCGTGCCCATATCTTAGAGGGCCTGCTCAAGGCGCTGGATAATATCGATGAAGTCATCCGCATCATCCGGGGATCCCGGACAACGCAGGAGGCCAAAGCTGGCTTGATGGATCGTTTTGGATTGAGTGATGCCCAGTCTCAGGCGATTGTGGACATGAGGCTGCGTGCCCTGACCGGTTTGGAGCGTGAGAAGCTGGAGGCAGAGTATGCGGAGCTGATGGATAAGATCCGAAAATACAAAGCAATCCTGGCGGACCGCAAGCTGCTGCTTCGGGTGATTCGCGAGGAGATTCTGGCCATTTCTGAAAAATATGGAGATGACCGCCGGACATCCATCGGATATGATGAGTTTGATATTACTACAGAGGATCTGATTCCGAGACAGAATACGGTCATCGCTATGACTAAGCTGGGTTATATTAAGCGGATGACCGTGGATAATTTCCGCAGCCAGAACCGGGGCGGGAAAGGGATCAAAGGCATGCAGACATTGGAGGATGATTACATTGAAGAGCTTTTGATGACCACCACCCATCATTTCCTGATGTTCTTTACAAATACAGGAAGGGTTTACCGGTTGAAAGCATATGAGATTCCTGAAGCTAGCAGAACGGCCAGAGGAACAGCCATCATCAATCTCCTTCAGCTGACTCCGGGAGAGCGGATTTCGGCGGTGATACCAATCAACAAGTTTGAAAAGGGCAAATATCTGATGATGGCCACCAAACGGGGCCTGGTGAAGAAAACGCCGATCCTGGATTATTCAAATGTCCGTAAAACGGGTCTTGCAGCCATAGCGTTGCGGGATGAAGATGAATTGATTGAGGTGAAGTCCACTGATAATAAGAAGGATATCATTTTAGTGACGAAATTCGGACAGTGTATCCGCTTTAAAGAGAGTGATGTTAGAAGTACCGGCCGTGTTTCCATGGGCGTACGAGGCATGAATTTGGCAGATGGTGACGAAGTGGTGGCAATGCAGCTGAGCACGCAAGGGTATTATCTGTTGGTGGCATCTGAGCACGGCATGGGCAAACGGACCTCCGTCAGTGAATTTACCGTACAGAACCGCGGCGGCAAAGGTGTGAAGTGTTATAAGATCACAGAGAAGACAGGATATGTAGTTGGCGCTAAGGCGGTGAATGAGGAAAACGAAGTCATGCTCATCAACACGGAAGGGATTATCATCCGCCTGCAGTGTTCTGACATTTCTATTCTAGGCAGGATTACTTCCGGCGTTAAGCTCATCAATCTGGCAGAAGGTGTGACTTTGGCCAGTCTGGCAAAGGTGCGGGAAAAAATAGACGATAGGGATAAGGAAAAAGACGCGTTAGAGGATAATGCTTCTGAAGAGGATACAGAAGGAGAAAAGTAAAGTGCGAATGAATAAGGGAGTTATTTTAACGATCATCACATTGGTTATGGGAGTGCTGATGTGCGGGTGCGGGGTGAACCGGAAATCACCAGAGGGAGTGGTGAAATCATTGCTGTCCGCCTATGAGGACGGGAAAGAGAAGAATGCTTTGGAATGCTATGGCATGGATGAGAAAGCAGATGCGGTCACCAAGGAAGAAGTTACAGCTAATATTGATTATTTTAAGGCTCACGAGGCAAAGGCGGTCAATATATTGTCTTGTGATGTGATTAAGGACTTTGACGGATATTCTTATGTGTATGTCACCTATCAGTTTGAGTTGGATAAGGAGAAAAGCTATCCTGCCATCAGCACCTATCTTGTGGGGAAAAAGGACAAAAAATATTATGTCATGCCATCCAAAGATATTGATGAAGGTCTGGAGAAGAAAGTACAGGATGCTTATAAGGAGTTTATGAATTCCGACGCTTATAAGGAATACACCAAGTTATATGACGCCTTTATCACAAAACACCCGGGTTATGAAGAGAAAATTGCGGGTAAACTTAAAAAATAAAGCAAAAGGGGAGAATCTTAGGTTCTCCCTTTTGTGAGTGTGGAGGGAAACTAAGTGAGGACAATTGAAGTAGAAAAGGTCACCGAAAACCTTGAAGAGATGTGTTATTTAGCAAACCACATGTTGTCAGAGGATATGCAGGAGTGTTTTAACAGGGCGGCAGAGAAAGAGGAATCTCCATTGGGCAGGCAGATTTTGGGACAGCTTCAGGAAAATTTGGAGATTTCCCGGCAAGACCGGATTCCGATCTGCCAGGATACAGGTATGGCGGTTGTATTTATGGAGATCGGCCAGGATGTCCATTTTACCGGAGGCAGTCTGGAGGCGGCCATCCATGAAGGGATCCGTCGCGGATATGTCAACGGATTTCTTCGGAAATCTGTGGTGGGTGACCCGATTCTTCGTGAAAATACGAAAGACAATACACCGGCGGTCATTCATTATACCATCGTGGAAGGAGAGCAGGTGAAGATCACGCTGGCTCCCAAAGGATTCGGCAGCGAAAATATGAGCAAGGTGTTTATGTTGAAGCCGGCAGACGGTATAGAAGGTGTGAAAGAGGCAATCCTGCAGGCGGTGCAGGAGGCCGGACCCAATGCGTGTCCACCGATGGTTGTGGGCGTAGGGATCGGCGGTACTTTTGAGAAAGCGGCGCTGATGGCTAAGGAAGCATTGGCCAGACCATTGGAGGAAAGGCCCAAGGCAGCCTGGGCTAAGGCGCTGGAGGAAGAGCTTTTAGAGAAAATAAATTGTCTGGGCATTGGTCCCGGCGGCCTTGGGGGGACGACCACCGCGTTTGCGGTAAATATAAAGACGTATCCCACGCATATTGCCGGATTGCCGGTGGCAGTGAATATTTGCTGTCATGTGAACCGACACGTGACCAGAACGATTTAAGGAGGAGATTGGCATGGACAGAGAGATCACAACTCCGTTGACCAAGGATAAGACAAAAGATTTAAAGGCCGGTGATTATGTCAGGATCACAGGTACGATTTATACGGCGAGAGACGCTGCCCATAAGAGAATGGCAGAGGCGTTGGATGCTGGAGAAAATCTTCCTATTAATATAGAAGATACTATTATTTATTATATGGGACCGTCCCCGGCTAGAGAAGGAAGACCTATTGGCTCTGCCGGTCCGACAACGGCCAGTCGAATGGATAAATATGCACCACGTTTGATGGATTTGGGACTGAAGGGAATGATAGGCAAAGGCCGTCGTTCCGCAGAGGTGATAGAGGCCATTGTACGAAATGGGGGTGTATATTTTGCAGCAGTAGGAGGAGCCGGCGCACTGCTTTCACAGCGGATTGTTAGCTCAGAGGTGATTGCCTATGAGGATCTTGGGACGGAAGCCATTCGGAAGTTGGAAGTGAAGGATTTTCCTGTGATCGTTGTGGTGGATTCCCAAGGGCATAATTTATATGAATCTGCGGTAAAGGAGTGGAAAAAAGTATGAAACGTATTTTGTTTATGGTGTTTAGGAACATACTTTTAGTGCCGTATATGTGGTGTAAATTGTGTTATTATGCAGCACATGTGGATAAATACACAGAAGAAGAGCGTTATAAAATGCTGGGATTTATTGTAGAGCGCGCCAACTGGGGTGGGAGAGTGACCATTGATGTTCATGGCAGGGAGAATCTTCCTTCCCAGAATGGCTTTTTGTTCTATCCTAATCATCAAGGCCTATATGATGTCTTAGCGATTGTAGAGGCGTGCCCCAGGCCATTTTCCGTGGTGGCCAAAAAAGAAGTGGCAAACATTCAGTTTCTAAAGCAGGTATTTGCTTGTATGAAAGCGTATATGCTGGACCGTGATGATGTACGTCAGGGACTACAGGTGATTCTGGACGTTTCCAAAGAGGTGAAAAACGGCAGGAATTATCTGATCTTTGCAGAAGGAACTAGGTCCAGGGATGGAAACCACCCGGGCGAATTCAAGGGCGGAAGTTTTAAGGCAGCTACCAAAGCGAAGTGTCCGATCGTCCCGGTGGCTCTGATTGATTCCTTTAAGCCATTTGACACGAATAGTATCAAGCCTGTAACGGTGCAGGTGCATTTTTTAAAACCATTGGAATATGAAGAGTATAAAGACATGAAGACAGTGGAGATCGCAGCGGAAGTAAAACGTAGGATAGAAGAGACTATTTCTTCCTATTCGAAGATGTAAAAATGGAATTATATTTTGTAAGATTCGGGTGCCAAAATGGGGCCGGGCAGGTATTGTCCTCCTAAGACAGACTTGTGATAGCGAGTCTGAACATTCAGTGCTTACGAAGACTTATGCATGAAGGCTCTTCGGAACACATGTAGCTGCAGCTGGCACTTAGTGGAAGAGGGGCGTGCGTTTGTCGTAGAAGGACAATACCTGCCAGAGCCCTTCTTTTGGCACCCGAATTTGTAAGAAATAAAATGGAAATTAACGCAAAAACCCGTTGACAAGACGGGTTTTTTTAGGTATAATCGTATTTGCTCTGACAGAGAGCGTTATAAGAAATCGGATGAAAATCCGGCATCTGGAGAAGTACTCAAGAGGCCGAAGAGGTGCCCCTGCTAAGGGTATAGGTCGTTTACGCGGCGCGAGGGTTCAAATCCCTCCTTCTCCGTTCCCGAAAGGGATGCAAAAAGTTTTCAAAAAAAGGGAAATTACCCCTTGACTTGAAGTTGAAAACATGATATTCTATCAAAGCTGTCCGAAAGGACTGGCAGAAACTGTCAAACGACAGCGGAAAAGTTTGAAAAAAGAATAAAAAAGTTCTTGACAGACAGGAAACGCTGTGATATGATAGTTG
>JBMNRL010000045.1:0-5895 GCA_050944615.1 Blautia sp.
CGGAAGGTTTTAATTCAAACAGCACAATCTGATGTGAAGTGTCAATAATAACATAAATAAATGGATAATCAACCTCATCTATATTTTCAATATCTGACTCACTTTCTATAAAAATAGTCTTTTTTGTTTCCATACTAAATTTACAAATAAAAACGGAGAATGACACCTGGCGGTTAAAGACTAACAAATGTTTTCGCCCCTTAATTTCCTAGCTTCTTTTCTTTTCCTCAACAAGGGCAGAGAAGAAATTTTGTACTGCCTTTTTTCTTTTTTCTTCTATTGCATCGAATAAAGATATTTGGTCATTGGGAACGATAAAATAGCGATATGCGCCAAATGAATACTCTGATTTTTCCATATCACACCTCGTACCTTAAAAATGAATCCACCGCCCACAGCGGAAGATTCAGCAGCCAATCTTCTTTCTTATAGTCTGCCATGGATGTCCGGATAGATAGCTGAGGCTGGAACTTCTCTCGATATACTTTCAAACTCTTGGCCTGGAGATTCACCTCAGCTTTGACCTCGACTGGAATCACATCTTTACCGCTGTCGATAACAAAATCTACTTCTGCGGTTCCGCGATCTGCAGTCCAATAGTAGATATTCAGCCCTTTGATCGTTTTTAATTGCTGTAGGACATACTGCTCTGTCAGAGCGCCCTTAAACTCTTTGAACAATTCATTGCCGTCCAGCAGCACATCCTGCCGGAGTCCAACCATACAAGACAGGAGGCCTACATCCAGCAAAAACAGCTTGAACGCTTTCAAATCCTCGTAGGCTTTTAATGGCAAGCTGGGAGCAGACACCCGGTGGATCTTATGGACCAAGCCACAATCGGTCAGCCAGAGCATGGCCAGCTCATATTCCTTGGCGCGGGCCCCCTCTTTGATAAGGCCATAGATAAACTTTCGGTTCTCCTTTGCAAGCTGGGCCGGGATACTGTTCCAAAGCATCCGAATACGGGGTACTGTCTCATTGGGCGCGTGTTTGGAAAAGTCCTGCTCATAAGCGGACAGAATGCGCTGTTGAATTTCCCGCACCTCATTGAAGTCATGATTGTCCACGAAGGCTTGGACAACCTCTGGCATACCGCCCACATAGTAGTACTGCTTCAGCAGATCGGAATAATCCTGCTTGAACATGGTAGCCATATCAAAATCGCCCTGGTTCAGTAGTTCCACATATCGTTCTTTCCCCATAGCCATGAGAAACTCGGAGAAAGAAAGGGGATAGAGATCAAGAAACTCTACTTTTCCAACCGGAAAAGAGGTACCCTGATGCAATGCCACGCCCAAAAGGCTCCCGGCGCAGATGATTTGATATTGAGGAGCGTCCTCGTTGAAATATTTGAGGCTGGTCAATGCAGTCGGTACTTCCTGTACCTCATCAAAAATCAGAAGGGTATTGGCCGGGTCAATTTTATGCCCTGCGTAGAGCTCCAAACCTGTCACCAACCGCTCTACCGCAAGGCTTCCTTCAAATAAATTGCGCATCCGTTCGTTGTTGTCAAAGTTGATATAAACAACAGATTCATATTCAGCGGCGCCGAACGCCTTCATGAGCCAGGTTTTTCCCACCTGACGGGCGCCGCGGATAACCAGCGGCTTGTGATGCTTTTTGGCCTTCCATTTTTGAAGCTGCTCCATGACAGTACGATACATTCCATCACCCCTCAGAAATCTTAACTGTATTATACCACATGATATCAAAAAATCAAACGACTTTCGAAACTATAAACTCATTTTACGAAATGACTAATAGGGAGCGGGGCGATGAATCAAGCTCTTTGAAGGATTGTGAACGGACCAATGCTCCTATATAGTTTATAGTGCCATTCAAGTACGCTCTCCCTTTTTAAGAGAAAGGAGATTGTAATGAATTTACAAGAAAACAAGGAGATGGAGGAATTTGTGACATGGTCGGAGGATTCCTCTATTTCAATCAAGTATATTCCCTGCCAAGCGGATCAGCTGCGTACTGCGATTCAACTGGCACTGAAAAGCGCATATGTGGAGCAGCTGGAAAGAGGGTAGGGGTGATATGGAAAATCGGGTTTATTGCTTATATCGTGTATCCACGAGAAAGCAGGCGGACTTCAATACGGAAAATCAGGCTGATATTCCTATGCAGAGAAAGGCTTGCCGGGAATTTGCCGGGCAAATGGGATGGGAAATCCTTTACGAAGGCCAGGAAGCCGGCGTATCCGGGTTCAAGGTGAGCGAAAAAGACCGGGATGTTCTGCAGCTGATCAAAGAGCACGCCCTCCAAAGAAAATTTGATATTTTGCTTGTGTTCATGTTTGACCGCATTGGTCGCAAAGCGGATGAAAGCCCCTTCGTTGTGGAGTGGTTCGTAAGGCATGGAATCCGTGTTTGGAGCGTCAAAGAGGGGGAGCAGCGATTTGAACACCACATCGATACCCTGCTCAACTATATCCGATTTTGGCAGGCTGACGGAGAAAGCCGAAAGACCTCCGTGCGCACCAAAGAGGGCCTGAGGCAATTGGTTTTGGACGGCGGCTATCGCGGCGGAGGCGTACCATACGGATATCGATTGATGGCAACCGGGAGACTGAATAAGCGCAATAAAGAAATATCGGAACTGGCAATTGATCCGGATGAAGCGATGGTGGTGCGGAAGATTTTTGATCTCTGCATCGTCCATGGCTATGGACGATGCAAAATTGCCACCGAGCTGAACCGGCAGGGCATCCGAAACCGCAAGGGAGAAAACTGGCACGAGGCCTCCATAGGCCATATTCTTCATAATCCTTGCTATACCGGGGTGCTCCGGAGTGGAGATGCCATATCACAAAGATTTGAACATCTGATGATTCTGACCCCGGAACTCTTTGAGCAGGCACAGGCGCTGCAAAAAGCACGGCAAAATGAGGCCGATGGGGAGCGTACAGTTCCTGTGAATGTAACAGGAAATTCTTTGTTGTCAGGAAATATTTATTGCGGACACTGTGGCGGAAGACTGGTTCTGACCTCAAACTGCAAAAGTTATGTGACCGCGGGCGGAAACAAAGTAAAACACCGCCGCACCCGATATGTCTGCTATCAGAAAACGCGCCATCGCTGTGTGTGCGATGGACAGACAGGATACACAGCGCACATTTTGGATGAAAAGGTGGAACATGTAATTTGCCGGCTTTTGGAACAGTTAGGCGCAGTTGAGGAAAGCTTTTTGCTTCAGGGATATCTGCTTTGTGAAGAAAAGCAGCTTCGGAGGAAAATACGGGATGCCGCTCACGAGGCGGAGCGAAAAAAGCAAGATTATCAGCTTTTGAAACAGGAACTACAAAAATCGCTGCACGGTTCCAGCCCGTACCCAGCGGAAATATTGGCGGAAATGCTGTGTGAAGCCGAGGAAAATGCGGCATCGGCGGTCACTTATCTTACATCACTGCAAAGTCAACTGTCATTGCTGCGAAAAAAAGATATGGCACAACAGGATGAGAAAAATATCTTTTGGGTAGACATCTACCGCGCCAGTCCTATAGAGGTGAAAAAGATGATTGTCTGCCATCTGATCCCTAAAATCCATGTCTATCGCGGCTATCGGTTGGAACTGGAAATCAGCAACATAGGTATCGCACTGTAAGCAGGGGGGATTGCTTGCGCGGGAGAGCGCTTGAATGGCATTCAAGAGGTCAGCGGTTCGATCCCGCTTATCTCCACCAAAACAATAACTCACACAGTCAATGCTGTGTGAGTTATTGTTTTATCCAAGAAGAATATGAGGACGAACACTCAGTTAAAAGATGTGTTCCTAAGCACGTGCAAAAAATGCACGGGCTTTTTTTATTTTCAATGAAGTAACAAGATTGGAGGTTTACAGTGGGGAGTAAATTTTTGAGGAACTATCCCGGTGTCTCGGAAAGGAGCAAATTGAATCCCTTAGCAAAGAGGACAGGCGGCTGGAGATTTTTCTCCATGGACAGCCTGTCCTTTCTGTTTCTCCTGGGAACGAAGTATTTATGCTTCCGTCCGGGAGCAAGAATCCAGAGGCCAACGAGCTGTATCACAGGGTCGCCATTGCAGCCGACAGAGTATTTGAATATGTGGAGGCTATGGAAAACACCCCCCTGCTCCGTGCTCGTGGTCTTGACAATAAGTTTCATCTGCTTGCGGATTTCGGCGGGGCTGTGCTGGCGGGCAGAGAGCGAGGCACCGGCCGGGGCTATGAGTTCGTTACATGGATCTGGGATTATGAAAGGGTCGGCGTCAGCCATGGGCACTATTATGAGGATGATTTTGCAGGAGCCAAACGGGACTTCGCTGTCCGCTCTGGTCTGATCCCCAAAGCCAGTCTCTTCTCCAATGAGGAGTTGACAGAGATTTATCGTGCAACGGATCATCTGTTGGCAGAAGACCCAAATTTGAATGACAAACAGATAAGAGCCATTCAAGAAGCCAGAATCAAAATCGAGTTCTCTGTCCCTGACCTGGACACCCAATTGGAACACAGACAGGATTATAGCCCTCAGATGGAGATGTAGGGCTCGGCATTGGAGGAATACGATGAGAATGAATGCTGTGTTATCAAATCCGAAGCATCCCGAGTACGGACAGTTTACCGTTCCCCTCCCAATCCCGCACAACCAGTATGACGGAATCATGGAGGCGCTGAATGCGATGGACATGGGAGATCCCCTGGCGAGGGACTGCCAAATGGACGAGATCCTTGGTGAGTACCCCATCCTGAAGCGACTGGAGGGAAAACCTGTAAATATCGACGAGCTGGACTATCTGGCCAAGCGGCTGGACAGCTTCTGTTATGCACAGGAGGGCGCTCAGTTCCAGGGTGCGGCGGTCAGCTACGACTATTCCGACATGACCGACCTAATCAACTTGACATTTTCCTGCCAGCAGGTCACGGTCATCACAGATTTTTCTGATTTAGAGCAGGTCGGCAGAGATCATTACATGGTGCTGAATGGCGGCTGCGCCAGCAAAGAGGAGCTGGACGCCCTTGACGGCTATGAAACCGCCCTGCTCCTCATTGATGAGGGCAATGGAGTCATCACACCATACGGAGTAGTCTATGACAACGGTATGCGACTCTCGCAGCTCTATGATGGGCGTCATTTTCCGCAGTATTTCTATGAGCCTCCCCTGCTGACCCTGACGGTACAGCAGAGTAAGGACGCTCCCAAAATCTGGTTGTATCTGCCTGCGCCAGATCTCCATATCAAGCGTTCCTTGGTTCGGGCAGGGATCGTTGATCCGGCGGATATGAGGCTGTCATTTCAGGGGAGCGAGTTTCCGGATGCCGTAGACTATGTTTTGGATATGGAGTCAGAGTGCCTGGAGGAGCTGAATAAGCTGTGCCAGGCGATTAAACAACTGAGTACCGATGAAATAAAAAAACTGGGCGCGGTGGTGGAATACGCACGGCCGGAAACCGCCGCACAAGTCAGGCAGCTGGCAGAGAATCTGGAGCAGTTTGACTATGCCCCTGGTGTCCAGAATGTGGAGGAATATGGCCGCTACATGATTCAGAAATCCGGCAGGTTTGAGTACGACGAAAATCTGCGTGATTACTACGATTATGCCCGATACGGACTGGAGCGCATGAATGCGGAGGAAGGACGGGTCGTAAAGAGTGGATATGTTTCCTATCATGGGGTACTCACACTGGAAGAACTGATGATGGACAACCCTGCGGAGCAATACCAGCGGAATCAAGGCTTTAATTTTCAGATGACCTAAGTTTTTCTGATAGACTTTTCGCTGTCGTTGTGGTATTGATTGTGTTCATAAAAGAGATGAGCAAAACAGTTGGAAAGAGCAGCCCACAAACAAGGCAAATGGGAATCGAAAGAGTTTAGGGCATCTCAAGGGCGCAAAAACCATAGCACGGTGAACCCCGCGCCTGCAAAAGGTA
>JBMNRL010000046.1:0-5159 GCA_050944615.1 Blautia sp.
TTGAATGACTTGAAAGAAGAATCAATTTCAGATATTAACGAGGCTAATGCAGTACTAGAGATTTTATATTATGATGTGATGAAGAACGCTAGAACATGGACATTAGGTAGTAATACGGATATTGCATATCATAAAGATGTATATGGACACTATTTCAATACAATTAGTTCATCTAACTTTGTTCAAGCAGTTTTAAAAGAAGGAGAGGATAGCAATGACTAAGACCCCCACAGCCCACCAACCTAAACGTAGTGTACTAGGAATCCCAGTCACGGCTGACGGTTACCTAGACCTAGGCTCCCTACAAGCTAAGGCAAACAAGAAGAAGAGGGAACGTGAAGAAGAACAGAAAAAATATTTTAATAATGTAAGACGAAAATCATTAAAGAAGTATAGTGAAGATCAAGAATTATTTGGCAAAGCATTGCAACGAATGAAAGAAGATAATGAAGCTAGAAGAAATAATGAAATTGCAAAAGCAAAAGCCGAAGCAGTAAATAGAATCAATGAAGAAGTTGAGCGAAAACACGGAGTAAAATCAGATAAAACTAAGCGACTAGATAACGCTTGGAGGGATACATTGAAAGGATTAATTTAAAAATCTTTTTCCCTTTTTAAAATTTGGTTTGAAAAAAATTTAAGTGGGGGCATGGGACCCCCTCCGCTCTCGCGGCCGAGGTTCAAGCCGTCACTGTACTTTTTTTCTCGTGTTATATTTATTGAAAGGGATATAATGGCTACAATCAAAATAAAATGCACCGTATGCGGAAAAAACTTCATAAGTCATACTAAAAACGCTTGTTATTGTAGTAGTGACTGTAGACGGATAGGAAGAAGTAGAGCACGCAAACAGTGGGAAGAGAAAACAAACTATCGTGAATTACAACGCAATAAAATGAAATTAAGGCGAAAGCTTGAGAAACAACAACCAGTAACAAAAAAAGAACCCGTTTTAAAGGTTGAAAGAGTTATCCCAAAGAAAAGAAGTTATGAAGAACTTATAGAGTATTGGGAAAACTACAGACTAAACCTTTTAAAAAGTGAATCTGTCTATAAAAACCAAACTCATACAGTTGGTGGAATAGATATCCATGAAGAAGATTTTGCTGAAAAAGTTGTTCGGCAGTTAAGAGGATAGTAAAAGAGCGGGGGACTTAAACTAAGAACCCGCTTTTATTTTAGTGATATAATAAAGTTAGATTATTCAAAGGATAAGATGGCTATGAAAGAAAATATAATCATGATTGATGGAGAAGAACATATCCATTGCCCTGTTTGTGGAAGACTAGTTCAATTGTTCGACGTCTGTGAATGCAATTGGGAAAATACTGGTGAAACAAATATTGATGGTGGCCCCAATAAAATGACGTTAGCAGAGGCTAGAGAGGCTTACGCTAAGGGGCTGAAAATTTATTAAAAGTATTCATTTTAATAGGCTAATATAAAAGTGAAGTATTTCACTGTTCGAAGAATTGCATAGCTAATAAAAGAGAGTGTGAGGGTTTTAGTGGAATACGAAGAATTAAATAAAAAGTTAAAAAATATCAAAAAAATTGATAAAGAAATTCAAACTATTAATTATGAAATTCAATATTTGGAAGAAGGGTTATTTAGGAAATCTAATTTTACAGAGCCTAAAGTAACAAAAAGTTCTACAAAAGATATTGCTGATATTTACAATGCTAAAGCAATGCGTAAAGAAAAACTTATAAAACGTATTGATACGCTTATGAGTGAGCGTGATAGCCTTATTAGCTTAATAGATGATAATCTAGATGACCCAGAGCAAAGAGCAGTATTGAAGATGTTTTTCTGTAGTGATAAGAATTTCTATGAGATCCAAGATTTTTTCGGAGTGGCAGAGCGAACACTGTTCCGCTTAAAGAGAAAAGCGCTCCAAGAATTGGCTAAACAGCTATAAGGAAGAATCAATTATTTTTATGGTATAATGAGTTAAGTAGAATTATCTGTGTGTAAAAAGCTTTGAGTGATGTTATATTTCAACTGTTTTAGTAGTTTGATTAATATATAACGAATACTTGAAGCTTTTTTTGTTTAGTAGAGAATGAATTGGAAAGAACAGGAGTGTAAAATTACAACTATGTTTAGGCCCAAAATTGGAAAGGAGTATTACGATGGAGAAGTCTCAAAAGACTTGGGAAATCGATGGTGAGCTATGGCTCAACTGCCCAGTTTGTGGAGCTGAGGTTAGGGATTACGATATTTGTGATAAATGTGGTTGGCAAAACACTGGCGAGACAAATATCGATGGCGGTCCCAATAAAATGACACTGGCAGAAGCAAAAGAAGCTTATGCTAAAGGTCTAGAAATTTACTAAAGCACCCTAACAAGTAAATAGGTTAGGGTGTGGTGTGATTGAGTTTGCAGAAACTTATCGATGCGGTGAATTATTGGTGTTTTCTATATAATAAAAAAGGGTGCCCCAAAAATGGGACACCTTTTTAACCAGAAGATAAAAATAACACGCTTAATGTGTCGAAAATGATTAAATTTTACGACTTTATTTTACCATTTTACGGCTTTAATATCAAAAAAATAAAAACGTAGAAGTGACCCCCGCCCCCTATTTTGAGACAAGGAGAGCCACCACAAGGTGTTCGCTTACACCGAGCGCCATTTTTTGAGATTTTTAAGGGGTGTCATGCTACCGCTAAAAGCCTTATTCTTACTGTATTCATAAAATTGGTTAACCGCTTATCTGTTCCGCTTTTAGATTGCGGTACATTCGTTTCTTTTGAAATCATGTACTGTGTTGCGTTTTCTAAAAGCTATTCAATGTCTTTACTATTTGCTTTCATGTCAATGTCCTCCTCTCTGCTTTCTATTGTTTATATTTATACTTACAGTTCTTAACCCAATAGTTGTAATTACTTTGCAATCCGTTAGTAGTGTGTCCACTTGGTGCTTGTTGACGTAGCCATTTACAAAAAACTTCGGCGTTTTCCCATGGTTTATTAAGGCTAGGGTCTACATTGTAATTGCCATCACCTGTCACTTTTACGGAATCAACCGCAACTCCGTCTTTCAACTCTAAAACCTCAATATATTCAGGGCAATTAGCTGGTGATGCTAACACATAAAAACCTGATCCAACAACAGCTGTCATTGTGTAGTTAACACTATCAATGCTGTAATATACACCATCAGCCATTTGTTGAGAAGGATTTTGACAATGTTCTCTATCAAAAATTTGTAAACATGAATATTGAATTGATTGTGTTTCTGTTTCTGTTTCTGTTTCTGTTTCAATAACTGTAGTAGATGACTCTTCTGTAGTAGATGATGACTCTTCTGTACTAGATGATGAAACACTTGATTTAAATGTTTTACCTTCGTAGTGAGCTGGTTGATTGCTTGTGTAAACGAAGCTACCACCTGCAATTAGTCCTAATGTTGTTAATGCTGTAATGCTAATTGTTTTCCATGTTTTCATTTTAAATACCTTTATGTGTTTTTTTATCTAAATAAAAACCGTGGAATAAACCACGGATAAGAAAATTACAAAAAATATTCTATCTAAGTACATTAATATTATAGCATAATCGCTTGCGAAAGCCCTTATAGAATATTTAATTAGTAAAAATTAGTACTTTTTCCGTTTTTGGGATAAAGTATTTTAAGGGTGTAGCTATAACTACCCCCTTATTTTTCGACACTTTTGTCGTAAAGTCAAATGCTTATGGGTGTACTTTCAGGTACGCCTGTTCTTTTGCTCAAATTTGAGCGGAAGACATACAAAAAGCGCAAGCCTCTAAAATTTCCTAAAGCAAGAAGCAAGCGCTAGTATCATAGGTAGTAAGGAAAGCCAAACGGCTTTCCCTATGCTCCTATTATATCATAAAAACCTAGAATCAAAAGAACTCGCAACAGTTCTGATAATTCTAGGCTTGGCAAGAGAAGCACGATTGACCCTCAAACTTCTCTTAACTTACAGACTTACTAAACGTAAGTAAGTTTAAAATCGGTAGGCGGGTAGCAGAAAGAGTTATCAGAAAACGATTTGGCTGGTTTCACTTATAGAATGGCTAAATTGAGGTCTCATGAAAAAGCCATGGACTTAGTTTTTTTATCTATGAATGACAGCAAACAAGACAGCTAGGGGACATTTGTTCAAAAACTGGTATGCTGTAATTAGGAATAAAATACTTACAGCATTGTTAGGATAGATATCATTACTCTGAATGGCTAGATATAAAAGGAGAAACGATATGAGTTGGATAAAAGGGGTACCAGATTATGCACTACCTGACTTTACAGCATTAACAGACGAACAAATGCTAAAAATGAATTTAAACGTCCAATTGAATTCTGTATATGAAGTTGAAGCTTTTAAAAAAGAATTGGAAAACCGAAATTTGGTAGAAAAACGGAGTGAATACCAAAATAAAAGCTATTTGTACGGATCATAGCCTTATGCAACTAATAAAATCAACAGGTACGCTAATTGCGTGCTTTTTCTTATTCCAAAATTTGCAAAACCGTAAAAATGACTCTATAAAGTATGATAAACTTGAAAATTTAACAAATATAGTTGACAAAAAGTAAACATTTATGTATTTTGTGCTATAATTTGTGCTATAATATGAGTGTCCTATTATATAAACTTAGGATTTTTACTCTATGTAAACATTAAAATTCTATAAGAATTTTCAATCGGAGGATTAAATTGGAGGGATATCACGGAACAAATTCAGATATTGCAGATAAGATTTTAGCCTCAGGTTTTGAACTAAAAACAAATCCTAATAATTTACCTAATGATTTAGGTAATGGCATATATATTTTTTTAGATAATGATTTATATACTAAGAGTGCTTACGAAATGGCTAAATCTTTTATCGAAGTTTTTCGTAAAGAAGTTTTTCGTAAAAGAGACTTAAACGATAAATTCTCAGTGCTTCAAATTCAGATATCTGAAGAAGGTAGGTACATAGATTATAATGATATTAATAGTCAAATCGCTTTTGAGAAATTTAGAAATGAAAATTATGATAAAATTTTAAAACATTATGATTCGTTCTGTTATAAATCTAATTATGGTGGTTCAACAAAAAATCTTCCAGGCAAATTAAAACGTGCAAATCTAGACGGAATTATCTTTGAATTGTTAAAAAACAAAGCAAATATTGATGGAGTT
>JBMNRL010000047.1:0-4906 GCA_050944615.1 Blautia sp.
ACCGCAGGTCCAGGGACTTCCAGTGTGCGGCCACCCGGGGCATTTCCTCCGTCATATCCAGAAAGGTAAACCCTTCAAATCCACCGGTATGGGTGGAGAGAAATGCTGTCGGCAGCGGACAGCACTGCAGTCCCATAGCAGAAAGAATGGGAATGGCAACCGTTAAAGAGCAGCGGCCAAAGCCGGAAAGATCGTGTATTGCGGCAACCCGGGGGGTCAGCATGGTGATGTTCCTCGTTTCCTGAAGTTTCGTTGAGTGTTTTCATTGTACCGCAGAAATTTAGGTTGTTCAAGGCCGGAGATTGTGGTATACTTCTTGTGTTCATTTTATCCAGACAGCTTCCCTGTTTGCTGCCCATATTCTCCAAACGAAATATGCGCCTGTGATGGAATTGGTAGACATGCGAGATTTAGGTGCTGTCACCTCAGTGAAGATTTTTTGATTTGATATAGTAAGCGGGAGGGAACGTTATATGGCCAGAAAAATTAGAAGCGATATTAAAATCGGAAATTTGGAAAAGAAATTGGGCATCCCTGCTGGCTCATTTAGGCATCCTAATGGTCGCGATATGCGGAGTGATAAATTGTTGGGGACTCTCAGAAAAGAAATGGAAAAACTGAGCAAGAGAAAATAACTCCCCCTTTTTCTAATTTTAGATGTAGTTTCCTGTGTAAAAGCAGGCACGACCTGTTTTTATAGATGCGGATCGAGTGCAACACTCCACCTCGGGTATTCCCTCCCCGAATAAAAATAGAGGGCAACTGAATATGCGGGTATGACGGAATTGGCAGACGTGCAGGATTTAGGTTCCTGTGCCGAAAGGCGTGTGGGTTCGACCCCCACTACCCGTACCAAAATGAGTATTCAATAAAGAGCACCTATTTTTTGCAGTTCCCCCTTCGATTATGGCAGATAAATACTTATACAATATTGTAGAAACAGGAAATATTTATGAGTAATTCAATTCTTTATTATCCAACGATCGAATTTCGCCCGGAGGACTATCAATGGTTATGGAATGCCTCACTTTTTGCGGATAAAATATACAGAATCGTTCCCCCGGGTTATGAATTGCAAGAGCCCCGAAACATTAAGGTATTGTGTTCTACAGGTGAGATTGGCATCCCAATTTCACCTGTTCCGTATTCAAAAGAAGCAAGTGAAAAGTTTTCTGATTTCATGGATATTAATCAAAGAAATGCTGCCGCACTTTCTTTAATTGATTCTGATGAAACAGAATATATCAGAATACATTCTTCAAAAATGGATGTCCAACTTTTACAAGATGTATTTTACAAGCTTAAAGATATTGACGAAGATGAAAATTGGCTTTATGCACATCCCAATACAGTAAACTTTTATATGACATTTTTGGCAAACCATATTGCGAAACAAAATTCACTGTCTTTGTGGACCAGTAATCAAGAACTATGGACGACATCAACATATTTTTTATATGATGGTATGCTCCAAGATGATTATAGACCCGGGGAAATCTTCATGGAACCCAGCACCGATGCTTTGGTGTCACTTATGATTCCTGATGTTTTTCCACAAAACCTTCTTAATGTACCTCCAGAAGATATACTTCAATTCCGAGATAAAAGAAAAGACGAACGGACGCAATTTATAAATGCCATTGATCAACTTCGTAAAGAGATTGCTAAAGCCGATGCTCCCGAAGTAATACGAGCAATACTTAATGATGAAAAGAAAAAGATCGATGCGGCTGCCAATGAATACAAAAAAAGCATGGACATCTTGAAAGCTGTCCAGTTTGGAGGTATCCTAACTACTGCTATAACAATTACTGCAGACGCATTGGGTTACTGCAATGATATTCCCGCACTATGCAAAGACATACTCACATCCGCAGGGCTTTGGGTTGATATTTTGACCGGAATTTTTGGAAAAAAAGCAGAATTCACGGATAATCCATATACCTTTTTGGCGCATATTACATCTGCTTTTTCGTATTACCCTGGCTCTTCTCAAATATATGCTGGACAACCTTCAATTGCAAAATATAACTACACATTATATCGAGGGTTTGAGGAGTTTATTAACGATTAATCTATTTGCCTATAAATGTATTTTCCCATCACTATTGCATCTATCTCCTGCTCCAGCTCCTGAATTCTTTTCTGTAACGACAAAATGTGGGCGTCAAGGACCGGTTTCCTCAGCGCCCACATTTTTTGCAGTTTCACAAGTTTCTCTCGCTCTTCGACGCGACTGTCCCGAACCGCCGTGAGATACTCCCACACCATGGTATCCAGGTTTTCCTCGTGGATACGATGGGAGCTGCAATAGCTTTTCCCACTCCGCTGGTAACCCCTGCAAACATATTCCACACGCCGCTTGCCGTTCCAGTACCGGATCATGGGGACGAATACATTGCCGCACTCCTGGCACCGGAGCAGCCCGGCATAGCGGTGCTTAGAACGGTTCCCGTTGGCTGGCCGGGCCTGCTCTTTCAGCTTTTGCTGAACCAGCTTCCATACATCCGGTTCCACGATGACCGGGAAGAAGCTTTCGTGGCGATACCATTCCGTCTGTTCCAATCGCTTCACCTTGCCATCCTGGGTCTCCGACCGATGGTTGATCAGGACTCCAGTATAGGCTTCTTCTGTCAGCACATTTTTGACGCTGGCATAGGTCCAGAGGTAGTGACCATCTCGGGTTTTGTGCGCGGCCCGCACTTCTCGTCCGCACTGTTCCGCGCGGAGCTGCGCCGGTGTCTTTCGTCCCAACTCGTTGAGTCTGCGGGCAATTCCTCTTTGTCCAAAGCCCTGTAAGTACAGAGAATAAATCATCCGAACGGTTTCTGCTGCCTCTGGGTGGAGCTGGACCGTGTTGGTGTTGCGATCTTTCCAGTAGCCAAAGGGAGGGGTGATCACGATGCCCTCCCGCTGCTTCTGCCGGTAACCGGAACGGATCTTTTTCCCGATATCTCTGGCGTAGTAGTCGTTCATCAGGCCACGGACACCGATGACCAGATCGTCCTCATCCGAGGCGGTGTCCAGCCCTTCTGTGACAGAGATCACCCGAACCCCGCGTTCCCGCAGATAGTCGATAAACAGGGCCGTCTGCGTCCTGTGCCGCCCCAGGCGGGAGAGATCCTTGACGAGGACAGCGTCCAGACTGCCGGCATCCACAGCCGCCGTGAGCTCATCCAGCCCACGGCGGCTGAAGTTCATACCGCTGGCATTATCATCAGAGGACTGTCCTATCATCTGGTATCCCTGCCGCTCTGCATAGGTTCGGCAGATCTCCTGCTGATTCAGCAGGGAATTCATTTCTCTGTCGTCATCATTGGATAATCTGGAATAAACCCATACCTTCATGTTGCTCACCCATTCTCCCAAAAGTCCTTCATAATGATGTGCCCCAACCGCTCAAAATCATAGCTCTGGGAGAGATAACACTCTGTTTGTTCTCCATTTTCATAGATGTCCATATGGTCCCGAAAGGGAGCTTTCAGACAGATATCCAGAGATAGCTTTCCATCTTCCTCGTGGACATAGATTTTGTCCACCAGCAGGCGCAGATGGGCTTCACTTAGGTGTCCCTCTTTCAAAATGTCATCCATCATACTGATGTCCCGCTTCAGCTTAGCCTGTCGGCTGCGCAGAGTTTCCTCAATATTTTGCAGTTCTTCAATCTGCTTTTGGGCCGCTGCGATCTCGGCTTCCCGTTTCTGGATCATCCGGTCATAGCGCTCGGTGTTGGCTTTATCCCGAATCCGTTCCATCAAGATGGCCTCCATTTCTTCCTCCAGCATGGCGATTCGCTCCTGCTGCTTTTTGATCTGGACGGTAGCGGCACTGGCCTTTGGCTGCCATTGGTCAATCAGCTGCTCCATAGCCTGGAAGTTTTCCTCATACATTGCCTTGGTCTGGATGAGCTCCTTGGTGATGAGTTCATCCAGGATACGCTCATCCACCGTGTGGGAGGAGCAGTATTCCTTCCCATATCTGTGATAGGTGTCACAGGTATACTCAACCCGCTCCCCACTTTTCGTATGGATTCGTTTTCCCACAAAGGAGCGGCCGCAGTCCTCACAGCGCAGGAGGCCTCCATACCGCAGGATACTCTGATTGGCTCCGGCCCGGACATTTCGCTCTTTCCTTTCCGCCAGCAGTACCTGAGCCTGCTCCCAGATTTCTCTGGATACAATGGGCGGGAAGAAGTTCTCGTGCCGAAACTGCTCCTCTGGCTCGGTAAAGCGGAAGGTCTTGTTGATCTTGCTGCGCTCACTTTTGTGGCAGATCAGCGTACCGATGTAACTCTCGTCTTGCAGAATTCGGCCCACCATCCGCCCGTCCCAGAGGTACTTTTTTAAGATACCGTCCTGGGTATTGGGCGTGTGCTTATTCAGCAGTCCCAACTGCGTCAGCGCCGGGGTTTTCCGCTTTTGCTCATTGAGCATTTTGGCGATCGCCTTTAGGCCATGACCGCCGATGTAGGCTGTGAAAATCATCCGGACCGTTTCAGCGGCTTCTTCCACAATGACAACCTGCTTGGTATTCTTATCCTTGAAGTATCCAAAGGGCGGGATCATAACGATGCCCTCTTTTTGCTTCTGACGATATCCCGTGCGGACTCGTCGGCTGCCGTCCCGGGCGTAGAAGTCATTGACCAGTCCCTTGAATCCAATGATGAGATCATCCGCCTCATTGAAGGTGTCGATATTTTCCGTTGCGGAGAGCACCCGGACATTGTGTTCCCGCAGATAGTCGATGAACAGAGCGGTCTGGGTGCGGTGCCGCCCCAGACGGGAGAGGTCTTCTTGTGTCAAGTAGGAACTAAAAAATTTTTGAGATTTTACAAACCGTTCATAGGTGGATGACCACCCGTGAACGGCTTGTAACATTCAGCCTATTAGATTTCTGCATCCTCAAA
>JBMNRL010000048.1:0-4781 GCA_050944615.1 Blautia sp.
GTGTTTTAGATGGTTACCAATTGCAAAAACTTAAAGATTTTATAGAAATTGATAATTTAGAGCCAAATTTAGTTAAGCGAGCAATTGACAGAGCAGCCGATAACTCTAAAAGAAATTTTGGATATATCAATTCGATTCTTAAAAATTGGGCTCAAAACGGTATCAAAACAATTGTTCAGCAAGATGAAGAGCAACGAAAATTCGTGGAGTCTAAACATGTTTCAAGAAATAGCACAGAAGACTTGCACAATGTTGTTGACCCAGAATTTGGATTTTAGAGGTACTTATGGAATTAATGTCTTATGAATATATGATTGATAACGGTATTTTGGTAGACACAGGTGACGTCTGCACGATCCATAACAAACCGTATTACATACGCATGAAGCAACAAGGAGAATATACAAACGCAGCCTTTTGCTTAGATTGCCAGAAAGACGAATTAGAACGATTGAAGCAGTCCAGTGCCGAACAGCAAACGGTTAACGGAATGCTTGCTAAAACGTGGAATATGTTTGAGTCTGTGAGCATTATCCCAGATGACTTAAAAAATGCGACAATGGAGAATTTTGAAAAACATAACTTTGAAGACCAAAAAGCGCACGCATTCGCCCAAAGAGCGGTTCGATATTATGGAAAGAACGGAGAAGGCAATACATTTCTGCAAGGTCGTCCGGGCGTAGGAAAAAGCCACCTATCAATTGCAATTGCTAAACAGCTGAATGACACATTTAAAATCTACAATGAACCAAAAAGCGTTATCTTCATGCCGGTCGCAAGATTGATTCAGCGTGTGCAAGCTAGCTTTAACGGTGGCGGACGGTTTACAGAAGAATTTGCTACAAAACTACTAACAGAATGTGACTACCTAATTTTAGACGACTTAGGGAAAGAAACATGTACGGGCAATTACATCAAGCCAGTCAATGAATGGACGTATCGCTTTCTATTCAATATTTTAGACAGTCGGACTAAAACGATAATTAACACAAATTTCTCACGAGCAGAACTTTTGAAAATTTACGACAACGCATTCGTTGATCGTTTAACGAAAGGTATGCGAGGAGATAAAGACCGTATTTTTAAATTTTCGGAAGGAGCTGAAAGCAAACGATGAACGAATTAGAAATCAACATCTTGAATTACATCAAGAATAACGGCAGTTTTGAGCGACCAGTACCACTGAAATTACTGAAAGTCGAATTTGAGATTGGCGAGCGAAGCATCAAAGAAATCATTGAACATTTGAGATGCAACTTTAAACAGCCGATTATTGCAAGCCGTAGAACGAGACGCGGCGGTTATTACCTGCCAAAAAACGATATGGAGCGCAATGCAGGTCTAATGCCATACAAGGAACAGATTTTAACTTCGCAGAAAACAGTAACGGCTATTACATCGGTTAACCTTGCTGAATACTGGAAAGGATGGGAAGTATGAACGAGCTACTTATTCAACAATTTGAACAAAATTATTACAACTACTCAAAAGAAATTAGGAACATGCTTTTAAAGCTCGATACAGAGTCTCTGATAGCGAAGTTGGCTAGAGACAGTAAAATGTATCAACTTAAGCAAATAGTTTACTAGAGAGGAAAATATGGACGTACAGAGCTTATTGGATAGGATTAGCTTTCTTGAAGATGAAGTACATCGCTGCTATGCAGAGATTGAAGATCACGAAGTCAAAATTGAAGCATACGAAGATGCGCTGAATGAATTTGAAAGCTGCTTGAAGAAATTAAAGGTGCAAGCATGATTGAAATTAGATTTGACAACGAACTTGTAGGCTACTATGACGAATTAAGAGAAGCATTGCTGCAAGCAATCGATAATTTAATAGCTGATGAACCGGCAACGCTAGCCAAAATTTATAAAAAATACAGAAATTGGTCGGATGAAGACCTTATTGAAGAAATTCAAGATTTAACAGACAAGCGTTTAGCGATTGTCTTTAACTTCCCGCTCGATTATCGAGTAGATGTCAAGCAGCACATTTTAGATTGAGGTCAACATGATAGTTTTGGAAGAAGATTACGAAAAAGCATACTACAGCAGGACGAGCGACTATCTCAACCTTGCCATCGAGTACGGCGAAATTATCAATCAACATCAAGACAAGATAATTGCTCTGCAACAAGAAAACAAACGCTTGAAGCGTGAAATTTGGAATCTTAAGAAAACAAAAGGGAGACGTTAAATGCGATTATTCATTGACAAAAATATGAACCTAGTGGCTAAATTTGGCGAATACACAAGTGCTGAATACTTTCATCAAAAGCTTGGCTATATTCAATTGCCAAAACACAAAGAAGACGAACTAATCGAAATCAAATGGCAAAGCTTTAATACAGAACTGATTAACAAGATTGAAATTTTGATTAAAGAAGCTCTTGCGAACGAGCAAAGCCAATTTGAAGTAGATGACGTAAAAGCACTAATTGATGAGAAACAGCGACAACTTCAAGAAGAACGTAAACAACGACGTCGAAGTTATGACGTTGAAGAGAAATTATGTGACATTATGCTAGAAAGAGTAACAAATGAGTAAGTTAGTTGAAATCCAAGCTGAACTTAAAGCACCTAAAAGTCAGCGAAACACTTTTGGAAAATATAATTACAGATCAGCAGAAGATATTTTAGAAGCTGTCAAACCTATCTTGAAAAAACATGACGCAAAAATTACATTATCAGACAAGCCTATTTTGGTCGGAGACTGGCATTATATTGAAGCGACCGCTAAATTTGTTTGTGGTGACGAGGTTGAAGTTGTCACAGCTTACGCAAGAGAGCCACTAAATAAAAAAGGAATGGACGAGAGCCAAATCACAGGAACAGCGTCAAGCTATGCTAGAAAATATGCTTTAAATGGCATGTTATTGATTGATGACACGAAAGACGCTGACACTAACGAATACAAGAAACAGACAAGCCAGAACGCAACCAATCGCCAGTTTAAGCAATATATTCCGCCTGAAAAAGTCAAGCAGTATGAGAACGACGTACAAGCGATTATCAAAGCGACTGGAAAGAACGATGGTTCAATCATGGGAGCATTGCTAAAACACGTTGGAGCAACAATGATTGAACGCATCACAGTAGATAAGACAAACGAAGCAGAAACATTTATCGCAAAAATGAAAGAAAAGGCAGGTATCTAAAATGAACAACGTAAATTTAATCGGTCGATTAACTAAAGCACCAGAACTTAAACAGACAGCGAGCAACACAAGCGTATTAACAGGAACGCTTGCTGTAAATCGCACATTCAAGAACCAAAACGGGGAGCGTGAAGCAGATTTCATTAATATTGTCGCTTGGAGACAAACAGCGGAAATCATCGCACAATATTGCGGCAAAGGTTCGCAAATTGGAATCACTGGTCGTATTCAGACACGTAACTATGAAAATCAGCAAGGACAGCGTGTGTATGTAACTGAAGTCGTAGCTGAACATGTCGACTTGTTAGATAGCAAGAACGACAACCAGCAAGGACAATCAAACGGATATAATCAGCAAGGACAGTCGAACGGTTACAATCAGCAGCCACAGCAAAACAGCTATATGCAGCAGGGAAATTCATTTGGCAATTCAAATCCAATGGACATTAGCGATGACATGCTACCGTTCTAAGGGGTGTATAGATGTTTCTAATACCATTTGAACCAAAGCCGCAGTCAAGACCACGAGCCACAATCAGAGGACGACATGCTTCGGTGTATGAAGACCCTAAAATGATGAAGTGGCGAAAACAGGTCACAGACTACATAAAAGAGAATTACGACGGACGCTATTTTGATGGTGCTGTTCGTGTAGAAGTAACATTTTACATGAAAGCACCGCAGAACGTGTCTAAAAAGCCGTCAGAGCGTGCGAAAGATAAGGCCAAACAATTATATTTAAAATACATTTCAGAGCGTCTGTGGCACATTAAAAAGGCCGACGTGGATAATCTAGTTAAATCATTGTTTGATAGCATTTCAAAATCTGAAATCGTTTGGTCTGACGATAACATCGTCTGCGATTTGAGAGCCAGAAAACTATACAGCCCAAATCCACGAATTGAGATTGAAATCGAGGAAATCGAAGTATATGAGAATGATTAAAATGGCAAACAAGCGAGCGCCAAAATGTTGTGTCATTTGGAATGAACGACACGAAGAATGCCCGCTGGATATATTAATGAATTTTAACGAGTGGACGCACAAACAACATTTGAAAAGCTATGTGGTCATTGCAGAAATGCTGCATATCGAGCCAAATGAAGCAAAGAAATATTTAGATTTGGCTAAAATGCCAAAATATGACAGCGCAGTTTTAAAACGTATGAAGGAGTTAATGTATGGCAAAGATTAAAATATATGATTTCATCGACACCGAAACAGGTGATAAATTTAGCGGTACGAAAAAAGAGTTAGCAAATCACATCGGAACCGCACGTCAAACAGTCGACACACGAATTAGAGCAGGACGTATAATTGCCAAACAAACAGGCGAGGTTGATAACTTGCCAAAAACTACATTTACTCGAATCGTTGACGGAAAAGCAGATGTATTTGTCGGATTTAAAACGACAGCAGCTAGACATTACAATTTGACAGAATACGCTCTACGACGAGAAATCGCTGAAGGAAGAATCATTATGGATGACAGAGCTGTCAAAGCTGATTTGGAGCGCAAGAAGAAAAACACTCCATTACATTTCATTACTGACCAAAAGTCAGATCCAGAAACGAAGAGAAAGCTTACAAAATGTATGTATGACATCGTCTATGCGATGGG
>JBMNRL010000049.1:0-4632 GCA_050944615.1 Blautia sp.
AATACGCAAAAAACGGGTCATCGATCATGCGAAACCAAAACCGATCCCAAAATTGACGCCATGGGCCTTTTTTCATGGCATGGCCCCCCTTTATTCCCAATTTTATGAAATCATTCTATCATTTTTTGTGACAAGGCAGGAAAGTAAACCAGAAGCGAGGACTACCAAAGGCTGTGGATCAATAGCTAAAATAGCCAACCCGGATAAGAAAAATTATACCGACGATTCCGATTATAACGCCAAAAAACAGGTAAACCATTACATACGCAAAAAACGGATCATCGATCATGCGGAACCAAAATCGGTCCCAAAATTGACGCCATGGGCCTTTTTTCATCGCATGGCCCCCCTTTTATTCCCAATTTTATGAAACCATTCTATCATCTTTTGTGACAAGGCCGGAAAGTAAACCAGAAGCGAAGACTACCAAAGGCTGTGGATCAATAGCTAAAATAGCCAACCCGGATAAGAAAAATTATCACGACGATTCCGATTATGAGCATAATAAAGACGCTTGTCATCACATATGCAAAAAACGGGTCACTCATTATGCGGAACCAAAATCGGTCCCAAAATTGACGCCATGGGCCTTTTTTCATCGCATGGCCCCCCTTTTATTCCCAATTTTATGAAACCATTCTATCATTTTTTTGTGACAAGATCGAAATGCAGAAGATTCCTGGAAGCCATTTAGATAGCAGCTCCATTAATCAAAATAACCAATGGCTATGCCATAAAGAATCCCAATAATTCCACATATGAAGCCAATAAAAGTGCATACCACAAAATACGCAAAAAACGGGTCATGGTTCATTCGATACCAAAACCGCTCCCACAAGCTCTTCATGGCAAGCTCTCCTTTTGCTGCCAGATTTATGAAATAATTATATGTATTTCCTTCAATCAAGTCAAGAAACTGCGGCAGGGCTGTTATAGGGCGCCATGCGGAAGAGGCGCCAGGGAAGGTGAAAAAATATCCGCTCCCGCATAAGCGGGAGCGGATATCAGAAAATCCTTGCAATTAACGTAACATAATTCCGAGCAACTTAAGGGCAAAGGAAAGACTCCCAGCAAGGCTAATCCCTATAAGAGTCAAATAGAAGCGATTTGGCATTCTACATCCTTCTTTTTTATGATAGCAGCGGGAGAAAACAGATGTCGAGAAAGTAGGTGATCGTATTCCAAGGTATTCCATTGTTTACAAGGTGGACGACCGATATTCCACGCAGGTGAAGCAAATGACCCAGGCGACGCAGGTCCTTTCCAAGACAGCGGAAAACACGGGTAAATCCCTTGAAAAAGCACTTTATGTAAAGAGTAGTGTCCAAACAGCTACCAACGATCTAAACACCTTAACCAGTCAGATATTCACAGCAGGAGACGCCGGAGCAATTCTGTCTAACAGGCTGAATACTCTGATCTTAACAGGCGGAGTGTCGCTTCCCTCCCAAAAATATAACCCGCTTTTTTTAAAATAGTAAATGCAAGGAAAAGTGCTTGGTCGATGGTCGGCGCTTTCCACCCCTGATTTGTTTTTTCAGATACTAGGAAATAGAAACATCGGATTTTTGTAACCTTTTCAACTATTGTCAATTACTTCCCCGTTTTGATTTTGATCGCATTTTTCAAAACGCAGTTATGATGAAGCCGGGTGCTTTGGCCTTATCATCATCAAAAAGATCACCCGTTTTACCCAAAACACCCCGGACTCCATCCGTCACACCCGCTGCCTGCTCTTCGCCAAAGTGAGAATCTTCTTCCAAGGCGACAATATCAACCCCCTGGATCAGGAGAGCAAACCGTGGCTGACCATCGTGTCTGGCATCGCCCAGTACGAGCCGTACAAGCACTCCAGCCAAGTCAAATCCGGTACAACAGGCCGCGCGGTACTGGGCAACAGCCGGATTTTTGATTCTGTAAAGGACGGCGGACAGCTAGTCACTGACAAGGCGGCGCCCCATGGTGCGGGAGCTGTTCACCCTTTACGCCACCGGAGGAATTTGTCATGTTCAAGGACGAGACCGGCCAGATCCTTTCGGCCATGGTGGGCGAGGAACGCAGGCAAGCGGCCAACCAAGTACTCAAACGCCGCAGCGAGGCCCGCAGCGGGCACGAGAACAATAAGTGGGCCTGCTCCGGCAAGATCAAAAACAGTCGCCCCTTCTTCCCCATCTACAAAACGGAGCTCAAGCCGCTTCTCTACGAAGTCTTCCGGGACACGGAGAATATCGCCCAGGCGCTGGTAAAGGAATATATCGCACTCTATAAATCCCTGGACCGGGACAGCGGTCTCCCCCCAATGCATTTCGGCACCGAAAATCGCCACGGAAGTCACCCCCAAAAGCAGCAAAAGCTTCTGACCTTCAACGCCCTGGGGGAACTGTCTGGCTGGGACTTTCTTACTATGAACCGGCGTGCGCACAGAAGCTGGAGCGCACATATCAGGAACTGATAGAACTAACCGCGTAGAGAAACTCCGCTGCCAACTTCAAAAGCACGCAAAAACTTGAACTTTGCAAAAAAGTTAAAAAAGGAAAGTCTTCTTTTTCAAGCAAAAAAGCGATTTCCTGGAGCTGCTGGGCGGATTTGAACCGCCGACCTCATCCTTACCAATGTTGAAACACACAAAAAATCCCTGTACATTTCAGCTGAAATGTACAGGGATTTCTCTCTTTTTCCCTTGGGATGGCTTCTCTCGTCTGGGAAAATTTTCTGCCGTTCTGACAGATTAGTAGCCAAGCAGTAGCCAGGGACTTTTCCACAAGATCCTCAGAAGATGTGGATCAGGCCAAAGGTCACCATAGTCATGATGGCCGCCGCGATGCATACGCCCAAGAAGATGGCCGGGATGGCCTTCTTCAGCCGCATGTCCAGCACCGCCGCCACCAAGGCGCCCGTCCAGGCGCCGGTTCCCGGCAGCGGAATGGCCACCAGGATGCAAAGACCGATGGTGCTGTATTTGCGCACCACCCGGCCTTTCAGGTGGGCTTTTTTCTCCAGCCGGGTGATCTTCTCATCCCACCACTTGCTGCGTTTGCGCAGCCAGGTGAATACGTGCCGGATATAAACAATGATGAACGGCACCGGCACCATGTTGCCCAATACTGCCGCCGCCAGGGCCACGGGATAATCCAGTCCCAGGGCAATGCCGTAAGGCAGTCCGCCCCGCAGCTCGATAATGGGGGCCATGGAAATAAAGAATGTGGCAATCAGCTTGCCGAGGGTTGTCGATGTCAGCCAGGTAATCATACCGATGCTTCCGCCTTGTCGTACATCTTATGATAGTAATTCTGATAATCACCGGAAGTAATCCGCTCCACCCAGTCCGGATGATTCAGATACCACTGGATGGTCTCATGGATTCCCTGCTCAAAGGTATAGGCCGGAGCCCATCCCAGCTCGGTGGTAATCTTGGTGTTATCAATTGCATACCGCCGGTCATGACCGGGACGGTCCTTCACATAGGTAATGAGGCTCTCCGGCTTGTCCAATTCCTTGAGGATCAGACGTACAATCTCCAGATTGGCCTTCTCGTTGTTGCCGCCGATGTTATAAATCTCGCCGATCTTTCCCTTTGTCAGGACCGTGTAAATCGCCGCACAATGGTCCGAAACATGCAGCCAGTCCCGAATCTGCATCCCATCACCATATACCGGCAGGGGCTTATCTGTTTGAGCATTGTGGATCATCAGCGGAATCAGCTTCTCCGGGAACTGATAGGGGCCATAATTGTTGGAGCACCGGGTAATGTTCACCGGCATACCATAGGTCTGATGATACGCACGAACCACCAGATCCGCACTGGCTTTCGAGGCCGAGTACGGGCTGTTGGGGGAGAGCGGAGTCGTCTCCTGAAACATCCCCGTTTTTCCCAATGCACCGTATACCTCATCCGTGGATACCTGCAGGTACCGCACACCTGGACGGAACTCCCGGGAATACTTGTCCTCCGGATCCACCTTCCAGTGACGTTTGGCCGCATCCAGGAGAGTCTGCGTTCCTACCACGTTGGTAGTGAGGAAAATCTCCGGCTCCACGATGCTGCGGTCCACATGGCTCTCCGCCGCGAAATGGACTACCGTGTCAAAATCATATTCTGCAAACAGGCGCTCCACCAAATCTTTGTCCCGGATGTCTCCCTTTACAAACCGATAACGGGGATCATCTTCAACAGTCTTCAGATTTTCCAGGTTTCCCGCATAAGTAAGCAGATCGAGATTCACGAGCAAAACAAGGTTTTGCTCGTGCTCCAGTATATACTGGACGAAATTTGATCCAATAAATCCGGCGCCGCCGGTCACCAATATCTTCTTCATATCTGTCCTTCCGCAATTCGCATCAAGTACTGGCCATACTCCGTCTTCAGCATGGGCTTGGCCAGCTCAATAAATTGCTCCTTTGTAATGTACTGCATCCGATACGCAATCTCTTCAATACAAGAAACATAAAGCCCCTGGCGTTTTTGAACGATGGAAACAAAATTGGATGCTTCCAACAATCCCTCATGGGTGCCGGTATCCAGCCATGCCATACCGCGGCCAAACAGCTCCACCCTCAGATTTCCCCGCTGGAGATAGACATTGTTGACACTGGTAATCTCCAGCTCGCCGCGGGCGGACGGCTGAATGGTCT
>JBMNRL010000050.1:0-4620 GCA_050944615.1 Blautia sp.
AAATTCCAAAAGCATTACTGTTGATTACACACCTTTAAGCTTTTATAACATTGAAACAAACTCTCCTTGTAATCCTGAAACTGATGGTTATATTTCTGTAACTGTTACTGGTGGAACTCCTCCTTATTTATACCATTGGGAAAACGAAGATGCTATACAAATAGGGAATGAAAACGATGCAACTTTATCAGATTTAGGAGCAGGTACATATTATCTTACAGTAATAGATGACACAGGTTGTGAAATTAGCACTTCACACACGATTTTTCTTTCAATGCCACCTGAAATAGAGATTAATAATATAGTACCTGTTTGTTATTCAGAAGCAGAAAACGGTTCTGCACAAGCAAACGTTACAAATGGTTTTGATGATTATTCTTACCTCTGGTCTTCTGGAGAAACAACACAAACAGCAACACAACTAACACTTGGAACAAATTGGGTAACTGTTAATGATAGTAATGGCTGTTCTGCTTCTGCTTCAGTTGAAATTGGCACATCAGACTTAAGTGTTGAAATAAACCCCAACAATCTTACATTATGTTTAAGCAATGTAACTCCTACTGATATTACGGCATTCGCTAGCGGTGGAGAACCTCCATACACATATACATGGGATAATGGACTCGGTTTTGGAGCAACACAGACAGTATCTCCAACAACAAACACAACATATACTGTAACTGTTACAGACTCTCACAACTGTACAGCAACAACAAGTGTAGCAATAACTATTATAGATATGGAAGTTGTTATTAAGAAACCTTACCATGATATTTGTATAGGATTTAATACGAGGTTGGATGCTATGGGTGGACCTGGCAATAATCTTACTTATCAATGGAGCCCATCTGAAAGTCTTGATAATCCAAATGTTCAATATCCTTATGCTTCCCCTGTAGAATCAACTACCTATACTGTAACAGTAACAGATCAAAATGGGTGCTGGGCAACTGGTGAGGTACATGTTGAAGTTCATCCTATACCTATTATAACAGTATCTGCTCCAGATGTAGTTTGTGCAGGCTATGAAATACAATTAGAGGCTTTTGGTGCTGTAACTTATCATTGGGAAACGTCTTCAACTACCGCAATTATCTCAAATACGGAAATAGCTAATCCTACTGTAATTATTACAGAACCAACAACATTTACAGTATCAGGCTGGAGTGAATTTTGGTGTAAAGGTTTTGCCGAAATAACTATAAATGTTCTTGACAATCCACCTCCAATATTAGAAGTTATAACTAGTCCTATTTGTAATTCAAATCAATTAAATATTAACATATTAAATCAAGAACTTAGTTCAACATATACATGGATTGGTCCTAACGGTTTTTCAAGCACTATGGTGAACATTACTATTGATAACGTAACAGAAGATAATGAAGGTTTTTATTCTGTTATGGCACAACACATTAACGGATGTCAAGCTACAGCAGAAACTTATGTTCAGGTTTTGACATATACCCTTATTGCAAATAACAATTTCCCATGTGAGGAAGAAACTCTTGAATTGTTAGTACGCCCAGCAATTTTCGAGACTTATGAATGGGAAGGACCAAATAATTTTTACGTTTTAAGTGAAGATTATATTACTGAAGTTCCAGGAGCATTATCAAACATGTCAGGAACATATTACGTAACTGCAACCGATGCATATGGATGCACAGCAACAGGACAAACAGAAGTAATTATTCATGAAAATCCAGAGGTAAATCTTGGAGATGATGTTCTTATTTGTTCATCTGAATCTGTAGAATTAGGTCAAAACCTTACTATAACAGGTGGAACTCCTGATTACAGCTACGAATGGGAACCTGTTGATTGGCTTAATAATTATCTTATTCAAAATCCAATTGCTACACCACAAACTACTACAACATATACTTTAACAGTTACTGACAATCATGGGTGTACAGGCTCAGATGCAATTACTGTGGCAGTTGACCAAATTGTTGGATTAACAGCTACTTATAACACTCCTGTTTGTCAATACACTCAGTTGCAACTATTTGCTCAACCAGATGGGGTAGATTACCTTTGGACTGGTCCTAATGGTTTTACAAGTAACGAACAAAACCCAATAGTTACAACAACCGCAAGCATGTTAAACATAGGAACATATACTTTAATAGCTACAAATGCAAATAATTGTAGCAGTACCATAAGTATTGAGGTGGAAATACATTCAGTCCCAGAAGTTGCTATTGGAGGAAATCCAACAGTTTGTGAAGGGAATACATTAGCATTAATAGGTGGAATTGATGGCTTAGCTGAATACCATTGGACAGGACCAAATGGCTTTGTAAGCAATTTGCAAAATCCAATAGTTTCAACTAACGCAAGCACAGACATGGAAGGAAATTACATATTAACAGTAACAAACGAATTTGGCTGTACTGCCTCTGCTGTTTCAAATGTTGAAGTTATACCAATCCCACAAGCTGCTGAATTCTCTTTACCTTCATGCATTTATATTGATAACAATTATTTATTTACTAATCTTGGTAATAATGACGATAGTTTTGAATATACATGGGATTTTGGCGATGAAACAATATCAAACCAAGCTTCGCCTAATCATACTTTTCTAAACCAAGGTTACCACTGCATAACACTTACTGTAGAAAACCAATGCGGAATTTCAAGCTATACACCACCAAAACCTGTGTTCTTGTATCCAAATGAATGTGCTTGTATAACAAACTATGGATTAGATGATAATCTTTTCATAACAGGCAGTGATGAATTTTGGGATCCTACAATTAACACTGTTAAAAAAGACATCATTATTGAGCCAGATGCCAAGTTAACTATTGATGGTCAAACTATTCAATTTGGACCAGAAGGAAGAATAATTGTAAAGCCAAAAGGTGAGTTATTTATTAATAATTCTTCTACTCTTCAAGGGCTAGAATCTTGCAACAATATGTGGCAAGGAATAGAAGTATGGGGTAACCCCATGTACGAGTCTGAAAGCAGTGAGCAAGGACGCGTTAAAGTAGATGCTGGAAAAAACAAAATAAAAGATGCTCATATTGGTATCTTGGTAGGTGCAAGAAATATGGATAATATTTGTGATTTTGATTTATTATCAGCTTTTAATTCTGAGTACTCAGGTGGATATATTGGAAATAAGCAAAGTTTGAATTTCATTAACAATGGTATAGGTATTAAATTATTAAAAAAATATCCAGGAGGATATCCAGGAACAGGCACGGATGGCGCTTATCAAATGATGTCTTTTGAAACAGAAAGTGGAGGCTTACTTGACCTTAATTACAATTCAGTTTCTGGAGCTAGTCCTTATCCAAACATACACAACCCATGGGCTGGTAAGGCAAATAGTTTACAAAGAACTGATGCAGGCATATGGATGGAAGGCATAAAATTTTATAAATTATATAATAGCAAATTTACAAATGTTCAATATGGAATTCTAGCGTATAACTCATGTCTCAATGTTATCAAAACTAATTTCGACAATGCTGTTTATGGAGTCCGAATTGAAAATTCAAATTCAGAACTTAATAGTGGATACAACATCGAAGGCTGTGAGTTTAAAAATATTATTGGAACTGGTGACGACGCTTTGGAAGATTTTACTAGTGCTGGTATTTTTATCAACAGTAACTTAAATACCGAAATACATGGAAATATATTCGGCATAGAAGAATCTCCACAATCAGAAAACAATATTGGAATATTTACTTTAAATTCATTATCAATGAATATTTATCAAAATAAGTTTAAAAACATGAAAAAAGGAATTTTTACGAGTAATATAATCATAACATCAATTTTCCCTTTAATGGTGGATACCGACCTCCCTACTAATAAAATTGGTGCTGGGCTTAAGACTTATTATGATATTACCGGGCTTGAAAATTGGGACGGAAACTCATTTGAAAAGTGCAATACTAGTGTTTATACATATTTATTTAACACAAATCTTATTCTAAAATGTAATAATTGTAAAAATGATGATGTAAATCTTGGAGCATATTATGTTAATTTTAAAAATGAAGGATTTATGGCAAATATTGGAGCACCACCACCATTTATATCTTCTTTAAATCAAGAACTTAAACGACCAGGTGGCAATGAATTTACACCAGATTATCCTTTTTACAATGGTTTTTATAAAACTATTATGTCTAATACTGAATATGAATATTATGCTCATCAGGGTCCATCTAAAGTTATTCCAACTTCTCATTTTGAAAGTAACGTTGATATGGCAAATCATATACATACTTCTACACAGCAAAAACCAGAAAATAAGATTGCATGTTCACCACCTATATATATTATTTCATTTCCGGTATCTTTACCATTAGTCATAGTAGAACCTAATGGTGCTAAAAATTATCCATATAAATATCTTGACAGTTTGAAAAATAATATTGATAGCTTGTCGTTTGTTAGAGAAGATATAAGACAAAACTTAGATAATGGTAAAACTCAAGAATTATTAAATGATATTTATGGTAATATGTCAAACGGTAGATTAAAGAATAAACTTATTGCTAACTCACCATTATCTGATACTGTTTTATATGCTTTAATGTCTGAATATCCTCTTTCACATGGTAATTTTAAAAATGTAATGACTAT
>JBMNRL010000051.1:0-4057 GCA_050944615.1 Blautia sp.
TTCTGTCATTTGTACTTTGTGTACAGGTTTCTTTTCTCTCGCCATAGTAAAAGGCCTCCTATGATTTATTATTTTATCATAGAAGACCTTCTAAATCTTTATTTACAGAAAAATTTTCATAGACTCGCTGGACTTTGCAGTTGCATCTGTCTTTATTATGATCGGCCAATTTCTCCGCGCAAAAGTAGGCTTTATACAGCGTTTCTTCATTCCTGCTAGTATGCTGGCCGGCTTTATGGGATTGGCATTCCGCTATGCGTTCCCGGGCCTTCTGCCCATGTCTGATTCCATTGGCTCTTATCCCGGTATGCTGATCATGGTCATTTTTGCTGCGGTCGGTATCAATGGTTTTACCATGAACAAGGGCGGCTCAAAGGGAGATGTGGCCCGCATGAGCTCCTATCTGTCCTATAAGATGGTAGCACAGGTGATCCAGTATGGCCTGGTGCCCGCCTTCTCGATTCTGGTGATTTCCAATCTGTGGCCCGAGATCAATTATGGCTTTGGACTGCTGTTGGCTGCCGGCTTCTCCGGCGGACACGGTACGGCTGCCGCTGTGGGCAGCAGCTTTGCAAATCTCGGCTTTACAGATGCTATGGACATTGGCCAGACCTGTGCTACTGTGGGTATTCTTGCTGGTGTATTCGGCGGAATGTTCTTCATCAAGCTGGGTACCAAAAAAGGCTGGACCAAGTACATTAAGGACTTCTCCTATCTCTCCGGTGAGCTGAAGACAGGCCTGATCCCTCCGGAGAACCGTCCTGCCTTGGCGAAGGCGACGACCTCGTCTGTGGTTCTGGATCCTCTGGCCTGGCACTTTGCCATTCTGCTCACCGCCGCCGGTGCCGGCCGTCTGCTCTATAAGTTCTTCTATGACACTTTTAATTTTGATGGCCCCTCTTATCTGTACTCCTTCCTGGTGGCGCTGGTTATGTTCGCAGTCTTTAAAAAGACCGGCGTGGAGAAGTACATCGACCCCGATCTTACCAACCGCATTTCCGGTACCTGCACAGATTATCTGGTATTCTTCGGAATTGCGTCCATCAACCTGGGCATCATCGTAAAGTATGCAATGCCGCTTCTGGTACTGCTACTGTTCGGCATTTTCATCGTGGTTATCACCCTGATGTATTTCGGTCCGGCTATGAACAAGGGCAGCTGGTTTGAACGTGCGCTGTTTGTATTTGGATATTCTACTGGTGTGTTTGCCATTGGTTTTATCCTTCTGCGGATCGTGGACCCGGAGAACAAGTCCCTGACACTCAATGATACAGCATTTGCCTGTATTTTTACCACATTCAGTGAGTTGTTTACCTGGTCCTTCGGGCCAATGATGCTGCTCAATGGACAGCACTGGCTCTTCATCGGGATCCAGCTGGCCATTATGGCTGTGTGTCTCATCATCAATTTGGTCATGAAGTGGTGGTGGATCAAACTTCCACTAAACCGTCCTGCTGTGGGGGAGGACGAGGGATAACGATTGTCCTGCACGAAACGATCTCACCCAGTCAAATTTTAGAACTTCGGAACAGAGGGGGAGGTGTTCCCCCTCTGTTTCGTATGTTAGATACGCTTGCTTTCCTGCCCCTTGTTTGATATGATAAATGCGATTTCAGCTGTTCCTGCCACCTCTGTACTCAGAAAAGGAGTGAACCCATTTGGAGTTTTTGGAAGCGTCAATTTTTCAAAAGGGTTATATTGACGGTATTACCATTTTGAATCTGGATGGAGAGATCCTATTTTCCGCGAAATTTAACAAAAAGCTGTCTAATTTGGATGAAGCGCAGCAGTTGATCGGGCAGAATTTTTTAGAGGTGTACCCAAATCTGACACCCCAAAGCAGCACACTGTACCGTGCGATGCAGTTTGGAAGACCAGTCTATGAGGAAAAGCAGTATCTCAAAAAGCGAGGAAAGGATGGGATTTTGATCACATCTATTTCTTTTCCAATCAAAAATGGGGACCGAATTGTGGGTGCAATCGATTTGTCGATGCAGGAGTCAGAAGAAGAGGAAGATGATCTTTCTGAAGGCCGGATCGAACTGAGCCGGGATAGCTTTCACCTGGATCATACGCGAAAGTTATCTGCCAGCGACTTTGCGGCCTTCCGTACAGAGGATATCATTGCAGTCAATCAGAAAATGTGTCAGGCCAAGGATTATATCTCTGTGGTGGCCTCTTGTGATCTCCCAGTCATGCTTTGTGGTGAGACGGGGACCGGAAAGGATGTCTTTGCGCAAGCCATCCATAATGCCAGTGCGCGCCGGAATGGGCCATTTATCGCCCAAAACTGCGCTGCGATCCCGGATACCCTGCTGGAGAGCATCCTGTTTGGCACAGCCAAAGGCGCCTTCACCGGTGCGGTGGAGAGTAAGGGGCTTCTGGAGCTGGCCGACCACGGCACACTTTTTCTGGATGAATTGAATTCCATGCCGATCTACTTACAGTCAAAATTGCTTCGAGTGCTTCAAGATGGGACCTTCCGGAGCATCGGCTCGACAGAGGTAAAAAAATCGGATGTAAAAATCATTGCTGCTCTGAATCAGGATCCTATTCACGAGATCGCCTGTGGACATCTCAGACAGGACATCTATTACCGCTTAAGTATCATGTCCATCTCGATTCCCCCTCTGCGGGACCGTAAAGAGGATATCCAATCTTTTGTTGAGACTTTTATCAAGCGACACAACAAAACCTTTCAGAAGCAAATCCGCTATGTTTCCCATGAGCTGATTCAGCGCCTCCAGGACTATGATTGGCCGGGGAATGTTCGGGAGTTGGAGCATATCATCGTATATGGCATGAGCGTGGTTTCTGAGCAGGCGGATACACTGACCTTTCCGGATGTGGAAAAAAAGTTTGTTCAGCTGTCCAAGACCTTTTCTTCTTCAGAGAAGATCCTCTCAATGCCTCTTAATCAGGCGGTGGATGGATATGAGAAAGATCTGATTCATCGAGCACTCTTTCAGTGCAAGGGAAATGTATCGGAAGCAGCTAAGGTCCTGTGTATTCCAAGGCAGACACTGCAGCGCAAAATTAAGCAGCACGGACTGGATCCGGCGGTATTTCAGGGATAGAAGGTTAGAATAGCAAATATTGTGAGGACTTGAAAAGTTAAAATGCTTGTAAGGAAAAAGCTGCTGATAACCGAAGGAACTTCGATTATCAGCAGCTTTTTTGCAGTGAAAATTTGCAGCTTAGCGTATAGGGCCGTCATTCCAGAAGCAGCACATTTGTGTGGGATCAGGATAGCTGCATGATTGGGGCTTGGCAGCGGATGCTTACAGATCTGGGAACAGATTGTCCAGCAGTGCAGTGCAGAACATTTCCTCCCACTTGTACATACCGGAATATTCACCGGTATTTTGAGTATCCTCAGAACCCTGTCCAGTCATCGCATAGTAAATTGCAGTCCCAGTCTCACGGTCCAGGAGGAAGCCGGCCAGCAGTCCGTACGCCTCACCGAAATGTCCAGACAGAGAAATCTTTCGATCCTTCAGCAGGCAGTCGCCGCCTTCAAATTCTCCAGACATTTCCTGGATGCCAAATCCATAGCGGCACATCAGACCGCCGTAAGTGTTGCCGTTGCTCTTGTCAGGCAAGGCGCGGAAGGTGGGGGTGAACATGGCATCTACAGATTCCTTGGAGATGATTTGCTTTCCGTTGACTTTGCCATCATTGAGGAACATATCGATCAGCACCTTCATCTCATTGGGGCTGATGCGCAGGCCGCCCTGGGGGCTGAAAAGGCAGCCGTTCGTGCCAATCACATAGTCATCCAACGGTTCCAGTGTAATGGCGGACTGGAGATCAGGATTGGTGATCAACACCTTGTTTGGATCCTGAGGGACACCGCGGTAATCATCGATCTGGGCAACATACGGGCCATCTTCGTTCCAGACGCCGTCCTTCTGTTTCTGATACAGCGTGGCAACATTCTGGATCTCATCGGCGTCAAAATCACCAGGATTATAGCTGGCATTCAATCCCATAGGCTCCAGCACGTTTTCCCGCATATAGATGTCGAAGCGCTGACCGGTGATACGTTCGATGATCG
>JBMNRL010000052.1:0-3362 GCA_050944615.1 Blautia sp.
ATCTCAAGGCGGCAGACGCACCAATCTTTTGTATAAAGTCACTGCATGTCCATGCAGGTGTACCTTTCTATTTTCTCTCCCAGAATATGCCCTCTTTCCTCCAGCTTTCTAAAAATCATTTCGGGTTCCTCAAGCAGTCCGGGCGCGATCACACCGGTCCGGGTAAATTCTCCCCGCATCAGCATGCCAGCCAGAATGATGGGAAGACTTCCCACGGTACTGTACGCCCCGTTTCCGGCCCACGAAAGATGCTTAATGGCTTCGTGAAGCGTACTGTTAAAAGTCATTTCATGGCGGACCTTCTGCCCTTTCTTCTTTCCATAGACAATGACTGCCGCTGTATCAGCGCCATTGATCAGCTCTCCCGCTTCCACCATAGCTTTATAATCCACATTGGCCATGGGCTTTAACGATGAGGCAAGCGCCTCCTTGAGATTCAGCATCTCCCTTTGGGGATGTTCGATCACCTGTTTTCTGACAGCCTGAAAAATTACGTCTTTTATATCTGATGTTCCGGAGAAAATACCTCCCCGGTGGTAGATCCGGTGCACCGGTTTATCCGTAAATTTCCGAATCAAGGCCTCTACGCAGGATACGCTTTCCATAAATATTTTCTTAGTCCCCGCCGGTTTCGGAAATTGAAATTCCTCGGCAAAGACCAGCTCATCATCCAAAGGAACAATCACGCCGTCTTTGTAATAGCTTGGGGGTTCCAGATGCAGGGTCATTTCTATAGACAATACCGGCGGCCCCATGGCAACAATATCCGTTGCTTCCAGCCATGTAATACTCCGCACCCCTATCTCATCCACTTCGTCCATCTGGTCTGTGATATATTTGGACGCCAGATTCACCCATCCCGGTGAGACCCCCTGACTTAAAAACGCCGTAAGGCCTGCATCTTTGAATTTCTGATCAAGCTCCATCTGGGCCTCCACGGTTTCTTCATACCGTGTCCCTTCAAGGTCCGATGACAATGCATACAAATCCATATAATGGGCACCGGCCAATAACGCACCTTGCATTACCGCAAGATTACAAAACGGCAGGATTCCATTAAAAATAAAGTTACAGTTTTCTGCCACTTTAGCTACATCCTTAGGATCCATTGCGTTCACGCTTGCAGTCTCTACAATGGTCTGCGATGCTTTACCTCCGATTTCATGAATTAATTGCTTAACATGCCGGGCCTGCTCCACATCCATGTCCGCAAGCACCACACGTCCGACTTCCTCTTCCATGGCCAGCAATGCCCCAAAGCAGCCTCCCTGGTTTCCGCATCCGATAATACAAACATCCATCTTTTCCTTCTCCTTGCCGGTCTATATCTCTTTTACTTCCATAGTTGCAACTCTGGTGCCCTCCGGGCCCACATACTCCATCAGAGTGATCCGTCCATCCTCCCGGTAAAGCGGCCCGTTGATCAAAGGGTAACCATGCTCTTTCATTAATTTATCCACCCGCTGGGAAGAGTCCACCTGTATCCCGATCTGATATCCACAGTGCACCGGCGCATCATCCGGAGAGTTTGCCACTAATTCGATCATGGGCACATCGATCATCGGCCGTTTCCCTCTGTCCACCATAAAAGCAACCTTGATCATACCATCGTTCATGCCCCCCTCCTCCTCGTAATAAGTTTCCATCTCCAGCCCCATAATATATCTATAGAATTCAATATGCTCATCAATGTCTTTGACATAGAGCATAAAATAAGAAAACATCATAATTTTTCCCTCCAATCACCTTTTGCTGCCCATTCAATACATTACAGTATAAACAGCCTTAGAAATGTCCTATATATCTTTATTTTTCTGTCCGCATTATCTGAATTTTAATGAAACCTTTTTGCTTTGCATCCGCACTTGAACTTTTCCAGGAAATGGCTTATGATAAAAGCAGCTATTTGTATTACACTTTGTTATAAACATAGAAAGGACCTACCAACTATGAATCATAGCGTTATTTCACAACTCGACTCCTCCAGCCTTACGCCGTTATACCGACAATTGTCGAATATTATCCGAAGCCAGATCGAATCCGGTGAGTATTCCCGGGATGAAAAAATTCCCACGGAGATCGAATTAAGCGAAAGCTATGGCATCAGCCGCATTACCGTCCGCAAAGCTCTGGAAGAGCTTACCGACGAAGGGCTTCTTGTGAGAAAACCAGGCAAAGGCACTTTTGTCTGTATTGATAAAAGTATTCGTACAAGCTACCCGCGAATGCCCTTCAAAGAGGCAGTGGAACGCTCCGGACGGGTGGCAACCACAAAGCTTCTTTCTTATTCTTTGGAAGTACCGCCTAAAAAGATTGCTAACTTTCTCAAGCTGAAGGAGCATGAAGAAGCCATCATCATTAAGCGCCTCCGGCTGGCCGACGATATCCCCGTCCATTTAGAAACTCTTTATTTTCCGAAATCCTTTGACTTTTTAGCCGGTGAAGGATTGGGAAAATCCATTAACGAAGCTTTGCTGAAACACAATATAACCCCCTGCCACGGTACCAGTACCATCAGCATCTGCTTTGCCACGGAAGAAGAAGTCGCCCTGTTCAATATTGAAAATGATTCTCCTCTTCTCTATGTCTATAATGAATTGTCTGATCAGAACCACCGACCGGTGCAGGTTTCCAAGGAAATCATACGTTCAGACATCTACAAGCTGGTCATGATGACCTGACCCTGCGGCCCCGGCAGACGCTCCGCCAAGCTACTCTATATTTGCATGATTCTCTGAGATTGTACTGCCGGAAGCCCCTCTTTCCCTTGCCAGATATTCCATCAGGCAGTCTCCCAGAGGAACAATAGCATGCTCAAACCGGTTATCCGTCACCCAGCTTTCCTGGACGCTTCCAGGTTCTGAATCCGCAGCCATTTTCATAACTATGTCCGCCATTTTCCCCATTCTTGATTCTTCGTTTGCCGTAAGAAGGGCTATCCTCACACCACATTTTTTTGCCTGTTCCACAAACAATGCCACTGACTGCGTCTCTCCTGAACAGGATGCTGCGATCAGCAGATCCCCGGGTTCGATCGCCGGTGTTGTGACACCTCCGGTCACATAAGAGGTAATGCCGATCTGCATAAATGCCATTGCCACCGCCTGCACCATAAGGAAGGATCTTCCCGCTCCTGTGAAAAACACTCTCGGCGCATTCTCGATTTCTCTTATAATCTGTTCAATACATTCTTCGCTTACGCTGTCAAGAGCGGCTTGAATCCCTCTTACAGTTTCTTTTCTATAAAGTTTCGTATCCATCTATAAATTTCCTTTCAGGCTTATACACCCTAAACGAACCGGTCGTTTGGAAGGGTCTTATTTACAGTTATCCACTATTTCCCTAAGTTTCTTTGCGTTATC
>JBMNRL010000053.1:0-2937 GCA_050944615.1 Blautia sp.
AGGAATTCGTGCAATCATCAAAAATAGCCTTTTTTAAATCCTCCACCGCCGCGTCCCGTTCCGCCTTCACGCGGTCTAGTTCTTCCTGCATGGATTCCAGTGCGGAGGCGACATCCTTGCCCATATCTGGGATACACTTGTTCATGTTTCCGCCTCGAAAATATCTGCACCGTTCTTTGCAGTCTTTTATGCGCGGAGAGCCTGTGCAACACAGCAGCGCCTTGACCAGCTCTTTTACTTCCATGTCAATCCTCCTCGTAGCAGTCTTTCATGCTCCGATTTCTCCGGCAGCAGGAGCATTTCTGGTGTCGATCCTTCCAGCGGCAAGTCTTACATCCACCAATTTCCAGATAATCGAATATGCATGGATTGTATACATCCAATTCTAACATCTGCTGAATATTCAACAATGCATTATCCATGTACGGAGAGATACGCTGGTTCATTCTTACCTTACGCAGCCACTCGATCATGTGATCAAAATTTACATACAGCCCCATGTCAATCCTCCTTTATCCACCTCGTCACCAGCCTGGGCATGACCTTCTTCCGGCACTGTAAAAGCCTACTCACATAGGATACCGATTTTCTCATAGCCCGTGCGATTTCGGCTGGCCGGTATCCGTCCAGCAGGGATTCCCAGGCAAATTCCCGGTTATCCGGCACATTCTCCGGCATTACCAGTGGCGGGAGCTCATATGGATATCCGCTTCTTTTCACTTCCTCCGCCAGCTGGCTCTTGTCCACATACAAAGCCCCGCCGATCTCCTGCCAGGCGTATCCCTGCCTGTGAAGGCTATCCCTCCCTTACGGCAATGTCAATTGACCATCATCATGGGAACAGAACAATGGCGAAATCATTTTTTCTTTTGCCAGGGCATAGAATTTCCGATCCACTTCAAACCCATAAGCGCTGCGCCCTAATTCATAGGCTGCCCGAAGAGTGGAACCGCTGCCCGCGCATGGGTCAATGACGACTTCGCCAGGATCGGTGAAAATCTCAACCAACCTTTTCAGAAGGTTTACCGGCTTTTGGGTGGGATGTATTTTGGGGATCTCTTTCCCGTCTCGCTGCCAGTCGAAATGGTCAAAAATCATCTTTCCTGTGCCGCGAACGGGTTTCCCCGTTTCCAGGTCAATTTCCCGGCCATTATTAAACTTGGGAAGTTTGTCCCGATAGAGCACAACGGCGAATTCCGTGGCCCCCACAATCCGCATATTCGCTTTCAAAACCTGTGCTGAGTAATTTTTGCAGAAGAATAGTGGAAAGCTGTTCTGGAACCCGTATTGTTTGCCATACTCAATAACGGTCTGGATCTGGTCAAAGGCACAGAACACCACCATAGCCGGGGCCTTGCCTTTTTCCTTGGGTTCCGGCTTTAAAAGGCGGCTGCAAAAGTGCATGTACTCGGCGATCTTAAAATTTCCGTCCGTATTAAAAAAGGAGCTTTTTGCCTTTTTGCTTTCCCCGTTTTTATTGTCCCCGCCCTGATACCATACAGGATTGCTGGCGTATGCGTTTGCTCCGATGTTGTATGGGATATCGGCAATCACAAGCTGCGCTTTTGGAATATCATATCGACGGAAATTTTGAAAATTGTCGTGATACAGCTCTATCTTTGTGCTTCTCATTCCTATCCCTCCCATCCGTCCGGGGTATTCATTTTCTCTACTGTCCGCAGCGCCTTGATAGCTTCCCGAAAATGTTCCATCTTGCACCGGATATCCCGGACTTCCTTCTCGTTGTTTCTCCTGTCCGCATGATACAGGGCGTAATCCAGCTTCTTCAGCTGCTTTTCAAAATATTTCATATGCGGATTCATTCTACCATCCTTTTCAGATTGTCCGCCATGGTGCTGTCTCCGGTAAGCGTCGCGTACAGGTCCAAAGATAACCGCATCAACGTAGTGGCGTCTGCATGGCTCTCTAAGGCGCGTTTAATCTCATAGGTCAATCCATTCGCCCGAAGCAGAAACTCCTGGTACTGCGCCCAGGCGGCACGCTGGCGGTTGTGGTCAAACGTAATAGCGCTATGTAACGTCTTAACCGTACTGACTTCCTGCAAAAGCACCTCTTTGCTGCTTGTCCGCTCTTTGCTTCGCTCCGCGATCCCTCTAAGGCAGAGGCAGGCCAGCTTGTCCTCGGCGGGCCATTCTTTTGGTATAGGAACCGCCGTTTTAGCAACGGAGCCGATCTCTTCAAACGTCATTTACCCTCCATTTTTGACTACCAACTTGACTACCAACTACGTAACCATCTTGGTTTTACATATCATAAAAATTATTTTTCATATGTTTTGTAAACCACCTTCTATAATATATAGAAAACATGGTAGTCATGGTAGTTTAATACTAATAAAGCCCGTGGTTACGGCTTTTTTTGTGACTACCAACTTGACTACCAACTGACTACCAACTTTGAGTTAGTAGTCAGAGGCTCGTCAAAATGGCAAAAATCCATCATCTTCATCTGTGCATTTTGTCCTAACCCATGCACGCTGATTTCCGTATTCGACAAAACGTCTAGGCGTGTTCACTTTTTCCCATCCAGATTGGGTCTGCATGATAAGAGCGATTTCGTTGCTGTCTTTTTTCGACGGCTTAAATGATTCTCCAAGTGCTTTTTGCCATATCTCTAAAACACATACAACGTCCCGCCCTTCTAGATAATCCTCAATCATTCCAACGCGATAATCATCTTCAACAGAAGCATTTTGTCGACTCCGGATTTCTTCCACAAGCCTGTAATCCGCCACAGCAGGCATATTTCCCGCAATCATCCGCGCATATGCTTCTGCCCAGCACTGTTCAATATCGTGCTTGACTTCCTCCGCGTGGTCGAAAAGATAGCGTCCGGAATTGTTGCAGATGATCGGAAGATAACGCCGGTTTCCGGTTTTGTCGCTTAGAAACTCCTGATTGTTGGTGGTTCCAATAA
>JBMNRL010000054.1:0-2714 GCA_050944615.1 Blautia sp.
CATCGGTAAGCTTTTCGTTGCGGGTATAATCCCCGGAGTACTCTTAACAGCCCTTTTCATTATCACTGTCTATATAATCTGTAGACGCAATCCCTCTTGTGGTCCCGTGGGCCCTTCGACCACATGGAAGGAGAAATTTGTTTCGCTGAAAGGGCTGGTCGAATCTGCAATTTTATTTTTTGTTACTGTTGGCGGGCTGTTCGCCGGATGGTTCACCCCCACACAGGCTGGGGCCATAGGGGCGGCAGTAGTCATTTTTATTGGACTCCTTAACCGGCAACTGACCTGGGCGAAATTCATTGATGCTACCAGGGATGGATTGCGCCTATCATGTATGATTATGCTTTTAATTGCCGGCGCGACAATTTTTGGCCACTTTATTACACGCACAGCCATCCCCATGAAACTGGCAAACTGGGTTATTGCGACAAACGTTTCCCCCACAGTGATCATGCTTCTGATCATCGTTTTTTGGTTTATACTGGGATGCTTTATTGACGCTATGCCGATCATTGTGCTCTTGATGCCTATTTTACTCCCAATTCTAACCACCCTTGGGAGTGATTTAATCTGGTTTGCAGTGGTGGTGGTTGTCCTCAGCATGATTGCCGTGGTAACACCGCCGGTGGGAGTCAATGCCTATGTGGTCAAAGGTATCACAGAAGATGTTCCCCTAATGACCATATTTAGGGGTGTGTTTCCCTTCTTCATTCCTTTTGCCATAGGTCTGGCGCTGCTCGTTGCCTTTCCCTGGCTATCCACTGTGCTGACAACTTATGTAACTTACTAGCTATATCAGGCAAACCGTTAAGGTAGAATAACAAATTGCTTCAGGAAAAATAAAAATGCAGGCCCCTGGTTCTTAGACCGTGGGCTTGCATTTTTTTCAATTAAATCAGGTTGCCAAAGTCTACTGCTCTGATACCTTTTTCATGGTCCTTTCATCGTAGACAGAACAACCGTTGCGCCCCTTTCGTTTCATGTCGTAAAGAGCGATATCAGCCATCTGAAGCAGCCTCTGATATGTAGCCCTTTTTCCCCGGGCTACGGATATACCAGCACTTAGTGTTGAATAAAACAATTCTCCGTCATCGGTATATTGCGGCGTTTTAGCCCAACCTTCCACCAATTTTTCTACCCTCGATCGGATGCTTTCCAAACCATTCGGGGCTGCGCAAAAAACAACAAATTCATCTCCTCCAAAACGCGATATAATATCGGTGGCGCGAAATGTGCTGTGCAAGGCCTTGGCAAAACTCTTCAAGACCTGATCCCCGGCAATATGGCCAAATTTATCATTTATTTCCTTAAAATTGTCTAAATCAATTATAATAAATGTAAACATCACATCTTCGCTTGATTCCTGCTTCAATAGCTGGGCTATTTCCCGTTCCAGTGCCCCCCGGTTATATAACCCGGAAAGAACATCAATGCTCGCCTCCTTTTTGGCCTCATCGAGCTTTTGATAGACCATAAAAGAAGCAAGCAAGGCAGCAACAGCCTGCAGGGTTTCCGCCTCATTATCGCTCAGGCAGGGTAGAAATGGCGGCATTTCCGCCATTCGGCCAGTTATTAGTATACCGGATATCTCATTTTTAACCACGATAGGGGTAGAAATAAAATAGGGCAGTTCCAATTTTTTTCTGAAATCGGCAAGATAGCCTTTTGCGCTGTCTGCCGTTACTAAAACTGCCTCCTTTATGCCTAGCAAATCAGGATCAATTGCCAGTTGTTTCCCGGCCAGTTCATTTCTTTTCTCTTCCGTAAAGCCGTGTAGAAGAAAGGGAGTAAACAGTTCTTTGGTATTGGGCAAAAGAAGTATGGTTCTTTGCATGTTCAGAGCGGCATTGATACGCTTTATAGCCCGGGGTATTACGTTTTCCGGGCTCTCAAAATCCTTGAGGAATACCGATAGCTCAGCCAGTAGACTGAATCCCCTGCGTTTTTGCTCAAGTTCACTGCGCATGGAAATACTTTGGGAATCCAGGGCCAATATCTTAGCTATATTTTGTACACATAGCCCTTCCATTTGCTTAAAAGATAATTCCTTTTTTTTATGGAGAGGCGTCATTTTCTTTTCCCAAATTTTTTTTGGCCTGGTCGTTGCCGGTCTTCCGGTAGTATCACTGCCCTCTGAAAACACACAAAACACGCCAGTCCAATCAAGGCTCCTGGACTTGCCACCCAGCGGGGCAATTTCCACACCAGTATAAAGTCCGAGCAGGGGAAAACGATCCTGCACAATATCTTGGATTACAAAGGCATCCTCGAGATCGCTTCCTCCATATCCGGCACAACGCCCGGCACAGTCTATATAAAGCGCAAAAACAGGTTTCCTTCCTTCCAGGCTATCCAACAGACCCTCGATCTTCGGGCGTATATAGTCCAGTTCCAGTGAGCGAAACATGATTTGAAATTTTGTTCCGGGCACCATATCTGGTTCAAACATAACAATCCCGCCCCGTTCTTCATCGAGACCCTGGCAAAGCCTATTGGCATAATTTTCTTCTTTAAAATCCCCACCAATATCACCATGGTTAACCCCAAAAATCAGAAAAAACGGGTATTTTTCCGGTTTAATGGATGACTTCAGCAACTTGTCCATAAAGGAAATGGCAGGTTTTCCATCGATCTCTAGAATTGTCGGGCCATCAGCCTTGGTAACTGTATAATATGGCGAGGCAGGACGGCAGCCATGCAAAATAACATAATCT
>JBMNRL010000055.1:0-2708 GCA_050944615.1 Blautia sp.
GGATGAATTAGCTAGTGCAGTTGGCACAGCGGTTTTGAATGCTTTGCAGTTTGCCCAGACAGGCAACCAGCAGGGCGATATAGTGGTTCAGATTGATGGCACTACCCTAGCCAGGGTTCTTAACCCATACAGTCAAAAGGAGATTAGCCGGATTGGCCCTGCTAAGATAATTACTGCATAAAGGAGGGGTAGGAATGGCACTCATTAAAATTAATGGGGTGGATATTCACGCCCCTTCTGAATATTCTGTTGGCATTCAAGACATATCTAAAGCTGAAAGGAATGCCAACGGCACCATAATAATAGAACGTATTGCAACAAAGCGGAAAATTGAGCTGTCGTGGAAGTATTTAGACAGAGCCAGTCTTTCAACTATTTTTAATGCTGTGGCTGATGTATTTTTTACCGTTGAGTATATAGATCCGCAAGACAATGCAACTAAAATAGGTACGTTTTATTGTGGGGACAGAAAAGCCGGATTGATAGATTTTAAGAATGGGATCCCACGATATAAGGATGTAAGTTTTAATCTGATAGAAAGGTAGGTGGTTATATGTATAGCGTAAGCGATAGATATAAAGAAGCAGTCTATGCACCTACTAGAACAGCTAAGGCCCGGGTAACTTTTGATATATCGGATGTTACTGCAGCAGGAGATGTAACTAACATTACTACTACTGGTCAGTTTATTTTAAGCAATAAAGAACAATTAATAAATAAAAACCGCGAGCAATATAACTTTGCTTCATTTGAGCCGGATAGATTTAAACTAGACGGTAGTTTTATGTTTGCTGATGAAGAAATAGCTAATAATGGGGAATTGGGTTTTATAAGTGATGAACTCTGTGGGGCAGACGGAATATTTTCAACTCCGGTTACATTAGCTTTTGAGTTTGGTTCTGTTCATTCCAGCATGGGGCTGACTATTACATTCGATGCCGGCGCGGGGGAATATGCAACCGATTTCAATGTGACAGCTTACGATGCGGAAAATAACGTAATAGACTCAGTGAATGTTACCGGGAATACCCAAGTACAATGTACTCCCACGGGACAGTTATATCAATACAAGAAAATAGTAGTCATTATAACCAGGTGGTGCAAACCATACCGCCGGGCAAGGATAGCTGAGGTTGACTTCGGAGTTGTAAGGGTGTATCAGGACAATAACTTGATTAAAGCTAGCTTGATTGAGGAAATGGATATTATTACTTCCACTTTGCCTTCACCTGAGTTTAAGTTTACTGTTGACAATTCAAGCAGAGAATTCAATATCTTGAATCCTTCCGGAATTTATAAATATTTGCAAGAGCGCCAGCAGGTTATATCAGAGATAGGGATAGATAAGGGAGGGTTAATTGAATATATTCAATTAGGAAATTATCTTTTAACAGAATGGTTTTCTGATGAGGGGGCTTTGACCGCAACATTCACGGCCAGAACTAATTTGGATTTAATGAGCGGGTTTGATTATGAAAACCTAGTTGATAAGTCCAACTATAATCTCTATCAAATGGCTGTAGAAATTATTAACCTTTGTGGAATAACTAATTATTACCTTGACCCTGGTCTGCAAAGCATCTCGACCAAAGGTTTAGTTAAAAAAACTAACTGCAGGGATATTTTACAGATGATAGCTATTGCTGGCTGCGCAAATATCTTCATTACCAGGGATAATGTAATTACAATTAAAATTAGTCCCGAAGCTCTTGACAACAGCATTGACAACATCAACCTGGATAACATGTTCCAGGAAGCCCAAATCGAGCTCGATAAAATTGTTAAAACTGTGCAGGTGACATATTACTCAGACCTTGATACCAGTGCGGTTGTGTCCGTAAACAATCCTGGTATTGATAAAGGAGATGTCCTAAAACTTGAGAACAATACTTTAATCAATGCCGAAGAACAGGCAACCGCGGTGGCTAACTGGATCCTCCAGCAAAAGAATTACCGGGCAAAATACAATATCAATTGGCGTGGGAACCCTGCCCATGAACTGAATGATGTGCTTACCATTGAAACCACCTATGGGACAGCCAAAAAAGCTATCATAACAAAAAATAACCTTGAGTATCATGGTTACCTTTCGGCCGTAACGGAAGCGAGGGGATCGTCCGATGCCGTGGATTGAACCTAAAACAGACTGGACAAGCGAAGATTTCTTTAATACCGATGACCTCAACAGGATTGAAAACAATACCCTAGAGGTCATCAATTTTTTGAGAAGCATCCAGTTCGATGCACCGGATGTTGTAGCCGTAACCGATAGGGATATTCAAGATGTTGAATTCTTGAGCAGTATTAATAGAGTTGAGAGCAATATTGAAGATACAAGAAAATCTTTTCTGGCTCCTAACGCGCTGGGCATACAGCCCGCAAAAACATGGACTGTTGGTCGAAGATTCGATTATAGGGATGCCAATAGGCTAGAAAATAACCTGAAACTTATGCGCAGATATGCTCAGTTAGCAAAAGAAAACATTGTTTATTGCGGAACTTTTGCTTGCGGTGAGGAGGTTTTAATCAATGCAATGGCTTGACCGGATTGTTGAGCACCCAAAGAGGTTTGCAATCATAGACAATGGAGATGGAACATACACTCTGGATCCTCGACCAGGGAATATTGTTCAAGAAGGCACTCCGGTAAATGCTGTCAACATGAACAGTATTGAAAATAGAATTGAGTCACATTTGTTAGAAAATGC
>JBMNRL010000056.1:0-2620 GCA_050944615.1 Blautia sp.
AGCGAGAGTTTTCAAAATCATGAAAAGTTTCGTTCTTTTCCACTGCAATTTGGTGACTGGCCTTTAAAGAGTAATAGTTCATAGCCAGAAAGAAAGCATCTACAAATTCTAAGGCTTCATCAGATTCATAGTCAATACCATTAAGAGCTAAAACTGTATGAAGTCCCATTGCACCAAGCCCAATTGTATGATAGAGCGAATTTCCATTAGCCACAGTTGGAACTTCACTGATTGCACCCCGATCAGTAACAGTGGTGAGCGCCCGAATCGCATATTCTATAGACTTTCCAAAATCATTAGCTTCCATAAGATTTACCATATTCATTGAACCAAGGTTGCAAGAAATATCGGTCCCCACCTTTTTATAACTTAAATCTGGATTTAATATAGACGGTTCTTGTGGTTGAAGGATTTCTGAGCAAAGATTACTCATAATAATTTTTCCTTTTACAGGATTAGTTCGATTAGCTGTATCAATATTTAAAATATATGGATAACCAGATTCTTGTTGTAAACGTGAAATTTCCTGTTCTAATTCACGAGCATTAATTACGGTCTTTTCTATTTCACTATTAGCCACCATAGTATCGTACTCTTTCGTCAGATCAACATAAGAAAACGAGATACCATAAACTCGCTCAACGTGATAAGGATTAAAAAGATACATTGGTTCATTTGTTTTAAGCAGCTCATAATATTTATCAGGTACTACTAATCCTAGCGATAATGTCTTAACTCGAATTTTCTCATCTGCATTTTCTTTTTTAGTAGATAAAAATTCCAGAATATCTTGGTGAAAAACATTAAGATACACTACTCCTGCACCATTTCGTTGTCCTAGTTGATTACTATAGGAAAATGAATCTTCCAGTAATTTCATAACAGGCAGCATACCCGAAGAAGCATTCTCAATTTCTTTTATAGGGGATCCTGTTGCACGTAGATTGGATAGATTAACCCCTACGCCTCCACCTATTTTAGAAAGCTGTAAAGCTGAATTAATATTCCGACCAATCGATAGCATAGAATCTTCAATATCAATAAGAAAACATGAAACCATTTCTCCCCGCCTCTTCTTACCTGCGTTTAGAAATGTTGGTGTTGCAGGTTGATATCTTTGGGAAATAAGTTCTTCTAGTATCTTATGAGCAAGATTCCTATCCCCATTCGCAAGATACAAAGCATTAAATACAGCACGATCCTCAAAGTTTTCTAAATAATATTTCGAATCATTTGTTTTCATTGCATACTGATTATAGAATTTATAAGCTGCCATGAAACTTTTAAACTTGAATCCGTAGTTATAGGCAAAATCAAAGAGTTCCTTAACAAATGCTCTGCTATTTTCACCATAAGAATCAATGATACTTTCTTCAATATAATCATGTGCGATAAGATAATTTAGTTTTGCATCAATGTTATCGAAGGACTTCAAATTATTTTTAATTTCGGTATTTAAATATTCGTATAGCGCTTCTTTGTCGTAGTGCAAGGGAATCTGCCCTTCCACTGGCACATTTAACATATTGTTAAGAATAAAGTAATCTTGTGTCATTTAATTTTTCCTTTTCTTATTTATATTCTTGCTCCACCAAGTGGGGAATATTCTGACTGTTTAGCTAATAAATCCTCTTTTTTACAGTAGAACTCAATATAGAATTCAAGATCTTCAGAAAGAGGAGTAATCTTATGCCAGGCTTGTGGTTCAACAAATGGAGGTTGATTTTCACAATTAAAAACATGTTCTGCAATAACTTGTCCGTCTTCTTTTAGCTCATAAAACTTCAATTCTCCCGAAAGAATTGTCATCTTTCCCCAAGTCCCACTCTTGGTATTATGTCTATGACGTAAAGCATGCAGAATTGTAGTTGCTGTCATGTTTGGCAACCGCCTATATGAAACAAGTTCTGAACTATATCTCCACTATCTCCACTCTATCATTCTCGTATTTAATCTATGAGCAATTCGTTTTATGTCTTCCTCAGTGCCTCTCAACTCAAATTCATCTAGCACAGGAAAACCAAATTCTTCAGAATATTGATGAGCTGTAAGACAGAATTGTTTATTAAAATTTCGATTCCCACTCCCAATAATTCCAAGACAGTGTTTGCTATTATCTTTATGAGCTATAAGCCTACGCAATGGAGTCGTTAAAATTTCAACATCCCCCGTATCAAGACCATTCCCCCCTTCAAGATAGGCAGGCAGAAATGCAAAATAGGGATCATTAATTTTGAATGTCGAAGGTTCACCACTATTGACCAAGTCTTTTACATTTATATAATTCAGGCTTTCTTGAAATTCTTTTTGTAGGTATCTATCCAGCCTTTCGAGAAAACTAGTTGTATTTCCACTTAGACTGATGTAGTATACTTGGATAGTTTGCATTTTGTTCTCCTATTGTGTATAATATCTATATATGGTGTTTTGTTGTTACATTGAATACTATATATGGTATTTATATTATATATAATCCCTAACTAAAAAAAATTGACAATAGTCAAGTTTTTTTGAAATTATTTATTATTTTTAGAGAGATAAAAGATATGGCTAATATAGGGTGTGTTCATAGAGTTCCACTTTTTAGTAACCTTGCCAAGGATGAACAAAGCGGTGTTCA
>JBMNRL010000057.1:0-2608 GCA_050944615.1 Blautia sp.
TGGGAAAAATCGCTGATATTAAGGAAAGAACTAGAAAGTGTCAAAAATGATTTACCAAGAAATTAATTTACCAATCTGGGCTCAGTTAGTACTTATGGTGGTATTGATTATAGCATTACTTTTATTGCTCCATATTAAGCCCGTAGAGGACGTTAAACAAGAAAATGAAGAAATACCCGACAATCATGTAAAAGAGCGATACGGGGCTTATATTCAATTGCAAGGACGATATTATAACTAGAAAGGAAAAAACAAAATGGCAAGCAGCTTTTATGATTATGATGATCTTTTAGTAGATTATGAAGGACTTTGTGGAGAACTAGAAATAATTACAGATGTTTTAGAGTTAGCAAGAGATAAAGATGATGAACAAACAATTCTTCTTTTAAATACAGTAACTCACGCTTTAAAACATATCGTTTCAGAACATAAAAATCAAGCTAGCGATTATAGAAAAAAATTAGCTACTGTACCAACGATAGAGGTGTAATATGGGAACATTTTCAACAGAATTTGAACAAGGTTTATTAGATCGTGTAGATGAGCTTTCAGAAAAGAAATTAGAACTAGAAAGACAGCTACAGAAACAAACAGGCTTAATAAGTTCTAAAGAGCTGAAAGAAGAGTTAGACATAACGGGGGCAACTCTTACAAATTGGGTCAAGTTAGGGCTTAAAGTCTATCAACCACCTTTTGAGAGTAGCAAGAAGCAATATTTTAGAGTGTCAGACGTGATTAATTTCTTAACTGTACGCTAGAAAGGGGAAATAATTGGCAAAGACTAAAGTATATTTTTGGTTAAAGGTTGATAAAAAGTTTTTTGACAATGTTTTTATTAAACGATTGAAAAATATGAATGGCGGATATGCTATGACTGTTATTTATATCCGTCTAATGCTAGAAAGCTTGGAAAGTGACTGTATTTTATACTATGACGGCTATCTTGAAAGCTTGGTAGAAGAATTGGCTATCAAATTGGACGTATCAGAAGATGATATTAATATGACAATGGCATACTTTACTAAATGCGGATTAATTCAGATTGATACTAACGGAAATGCTGAACTATTGCAAGCTAAAGCAATGTTAGAACAGGAAACAAATCAAGCGCAATATATGCGAGAATACAGAAAACGTCAAAAATTAAAAAATGATAATTCTTACAATGTAAACCAAATAACTAACGTTGTAAGCGAACCGTTAACCACTTGTAAGACAGAGATAGATATAGATAAAGAAATAGAGTTAAAGAAAGATATAAATATAGATATAAAGTCAGAAGTAGATACTAGAGAAAATCAATCTGCTACTGCTGATGGAAAATCCGAATTTAATATTTTTGAATATTATCAATCTCGAATTGGTGTTTTAGATGGTTACCAATTGCAAAAACTTAAAGATTTTATAGAAATTGATAATTTAGAGCCAAATTTAGTTAAGCGAGCAATTGACAGAGCAGCTGATAACTCCAAAAGAAATTTCGGATATATCAATTCGATTCTTAAAAATTGGGCTCAAAATGGTATCAAAACAATTGTTCAGCAAGATGAAGAACAACGAAGATTTGAAGAATCCAAGAGCCAACCTGCTAAAAGTGATATAGAAAGCACTATCCCAGATTTACCATTTTAGAAAGTGAGGTAAAAACATGGAAAAGAACCCATTTGAGAACTTGAAACATATTATAGAACTTGATGAGGTTTGTCCCGTACATAACGTACATTTACAACAGCTTAACAGGACTGTTGTAATAGCGGGAGAAGCCAAACCGAGAAAGCCCGCCCCATATTGTCCCGAATGTGCTAAAGAGGAAATAGCTCAAAAGAGCCAAAGCGAACTTGAAAAACTCAAAAATAAAGAATTGTATGCAAATACTTATAACGTCTTGGAACGTGATAGTACAATCCCTAAAGAGCTTAAAACGGCTACCTTTGACACTTTTATAGCAAATACACCAGAAGAACGTCAACTTTTAGTCTTTGCTAAAAAGCAGGCGGACAAATATCTAAATGGCATGGTAGGAAATACGCTTATAACAGGCGGTACAGGCATTGGAAAGAGTCACCTAAGTATTTCTATTGCCAAAGCGATAAACGAGGGATACAGGGCAAAAAATGAACCTAAGAGTGTGTTGTTTGTCAGCCTTACAGAAATCATTAAGGAAATCAAAGAGGGGTGGAATTATGGCAGAGGTGCCAAATTAACAGAGGCAGAAGCGGTTAAGCTATTGACTGAAGCTGACTACCTTATTCTTGATGATCTTGGGGCGAAGAATGCAACACTAAACCCTAAAAGCGATTGGGAACAAGACTTCTTATTCGATATTCTGAATAACCGAGAAAACACGATTATCAATACTAATTTGAGCGGGTCAGAGTTAAAGACAGTCTATAATGAACGCAACGCAAGCCGTATTTTGAAAGGTTTAGAGGGTAACACCTTTAAAGCGTTTGGTATCAAAGATAAGCGTTACAGTATTCGAAGCTTAAAAGAAGGCTAACAACACTTTAAAGAATTAGTATATTAGGAGATAATATGAGACCACCAATCAGAAATGAAACATATCATTAGCAACAAATAACTTAGTAAGAACTAACAATACAAAGGA